>CAZLCS010000006.1:0-168440 GCA_964557955.1 uncultured Syntrophobacteraceae bacterium
AAGCCGTGAAGGATGGCGCGATAGAGCATCTCCATGGATTCGAGCTTGAAACAGTAGAGGAAAGGGGTCACACGTACACTCTTGACACATAGGCGAATTGGCGGGGTTGCACAGTAGATGAGAATGAACGAATCCGAGGTCAACTCTTATGAAATGTTTGTTGGGAGGCTGTAGGTGTCAAAAGTGTAGGTGTGACCCTCTCCATTCTGCTAGATGAGGATATCGAATTCATTCGATCCCTGCCCCAGGGTTTTCCGCAGATGCCTTTTTTCAGGCGAGATCTCGGAGGCGGAGGTCGTCATGCAAATACGGCTTTTGGGCGGCACTTCCTGCAAGACGTCCGGAACAAGGCCTGCCGTAAGCTCGGAGTCGAGGGCGTGTCGCTCTATCCCGGCACTCGCCACACCACCTGCCAGTTCCTGCGCCGCCTCGGCAAGACCCCAGAGGAGGTGAAGCGGTTCACCGACCACACCACGAATAAGGCCTTCGACAGATATCTGGAGATCGAGATCGAAGAAAAGCTCCAGGGAGTCCAGCTCGCCAGACAGAAGATCAAGGGAAAGATTACCCCGATGGGTAAATCCAAGCCCTGATTGAATGATACACCAATGTAACACCAAAAAAGGAGAGCCGACTTTTGTAGATCGGCTCTCCGCTTTGTTTTACTGGTGGGCGGAAGAGGATTCGAACCTCCGACTTCCACCGTGTGAGGATGGCACTCTCACCGCTGAGTTACCCGCCCTTGTAATGCGACTTATAAAGCAAAATGACGGCTCCTGCAACATCAAATCCGTGAAGCCACCCACCTCCCTTGCCTTAGAAGGGAATGCGGGCGACGGATGCTGCCCGCCGAAAACGTGAGGCTTCAAACCTGCGGGAGTGGATTACAGGCGTGGAGGGTAAGCGCGGCACATGTGAACACGGCTTCGGATTTGGGCATCACGGATGGTGACGGCTGATTGGCAGGGGTGCGAGTGGCATGGGTGCGAGACGCAGATGAGAAACCTTGTAAATTTTGGGATGCGGGGTTATTGGGAATTCTGTGGCACCTCGGGATCGAGACAGACAGAAAGCGGGCTGACGATGTCGTCGATGCCTTTCTGTGCGTCAAGGGAGCGCTTTGTGCACAGCAAGGGGATTCTCCCCCGGCGATGATGCTGCCCCAAGAAATACGGTGACGCCGGGTGGGAGGATTTCCTCCTGGTGTCCATTTCTGACGGGCGGCAGGGCAATGGATTTCGGCAGCATGATTACTGGTAGAGGTTTGCAGTTCGGCAATGAAAGATCAATGGAAAGTGCTTCTGATCGACGATGATCCGGGAATTCTCAAGGTCACCGCTCTCGTTCTCCAACAGGCGGGCTATGAGGTGATCACGGCGCAGGACGGCGAGTCGGGCATCGGGCTTTTCATCGACAAGCAGCCTCAGATCGTGATCACCGACGTCGGAATGCCCGGGATGGACGGCCTGGAAGTCCTTCGGCGCATCAAGGAGATCGATCCCGACAAGGAGGTTATTGTAGCCACGGCGTTCGCCGAGATCGCCCTGGCCATTCGAGCCATGCAGCTGGATGCTTCAGGTTTCGTGACGAAGCCTTTCAGCGATGCAGCCTTGTCCGGCGCTCTCAGCCGCGCCAAAGAGCGATACCTCAAGCGAAGGGACATGCTGGCCTACACGACGCTCATGGAAGAACGATGGATGGACACGGCCGAGGAGCTGGCCCGCATGTTCCAGTTCCAGCGACTGCTCATCGAGAGCTCCATCGATGGAGTCATTGCCTGTGATCGCCGGGGGAAGGTCGTGCTGTTCAACCGAAGTGCCGAGGAGCTTCTTGGGTGGGCCCGGACGGACGTTGTGGGGGAGATGTCCCTCATGGAATTCTTCCCCCGGCTGGAAGCCGGAAGGTTTCAGGACGAGCTCTACGGGACCGGAGAGGACTCGCAGCCGACGAGACTCTACCCCTTTGAAACCGAGGTTTTATGTCGTGACGGATCCACGATTCGTGTCGTATTATCCGCGACCGTGCTTTTCGAAGAAGAAGAGCAGACAGGCATCGTGGTGTTCATTAGGAAGCTCGCAGACTGCTGTCGTCCGAACGGATGAGCCGGAGAGAGGCGACTGACCGCCCATGCTGGAATACGCTGATCAAGGATCCCAGGCGAAGAGAACAGGCGGACCTCGGGACGAGTATCTCACCACTCTCGACATCTCCGATGAGAATTGCCGTTTTCTTTTCAACACCATTCCCATTCCCGTGTTCATCCTGGATCGAAGGAACCTCAAGATCCTGGACTGCAACGAGAGCGTGGAGGATGCGTACGGCTATGGGCGCGACGAACTGCTGCTCACCTCATTTCTCAATTTCTTCGAGGAATCGGAGCAGCAGGAACTGGCTCTGGAATTGAGGACATCCAGCACGCTCAATCACGTGCGGCAGGTTACCAAAGGGGGGCGAAGCGTTCTCGTCAACCTGCGCACCTCGAAGAGTGAATACTCCGGTCGGCCGGCTCTGCTGGTGACCGCATCCGACATCATCAGCATTCTGATGGTCAAGCCGCAGCTCATCCAGGCCAGCAAGATGGCCACCCTCGGGGAAATGACGGCGGGCATTGCCCATGAGCTGAACCAGCCGCTCTCGGTCATCAAGACCGCCAGCAGCTTCCTGCTGAGCCGCACGGAAAAGGGGGAATGCGTTCAGGCCGAGGTCCTGAGGGCCATGTTCGAAGAGATCGACAGCCACGTGGACCGGGCGAGCGGCATGGTTCAGCACCTGCGCGACTTCGGCCGCAAATCGGGGGCGGCGCTGGAGCCGGTGCAGGTTAACGAGGTCATCGGCCGTGCCCTGGACATCTTCAGCCAGCAGCTGCGTCTTCGCCAGATCGAGGTGGTGCGGGAGCTTGCCCCGGATCTGCCGACCGTCCTGGCCGATCCCAATCGGCTCGAACAGGTGCTCATCAATCTCCTCATCAACGCCCGTGACGCCATCGAGGAAAAGCACGAGATGCAGCCTGGGCCGGAGGGCGGTGACCGGATCACAGTCAGGAGCTCTCTCGATCTCGAGAACGTGAGAATCGAGGTCCAGGACACGGGGGCCGGCATTGCGGATGAGGTGAAAGGACGCATATTCGAGCCCTTTTTCACCACGAAGCAGGCGGGAAAGGGCACCGGTCTCGGTCTTTCCATCAGTTACGGCATCGTCCAGGACTTTCGGGGACGCATCGATGTGGTGAGCGCACCAAGGGAAGGTTCCGGTTTCATCGTTCAAATTCCAGTCTCGGGGACCGTTCATGCCAAATAGGATTCTGATCGTCGATGATGAAGACGGGGTGCGGAAGGTTCTCAGCCTGTCCCTGCAGGCAACGGGTTATGAGGTGTTCACTGCGGCGGACGCATCCGAAGCTTTGAGGGAGGTGGGCAGGGTCCTTCCCGAGATCGTTCTGGCAGACATCAAGATGCCCGGAATGGATGGCATCGAGCTTCTGAAGCGCATCAAGGAGGAGCATGCGGACACCGAAGTGATCATGATGACCGGCCACGCTGAGCTCGACCTTGCCGTCAAGTGTTTGCAGCACGAGGCTGCCGACTTCATCACCAAACCTATCAACTATGCCGTCCTGGAAGTGGCCCTCAAGCGAGTCCAGGAGAAGGCCTCGATGCGGTCGCAGCTGCGCGAATACACCGAAAACCTGGAGAAGCTCGTTGAAGAGAAATCGCATCAATTGATCGAGGCCGAGCGGATGGCCGCCATCGGGCAGACAGTGGCTGCCATCGCCCATGGGGTGAAGAACATCATCGGGGGGCTGACGGGGGGTATGTACGTGCTGGAGCGTGGCATCGAGCTCTATGATCGCAAATACCTGCTGCAGGGCTGGCAGATGATCAAAAGGAATGTCCAGAAGATCAAGGCCCTCATGCTGGACCTGCTTCGCTTCGCCAAGGATCGGAAGCCCGAATACGACGAGTGCGACCCCAACATCCCGGCGCGGGAAGTCTATCATCTCATGGCGGCCAGGGCTCAGCAGTGCGGCGTGGAGCTCAGGCTGGATCTCGACCCCGGCATGGGACGCGTGGTCCTGGATCCGGACGGAATTCACACTTGCCTGCTGAATCTGGTGACCAACGCCATCGAAGCCTGTTGTGACGGCGACACGTGCTGTGAAGGGAAGCGCGAGGTTGTGCTGGAGTCCGTTGCGAAGGAGGGCTGGGCTGTCGAGTATCGCGTCAGGGATACCGGGTGCGGGATGGATCCTGAGACGCTCAGGCAGGTCTTTCGCGGGTTTTTCAGCACCAAGGGATCCAAGGGAACAGGGCTGGGCCTTATGGTCACGGAAAAGATCGTGCGGGAGCACGGCGGGACCATCCGGGTCGAGTCCGACCCCGGCAAGGGCACTCTCTTCACCGTCCGGCTTCCGCACAGGGAGCTCGTGGAAGAATAGCTCAGGTGCACGCGTTCAAGTCTATACAGTTACAGCTCAGGAACCCTTCACTCGATCTTGCGGGGTTTCATCCCCTTCCCAGCCCCCCCAGTGGCTCTTGCTGGAATGCGGGGGGTAGCTGATCCGTCCCCTGGTGGCGACGGGGCTCCAGCTTCTCGATGCTGGCGCTCAACTGCAGAATGGCTCGAGCGGCTTTGGAGTCCGGCGAGGTTTTCAGAAAGGGCACCTGGCGGCGCACAGCCTTTGCCACCTCGGAATCCTGCGGCACTGACCCCAGGTGGTTGAGTTTGACCTGGAGGAACTTTTCGGCCACGCTTTTCAAGGTTGCGAAGACCTCTTCTCCCTCCCTGAGGCTGCTCAACCCGTTCACGACGACATGGAAGGAATCCCGATCGTAGTCCCTGGCCATCACCTTGATGAGGGCGTAGGCATCGGTCATGGAGGTCGGGTCGGGTGTCACGACGACGATGGGGTGATCGGCGAAATTGTTGAGCCACAGCACGGATTGCCCAATCCCGGCGGCGGTGTCCACCAGGACGAAGTCATAATCGGACGAAATCTTCCTCAGAAGGTTTTCCAGCAGGGATTGTTCACGCTGCCCCAGGTTAAGCATCTCCGGGACCCCGGAGCTTGCAGGCAGAACACCGAGGTTGGGTCCCATGGGAACGATGGTGTCCATGGGGTCTTCGCCGTTTTCAATGACGTCCCGGAGGTTCCGGTCCACCTGAATCCGGAGGAGCACATCCACATTGGCCAGGCCAAGGTCTCCATCCACGATGAGCACCCGCTTTCCATTTTGTGACAGCGCCACGGCCAGATTGACGGTGAGGCTGGTCTTGCCCACTCCGCCCTTCCCGCTCGTCAGAGAGATCGAGACAGGACGTTTGAGAAGCTTCCGATCCCTGTTCATTGACAATCATCCTCCACACCGTCCAGACACGGTGAAACATAGTCTTCATCGCCTTTGGCGCCGAAGAGTGCCGCCCGCTCATCGGGCGTCACTTCCGTGGGAGATTTGCGCTTTGGCTGCAGATCGCTGCAAACGCGGTTGCGTCCCTGGGCCTTCGCCCGTATGAGCATGTGGTCCGCACAATCGAGGACGCGTTGAGGGGTGGCCCCGTTCTGGCCCCGAAAGGCACTCACTCCGAAGCTTGCGGTGAGTTCCAGTGCGCATCCCTCCACGTCCAGGGGAGATTCGGCAAGCACCTTTCTCATTCGTTCGGCGAGCAGAGTGGCCTGGGGGAGGTCCGTGCCTGGAAGGATGATGGCGAATTCCTCTCCACCGTATCGACATGGAATATCGATGCGTCGAATGTTCTCGCGCCAGACCCTGCAGGCCCATTGAAGGGCGGCATCGCCGACCATGTGTCCGTAATTGTCGTTGACGTCCTTGAATCGATCCAGATCGACCATGATAAGGCCTGTGGGAAGTCCTGTGCGACGAGACCTTTCCATCTCCTGGTCCAGCGCCTGAATCATGTACCGGTAGTTGAAGTACCCCGTGAGTGGATCGGTGATGGAAAGCTCGGTGAGTCGAATGCATTCATCGCGAAGTGCCTGAAGCTCCTGGAGTAAAGGGCATTCGTTGAACTCCAGAGGGCACGAGCTTACCACTATTGGCTGGGGCTTCATTCAGTATCCTCTTTGTCCGTGTCCTTCGACATATCGAGTTTTTGAGGTCGCTAATGCCGGTGCCTCAGATCCCATGGGTCCGGTCAGACGCGCACAGCCTGGAGAGAGCCGCACTTCGTCGCTGGCTGTTGAATCGTTGTTCACATTAAGCAAGAAATCTGCCATTATGTCTATGGATGCAGGTATTTACCGTTGGAGGGGCTTTCCCTGCGTTCAAAATGGGATCACGCCCACTTCAGGGCATTGATCACGCCATGGCAGCGACAGCTTGTGGCAATGATATGAGCGCCCTTCCGCCCGAGAACTTCCTTGTCCAGCCGCCTGAGCTGCCCGGCCGTATATCCTCCGACGCCGGGGGCCAGCTGCCAGCTTCTCAGGACGGATATATGGAAGCCGGGTACCGTGATCCTTGACAGGTCATCGAAGAGATTGCCGAGCCGTGGCTCGCCGGTGTGCGTGCACCGCTCCTCCGGCTCGCTGCACGCATCGGGGCAAATAAAGGTCGCGTAGCTGGCATACACGGTTCCATCCGGCACTCGGAAGGGATTCGGCACCCGGGAATCCACGGATGTCGGAACCGGGATGGCCACCGCACGGGAGGAGAGCGCCGTTCCATGCAGCAGCCACTGAAAAGCTGCATGAACCGGAACGGCCGGCACAATCCACAGGACATCGTCCAAAGGCCGGCTGGACAGATAGGGGATGGCATCCGCCTCGGCAGTCTTCACCCCCAGCTCGCCGGTTAAGGCCGCGAGACGATCGGATCGCTCATCGATTACCAGAAATTCCGCATCCTTGAATCTCCTGGTGAGCCTTTCGGCAGCCAGACGGCCGAACCGGCCTGCACCGAGGATCCAGATGGAACGGGGAGGGAATGGCTCCGGCATTTTTGATGAAATGAGACTCATTGCTTCTCCTTGCTGCGGTTCATCATTATAATGGTTTCCACGAACCTTGGAGCATCGTGGCGTCAGTCATTGAAAAGGGAGCGCATGGGAAATCTCTTTGCCATTATGGACAAGATCGCGGATGAGCGCATCCGTGAAGCGATGGACCGGGGCGAATTCGACGACCTGCCGGGAAAGGGAAAGCCGCTGAATATCGAGGACGACAGCCAACTTCCTCCCGATCTTCGGATTGCCTACAAGATCCTGAAGAACGCCGATTGCCTTCCCCCGGAAATCCAGATCAGAAAGGAGATCCGCACGACGGAGGAGCTCCTTGCAGGCGTCCAGGATACTCAGGAAAAGTATCGACAAATGAAGAAGCTCAATTTCCTGATCATGAAGTTCAACATGTCGCGGCGAGTTGCGGCGTTCCTTGAGGAAAACCAGGTATACTACGAGAAGGTCCTCGATAAGGTGGGGGCCTGGGGTGGGGGGGACAAGGACTGACCCCCCCCTCTTGATGTCAATTTTTTGGCGAGCTTTCATCGGGCGTAGCTGCAGCCCCCCCAGGCTTTGCCTGAGGTTCGGCATCGGCCGATGGTTGTGATGGGGGCTGATTCTCAACGGCCTTCTCAGACTGATTATCA
The DNA here is from genome assembly GCA_964557955.1 of uncultured Syntrophobacteraceae bacterium. Classification (GTDB taxonomy): domain Bacteria; phylum Desulfobacterota; class Syntrophobacteria; order Syntrophobacterales; family Syntrophobacteraceae; genus JALOOX01. Next base: position 7,602 of record CAZLCS010000006.1, read on the forward strand.
GTCTTGGGGATTGGAGGAGTATCTTCCCCCGGTCTGTCCGGGCCTTTGACTGCAGGCTGCTCCGCGGTTTCAGCCTCCCGCCGGGTTTGCGACTGGGATCCCGGCTTGGGCTCCTGCGGAGGTTCCGCTTTCGGCTCTGGCTGGGGTTGAGTCAGTGGTTCCGGCTTCGGCGGCGGTTCAACCCGGGGCTGAGTCGGAGGGGGGGCCTGGACTTGCGGCTGCGGCTTTTCCGGCTCTTGTGGTGCGGGCTGCGGCTCAACCCAAATGGGCGCGAAGCGTCGCTCAATCCTTCGCATTTCTTCCTTCGCACGCTCCACGAGTCTCGCGTAGGCTTCCTCCAGGTTGTTCTCCATCACCACGAACTGTCCCTGGGTCATGATCACGCGCTTCAGTTCCGGAATCTTCAATGTAGTCGCAGATTTGAGATATACGGGCTGGATGTAGATGATCACGCGCCCGACGGGGACAATGATCATTTTTCCTCGCTCCACCTCCGATCCCACTTGATCCCACAGGGTGATCTGCTGAGCCACCTGGGTATCCTGATTGATGAGCGAGTAGATCTGTTCGGGACCAAAAACCAGCTGGCCTTTGGGGAAGCTGTAGACAATGAGTTTGCTGTAATTGAGTTGGTCTGATCCGGCCACTGCCAGAGCCCTGAGGTTGGATTTGCCCTTGGGGGTCATGGGGGAAAGCAGCACGAAGTCAAACCGGCCCTGTTCGAAAAGGTCCAGAGTGAGGTAGTATGATTTGATCGGTGCTTCCTGCCTGCGAAAAGCGGAGGTTATCGCAAATTCCCAGGCATCCTCCTGCTGATAGAAGACGGAAGGGTCCGTCTGCTGATACTTGGCGTATACCTCCATCTGCACGTTGAAGAAGTCCTGGGGGTAACGCACTTGAGATTTCAATTCCGGGGGCATTTCACTCTGATCCTTGATCAACCCGGGATACATGCGGTCGAAGGCTTGAACGAAGGGGTCCTGTCGATCGAATGCGTAGTAGGAAACCCGCCCGTCGTAAGCATCTACGGCAATCTTGATCGAGTTTCGAATGTAATTCACCTTGCGGTCACCCACGGGATAAGAGGCTGCATAAGGATAGAAGTCGGAGTGCGTGTAAGCATCCTGGATCCAGAAGAGCCGTTTGGGGGTCACCACCACGTATGGATCCTGGTCGAGCAGCAGGTAAGGAGTGAGGAGGCGGATGCGCTCTCGGATGTTTCGGCGAAACAGCAGCTTGCTGTTCTCATTGGTCTTGACGGTGAAGAAGATGTCCTTGTCCTTGAAATAATAGGCGAACAGGAGCTTTCGGAAGAGGGAATTGATGGGAATGCCGCTGTCTCCGGCATAGTTGACCGTGACATTGGTCTCACCTTTCGGATACCCGAATTCCCCGGCGTCATTGGGAGCGATGACTTGTGGATAGTTGTCGAGAAGACCATGATAAATCCCGGGCTGCTCGACCTGGAAACCGAAGTCCGATTCCAGGGGGATCCCCTTCAGGAACCAGGTCATGGGTTCGTCCCCGCCCTGACCTGCGGGCACCATCACCGCCCCGTAGCCATGTGTGTAGGTGAGATGTTGGTTGATCCAATTCCGGGCGCCCGAAGGGAGTTCGGAGGTGTTGAGCTCCCGGGCGGCCAGGTAGACCTGCTGATTGTAGCCTCGCACCGTGTAACGGCTCACGTCCACCGGAGCGAAGTCGTAGTAGGTGCGTAATTCCTGGAGGTGCTTGAAGACGTCGTTGAGAAGCTCACCATCCCAGATGGGGATGTTCCGGAACACCCCTTCGGTCTTCAGGGTATCCAGTTCCAGGGGCAGTCGTTCGGGTGCGACCTCCCGTATCTCGACATCGCTCAGCCTGAATGCTGCCAGCGTCGAAGCGATGTTGTGCCGGATGTAGGTGCTCTGACGACTGATGGCATTGGGTTTGACGATGTACTCGTCGACAAGGTCCGGCAGGAACTTCGAGTAGCGTCCCACCAGGGCCAGGGCTAAAAGGAGTGCGAAGGCAATGAGCGGCTTCAGCCCTTTTCTTCTGTTGAGGTAGCTGATCAGCGAGATCCCCAGTCCGGCAAGGAGCAGCATACAGGCCCAGATCAACGGGAGGACGACGTTCATCTCGGCAAAGCCGGGTCCCGAGAAAAGGGGTTCATGGAACCCTGTGTAGAGCAGTTCATATCTCTGCAGGATGAAGTTCCACATCTCAATGAGGAAAATGACGGCGATGAGGAAGTTGACGTGAAGCCTTGCCCCGGCGGGCATCTTCTGTTCTTGTTGAAAAAGGATGCGGCGCTCGAGCCAGTAGAGAAGGAGAATCCCTGCGAGCAGCGCTGCGAAGGCGATGAGAATCCTGCGCTGCAGGAGCGAATAAATGGGAAAGGAAAACAGGTAATAGCTGATGTCCTTGCCGTAGACGGGATCGACGATGCCCTTGGACGAGCCGAAAACGTACAGGAGAAAGGCTTCCCACTGCTCGAAAAGAGGGTAGGCGACCAGAATGCCCAAAACCAGGGACAGGGGGGTGTAGACACGCATGGAGCCCGTTCGAAACAGCCCCAGAATCTCCTTGTAGGCCCGGCGTTTTTCCTGATCCTGAGGCTCCGAAGATTCCGTGGTGCCCAAATAACGGGAGGCCACCCAGAAATTGAGGAAGAAAATGAGAAAAAAGAGCAGGGTGACGCTGCCGAACACGACGTAGCGATAAAGCAGTCGCTGCCAGAAATAGAATGCGTAGCCCAGTGAATCGAACCACCACAGGTCCACCAAGAAATCGACGACCAGCAGACTGATGCCGGTTACCAGAACAATCAAGCCGACGACAATCGCAATGAGAATCGAGAATCCACTCTTCAGACTCACCATAAACCACATCCTCCCTCGTATATTCCAGAGGCCGTATCAGACTCTCCCGGGTCAAATACCATAACATCTGATCTAACCACAGCCTGTTGAACTCGGTCAAAGCTTTTGTTTCATCATCGCCCAATATGAGCCATCAGATTTCAGCTTTGAGCCTGTGCCGGGGAATTCTGACGGCTGCAATGCATTTCATTCATACCATCATGTATCCATTATGCCATAAGGATCTAGAATTATTAAGCTAATATCCAAAGGCACATGTTCGTTGGACGATACATCCAGCAGCCGGAAGCCTGCATTGATGCGCTCGGCCGGTCGCGTTCACGCGCTGCCGGCGATTTCGCGGACCGGGTGCAGCCACCCTCCTGCCAGCATAGTCATTGACGGAGCCCCATAAATACGATAGAGAGAGGGGCGATTGAGCGAATCAATGAAAAAATAATCAGTTCTTTGAAATTGAGTAGGCTCAGGTACCTGTTTCCATGGGATTTAAAAGGGAAGACGGTGAGAATCCGTCGCGGTCCCGCCGCTGTGATCGGGGACGAAAGCCACAGGATGCCACTGTCGCGCTCCAGGCGTGATGGGAAGGTGTGGCGAGTAGGTGGATCCGTGAGTCAGAAAACCTGCCTGATGCCATATGCGGTCCGTATTGATGTGATGCTTTCGGTCGACCATTCGGGAGAGCGGTGGGCCGACCCGTCAATCATGTGGGGAACGAGGGGTTTCCCTGGCCGAAGACAAGGATCAAGTCAGACAGGGTGCAATCCTTGGCGCCTCGACCCATCGAGGCCCGAGGATTTTTTTTTGCCGTGACTGGCCCCGAAAGGATTTCAGACGGCCGACGCGAGGAAGTCGAGATGAAGCATGCATCCCCATCCTCCATTGATGATCGCCCCGGCTTGGTGGTCGCCGGGAGAGAGATCGAACGGGAAAGTTTTCGGCTCATAGACGCCGAGATGGCAGGTCACGGCTTTCCTCCGGACCAGTGGAATGTTGTGCGTCGCGTGATCCATACCACGGGGGATTTGGATTATGCCCAGCGGTTGAGCTTCCATGCTTCAGCGATCGCATCGGCCTCTGAGGCTCTGCGGTCCGGAGCGAGGATTTTTACGGACACGCGGATGATCCAGGTGGGGCTCTCACCGTGGCGCCTCGACTGGTATGGGAACCGGGTGGTGACGCCGGTGCTCGAGCCCGAAAGTCAGCGCTGGGCGGAGGAACTGGGGACGACGCGCTCGGTTGCAGCCTTTCGGCACGTCGGACCACAGCTCGGCGGCCAGATCGCGGCGGTGGGCAACGCCCCGACTGCCCTGCTGGAAGTCATTCGGCTCGCCGAGGAGGAGGGGGTCCGGCCGGCTCTCGTCATTGGGGTCCCCGTGGGCTTCGTGCAGGCTGCTGAATCCAAGGAAGCCCTTCATCAGCTTCAAGCGATCCCGAGCATCACCGTATTGGGACGGAAAGGCGGCAGCACCGTGGCCGTGGCTATCCTGCACGCGCTTCTGGAATGGACCAGGGCCGCCCAGAATCAATAAACCTGCAGTGCATATCAAGACCTTGCGAAAGGAACAAGCCATGCTCGGCACTCTCTATGGCATCGGAGTCGGACCCGGGGACCCGGATCTCCTCACCATCAAGGCGGTCAAAGTGTTGAAGGCGGTCGCCCACGTTTTTGCGGCCTCCTCCAGCAAGAATGACTACAGCCTGGCTCACGATATCGTGGGGGAGCACATCCCGGCTTCCACCCCCGTCGAGCAGCTCGCGTTTCCCATGACCTTCAACTCCGACAAGCTCGAGGATGCCTGGGATTCCAATTGCGATCGGGTCGTGGAGGTGCTCCGGCAGGGGAAGGATGTCGCTTTTTTGACGCTTGGTGATCCTCTGACGTTCAGCACCTTCATCTACCTGATGCGGAAGGTTCGGAGCCGGGCTCCTGAGGTCGGGGTTTCGGTCGTTCCCGGCATCACCTCCTTCCAGGCGGCGGCTGCCTGTGCCGGGGAGCCCCTGGCGGAAGGCGAGGAAATCGTCTCCATCATTTCGGGAGCCAAGGGTGGAGAGCGATTGAAGGAAGTCATCACCCACTCGGACAACGTGGTTCTTTTGAAGGCCTACAAGTATCTGCCGGAAATCCTGACCGAAGTGGACGAGGCCGGCCTCCGGGAATCCTGCTGCTTCATCAGCCGCTGCGGCCTCGATGGAGAAGTGATCGAGCGCGAATTCGAGGCGTTGCGTCGGATGGATCGCCCCAACTATCTCTCCCTGATGATCATCAAGCGACGTGGACTGGAATCCCGGACTGATTCCGCGCCGGCAGCGAGCCCGACCAACGTGGTCGACCTGACGCGGACGATTCGCGCGGGCTTGAAGAACGGCCCCTCCAAACCATTGACAGGAGAAGCGGAGGCGGGGTACCGGGTGGCCAAATAGCCCCATGAAGCAAACCGTTTTGGAAGTCGGCCCGACGATTCCTGTCCTGGCTCTGTACTTCATCCCGGTGGACGCCGGGATCCAACGAATGGGCAGGTATCTGGATTCCAGTGTCAGCCGGAATGACGCATGGGTGGGGTTCTCGGGCGGCCCCAGGGACAAGTCGTGAAGATGGAAAAAGGATTTGCCTATGGAGTGATGCTCATTGTCCTGATCGTGGGGGCAGCGTTTTTTACCTCCGGCATCGGCCCTTTCCATATCTCCTACGATACCCTTGCCCGTTTGTGGTTCTCCCCCTTCGAATCTTCACTTGCCCAGGGAATCGATGATTCCGTTCGGTATATCGCCCTCCATGTCCGTTTGGCCAGGGTTCTCCTGGCAGTGATCGTCGGTGCCGGGCTTGCCCTGGCGGGCGGCGTCTACCAGGGCGTTCTCCTGAATCCCCTGGCGGACCCGTTCACCCTCGGGGTCTCCACGGGCGCGGCCTTCGGGGCTTCCATCGCCATTCTTCTGGGTTGGGGAGGCCTGACATGGATGGGGGTCGGTCTGTTGCCTGGAGCCGCTTTTGCGGGGGCTCTCGGCGCCCTGTACGGCGTCTACCTCCTCGGACGCATGGACGGTCGGCTGCAAAGCACGACTCTCGTCCTGGCGGGAATCATCGTTTCGACGTTTCTCTCGGCCTGGATCAGTCTTTTAAAGAGCCTGAACGAGGAGTCGGTTTCCACAATCGTCTTTTGGATCATGGGAAGCTTCTCGGGGAGAACCTGGTCCCACGCCGGCCTGGTGCTGCCTTATCTGCTCATTGGCGGGGCGGTCATCCTGTATCATGCGCGGGAGCTCGATCTGCTCAGTCTTGGAGACATCCAGGCTCAGCAGATGGGGGTCGACGTGGGCCGGGTGCGCTTCAGGCTCCTTCTGGCAGCTTCCCTCATCACCGGCGCTGCTGTGGCGGTGAGCGGAGTCATTGGCTTTGTGGGGCTGGTAGTGCCCCACCTCGTCAGGCTCAGTGTAGGGCCGGTGCACCGCCGCCTCCTTCCCCTGGTGATGCTCACGGGGGGGCTCCTGGTCCTGGTGGCGGATACCCTGGCCCGAAGCATCCTCCCCCAGGGTGAAGAGCTTCCGGTGGGAGTCGTCACGGCCATTCTCGGAGGACCGTTCTTTTGCTTTCTGCTGCTGCATCGCAAGAGCCGGATCCGGTTGTGATCCGGATTGTCGACCTGTGCGCGGGCTACGGCGGCCACCCTGTGCTGGAGAGAGTATCCCTCGAGGTGCGCAAAGGGGATTTCGTCGGGGTATTGGGTCCGAACGGTTCCGGTAAGACCACGCTGGTCCGCGCGCTGAGCGGGGTAATCCCGATTCGGAGCGGGCGTGCCGAGATCTTGGGCGATTGCGTGGGCCTGCTCAAGCCCAAGGAGCTTGCAAGGCGGGTGGCCGTGGTGGCGCAGGATGGCGAGGTGCGTTTCCCCTTTCCCTGCGTCGAGGTCGTTCGCATGGGCCGCTATCCGCACCAGCGATCCTGGCAGATGGACAATGCCGAAGACGAGGAGGTGGTCCAGGCGGCTATGCAGGCCACGGATACCGTGACGCTGGCGCAGCGGGTGATCACGGACGTGAGCGGCGGAGAGCGGCAGCGGGTGATGATGGCCCGGGCCCTGGCCCAGTCCACACCCATCCTGCTCCTGGACGAGGCTGCCTCGGCCATGGATGTGCACCGCAAACTTCAGATTTTCTCGCTGCTCGAGCGTAGAAATCTTGAAGAGGGGCTGACCGTTGTCACGGTCCTCCATGATGTGAACCTCGCAGCCTATTTCTGCAGGAAGCTGGTTTTCCTGAAGAACGGAGAGGTGGCGGTTCAGGGAGCGACGGACGAGGTGTTGACACCGGAAACACTGGCATCGGTCTATCGCACCGAGGCCATTGTGCAGGAGATACCGGGCACGGGGCGGGTTCAGGTCGCGTTCATTCCGTCCTGAAGGCGTTTCTGTAAGACGGTGGGATATCTAAGTACAGCTCATCACAATAGAGTGTCCACCTCTCGAGTCGTCATTCCGGCAGTCTTCTGGCCGGAATCCACAAAAAAGCTGGATGCCGGCTTAAAGATTGCCGGCATGACGAGCGGCGAAATGGACATCTTCTTCTGTGGAGGTGTCTAAGCATGCTGTCCAAAAAGCACACTGCCATTCTCCGCTGGAGGGGGGACAACAAACAGTGGGTCGGGCATTTCGTCAGGCGTCTCCAACCGCCCCTTTTGGGGATATGTTTTTTGGCTGTCCTGTTGATTCTGCCCAGCCCACCGAGCTCCTTAGCTCTCCAGGTCATCGACGATGCCGGACAGTCCATCGAACTGCGTCAACCGGCCCGGCGCGTGATTCCGCTCTACGGGGCGTTCGCCGAGATGCTTTTTGCTGTCGGAGCGGGCTCCCAGGTGGTGGCGCGGACCCAGGCGGATCGAATCCCTGCCGAAATCGAGCAGCTGCCCTCTGTCGGAACCCACATGCGTCCCAACGTGGAGCTCATTATCGGCCTGAAGCCGGACCTGGTGGTCCAGAGCGCCAGCCGCCGGGAGGCGACGCCGGAGCTGGATCGCCTGCGCGAGGCCGGGATTCCCGTGGCCATATTCTCCCCTGTGAGTCTCGATGAGGTCTTTTCGACCATGCTCCGACTGGGCTCTCTGACCGGGCATGCGGAGTCGGCCGAAAAGGCCGTGCTGCAGCTGCGTGAGAGACTGGAGCGCATTCGAAGCCGGGTGATCTCGGTGGAGAAACCGCTCAGCGTTTTCTACGAGATCCGGGCCGAGCCCCTGACAACCGCTGGAGCAGGATCCATCGTTCACCGGATCATCGAGGCAGCCGGGGCGCGCAATGCGGTTCCCAACGAGAAGGGGATCGTCCAGTATAATTTCGAGGCGCTGCTTTTGGCCGACCCGGACGTTTACGTGGTCCAGAAGGGACCCATGAACCGGAATCCCCTGGAGCCCGGCAAGCGCTCTCACTTTGACAGGCTCCGTTCGGTGAGGGGGGGCAGGGTCGTCTTCGTGGACGAGCTCATGTTTTCCCGCCCCGGTCCCCGGTCTGTGGATGCCGTGGAGGAGCTGGCACGGGCGATTTACCCGGAGCTGTTTCGGTAACGCCCGGGGGCGGTTTCAGATGCCAGGTTTCTGGTTTCTGGTTCGATTGCGAGCACAAGTACGCGTACAGGTTTGGGTACGGCGTCTATAATGTCCATAACGTTGCATTGAGGGGTGGCACGGGCTGGCGGAGCAGAAATGCATGAAGAGGGTCTGCGAGGTTACTCACATGCCGGGCTCACCGCCATCAGTGAGCGGTCGCAAAGGGATTCTCCGGTGCGGGTTCAGTACCGGAACCGCCGCTGTGGCTGCGGCTCGGGCTGCACTGCGCTGGTGGCTGGGCGGTGAATTGCCCTGCGTCGTCGGTGTGCGACTGGCTGCGGGTTATTTCTACCCGGTGCCCATTGCCGACGGTGGCCTTGCGGAAAGGGAGACGTGGGTCAGCATCATCAAGGACGGGGGGGACGACCCCGATGTGACCCACAAAGCCGAAATCCGTGTGCACCTGCGCTGTCTCCCCCGGGAGCCGTGCGGAACTCCGTGCTTTGCCAATCCCGGCGCTGCTGAGTCCTCCGAAAATGCGGGGCAGCCCGTCCTGAATCCCCTGATCTGCATCGTGGGAGGGCGCGGCGTCGGTGTGGTGACCAAGCCCGGACTGCCGGTTCAGCCCGGGGAGCCGGCGGTCAACCCCGGTCCTCGGGACATGATGGTGCGGAACCTTTGCGAGGAAATCGAACGACTCTCCTTCGATGGGAGGCTTCCGGAGCTCCGTTTCCATTCAACCTCGCCGTGGAAACCGCCGGCAGCCCCACACGTCCTTATCGGCTGCGCTGATTCCCCATATGCATCAAGTTATCGCGGGAATCATTTTGATTCCCTCTTTCAGGGGGGGCAAGGGGGTCTTCAGACCTCTGCAGCGCATGATCAACCGGCAGCTTTCACACGGATGTGGGTCATCGAGATCGAGATCGAGGTCCCGGAGGGCGAACGTCTGGCGCGGCACACCTTGAATCCGAGACTGGGCGTTCTCGGAGGAATCTCCATTCTGGGGACCACGGGCCTCGTGCGGCCCTTCTCCCATGAAGCTTACGAGGAGACGATCCAGACCGAGCTCTCGGTGGCGCGCTCCAACGGCTGTGAGACCGTGGTGCTCAGCACGGGGGGCAAGAGCGAGCGTTACGCCCAGGCGCTGTTCGGTGCCTGGCCTGGGGAAGCTTTCGTGCAGATCGCCGATTTTTTTGCCTTTTCGGTGCGAGAGGCTTATCGGATGGGCTGCAGTGCAGTCGTGCACAGCGTGTTTTTCGGGAAAGCGGTCAAGATGGCTCAGGGGCATGAGTACACCCATGCGCACAAGAACCGGATGGATCTGGGACCCCTGGCGACACTCTGCCGTGCAGCCGGCCATCCCGCCCGGATGTGCCGGGGGATCGAGCAGGCGAATACGGCCCGACAGGCGCTCGAGATCCTCCTCGCGGAGAATGCCTCCGATCTTGTGCAGGCGGTGGCCGATCGGGCGGCCGAGGCATCCTGGAGATTTGCGGAGGAAAGGATGAACATCCGGCTGCTTCTCTTCAACTACGACGGCCGGCTGCTGGCGGATGTGACGAGGCCTTGATGGAAACGATTGCGAGACCATGCCGACCTGAAGACTGGTCTCCTCCGAGGATCCTGCTGGTGGGAATGGGCATGGGGCCGGCCGATTTGAGCTCCCATGCGCTGCAGTGGATTCGGGCGGCGGAGGTCCTGTTCGGGGGAAAGCGCCATCTGGAAAGCTTCCCGGACCACCCGGGAAAAAAGATCCCTCTGGGGAAATCGCTGGATGAATCGCTGGCGGAGCTGGATGTTCTGTCTCGCCGCAGCCGAACGGCGGTGCTGGCCTCGGGCGACCCCCTGTATTACGGCATCGGACGGCGCATGTTCCAGGCACTGGGAAGAGACCGCATCCATGTGATCCCCAACATGACTACGGTTCAGGCGCTGTTTGCGCGCATCGGGGCGCCGTGGGAGGATGTGCGGGTGATCAGCCTGCACGGCCGCAAAGGAGGGGGAGGGGAGCAGGACTGGCGGGCTGCCGTCCGGGAGGGGGCGACCGTGGCTCTCTTCACGGACCAGCGCCACACGCCGGCATGGGTCGCTCAAAGACTTCTTGACGAGGGGCTTGCCGGTTGCGGGCTCATCGTCGGGGAGGACCTGGGGCTGGACACTGAGCGCGTTCGACGTTTTGCGCCGGCGGAAGCTCTGAAGTGCGCTTTCTCGGCGCTCAATCTCTGTGTGGTGCTTCCGGGTGAGGGGCTGGGGCGGCCGGGCGGCGAATCCGCCAATTTGACGAGGGAAAACCCGCCCGTCTTCGGGATCGAAGAGTCCGCTTTGGCCCACGAAGCGGGGCTCATCACGAAGCTCGAGGTTCGCGCCGTGGCGCTTGCCCACCTGCACCTTCAGGATGGCCTGGTCCTTTGGGATGTCGGGGCGGGAAGCGGTTCGATCTCTATTGAAGCCTCGCGGATTGCCGCTCTGCAGCGAGTCATCGCCCTTGAAAAAAGCGTGGACCGTTTTCAACAATTAGTGGAAAATGTCGCGAAGTTCGGCGGAAGATGCATCGAACCGCTGTGCGGCAATGCCGTGGAGCTGCTGGCGCACCTTCCTGAGCCCCATCGCGTGTTCGTCGGCGGGAGCGGCGGCGATCTCCGGGGGATTCTTGAACAGGTGGCCGCCAGGCTTCTCCCTGGTGGAAGAGTCGTGCACACCGCCGTGACGCTGGACACCTTTGAGCAGATGCGCACGTTCTGGCAGGGGCGCGGGTGGAGGCTTGACCTCCTGCAGCTCCAGGTCAATCGTTCAGCACCCATTGGGCGCTCACACCGCTTCGAAGCTTTGAACCCCGTGTTTGTCGTGACGGCCGTTCACCCTGAGAGCTCTTCCATGGAAGAGAGATGAGGAGTGAGATGAACTTTCCGGTGACGTTCGTTGGAGCGGGTCCCGGCGACCCGGAGCTGATCACGGTGAAGGGGAAGAGGCTGATTCAGGAGGCCGACTGCATCGTGTTTGCTGGCTCCCTCGTTCCGGAGACCCTCCTTGAGGACCGCAAGCCCGGTGCGGAAGTGCACAACAGCGCATCCCTGAGTCTCGAAGAGACGCACCGGCTGCTCCGCGAAGGGTACGAAAAGGGGGCGCGGGTGGTTCGCCTCCACACGGGGGACCCGAGCCTGTATGGGGCGATTCAGGAGCAGATGGACCTGCTGGATCGCGACGCCATTCCCTACGAGGTGGTCCCCGGAGTTTCGGCGGCTTTTGCCGCGGCGGCTACCCTGAGGCAGGAGCTCACGCTGCCCGACGTATCCCAGACCCTCATCCTCACGCGAATGGCGGGCCGCACCCCCGTTCCCGATGCCGAATCGTTGAATTCGCTGGCTGCCCATGGCGCCACCCTGGTGATCTATCTCAGCATTCAGCGGATCGAGGAAGTGGTTTCTCAGCTCGCCACCGGGTACTCGCCGCAAACGCCGGTGGTGGTGGCCTATCGCGTGGGCTGGCCGGACCAGGAGATCGTCCGAGGCACTCTTCACGATATTGCATCGAAAGTTCAAGCCTCAAGCATCAGGCGGCAGGCGATCATCATGATCGGAGAGGTGTTCGGAGCCCGCAGTCGGGATCGGAAGACCCGATCAAAGCTCTATGACGAGACCTTCAGCCACGGATTTCGCCATGGGAGCTCAAATCCCTGAACCGTCGATCGCCATTGTCGCTCTGACGCGTAACGGCGCTGAGCTCGCCCTGCGGATTCAGTCCAAGATGCCGGGAAGCGTCTGCTATGTTCCCGAGCGTCATCAGTTCGCACTGGCCATGGGCGCCAGGGGTTTCGACCGAATCCGCTCGGTGATTCCCAAGCTTTGGGTGGAATACCGTGCGCTCATCTGTGTCATGGCCACCGGCATCGTGGTTCGCCAGATCGGGCCGCTCATGCGCCTGAAGACGGTGGATCCGGCCGTAGTCGTTCTGGACGAGCGCGGGAACTTTTCCATCAGCCTTGTTTCGGGCCATCTGGGAGGGGCCAACAACCTGGCGCGAAAGGTGGCCGCCATAACCGGCGGTCAGGCCGTCATCACGACCGCCTCGGACGTGCAGGGCAAGCCATCCCTCGATGTGATTGCGCAGCGGAAGGGGCTCGAGATCGAAAACATTACTCAGCTCAAGACGGTTTCACGCGCCATACTGGAGAATGAGCCGCTCCGAATCTATGATCCCCACGCCATCCTGAAACCGCTTCTAACGAGGCTTTCGGGAGTCACCTGGGTCCTGGATCCCGATTCAGTTTCCTCCGATCCTCGGATTCCCTGTGTCTGGGTTTCAGAGAATCTGGTTCCGCAGGGTTGGTCGTGCCTGGTCCTGAGGCCCAGGAATCTGGTGGTGGGAATCGGCTGCAACAGGAATACGCCTGCCGAAGAGATCCTGGAGCTCATCAGCGTTGTGTTCAGGGATGAAAAACTGGCGGTTCAGGCCATCCGGAACCTCGCCAGCGTGGATCTCAAGGCTGACGAAAGGGGTATCCTGGAGGCGGCGGCCTACCTGAGGCGCGCTGTCTATTTCTACCCGCGAACCCAGCTGGAGAATGTGACTGTACCCAACCCTTCCAATCAAGTATTGAACCACGTGGGAGTCCGAAGTGTATGCGAAGCCACCGCGCTCCTGAGCGCTCAGAAAGGGATACTCATCGTTCCCAAGCGGAAAACACGCAACGTGACGCTGGCGGTCGCAAGGGCCGACTGACCGTTGTGAGCATCGGACCGGGCCATGAGCTCTACATGGCGCCGGCGGCACGTGAGGCGTTGAGCCGCGCCGAGGTGGTGGTCGGCTACAAGGTCTATCTGGACCTGGTGGGTGATTTGATTGGAGGGAAGCTGCTGGTCTCCAGCGGCATGCGCAAGGAAATCGAACGGTGCAATGCCGCCATCGATCACGCATTGGCGGGGAATGAAGTGGCCCTGGTCTCGAGCGGTGATGCCGGGATCTACGGAATGGCAGGTCTGGTCTTTGATCTCTGCCGCCAGAAAGGGCTTCGTGTGACGGGCGGAGGATCGCCTTCGGATGAAGCGGCCGACCTGGTCGTGGTGGTGGTGCCCGGGATCCCTGCATTCAACGCAGCCGCTTCCCTTGTGGGGGCTCCCTTGATGCACGACTTCGCCGCCGTGAGCTTGAGCGATCATTTGACGCCCTGGGATGTCATTGCAAAACGTCTGGCTGCCGTGGCCGAAGCCGATTTCGTTCTCGCCATCTACAATCCCCGCAGCAAGACCCGCCCCAATCTCCTGGAAGAGGCCCGCAAGATCCTTCTGCGGCATCGCTCCGCCGAGACACCCGTTGCCATCGTCCGGCGCGCCATGCGTGACGGACAATGGACTCACCTCACCACCCTCGGGACCGTCCCGGCGGAAGAGGTGGACATGCAGTCGATCCTCATCGTGGGAAACAGCCGCACCTATGTCTGGGAAGGCCGCATGGTGACTCCGCGGGGCTACCTCGACAAATATTCAGCGGGTGGAGATCAGTACATTTTTCCCCCTCCCTAGCCATCATCCCCGCAATTGGATCATTGCACAGAACGGCATGTTACCCTCCTTTCGAGCCCCGATATGCGGCGGAAAGGGGGAGGGTGTGACCGAAGATCCAGCCAAAACATTCGATGCGCAAAAAAATCCATTGAAAGACCCTGCTCCGGAGAGCTGGGAGGAAGCCCTGGCCTCTTCTGAAAACGATCTCTATCGGCGGGGCCGCTCCGAAGCGACCCAGGAAGCGGTGCGCTGGCTTGAAGACGGTCCGGCCAAAAGGGAAAGCGATGTCGCGGTCCTGGTCAATGCAGCCGCCGAACGCTTCCGGGAGCTGCGCGTTGAGATTCCGTCTCTGAGCGCACTCCAGTCGGCAGCGCAGCAGGCGTTGAGCCGGGCTGGGCGAGCCGCGATCGAAGCCATCGAAAGTGGTATTGGATCGGAGGCCGGGGAGCGATTGGATGGGCTCCTTTCCGGCAGGGATGGGAGGAGCCCGTTCGATTTCCTGAAAGACCCGGTTCCCCGGGTGACGGTGAGCAACCTCGCAAGAGAGCTCCTGCGACTCGAGCAGCTTGAGCTCCTGGTCCCCCAAGGGCCGTTTCCAAAGGCCGTCACCCGCCACCAGCCGGAGCGTTTCGCACGGCTTGCCGACCTTTACACCGCGCCCGAGCTCGCCCAGCTCAGCCGGGTGCGCCGCCGGGCACTCCTTTTTCTGCTTTGTCCGAGAACGGCGCACATTCCTCCTCGACGCCGCGGCTGAAATGCTCATCCGGGTCTGGGAAAACACGCGGCACCGAGCATCCGAGCATGCGAGCGTCCTCCAGCGCGCCGCCTCCTCCGCACACGAATTGCAGCAAGACGTGCTTTCCGAGATTCTTTCCATCATCAAGAAAAGCCGCGATCCCGAGGAGCTGTGGCTCTCGCTCCACCGCTACAAGAGCCCTCAGGAGTGCGAGGGGATTTCGAGCACCTTGAAGAGCACGCCGAGCTGGAAAGGATCCTATTTCGGCAGGATCGAGGACCACTATTCGGCGTTGCGACGCTTCCTCCCCGATTGGTATCGGCTGGTCTCCCTCAGTGCAACGACTGCGGATGATGCCATCCCGCAAGCGCAGGCCTTCGCAAAGGAGCACGCCGAGAGCAATCAGACGGAGCTGCCGATCGAGGGTTGTCCCGTTGAGTTTCTCCGGCCGCTGTGGGATAGGAAGGCCGTAAAGCGCTTCGGCCGCACGGGCCGGATTGTGCGGGTGCAGAAGGCGCCCTTCGAGCTCGGACTCCTCGATGCCACCGTCCAGGGTCTCCAGAAGCGCACCGTGGCCATTTCGGGCGGGCGGCGCTACGCTCCAATGATCGACCACCTTCTGCCCCGTGACGACTTCCTCCTCCGATTCGAGGAGCACGTCCGCCGGCTCGGCCTCCCGGCTGGTGCGGCTGAGTATTACGCGCCGCGGTACGCGAGACTGGGGAATGATCTGGAGGAAATCGACCGAGACTATCAAGCGACCGAAGACAAATTCTGGGTGAACCGCAACGGGACGCTGGGATATTCACGCGTGCCCGGGCAGTCCTTCCCGCCCCGTCTCAAGCGCCTGAAAGGCGAATTGGCCCGGGCTGTGCCCGAGGTCTCCATCTTCGACGTTCTTCTCGATTGCCAGCGCTGGACAGGCTTTATGGATGTCTTCCAACCTGCTTCCGGACGTCAGAATATGTCCGAGACCGAAAGGCTTCGCCATTTGCTGGCGGCTCTTTACGCCTACGGCTGAAACTGCGGTCCCGTGCAAGCCTCCCGCGCCCTTCAGATTCTCAAAAACCAAATCGTCTACATGCGGCCATCTCGTGAAGCCGATTACGTTACACCCCGACGTGGATGCCGAGATCACGGAGGCGGTGCGTTACTACGAGTCGCGTGAGCCTGGTCTGGGGCTGGACTTGCTTGGAGAGGTCGAGCGAGCCTTCGATCAGATTACTGAGCACCCGGAATCGTGCCGGAAGATCGGAGCGAGAGCACGCCGGAAGACCCTGTGGCGGTTTCCATACAATCTGATATATGCCGTGTATCCCGAAATGATACGAGTCCTAGCATCCGCCCATCAGAAGCGCCGACCTTTCTACTGGCGAAAGCGGTTACCCGGCACGCCGAAATGGGAAGGCCCAGCAACCTGATGAGCGATGGGCTGCATCAAGTTCCCTGAGGGATCATTCTCAGTATGGAAAAGGCAAACCATTCAATAGAATAGTTTTTCGTTTCAATGTTTTCTGTTGTAAGTCTCTGAAGCCACCTTTCACAGCAAGAATTGACCGGAAAGCTAACTTTTACAGTAATGATGATGGATTGAAAGTTTCAACATAAGCGCTCGTACATATGTACGAATCCTTATAGTAATGTGAGGCACAGGACAGTACTCGGGAGAACATCATGGAAACGCTCATCCTGATCACAAGTATGGTATTTGCTGTTGCCTTGATCTTTACACCGGATCATCCCGGGGAGGCGCGGGTTCTGCCCCCGCCGGGATCCATCGGGTTTGCGTCTCTTGCACCGCGTGGGTGGGACGTGATCGTGACCGATCTCCAGACCCATGAGAGCAGGTTTCTCACGGACCATCCGGCCCTTGACTATAACGCGTCGTTCTCCCCCGATGGCGATCGCATCGCCTTCGTCTCCGAGCGTGACGGCAACATGGAACTGTATGTTACGGGAGCGGACGGTTCCGGGCTGCGCCGGCTGACGAATGACTTTGCCCTGGACGACCATCCGGCCTGGTCTCCCGACGGGCGCAGGCTTGCCTTTGTCAGCACGCGGCAGCCAGCGGAGACCGCAGGGCAGGCCTGGAACGGCATCTACGTCATGGAATCCGATGGGTCCCAGGTGGAGCGGTTGTCTCCGGCCGATACGGCAGATTACTCTCCGGTATGGTCGCACAAGGGGAATTGGATTGCATTCGCCTCGGGAAGCGGCAAAGCTGGAGAAACGGATCTTTACGTCATGAGGCCGGACGGCAGTGACCGAAGGCTTGTGACTCGCGATGGCGGCTGGCCCGCCTTCGCCGAAAACGACCAGAGCGTCTTCTTTCACAGCCGGCGAGGGGGTAGTTGGGGGATCTGGCGTGTCAACCTCGATGGCTCCGGAATGGAACGGGTCACGCCGACCGATGTGGAGGCTTACGCTCCGCGTGTATCCGGAGACGGAAAGTGGCTGGCGACGTCTGTGCTCCGAGGCGGGCATCGCCAGATTGAACTCATGCATCTCGGCACAAAGAAATGGCTCCCGGTGACTCGCGATGCCACGGACCACTGGAACCCGTCGATTTCCTCCGATGGCCGGTTGATTGTCTACCACAAGGCCAGACCGGACTTTGCCGTCCCCAATGTGGAGCTTTGGGGGGCCCCGCCGGGGACCGATCTCAAGATGTTACGCCTGGCGGGCTCGTTTCCTGCCTTCTCGTCCGATGGCAGGCAGGTTGTGCTGGTGGGAGGCAGCCTCGAGCAGCTCGACCTGATGAACGTGGACGGCTCCGGCCGCAGGACGCTTTTCAAGGGTGAGAGCCGGAGAGTCTTCAGCAGCAGCTGGGCGCCTCACGGCGGGCAGATCGCCTTCGCGGTAGGGGGCGTGTTCCAGGGGGCCATGGATGCAGTCGACCTGATGGCGTTGCGGAACGATGGCAGCGGACTGCGCAAGCTCACGCGTGAGGCGGGAAACAACGGCTTTCCAGCCTTCTCGCCCGACGGCAGGCGGCTGGTTTTCCGCTCCGGCCGGGAAGGGTTCAAGAACCTTTACATTATGGACAGCGATGAGAGCAGGCTGCAGTCGCTGACCCGCGGAAAGTGGACGGATACCATGTGCGACTGGTCTCCGACCGGGGAGTGGATCGCTTTTGCCAGCGACCGGGACGGCGATTTTGATATCTGGCTCATCAGACCTGATGGCAGCGGGTTGCACAAGCTGATCGGGGGAGGCGGTCGAAACAACCATCCGCACTTTTCTCCGGACGGTCAATGGGTGGTGTTCACCAGTCAGCGGGCCGGATACTCCGCCGAGGAAATCTCACTGCCTTTCCAGTTTCAGCCCTACGGTGACCTGTTTGCCATCCGTCTGGATGGAGATGGACTCATCCGGCTGACGCACAACGGTTTCGAGGAGGGGACGCCGGCATGGGGAACGGTCGTTGACATCGAGCCTTCCGGTGAGGCCATGGGAAAGGGAGGCTCCGATTACTGATCCTGAAGGAGCAGGGGGAAACAGGGCGTGCCCCATACAAGCTTCGTTGACTGTCGGCCCGCGAAGAGAGGCCAGGCTTGTTTAAGGGTTTATGGGGCAGTGGCTGATGCAGGCGTGTCAGTATTCCGTGACTTTTTGGGCGTGTTCTTGTCGAAGAGACGGGGTCAACCCCCGCCCCTTCGTTTGAAGCCGCATTTTGAAACAGTCGACGACTGTCAAGGTGTCAAAAGGATGCTGCCAAGGGGATGTAGACCATGCATCTCAACAAAACGTCCATCACCTTGAAGAAAAAATCCATGAGTCAACCGGTTACTTCGGCTCAACCGGGTATTTCGCCCGGTGCCACTCGTGCCATCCGCCCTTCAGGGCGTAAACCTTGTCATATCCCTTGTCCATGAGCTTCTGTGCCAAACTGGCACTGGTGCCTTCGTTGGGTCAGGCGCAGTAGAGGACGATCTTCTTGTCCTTGGGATATTTGGTAGCCCAGGAATCGAACATCTTCGGATCCTCTCTCAGGGCGCCCTTGATTTTGAGCTCACTGGAAGACCAGTCCTTCCCGGATCGAACATCCAGGATGACGTAGTCCTTGGAGTCCAAGACTCCCTTCAACTCGTCGATACTGATTCTCGAGACTTCTTTGGCCGTCGCAACACCAGGGGAGATGGAGCCCAGCATCACGAGGCCGAGAATCATGGCCGCAAACAATGGTAATCTGAATCTATTCATCATAACCTCCATCCTGAGGGTACATCATTTTCCCAGGAGCAAAATGGTCGACAGTTCTCACAGATCCTGGTTCCTGCGATGCCTCATCCAGATCCGCAGGCTGATCCAGCTGCCCAGCCAGCAGACCCCGGCGGTGCTCACCATGAACAGCAAAAGAGCCCCGCAATCCGGGTCTGATATAATTAGGATGATAAGACTTGTGGATAGAATCGCCAGAACCAGCGCCCGCATCCAAAGAAGGCCTTTCCGGGAGTGAACGGAGCTGAACGGGTCGGTTCGAACCAAGGCCCGCAAGGCTAAGGCATTCATCAACAGGTAGCTCAAGAACCAAAACAGCATGCCTCCGCGAACCCAGACGTCCAGCACGGGCTCTCCCGCCATTCCAGAGATCAGCATCGCGGCGATGGACAGGCCGAGGATCAGGACAAACGATCTTCGCCACCAGACCATTCGATGGGTGGTGGGACGGCTTAACGCAACAGACAGGATCCCGACGGCGTTCCGGGGGATCGCGATGAAAAGTGCATTGAGCGCACCGGCCGTGCCGCTCAAAACGGCCGCCCCCATAACGATGCGTCCTTGGTCTCCAGCGATGGCTCTCGCCGCGATCATATGAGGTATGGTGCTTTGGGCCAGTCTCTCTCCCGGAACGGCTGTTGTAGACACCCAGGCCCACAGGCCAAGGACGACTGCCGTACCCATGAGAGCGATCTTCATGGCGCCATTGTCCGAGGAGGGAGGAGGATATTCTTCATTCTTCAGTCCGAAACGGGCAAGATCGAAACCGATGAGCACCATGACGGGGATCAGTGCGGAGCGGATTCCCATGAGATCGGCGGGGGGGGTGGAGCCAGCCCTTCCCCAGAACATTTGTGAGAGTCCGATGACGGAAAGGGCGGCTACCGCGATGAGGGCCGTCGTGGCCAAGACGATCTGGAGCTTTTCTGCCAGGGATTCAGAAACGAGGTTAACCGCAAGCACTCCCGCCAGAAGCATCGCTGCAAAGGCGAAGTTTGGAAACCAGTAGATGAAAACCTCATTGAACACAAATCCTGCCGTAGCGAGTATCGCCGTGGGCAAGACGATGGCGAGCACCAGCCTGGAACACAGGAAGACGGCGATGCAGAAGATGCTTCCGAATGTCTTCCGAATGAGAAGAGCTTCGGCCATATCCGCTGGAAGACCTCTCCGGGTCTCTGAATAGCTCCGAAGAGTGGCCCGGTGCAGGAGAACTGCGGCCAGCATGGCGACCGGCAGGCCATTGCCGAGAACGCCGGCTGTACGCCCCAGAGCCGCAAAGGTTTCAGGGGACAACATGATCCCCAGTCCCAGCGCTGCTGCGGTCCAATGCGACCCACCCCACTGCATCGGGCCATCCTTTCCGTAGATGGTTGCAGACTGTTCCAGCAAAAGCCTTCGAAGAGTACGTTAAGGTCGAGCCTGGATCTCCTCAAGGGAGTGGTCCATGAAGGGGGCCTTTCCAGGATGAGAAAATCCGCTTCAGTCCGTCGAACTTGACGGATGCCGGTGGGGGCCGGGCAGGGCGTCCGAGGCTGGATCGAGGCAATCCGCCGCAGGCCATGGAGTATGGGCGCTCCTCACTTCTGCACCGGCTGCGGCGCACCGTTACGGAGGCAGCCTGCGGCGGGTTGTGGCGTGGAGGGGGCGGACACGCTCAGTGACAGCCGGGCTGTGTGAAAATGTCACGCCGATGCGTGTCGGCTTTCCCTTGGATCAGGCTATCTGATTTCCTCGGGAGAGACCCCATCCTGGCGGTTGAGATACAGGACGTGCTCGGTGCCTTTGATTTCCCTTTCGTATACCCTCAGGTACTCTTGGATTTTGGGTTTCCCCTCTGCTTCGGCTTCAGCCAGGGCCGATGCCTGGAAGCCCCGGTTGGGATTCGTCTTGAGCGCTGTCACCACTTCACCCCACAGCGGATCATGCTTGGTTACAGGAACCTGGTGAATTCGGCCTCGCCACCATCCCATCCTGATGCGCAGAGCGATGAAGTACACCTTGTCGGCCTCGAGTGTGGCCTCAACGGGAGACTTGTACTCCGACCACGCAATGAACAGGTGCTTGCCCGGCTCACACTCGTATTGGAACGACTGCTTGCCGAAACTCACCCCGATCAGCCTGTCCCCATCCCAGATGGTGGCCTTGGCCGCAGTCCCGAAGCTTGAAGGCCGCACAAAGTTGACCAGGGCTTTCCCTGGACTGGGCGCGATCTGGACGGGCCGGTCCACCATGTAAGGGCGTTTGATGGAGCAGGAACAGACAGCAAAAACCAACGCGGTGAACAAAAGAACACTTCCAAGCTTTTTCACGTCTTCCTCCCCCTTGAAGTATTTGAGAATCGTACACGGTCGCAAATCCGGCCCCATGCTCTGCACGAAGACGCATTGGGACTCCAGTAACCGCACACAGCAACGACCAGCCCCACCTGCCTGATGTTTTTGAACCATAAACAAGCCAATAGCAACTGTTTTGAGCCATTCGGTATTTCTTTCTGCTCATCACTTGGCATGAAGAAATGGCTCTGGTGGAGAGGAGCGTTCTTGTCTTTAAGAAGTGTAAGCGGAGTTGATGCTTCCTGTGTCTGCGGGGATAGACTGATCCATCTCGATACAGGATCTGGAGGTGAAATGCTGGCTTGACCAATTGAAATGGGAATGCTAACCACGAAGATCTGGATTGTGAAGAGCTGCCACAGGATTTGGGGAATTCTTCAGAGGGGAGGAGAACATGAAGAAAGTGCTTTTTCTGGTGCTTGGGCTGTTTCTAGTTCCAGGGTTTCAGTCTCTTTCATTTGCTCAGCCATCCATCGAGGGAGCCTGGCTCTTCGATATTTCTGGCGCGGACAAGGGAGCTGCCTTTATTACATTCGATGGCGCCAATCCGGGAACGTTCGAAGGTTATGGTTTTGTTATGGAGGGTGGAGTGATCTTTATCTCCGGCATCCACTCCGTCGACTCCAAGGGTAAAATCAACGGGGGCTACAATACAACTGATGAATCCGGTTTTCCTCGAGGGGGTGGGACGATTGTCGGAAAGGTGGACAAGAAGGGAACCAAGATCTCTATCAAGCTCTCCGAAGGACCCAATGCAAAAGGAATCAGGGCTCCCGTCGACCCCCTGGCCCCACCCGCTCTCTTGGAGCCCGAGCTTCCCGAGTTCTGGCTTGTGACTGGCAGTGGACAGGGCGGTACCCGCGTGTCTTTCACGACCTTCACCGTAAGGAAAGAGACCGATGCTGCTTATCCCCATCGGGTCTATGCCATCAGCGGTGAGGGCTTTATCAACGGAGTGGAGCCCATCACGGTTCGGGGAGGATTCTACCTGAGCGCCAAGAACGTCGCATATGGAGGTTATGAGGCGTTGGACGGCAACGGTGATCCGTTGGAAGATGGCGTCTTCACTGGGAAAATAAACCTCTCATCGAAGAAGTTCGTATTCAAGCTGCTCAGTTCCCTGGGAAGCAAGGGGACCATGAAAGGACAGGCATTATCTCAGTAGAAATGTGCTGAAGAGGGCGTGCATTTGCATCCGGGAAGCCGGCGAAAGTTGGCGTCGCGCAATCCCTCCTGCTCCCAACTCGGAGCCCGCTGCGGGGGCGATTCAGTGACCGTTTCAGAGCTCTTCTCCCTCCATGGATGAGTATGGAGGTAAGGATTTTGGAGATCTGGAGGCAGGTCAATGGATCGCCCCCGTGCGAAGGTCCCGAACCGGAGCAGGGGGGGCATGGCCACGCCGCATTCACGAGCTGAATGGCGCCAAGTACAGCTCATCACAATAGAGTGTCCACCTTTCGAGTCGTCATTCCGGCAGTCCTTGGCCGGAAGCCACAAAAAAGCTGGATGCCGGCTTAACGGCCGCGAGCACCCGCGGCGCTCACCCCCATGCATGGAAATCTATTTCCATGGTAATGATTGCCGGCATGACGAGCGGCGAAATGGACATCTTTTTCTGTGGAGGTGTACTGAGGTCGTCCCTCAAGTCCCCGCAAAAATGTTGGAACACTCTCCTCCAGGGCTTGGTTGTTGTATCCTCCCTCGAGCACGGCAAAACTCCGAATTCCGAGCTTCCGGCAGGCATTGTGGATGATGCGGCCCATTTCCCCGTAATCTTCAGTGTGGAGCAGGCCCCCCCAGTCCAACCGATGATTGTCAAAACCGGCGGAGACGGCGACGATGTCCACATGCGCTGATGTCAGCGCGGCTTCGACTTCTTCAAGGTATGCCCCACGGTCCCTTGCGCGAGGGTTATGGATGAAAGCATAGCCCCTGTCTCCCAGGATGGCCTCTGTGCCGTCCCCGCGGTGCAGATCGAAATCGAGCACGCATGCAGTGTTGATGAGTCCTTCTGCCTTAAGATGCTCAATGGCAATCGCTATGTTGTTGAAATAGCAGTAGCCGAAGGATTCATCCGGGTAGGCGTGGTGCCCCGGAGGACGCACCAGTGCGAAACAGGGTTCGGAGAGGGCCGTCAAGGCAGCCTGGATGGCGGCTCCTGCAGCCAGGGCGGCGATATCATACAGGCCCCGGCGGGAGACATTCGCGATATGGAGCTTCGAGTGTACGCGCTCTATGTGCTCCTTTCGGGCAGGCGTGGCATGGATGAATTCGACCTCGTTCTCCAATGCCCTGCGGATGCACTCGATTCGGCCCGGCCCTGCTGCCGGGTCCGTATTGTAGACGGTATTGAAATCACTGTGTGTCACGACTCTCATGACGCCTGCTGGCTCCCTTACCCACGATTTCTCGCAGTGTAGCATGGATGCACACCTCCGTGGACACCTTGTCTCTCAATGGAGGGGAAAGAAATAGAGACACAGGCGAAGACAGGGGCGATCATGTCCCAAATTCCATGAAGGGGATTCAAAATGGTCTACCAGGACACTCTGATCGTTTCAACGAAGGGACATGGAGACATGCATGACCTTACGGCAAGGGTGGCGGGCATCGTGGCCAGGTCAGGCATAAGGACCGGGATCGCGCACGTCTTCAATGTGGGCAGCACCGGCGCCATCGGAACGATTGAGTTTGAACCGGGGCTCGAGCGAGACCTTCCGGAGCTTCTGGGGAGATTGATCCCTCCGAGCCGCTCCTATGGCCATGAGCAGGCCTGGCATGATGGAAACGGCCACTCCCATCTTCAGGCAACCCTTCTCGGTCCGTCCCTGACGGTGCCGGTGAGGGAAGGGAAACTCGTCCTGGGAACCTGGCAGCAGGTCTTTCACATCGACTGTGACGTGAAGGCAAGAGAACGGAGAGTGGTCGTGACCCTCCTGGGTGAATGATTATGCCCTGCGAAAGCAGGAGGGTGTTTCGCTATCTCGTCCGGCGGCCAATCCGCTCGGCAAAAGTCCGGATATGAACGTCTTTGTCAGAATTTTCGCCAGAAGCATGCCTGTAAGAAACGTCTTACCAAAGAGATCGAAGGGGGCCTGAAGGATCAGTTTGGTCGACATGGCAATCCCGGTCCTGGAACGCTATCGGGCCAAAGTGGCGGCCTGAGCGGTGACCTGAAACGATAAAGGCCTCAAAGGGCTATCCCGTCGAGACCTTGCAAGTCTGATATGGCGGAGAGAGAGGGATTCGAACCCTCGGTAGAGCTTTTGACCCTACACTCGCTTAGCAGGCGAGCGCCTTCAGCCGACTCGGCCATCTCTCCGTACTGCACTTGGGTTGTGGGCTGGTGGCGGAGGGAGTAGGATTCGAACCCACGGTCCCGCTGCTAACGGGACAACGGTTTTCAAGACCGCCGCCTTAAACCACTCGGCCATCCCTCCACATCTTCCGGGCAAAGGCCGGGCTTCCATCTAAAGGGATTCAACATTTACCATCGGCCCATGGTCGTGTCAACGATTTCCGCCCCGGTCTGACCGGTCTGCACACATGGTTCCGGGCCACTTCAGGGTGCGAGCAAGCTGTCTTTTTCAGCCATCAGCTCGCCCACGTCTTCCATGAGCTTCCCGAGGCTCTCCTCGTTGAACCGGAGCAGCCTGGTGCTTTCGAATTCAAAGAGGTCCAGGTCGGGGATTCGGGTCGGTCCCACCTCCAGCTTGTGGCACACCAGGTTGGAGAGGTTGACGATGACCGTCAGCACCGGCAGAATCCGCGCCTGCCTCGGATCATGGTGGCATGCAATGGTCTCTTCAATGGTCTCGGCGAAGTTCCATTTTTTGGCAATAAGCTTCCCAACCTGGGCATGATCAAACCCGAATTTCTCATGCTCGGCCTGCAGGAAGCTGATACCCGGGTTGTTGTAGACTTCCTGGACGATTTCCCGGGTCTGGTCGGGAATCTTGAGGTTCAAAACCACTTTTCCGATGTCGTGGAGCAACCCGGCCAGGAACGCTTCCTCCACCTTCGGATACTTGATGACTTTGGCGACGTGCTTGGAGATGGCAGCACAGCCGAAGGAATGCTCCCACAAAAGCTTTTCCGTCAAACCGAAGGACTTGAAGAGATCCTGCATCACCGATGACATGACCAGGGACCGCAGACTGTCAAAACCCATGATGACTACGGCATCCGTCAACCGATTGATGGCCCTGGAGCAGCCATAGAGGGGCGAGTTGGCCACCTTGAGCACACGAGCGGCAAGAGCCTGATCGGTCGAGATGGTCTGGTGCAGCTCTTTAGGGCTCGTGTTGGGATTGCCCAGTTTCTGTAATACCATACTGGCCACATGGGGCATGGTCGGCAAATCCCCTGTCGCCTGGACGATTCTATCGGCCATAGAAGCCGTCTGTTCGCTCACAAAACCCCCTTCTCCAAAAAGGATCAGCCACAAAATGGAAAGTCAGGACGAATGGGGATCAGCAATTTTCATGCCTGAATCGAGACGGCGGGGTCGGATGGGCGGGGTCTTTCAACGGTCTCTTGCGCTAATCCTGCGATGGAGCAGTTGGGGCATCTTTGGGAGTGGTGCCGCCATGCGGGGGAGGGGGGGCAATCTCCTTGGCCACCGTGAACTCCCGTTTCTCAGCCAGCAGACGCCGCATGTTCATGTATGGGCGAAGCAGGACCAAGAAGCCGACGATGAAGCCCACGAAACCCGACATGATGATCAAACCATAGACTGAATGCCCCCAATTCACCGGTTCGCGGATGAACAGATCGAGGGCAAAGGGGATTCTGGTCGTGAATGCCGTCATATTCTGCTTGATGAACAGAAGGATGATCCCCGCGACCAGAGCAGTCGTGATCAGCTTAAAGAGCTTCATCCATACCCTCCATATTGAAATGGGGGAGCAGCTTTGCGTAGGTCTGGCGCAGATGCTCCGGAATGCTTCGGACCTCCCCGAAAACCATCAGGAAATTCGTATCGCCATGCCAGCGGGGCACAACGTGGAAATGCATGTGGTCTTCAACCCCTGCGCCTGCAGCGGTCCCCAGATTGAGACCCACATTGAAGCCGTTCGGCCGCATGACTTCCTTCAGTACCTCGATCGACCGGTTCACCCACGTCATGAGGTCGAGCAATTCTTCTTCAGTCAGTTCGACCGGAGTCGACACATGCCGCCAGGGTGCGACCAGCAGGTGCCCGTTATTGTAAGGATACTTGTTCATCATGACCATGCTGGAATGACCCCGATAGAGGATCAGGCGCTCTTCATCTGAAAGTCCATCGCCTTCCGGGCAGAAGATACAGTAGGGCTCTCGCTTTCCGAGAATATAGTCAATACGCCAGGGCGCCCAAAGGTTTTGCATGCAAGAACTCTCCTCCAACCAAAGGCCTGAAGATCGCCGGGCAACCATCAGCCATTCACAAAGGAACGATCTCCCCCCACAACTCCTCACCCGCATGCAGAATCCCGATACTCCTCGGCAGGTCTCCTCGTCCCATGAAAACCGACCCCGGATTGAACCACAGCAGGCCATTGTCCCGCTGTACATACGGCAGGTGCGAATGCCCGTGGAGTATCGCATCCACATCCACAAATTCCTGCACCAGGCGCTGGTGCAGGCCGCGGATGGATCCCCATCCGTGAATGATGCCCACGCGGAATTTCCCGATCCGAATGACCTTTTTCGTCGGCAGCCGCTGCAGGATGGCGTGGTCGTCCGTGTTTCCCGCCACGGCCTCCAGGGGATACCCCTCCAGGTAATCCAGAACTGTGCTGCGTGCCCAGTCGCCGAGATGGATCACGAGATCGGCCCGAGTGCAGTAAAGATCACATATCTTTCGAAATTCTTCCGTCGGATGGTTCAGATGCGTATCCGACATGACCACGATTCTCATGGGCGCCACGGCATAAATAGGTAATATATCACCAGGTTTTTAATCAGATCCCGCGTGAATTTATATCCCAAGGTCTTCCCAAAACACAAGCATTAATGCCGGCGGGGAATCGAACGGCTGTCCGATCACGCCGGGGGAGGAGCCAGCTCCATGTCCCCCCAGATGCCCAGTCGATCCCGGATCAAGATCAGAGCTCCATCGATTCCCGTGATGGAGCGGGCCGTCTCGAGAGCGAGGTCGACATCCCGTCGAGTTTTGACCCGGTTTCCGATGGCGGTGGCGGCTGCATCGGCCAGAGCGGCATCGCCGGCCACGACGGTGACGGTATCGGCCTTTCCGAAGCTCAGTGAATGACCGATGGTTCCCGAGGACGTGCAGATGGCCAGGGGAAACCGATGACCTTCAAAGCGCAGGGCGATCCGATCCCTGAAAGGAGAGTCCGGGCCGGCATAGACCCCCACCGTGACAGCTTCCTGCAGGTTGAGGTAACAGTCCCCCCCGTTTTCGATGATGATCCCCGCAGACCAGCGCTCCAGGTTCTCGCCCACACACTGCGCCATCGCTCCGGCCACCGCAGCCATGGGGCCCACTCCGGCCTCCCGGGCCGCGCGAATCATGCGCTTCACAATGACAGGGGCGAGGGGATCCTCCGGCAGGGGAGTGAGGGAGTGAAGGAGCTCGGGATGCCTTGAAATGGCTTCCTCCAGCTGACGCCTGTATTTCAGCACCGCTTCGAGCGCCTCAGCTTCGAGATTGCTTCGTGCACGAATCCAGAGGTCGGTTTCACGATATCGGGTGTGAAAGACGCACCAGTCACCTTTGAGCTGGTGGCGGTAGCGGTAGAACCGCTCAGAAGAGACGGACGGTTGTTTGCCCATAGATGAAGGTCTCCGTCTGGAGCGTCTATCATGCCCTTTGGCTTCAGGCGTCAGTGCTCAGGTTTCATCACTCCCACTCGATGGTACTCGGGGGTTTGGAGGAAATGTCGTACACGACGCGATTGACCCCCTTCACTTCATTGATGATACGATTGGAAATGCGCTGCAACACTTCGTAGGGCAGGCGGGCCCAGTCCGCAGTCATGGCATCCACGCTCTCCACGGCCCGGATGGCGATGACCTCCTCGTAGGTCCGCTCATCCCCCATGACCCCCACGGACCGCACAGGCAGCAGAACCGTGAAGGCCTGCCAGACATGATCGTACCACCCGGATGCCTCGATTTCCTCCAGGAGGATGCTGTCGGCCTCCCGAAGAATCTCCAGCTTCTCCCGGGTGACGTCGCCGATCATCCGGATGGCGAGTCCAGGCCCCGGAAAGGGATGGCGCTTGATGACGTGCTCCGGCAATCCCAGCTCCCGCCCGACCAGCCGAACTTCGTCCTTGAACAGCTCACGCAGCGGTTCGATGAGCTCCAGATTCATCCGCTCGGGAAGCCCCCCTACGTTATGATGGGTCTTGATAGTGGCCGACGGCCCTTTGAACGAGACACTCTCGATGACATCGGGATAAAGGGTCCCCTGAGCGAGATACCTGGCCCCTTTGAGCTTTGCGGCTTCGCTTTCGAAGAGCTCGATGAAAAGATTGCCGATGATCTTGCGCTTCTGCTCGGGATCCTCAACACCCCTGAGGCGTTTCAGGAAGACCTCCGTGGCATTCACGTAGATCAGGTTGAGTTCGAAATGGTCTTTGAAAATTCGCTGAACGCTCTCCGCCTCGCCCTTTCGCAGCAGACCGTTGTTCACAAATATACAGTGGAGCCGGTCTCCGATGGCCCTGTGAAGGAGCACCGCCACCACCGATGAATCCACACCGCCGCTCAGAGCACAGATGACCCGGTCGTCTCCCACCTTCTCACGCAGAGCCTGGGTGACGGACTCCACAAAGGATTTCATGGTCCAGGTCGAACGGCAGTGACAGATCCGGAACAGGAAATTTTCGAGAATCGCCTTGCCGCAGGGCGTGTGCACCACTTCCGGGTGGAACTGCACCCCGAACAGGCGCCGTGAAGAGTCACCCATGGCCGCAACGGGGGAGTTCTCGCTATGGGCCAGAATCGAGAAGCCGGGAGGCAGGCGAAGGATCCTGTCGCCATGACTCATCCAGACCCGGACATTTTCCCTTTCCACATCGAGAAAGAGCAACGAGGAGGCGTCCAGATCAATGGTGGCCGGACCGTACTCCCTGCGGTCGGCCTTCTCGACGGCACCCTCCATCTGGTGGGCCATGAGCTGCATCCCGTAGCAGATCCCCAGGACGGGAACCCCAAGAGAGAAGACACCGGGGTCCGCCAGGGGAGCTCCCTCGTCGTGCACGCTCGAAGGGCCGCCCGATAGGACAATCCCCTTGGCGCCAAAGGCCTTGATTTTCTCCGGGCCGATATTGAAAGGGTGAATCTCACAGTAGACGTGGCTCTCCCGGATCCTTCGAGCAATGAGCTGGGTGTACTGCGAGCCAAAGTCCAGTATCAGGATGCGTTCTTCGTGGATGTGATCAAGATCCATTGAATGACCCTCGCTTGCTTGTGCGGCCCGCAGACTACTTCAGGTCTACCTGGTAATTGGGAGCCTCTTTGGTGATGATGACATCGTGGACGTGGCTTTCGCGAAGCCCCGCGCTGGTGACACGGACCATACGCGCCCGGGTTCGCAGGTCCTGAAGGCTCCCGCAGCCCAGGTATCCCATGCCGGCGCGCAGCCCGCCAAGCAGTTGATGGATGCTGGCGTTGAGCGGGCCCCGGTAGGGAACCATGCCCTCGATGCCTTCGGGAACCAGCTTCCTGGGCTCCACCACTTCTTCCTGGAAATAGCGATCCCGGCTTCCCTCCCTCATGGCTCCGAGTGAGCCCATCCCGCGATAGACCTTGTAGCTGCGGCCCTGGTAGAGAACGGTCTCACCGGGACTTTCATCGGTGCCGGCAAAGAGGCTTCCGATCATCACGCTGTCGGCGCCGGAAGCCAGGGCTTTCACCACATCCCCGCTGTACTTGATGCCCCCATCGGCGATGATGGGGATGCCGTATTGAGCCCCCACCTTCGCACAGGCCATGATCGCGGAGACCTGCGGCACACCGACACCGGCTACGATGCGGGTCGTGCAGATGGAGCCCGGTCCCACACCCACCTTGACCGCGTCCGCCCCGGCCCGGATGAGCGCTTCCGCCCCTTCCGCCGTCGCCACATTACCTGCAATGACCTGCATATCGGGGAGCTCCGTCTTGATCATTTTCACCGTCTGGATCACGTTTCGGGAATGACCGTGGGCGCTGTCGACGGCGATGACATCGACGCCGGCGTTACGAAGAGCGATCACCCGATCTCGGGTATCCGCACCCACCCCCACCGCACCTCCCACGCGCAATCGCCCGAGGTGATCCTTGCAGGCGAAGGGGTACTTCTTAACCTTCATGATGTCCTTGATGGTGATGAGGCCTTTGAGTCGCCCCTCATCATCCACGACCAGCAGTTTCTCGATGCGGTTCTTGTGGAGGAGTCGCTTGGAGTCCTCCAGGGAGATCCCCACGGGAGCCGTCACCAGGTTGTCGCGGGTCATGACTTCCGAGACCTTCTGGTCGAAATTGGTTTCGAAGCGCAGATCCCGGTTCGTGATGATCCCCACCAGTTGGCCGTCTTTGACGACCGGCACCCCCGAGATCCGGTAGCGGGACATGAGCTTCAGCACATCGGCGATCTTCTCGTCCGGATCCACCGTCACGGGATCGATGATCATACCGCTTTCCGACTTCTTGACCTTCGTTACTTCGTGGGCCTGGCGGTCCACGGGCATATTCCGATGGATGATGCCGATTCCACCTTCGCGAGCCATACTGATGGCCGTTTCGGACTCGGTCACCGTGTCCATGGCCGCGCTTGTGAGGGGGATGTTCATGGCTATTTCGCGTGTCAGTCGGGTTCCGATGTCTGTCTCATGGGGCAGGACTTCGGAATAATCCGGCAGGAGAGAGACATCATCGAAGGTGAGAGCATCCGTTATGCTACCAGCTGGTCTGTCGTCCATAAAGCGTGTCTCCATCATCAAAAGATCATCAGTCAACCCAAGACCTGAGTCCAATATGAATCCAAATGCAGCGCAGGCTAATACCGCCGGGCGCAAATGACTGCCCGGATCAGCTGATTCCCAAGCTTGAGATTGGGAACCGGCAACCGGTTAAAGACATGCGCCCGGCGGTACTAGGAGCACATGGGGAAGCGCCATTGCAGCGGCGTGTGCAAGCGCACAGTCTCGAAATACTCTCCTTCCACCAGATCCAGCAAGAGCCCCTCAAGGAGGCCCGCGTCAGCGGCAAGCAGCCTGGAGCGGCCCAGCCCGAGCAGGATTTCATGAACGATGAGTGCGCCCCCCAGGATGATGTCCTCCCGGCCTTCCTCGAGACCGGGGAACAGGCGACGCTCGGCAAGACCCGCTCCTGCAAGGCGCTCGATCATTTCCTCGATCCACTCCCTGGACAGCTCAAGCCCGTTGACCCGGCAGGGTTCGTAGGGAACCATCCGGAGATACATGGCCGCCAGGGTGGTCATCGTGCCCGCAGTCCCCACCAGCTCACAGCTCTGCCGACTCGCCTGCCTCCCTGCATGTCCCTCATTGAAACGACTCACCACTTCCCGGATGACCTCTCCGATAGCGTTTCGAGCCCGCCTCAACGAATCCGGAGGAGCTGGGGCCTCCTTGAGAAACCTTTCCGTGATGGTGGACGCCCCCAGGAATACACTGTCGCTCCAAGCCGGCTGGTCGGCATCGGCCTCCACGAACAGAAACTCCGTCGTGCTTCCCCCCAGGTCGAAAGTCAACACTCCCATTCCGTTCCGGGGAAGGACGCTCAATACCCCCTTGGCCGATAGGAATGCTTCGGATGACTCGGGAAGGATCGATCCCGAAAGGCCGGCGCGGTTCCTGACCTCTTCCATGAAACGCGAGCCGTTCCTCGCTCTCCGAACAACTCCGGTGGCTCCACAGACCACAGATTTCACGCCGTGGGAGGCGATGATGCCCGCATACTCCCGAAGCACCTCGATGCTGGTCCGGATGGCCGGCTCTTTGAGGTTCCGGTCGGATTGAAACTGGTGAGCCAGGCGGGTGACTCTGCGTTCGCTACGCAGTGGGACGAGCTCTCGGTCTTCATCGAGACGGGCCACGAGCAGGCGGATGGTGTGCGACCCTATGTCGACAGCGGCGTAGCGTGGATTATCGTCGGCCCCTCCCAAACCACGTCTCCTTTTCTTGGCTTGACAACTTTTTTGGCCCGCGTTTAATCTTCCTTGCCGCAAGCCGGATCGTGCGGTCGTCCACCTGGACCTGTCAGGGAGCCTCTGAACCATGTCAAAAAGGGTTCCGGTTTCGTACTGCTCCGGACCCGCTGCCGTGTTCAAGCATCCCCACGGGAGTGGTTACAACCACAGTGAAGAAGAGCGCCGGGCTTGACTCGTCTCCGGATCCGAAAGCAATGACCATCTTCCGATCCCATTGAAGCTGACTCATGGCTGGAGCTTGGAAGCTCGAGTGCAGCCATCTGAAAACGGAAAGCGAATCGCCCATGATCCTGGAGATCAACCCCACCCATCCCGAGCCTCGCAAGATTCGAAAAGTGGTTGAGGTGCTGCTGGCCGGCGGCATCATCGCCTATCCCACCGACACCTACTACGGGATCGGCTGCGACCTGTTCAAGAAGGACGCCATTGAAAAAATCTACCAACTGAAGCGGCGATCCCAGAGCCAGCCCTTCAGCTTCATCTGCAGCGACCTGAAGGACATCAGCGAATATGCACAGGTCACCAACTACGCCTACAAAACCATGAAGCGGCTGCTGCCCGGTCCCTACACCTTCGTGCTCAAAGGGTCACGGCTGGTTCCCCGCATCATGCTGACCAAG
Organism: uncultured Syntrophobacteraceae bacterium; assembly: GCA_964557955.1. Lineage (GTDB taxonomy): Bacteria > Desulfobacterota > Syntrophobacteria > Syntrophobacterales > Syntrophobacteraceae > JALOOX01. The sequence continues at coordinate 40,577 of CAZLCS010000006.1, forward strand.
CGGAAGACTGTGGGTATCCGTGTGCCGGACCATCCCATCTCTTTGTCCATCGTCCAGGAGCTCGGTCATCCCGTGATCACGACGACGGCCACCGACCCGGAGACCTCCGAGGTTCTGAGCACTCCCCACGAGATCAAGGGCAGGCTTGGCCATGCATTGAGCATGATCATTGACGGGGGAATCGTGACCGGCTCACCCTCCAGTGTCATTTCGCTGATTGACGATGTCCCCGAGATCATCCGTGCCGGGAGCGGCGACGTCTCGCCATTCGAGGCGTGATCCCCATCGGCGCCGCGTCAGTGATGGCTGAGGGGCCAGCCGCCGGACGGCAGTTCGTAACGCAGAAGAACGTCCGACCCCTTGAGCCACGCCCCGATCTTTTCAGACACCTCGTCGCTCAAGAGCAAATCGAGGAGAGATCCCCTGGCTTTCTTGGCGTAGATGAGCTCAGGCTCCCCCACAATATTGCCCATGCTCACGGCCGCAATGACGGCATCCTCGAAATTGCCAAGCTCATCCACCAGGCCCAGGCTCAGGGCGGTCTCACCCATGATGATCCGACCGTCGGCAATGGATCGGACCTTCTCTTCAGTCATCTTCCTTCCCTCGGCCACATCCCGTATGAACTGCTGATGCGCCTGATCCAGAGTTCCCTGGAGAAATGCCTTCTCCTGGTCGGTCATTTCGCGCCCGGGGTTGCCCACATCCTTGAGGGAGCCGCTCTTAATGGTGACGGTGGACACGCCAATCTTCTCGAGAAGCTCCTGGAGATTTGGGAAATAGCTGATCACCCCGATGCTCCCCGTAATGGTGCCCGGATTAGCGATGATCCGGCTGGCCGGCGCTGCGATGTAATACCCGCCTGATGCAGCGACGGCTCCCATGGATGCGAGGACGGGCTTCTCGGGGATGGTCCGCTTGATCTCCCGGTAGATCTCCTGGGACGGAGCGATGCCTCCGCCGGGCGATTCGATCCTCAGGATGATGGCTCTCGTGTTGGGATCCTTTCTGAATCGTTTGATCGCTTTCAGATGGTCCCGGACATCGAGGATGGAACCTCGCACTTCGATGACACCGATTCGGTTGGGACTGGCCAGAAACTCCAGGTCCTCCGAGCCGGCCCAGAACATGATTCCCAGGAAGACGACAATCACGAGCAAGATCCAGAAGACTTTTCGACGCATCAGGTTTCACACCCCGCTGAAAAGGAAACACCCGGCTTCAGCCGCATGAGCTAGAACCGGGTGTGGGAAGATCTCGATCCGGGAACGGGAATCTATCGGTCTTTGTCCAGATTGAGCGAGCTATTGGCTTTGGCCTCCAATTCCTCCTTGAGCAGTTCGCCCAGGTTGGATGTGGCGGCCTTGGCCGTGTTCATATAGTCGTCGTAATTGGTGCGTTCATCCTGTTCCTCGACCTTCTTGACGGACAGGCCGATCTTGCGGTCCTTGGGTGAGATGTTGATCACCTTGGCCGTGATGCGGTCGCCGATCTTGTACTGGCCCACCGGAGATTTGATCTTCTCCTTGCTGATCTCGGAAACATGCACCAGTCCCTCGATGCCCTCTTCCAGCTCCACGAACAGACCGAAATCGGTCACGTTGGTGATGGGGCCTTCGATAACGGCTCCCAGAGGATACCTTTCCGGGATCGTCTCCCAGGGATCGGGCTCCAGCTGCTTGATGCCCAGAGAGAAGCGCTCGTTCTGTTTGTCGATGTTCAGGACGATGGCCTGAACTTCCTGATTCTTCTTGAATACCTCGGAGGGGTGCTTCACACGTTTGGTCCAGGAAATGTCGGAGATGTGAACCAAGCCGTCGATCCCCTCATCGATTCCGATGAACACGCCGAAATCGGTAATATTCTTGATGCGCCCGGCGATGGTGGTTCCCACCGGGTACTTGTCGGCGATGACATCCCAGGGATTGGGCTCCAGCTGCTTCATGCCCAGCGAGATCCGTTTGCTCTCGGGGTTGATGCTGAGAACCACGGCCTCCAGTTCGTCTCCCACGCTGAGAATCTTGGACGGGTGACGGATCTTCTTGGTCCAGGACATCTCGGACACGTGAACGAGCCCTTCGACACCCTGCTCGATTTCGATGAATGCCCCGTAATCCGTCAGGCTGACCACCTTGCCCTTGACCTGGGTGCCGGTGGGGTACTTCTGTTCCGCATTGGTCCACGGGTCTTCGATAAGCTGCTTCAGACCCAGAGAAACGCGCTCATGCTCACGGTCGAAGCTGAGCACCTGGACCTGAATCTTGTCGCCAATCTGGAACATCTCGGAGGGATGTCCCACGCGCCCCCAGCTCATATCGGTGATATGCAGGAGGCCGTCGATACCGCCGAGATCCACGAACACGCCGTAATCGGTGATGTTCTTGACGATGCCCTCGACCACCTTCTTTTCTTCCAGGTTGGCCAGAGTCTGGGACTTCAGATGCTCGCGCTCTTTTTCCAGCAGGGTGCGGCGGGAAAGGACCACATTTCTGCGCTTCTTGTTGTACTTGAGGATCTTGAACGGGAACACCTGACCGATGAGGCTCTCCAGGTTGCGCACGGGCCTGAGATCCACCTGGGAGCCGGGAAGGAAAGCCTGGACACCGATATCCACGGCCAATCCTCCCTTGACCTTGGACACGATGCGGCCTTCGATCATGCCATCATCGTTGTAGATGCGGCTGATGTCATCCCAGATCTTGATTTTTGCGGCCTTTTCCTTCGAAAGATGAATGCTTCCATCTTCGTCATCGTGATATTCAAGCAAGACGTCGACTTCATCTCCCAGGGCTGCCTCGATCAAGCCCTCCTCGCCCCTGAACTCCTGGATGGGAATCTGACCCTCGGACTTGTATCCGATGTCCACCATCACAAAGTCATCACTGATCTGGACCACCCGGCCCCGTATGACCTCGCCCTCCTGGATGTTCTTGAAGCTTTGTTCATAGAGATCCTGAAGAGTTTCCATGTCTTCCAGATCTGCATCGGAAAACGTATCGTCCTCTACGGAAGCTTCGGTCAGTTCGTCTTGAAGGACTTCTTTGTTGTTGTCGTCGTTGTTGACCATTGAATGAGTTACCCCCTTGTCGGTATTTGGCTTGCGCCACTCTTTTAAATCCAGAACGCTATCAAAAAGAACCGGACTTGGCAATCGCATTTTATAGTCAATTAATGCAGACCCATCAGTTTTCCCTTCCCCTTCTGCCCAAAGGGGCTCCACCTCAGTCAACGGACAGCCAGGTCTCCAGGTTGATGTGCCGCCCATACAGGAAGCTTCCGTAGCTTCGCCGACATGGTTCAAAGGGAATCCCGCGAACGCACCAGTTGAACCAGGATCTGGACCACCTGAGGTATCTCCATCTTCGAGGTGTCGATGATGCAGGCATCGGGTGCCGGGCGGAGGGGGGCCAGGGATCTTCGGGAATCCGCCTCATCGCGCTCTCGAATCTGGGATTCCAGAGTGGAATACTCAACGGAGATCCCTTTCTGGATATACTCAACAAATCGTCGGCGTGCGCGCGTGGCGAGGTCTGCCGTGAGAAACACTTTCACTTCCGCCTCGGGGAAGACCACGGTGGTCATGTCTCGGCCTTCGGCGACCACGCGGCCATCGCGGGCGAGCTGCCTCTGCCATTCGGTCAGGTACTCCCTCACCCAGGCGATTTGCGAGACGTTCGAGGCCAGTCGGGTGATATCCGGGTCTCTGATCTCATCCCCGAGGCTTCTGCCAGAGAAATGGATGCGCAGGTCGGCGCCCTGAATCTCGAATCGAAGAGGAAAGCCGGCATCCAGGGGTGACCTCTGGAGGGAAAGGACGTGGTCCCAATCGGGGAACTGCTGACGCAATGCCCATGCGAGAGCCCGATACATGGCTCCCGTATCGAGAAACGTATAGCCCAGTTCACGGGCGAGCAGCCTGCACACCGTGCTCTTCCCCGCACCGGCCGGGCCGTCCACTGCGACGATCATCCTGAAATTCTCCGGGGGATTTGTCCCATGGCTTCCTGGCCGAAAATGCGGGTGAAATCCATGGGCCGGATGGAATCCATGACCAGGGAAATTGTGGGAAGCTCATCATCGGGGCGGACAGATGACGATAGGAGGTCCCGGTCCGTGCGTCCAGGGATGAGCAGGATCATGATCTTCATGATTTCAGTGTCACAATTGCGGAGTTTTCTGGCTGTGGTGAACGGATTTCACCACCCCCCAGTAAAGTTCGGTTCTTATAAAGAAGGCACAGGTAAAACGCAATGACTTTCTCAGGGACCTGATTTCCCTTGATCTTGTTTCCGGGGTGCTCTTAAAATGCTAAGTTGATCTTCAATTAAACTTGTGGAACTATTGAATCAAGTTCCACTCTCCGTTTCAGCCGCGGGGAACCTTAAAAGTGAGGCAGCGAAACGCAATGGCAACCAGGAAGCAGCTGGACGACTACGATGAGAGGGGCCAGGAGGAAGTGAGCGAGGAATCCCGGAATAGCGTGCTCTCCCCCAAGGAAAGACCGCATCCCGTCTCGTTCGATCCCTTTCGCATCTATCTTGAGGAGATCAAGAGGTACCCTTTGCTGAGTCGTGAGGAAGAACGGGAGCTTGCGATCCGCTACAGGGAGAAGGACGACATCGAAGCCGGGTATAGGCTCATCACGGCCAACCTCCGTCTCGTGGTCAAAATCGCCATGGATTTTCAACGCTACTGGATGCAGAACCTGATGGATCTCATCCAGGAGGGAAATGTGGGCCTCATGCAGGCAGTGAAGAAATTTGACCCGTACCGCGGGTACAAGTTCTCGTACTATGCCTCATTCTGGATCAAGGCCTACATCATCAAGTTCATCATGGACAACTGGAAGCTGGTGAAGATCGGGACGACACAGGCTCAGCGCAAGCTGTTCTTCAATCTGCGCAAAGAAAAGGAATTGCTCGAGGCTCAGGGCATCGAAGCATCGCCCAAGCTCCTCAGTCATCGTCTGGATGTCAAGGAGTCTGAAATCATCGAAATGGACCAGCGTTTGAACAGCTGGGAGATTTCCCTGGACAGCCCGCTGAAGGAAGACTCGGAGGACACGCACAAGTCCTTCCTGCCTTCGGACGACCTCCCTGTGGACGATCAGATAGCGGACCGGGAGGCCAAAGCCATCCTTCATGACAAGCTGGTTCTGTTTCGGGCCCAGCTCAAGGGCAAAGAAGCGGTCATCTTCGACAAACGGCTGCTGACCGAAGACCCCATGACGCTTCAGGAAATCGGCGATCGATTCGGGATCAGCCGGGAACGGGTGCGCCAGATCGAGAGTCGCCTGAAGAAGAAGTTGAAAGCTTACCTGGAAGAAGAAATCGAGGATATTGAGCTGTTGCAGGAAAGCATGATAGAAATTTGACACCTCAGAATGTCGGGAGAGGGCGAGGTCTCCAGGCCCTGCCCCCTCCGCTTCTTCGGGGAGCAGTGGGATCCAATGCTGTTTGTCTGAAAAGTGGACTCCCCTTTCATCCTTCGTTGTGGGTGCTGGCCCATGGGGGCTGAATCAAGTTCATCCGCCCTTAATTCAACAGCATTGGCCGTGGGATTCGCCACCCCCGCTCCCCTTCCCGCCCGCTCATCCCCTCACATCTTGGCTGTTTTCACCAGCCGGCTTCGCGTTTTCAGCTTTCCAAAGCATAGGAGAGCTGATGAGCCGCCCATTGGGATTGTCGGCTGCGTCATGCCCGTGATGGTCCGCCATTCCTTGCCTATTCCCCCGGGCGGATTGCGTTGAAAACCCCCCATGCTTCTGCTAGAAGAACAGGACTTTCTCGGAAGCCGGTTGCGGGCGGAATTGGTTGAAGATGATCCGAAATGGCGTATCCAGATCGAGAAGACAGTTGGGACAGGGCAATAGGGAGCCATGGTTAAACACACTGGGGGATAGGGCGGCTGATCCTGCCCCCGGCCAAATCTGGCGGGAGAGCAAGTGGTTGAGAAGCTTCGAGATGCTATCCAGGCGGGAGATAGACAGCCTCTGCTGGACTTCATCCAGGAGTACCATCCCGCAGATGCCGCCGAACAGCTGGCTCAGCTCAGTCCAGAGGAAGTAGCTGACTTCATAGAGTTGATTGGACCTGCTGAAGCGCTTTTCGCCTTTGAGTTCGTCCCCTTCGAATTTCAGAAAGAGACCCTCAAAGAATTGCCTCGGTCCATACTGCAGCAGCTGATCAGCCTCATGAGCCCCGATGACCGGGCGGACCTCGTCGAGGAGTTGGACGAAGAGTCCCGGGAGAGGCTTCTGGCCCTTCTCCTGAAGGCTGAGCGCCAGAACATCCTCAAGCTCATCACGTATCCTGAAGACAGCGCCGGCGCCTACATGACGACGGATTACGCTTTCCTCCATCCCGACGTCCCCATTCGCGAAGCCCTGAGCCAGCTGCGGCTTCAGGCTCCCCGGAAGGAAACGATCTATTACGTCTACGTGGTGGACCTCTCCCGCCGTCTCACGGGGATCGTCTCCCTGGAAGACCTGATCATGGGAAAGCCGGATCAGACGGTCGGCGAGATCATGCACACCAACGTGATTTCGGTCCGGGTGGACGAGGACATCGAGCAGGTGACCAAGGAGATGACCCACTACGACTTCCTGGCCATGCCGGTGGTCGACCAGGACCTTCGCCTGGTGGGAATCATCACTTATGATGACATTTTTGACGTCATGAACGAGGAGGCCACAGAGGATATCTATCTGCTCGCCAACCTCGACACGGACGAGAAGATCGGCTCTCCCCTTTTCCAGTCCGTCAAGCTCAGGGTTCCCTGGCTCCTCATCAACCTGGCTACCGCAATACTCGCCTCATACACGGTGAGTCGCTTCTCGGAGACCATCTCCCAGTTTGTGATCCTGGCCTCGCTCATGCCCATCGTGGCCGGAATGGGCGGCAATGCGGGGACTCAATCCCTCACGGTTGTGGTTCGTGCACTGGCACTGGGTGAGATCAAGATCAAGGGCAACTCGGGAGTTCTCTTGAAGCAGGTCGGTGTGGGCCTTTTCAATGGGTTGATCTGTGGGCTGGTCATGGGGGGGATCGCCCAGGTCTGGTACGGGAATATCTGGCTTTCTCTGATCCTCTGGATGGCCATGACCGCCAACCTGGTCATCGCCGGATTGTTCGGAGCCTTGGTTCCCATCTCTTTGCGCAAGCTGAACCTGGATCCGGCACTGGGGTCCAGCATTTTTGTCACAACGGCCACGGATGTGGGGGGATTTCTGGTGTTCCTGGGACTTTCCACCATTCTCATCCATCATATCCTTGGATCCATGTAGAGTCTCCGTCTGAATCCATGGCTTGCCTGTGACGGGGCGCTGTGCTAACAAGATCCTTGCGCCACTGCATTCTCCAAAGGTGATGGGGTCCACCGGAACCACCTGCGCGCAGGTTGATGATTCCTACTTCAGGCAGCGAGCCAGGGGGTAGGTGTGACCGGGACCGAACCTCCAGAGAAAGCTCCTGCTCCAAGAACGAAAGAGCTTCTTCAATGGAATGGAGAGCACGTTCGTCGGCCCGCCTGGGCCATATGCCGCCTGGAAATCCCTCTGGTCCCCTTCCGCCAGGGTCTATTCTCTCGCACCTTGTATGTTCACCCCGTGAAGAATCTTTCATGCCTTCCACAATGTTGTTTTTGCTCCGGCCCCGGGCTCACTTCCACCGTGTCAAACCATGTTGCATCGGGCAAGGCTCGATGGCCTGCGCCACGCCACCATCTCGTACTGCCAGTCATCCAACAGGGAGGAGAGGATCATGACGGACACTTGGCTCCTGGCAACGCTCTGGCTGGGGTTGGCTCTCCTGGCCACGCTGTTGTCCATCTGGCTCCGAATTGCCACGGCGCTGTCTGAGATTGTCGTGGGGACCGTCGCCCAGCTGGTCATCGGGGCGCTGGTGGGCGGGGCGTTTCTCGGGGCGCATGAGTCCTGGATCAAGTTCCTCTCGGGGACCGGGGCGATCATCCTGACCTTTCTGGCCGGCGCAGAGCTCGATCCGGCCATCTTCAGGGAAAAATGGAAAGAGGCGGTCACGGTGGGCCTCGCAAGCTTCTTTGCCCCTTTTCTGGGATGCACGGCAGTTGCTTACTATGTGCTGCACTGGAGCCCCGATGCCAGCTGGCTGGCGGGTGTGGCCCTCTCCACGACGTCGGTCGCCGTCGTGTACGCCGTGATGCTGGAGTTCGGACTCAACACGAGCACTTATGGGAAAACACTCCTGGCTGCCTGCTTCATCACGGACCTGGGCACGGTGCTGGCCCTGGGACTCATTTTTGCGCCTTTCACCGTGAAGACCGGGATCTTCGCGGGCGTGGGGGTGGTCGTCTTTGCGGTGCTTCCCTTCCTGACTCCCCGTTTCTTCAAGCGCTACGGCGGACGCCCGTCTGAGCTGGAAGCGAAGTACCTGCTGCTCTGCCTTTTCGGCATGGGTTTTCTCGCTGCGTGGGCCGACAGCGAGGCGGTGCTTCCCGCTTACCTCATCGGGATGGTCCTTGCCGGGACCGTCGGCAAAGACCATCAGCTCATCCGAAGACTCCGGACTCTCACCTTCGGGCTGCTGACGCCCTTCTACTTCATCCGTGCCGGCTCGTTCGTTTCCGTCCCGGCGCTCATCGGGGCTCCCGTCGTCTTCCTGGTCCTGCTCGCAGCTAAAATGGCTACGAAGCTCGTCGCCGTCTACCCTGCAACCCGTTTGTTCAGAAGCACCGGCAGGGAAGGCATGTACACCACGCTCCTCATGTCCACAGGCCTCACCTTCGGCAGCATCTCAGCCCTGTTTGGGCTGTCTCACGGGATCATCGACACCACCCAGTACTCCTTTCTCGTGGCCGCTGTTGTGGCCAGCGCCGTCGTACCCACCCTGATCGCCAATGCCTTCTACCTGCCCCGGCATCTTTTGGACACCGGGTCGATCAAGAAGGCGGGCGTCGCCATCGCACCCTTGGGTCCCGTTTCCGAAAGCAATCCGGGGGCCACCACGAAGGGAGAACCGTCCTATGATCAGTAAATTACTTGTTGCCTATGACGGGTCCAAACAATCTGAAAAAGCCTATGCTCTTGCCCTCGATATGGCTGCGAAATATTCGGCCCGGATGATTGTACTCTCCGTGGCGCGTCCCCCTGAGCCGCCGGTGGCGGTGGAGCTGGAAGCGGTGCTCGAGAATGCCACAGCGTATTTCGAAGAGCACTTCAAAAGCATGAGAGAGCAGGCGCAGGCGATGGGCATTGACGCAGACTTTCTGGTTCGGGTGGGGCACCCCGCCGAGCAGATCGTGCACCTGGCCAACGAGGAGGGTGCGGATGCCATTGTCATGGGGCATCGCGGAGAAAGCTTCCTGCAGCGGTGGCTGCTGGGCTCCGTGGCCAAACGGGTGTTGAGCTACGCCCATTGTACCGTCGTGGTGGTTCGATGAAAGGGCTGGAGACCTCTGCTGGATCTTCCGTTCTGAGCTCATGACAGGTCTTTTGGAGCATTGCAGCTGTGGTTGAGCAGAATTTGCATTTCGAGCAGATCGGTGACGGTGGAGTAAATGACGAAAATCCTTCTGGTGATGCTGGGTGGAAGCATGGGCGCGCTTTCACGATATGGTGTGGGCCTTCTTGCAGTGAAGCTCTTCGGGAGCAGCTTCCCGTTTGGGACTCTCATCGTGAACCTCGTGGGCTGCTTTCTCATTGGTCTCTCCTTCGCTCTGGCCGAACGGGGCATGCCTTTTATGAACCCCTCAGCCCGACTCTTTTTCGTAACCGGCTATCTTGGTGCGCTCACGACCTTTTCAACTTACGCCCTGGAAACTGTGAACTCGATGCGGTCGGCAACCTATCTGGTGACCGTGGCGAATTTTGTCTGCAACAATGTTTTCGGTGCGACGCTGGTTTTGCTCGGCATGTGGGTCGGACGCCTGAAGTGAGGGAGGATGCTTGATGCTGCAATACAAGGTCATTGAGATCTTCACGAGCGAGGAGGTCCGCTGGCAAGGCAAACCGCTTCACAGTGCTCTGGTAGAATACGTGAGCAGCCTCAGAATCGCGGCGCGCACTCTGGTCACCCGTGGCATCGAAGGTTCTTATGAGAGCGGGGAGATCGCCACCGGTAAGATCGAGGTCCTTTCCTACAATTTCCCCGTCCGTATCACGGTCATCCTCCCGGCAGTGGATTTCGACCGGGTCGTCTCCCGGGTTGCGGAAATGGTGGAAGACGGGATCGTCGCCGCACGGGGTGTGGACGTCGTCTCACACAAGACCCGCGGGCTGCTCATGCCGCGACAGACGAGGGTGCGGGAAATCATGACCCGCGACCCCAAGAAAGTGGATATCACGGCGAGGCTGGACGAGGTGGTCCGACTTCTGCTCTCTTCCACTTTTACGGGGCTCCCGGTGGTCGACAGAGAGAATCGTCCGGTGGGGGTCATCGCACAGGGGGACCTGATCTACAAGGCCGGCTTGCCCATGCGCCTGGGGTTGCTCGCCCAGTCGGATTCCGCGAAGGTCGAGGCCGCTCTTGAGGCCCTGGCTTCCAGGAAGGCCGGGGAGGTCATGACCCAGCCGGTTATCACCATCGGGGAGGACAGCCTCGTGACGCAGGCCGTTGACCGCATGCTCAGAAAGGGAGTCAAACGCCTTCCCGTCATTGATGCGTCGGGAAGACTGGTGGGGATGCTTTCACGCGTGGACGTGTTTCGCACCGCCGTGAAGGAGTGCCCGGACTGGGAGATGTTTCGGCAACAGGACATCTCGGTTGAAGGCCTGCAGAATGTTTCGGATATCATGCGCCGCGATGTCCACACGGTTCAGCCTGACACTCCCATCGAGGAAGTGATGCGCATCATCGACTGCAACGACATCCAGCGCGTCTGCGTCGTGGATGCCGAAGGACGCTTCCTGGGCCTGATCTCCGACGGAGACCTGCTCATCGCTTTTTCGGACCGCCACCCTGGAATCTGGGATTATTTCGTGGGCAAAATTCCCTTCACCGAACGGGGGCGGCGCAACAGAGAGCTGAGAGAGCACCTGCGCGCCCGGACGGCCGCCGAGGTCATGAACGCCCACATTGTGACGATTCGAGAGGGCGCGCCCATAGAAGAAGCCATCCGCCTGATGCTGGATCGGGCCATCAAGCGTTTGCCTGTGCTGGATGCGGACGGGAGATTCAAAGGGATGATCAGCAGGGACTCGCTTCTGCGCGCCGGATTTGCGTCTTCTTCCAGCCGTGAGCGATGATCATTTCCTCCGTTCCACCGCGAGACATACGGAATGCTGTTTATCGCCGAAACGGTGTCCGAGGCTGTCAGCGCACCTCATGTTGTTGGCGAAAACCGGGGTTTACGCATTTACATGAAGATGCGGCGTCTCCACAACAACGAAATAAAACAGGCTGGCACCCGTTTTTTCAGACCCGATTGAGAATCCAGTCAACAGGTTATGCAAAGCAGAGGACGAGGCATCCTCAGATTCACCGGAGATCTCAATCAGGTGACAATCTCCCAGTTGGTCTCGAAGGTGGTGTCGTGGAGCGTGTAAACATAACCGAGCATCTTCCCCACACCGGGAAGGGTGTTCTCTCGGACCCGCCAGTAGGAAAGGTAAATACCCGGCAGCATGCGAGGCTTGCCTGTCTCGGGGTCATCCGAGGTATGCTGCCACACTTCGCGTTTTTCCATCACCCGCCAGAGTGTACCGTACTTCTTGTTACGAACAATCTGCCCCACTCTCGGCAGGTTCTTCTGCACGACCACGTCTTCATGCGTTTCTACCATGGTATTCCCCCTCTCAAGATGCCTGCACCATCACGCGAGCAAGAGACCAGGCATCATCATGAAGAAACCCAACCGGGTGCCAGCACACTGACTTATCAAGCCAACTCACAAGATATGCTCACCTGTGCGCCCCCAAAAAAAAACTTCCACCCTTTCGAGTAGAAGTCATCATCCCGACTAGTCGGGCCGTTCAGGCAGACCTCATTGCCGCTCGGTTTTGAAGCTTATGTCGATCAACTGATTCAAACATTGCCATGAACGCATGCAAAGTCAAGCCGAAAAGCCCACTCAAATCAGGTGAGCACGGGATTTCTCTCATGCGACGCAATGGTCGAGGAGGAAATGATGTGAACTTGCTTCTTCGGTGATATTCACGGCAATCTTGACGCACTAAATCGAGTGCTGACGACCATGGACGGCCTCCGGGTCGACCAGATGATTTGTCTGGGGGATCTGGTGGGCTGGCTTCCCTTCGGAGACCGAACCCTCAAACGGATGCAGTCCCTGAATGTACCAACGGTTGCCGGCAACCATGACTTGCTGGTGGCCGGGGCATTTTCCGACCACCCTCATCAGCTGGACCGGATGCAGGCCGGCGCTTACAACGCGGGCCTTCTGTCCACGCTTCCGGGCGCCATCGACTACCTCGCAAACCTGCCCCTCAGTCTGGAAGGTGCGGACTGGGTTGCGGTGCATCACAGTCCCTTCCACCTCCCCTCTCCGGGTACATCTCCATCGATCGAGCACTTCCATTATCTGGACGAAAAGGTCCTGGATGAATGCGTCATGGGCTGGCAAAGATATCCCAAGCGTTTGATCTTCAGCGGACACGATCATCTACCCGCCGTCTACGAGCTGTCCCATGAGGGCGTTCATGAAGGCATTGGGAGGGTGCTGGTCCATCGCCCCTCCAAAGCCCTGACGATAACCCTCCCGATGAGGGAAGGCTCTCGCTATTGAATCAAGGCGGGCAGTGTCGGCGGCCCCTATCGAGATGTAGTGGCACTGGCCAACGGGGTCCTCTATGACAGCGACGAACAGACGCTCAGCCTGTTTCGAGCTCCTTACGCCACCGAACGGCTTCGCAGGGAATTGTCCGAGCACACCTACTGCCGCAACCTGGAGACTCTCAGGAAGTGCGTTGGCCTCTTGGAGCAACGGAGCTCAACGAATGCCTGAAGAGGTTGACGACCCGTTGCCGCTTGGATGTCGGCCCTCTGCCCAGGAGCCGGGTGCCCGCTGCAGTGAGCTGCGCCAGACATAATGGATGGCGAGCACCTTGGAGGGAGGGTACATGGAGAAGACGTGTCCGTTTTGTGAATGCAAAGTCGTGGTCCTTGAGAATTCCCTTGCCTTCGCGATCTACGATTCCTATCCCGTCAACCCCGGCCACCTGCTGGTGATCCCGAAGCGCCATTTTGGCGACTTCTTCGATTCAACCGGGGAAGAACTGGAGGCCGTCCGTGTACTGTTGCGGGAGGGACGGCAGCTGCTCGAACGGAAATACTCTCCGAACGGCTATAATGTGGGGGTGAACTGCGGGGTTTCTTCCGGCCAGACCATCATGCATGTGCACGTGCACCTGATCCCGAGGTACGAAGGCGATGTGGAGGACCCGACAGGCGGAGTCCGCGGGGTCATCCCGGCAAAACAATACTACCCGCCGAGCAGTTGAACACGACAACGAGACTTCGAAGCTCCCTCGCCACAGTGTCGGGGAGGGAGGACCGTTGCAAGCCTGCGCATTGGCAGAAAGTCTCGTTGTCTTATTAAGTTGCTATGGCTGAGGGGGCATACGGAGGGGATCGGTCTTGGCTGCTCTGAGCCGACCAGCAGTGGTAGATCGTCGTGCCTTACCGCTCCTGGCACGTCGATCCGTGCAAGGAATCTACGCTTCCATTCCGCTGCACGGCCCTCTCGCCTGTGGAATCTTTCGTAACGAAGGCTACAGTCTGAACTTGACCGATCCTTGGTTCTTAACGTAGCATTGGAACGAGGATTATGAGGCCTCTAGATCTAACGGGGAGCAGTCAGTACCCCAGGCCTGTTCCACGGGTTTTGAGATGGTGCTCAGTACAGATTTACACAATACAGTGTCCAACGTTTGAGTCGTCATTCCGGCAGGCTTCAGGCCGGAATGCATAGAAAGCACCTGGACGCCGCCGCAAGCACCGCCGGCATGACGAACCCAAACGGACGTCTTTTTGTGTTCAGCTGTGCTCAGGAAATCAAGAACTTCATGAAATGGTTATTTTTTTCCTACAGCCTTCCGGCTGAGCCTTCAAAAGCCAGAGTCTACGCCTGGAGGCAGCTGAAGAAGCTCGGTGCGGTCAATCATCAGTCGGTATGGGTCCTTCCCCACTCGCCCGAACGGGCGCGGTCCCTCGGCAGACTCACTGAGGAAATCGAGAAGTACAAGGGAACGGCCCTGCTCATTGTCGGCACCGTTTTGATGAAGAGCCAGGAGGATCTTATCGTCGAGGCCTTCACGAACTCACGAAACGAAGAGTACCAGGAAGTCATCGAGAAGTGCGAGGATTTCTTCAGGGAGATCGAAACTGAAATCGCCCGGCAGAATTTCATCTTTGCCGAAGTCGAGGAGAACGAGGAGGAGCTTGAAAAGCTCAAGCAGTGGCTTCGGAAGATAGAAAAAAGAGACGTCCTCAAGCCCCCCCTCCGGAAGGAAGCCCTCCATAAGATCAGGCAGTGCGAGAAAATCTTCGACGACTTCACCCGAAGAGTTTACGAGGTCCAGAAGTCACGGTGACAGGTGCCATGGCGCCACGTTGGAGCTCTACCGCACAACCATGACGGTGCAGTGGGCATAGGTCATGACTCGCTTTGCCACAGACCCCACCATCCACTTCTGGAGGAGGCTTTCTCCTCGGTGGCCCATCACAATCGCATCTGCCTTTTCCTCGTTCGCCATGCGGACGATCTGCTCCGCCGGGTGACCGACCCTCACCTGAAACGAGATTTCAACCCCCAGCTTTTCAGCGTCCTCCTTCATGTTCTTGAAGTGCGCCTCGTAATACTCCGTCGCACTCTCCAGCACTGCCTGGAGCTCGACCGCGACGGGAGGCTCCGGGGGTCTCGCCACCGAGAGGACGATCACTTGGACTCCCAGCCGGGTCGCCAGATCCAGGGCCACATTGTAGGCTCGCTCGGATTGCCTGGAGCCATCGTACGCGACGAGCAGTTTACTGATCATAAGATCCACCTCCTTCCTCTATTGGATTTGCCTTGCTTCCGGTCATGCCGATCGATTTCTTCAATGCAGGCATGATCTTCCGGTACGTCTCGGAGACCCTGGAGGGCTTCTTTTCCAGCGACGGAGCTTCCCCCAGAAGATGCCTCGGCAGGAAGAAAGCATTGGCGATCAAAGTGGGCACGACGGCGCTTCCTACAACCGTGGCAACTCTCCTTGAAGATGGTCGGGTCAAGCTCGGCCCCGGCGAGAAAAGTCAGGATGATTGCGCCGGTTCCGGAGAGAAACTTGATCCACGGGTCGTTGGCTCCGAGAACCGCGCTGCCGAGGAGCGCACCGATGACCAGCTGGGCGACCGTGCCGACGACGATCTCGGAAAGGGCTGTTGCGATGCCGAGCCAGATGGAGAGCAGCGTGGCCAAAAGAGCCATTCCCGGCCAAAGTGTTGCCAGAAGCCATGTTTCGGACATAGTGGTCACCCCTTTCGGTTCAGTTGGAACGGCTCCGCTTCTGGGGCAAAGGGCACGGGCGGCGGGATTCGGCGTCGACTTTCCCACGCCTCCCGTCGAGGGATCTCACCGAACAAACGGATGATCATAAAAAAAGCTCCTCCAGGCCCTTGCCCGCAGGAGCTTCCTCTTGATGAGGGAAAAACTCCCACCAGGCGTTCCAAGGATTGGTTGGCTTGGTAAGAGTCATTAGCCGTGAACGGCGTTTATGGGGTGGACTCCATCACCACACTTCGTTCATCTGCCCATGGGGATTACTGGTAACACAGTGGACATGCGGGATCAATCGTCTTTTCCCGGCATCTTTGAACTTTTTCGCCCGTCCGCTTCCAGCCCCCGATTGGTCCCCATCCGCGTCGTTCTCAGCCTGGCGTCCCGTCCTCCATGCAACCATGCCGATTCAGACCGCGGAGCCACCGAACGATGGCGTGGCCTCATTATCGTGCCTCCTTGCCGCTCGATTCTCGTGCAATCCCGTATCGCGGTTCCCCCTCGCATTCATGAAGGCGGACAGGCTCCGGCACCTCATGCGGCCCCTGGTTCAATAACGAATATTTCTGAATGGATGAGTCGTTCAGGCTCGATATAATGTAACAATTGATACATTTCTTCTTGATTGTTCGGATGCTCATACTGTAGCCTGTCTTTCGCCTCGATACAGCACTCGCAACAACCATTTGAAAGGAGACTACGGCATGGACATGAGCTTATTGACGGTCGGCATGGTGCTGTCCGGTCTGTTTTTCGGCTGGACCATCGGGTCCCACTATACAGGGGCCACGATGGGCATGGCCTACGGATCGGGAGTGGTCAAGAGTCCTCTCACTGCAACCCTTTTGATTGCTGTCTTTGTGCTTCTCGGGGCCACTTTCGAAAGTCACAATGTTGTGAAGACCGTTGGAACCGGCATCATCAAGGGCGAAGACATGACACCGCTTGGCGCCATGGTCATGATGTTCACCGCAGCTCTCGTCACGGCAGCCAACACCTGGATGAAGTGGCCGGTGTCGACCTCCCAGCTGGCCTGTTTTTCGGTCGTGGGCGCTGCGCTGGCCATGGGCGCTCCGGTCTTCTGGGGAACCACCATCGTCTTCTTGTGCGTGACCTGGGTTGGAACGCCGATCCTGAGCGGTCTTCTGGGGTACGTCTTCACTCACTTTACAGACTGGCTCATGAAAGGGCGCTCCGAGACGGCGGACCGGCTGCTCCGACTGGCCTTGCTGATCGCCTGCTGCTATGCAGCCTACACCCTTGGAGCCAACAACACCGGAAATGCCGTGGGCGTCTTCTACGGGCTCAGGCTGACCACGCCCATGAAGGCAGGCTTTGTGGGCGGCATCGTCATGGCCATCGGCGCCCTCACCTGGGGGCGTCCCATCCTTGAAAAGGTCGGAAAAGGAATCGTGCAGCTCGACTTGAACATGGGCGTCGGAGCCAAGGTGGCCCAGAGCCTGACCGCGCACACGGCGGCGTTTCTCGGCTACCCCACGTCCATGAACCAGGCCCTGATCGGCGGCGTCGCGGGTGCAGGGGGCGCGCGCGGGCTCAAGACCATCGACCTCAAGGCGATGAAGGAAATCGTGGTTTCCTGGTTTCTCACCCCCGTCGTCGCGGGCATCGTTTCCTTCGTGCTCTACCACGTATTTTCCTTCGTGCTCAAAGTCCACTAGCCGCCAGAAAGGAGGGTGTACCATGTTTGAATCCTTGCTTTTTCCAACCAATTTTGAGGAGCTCGCACTCCCCATCCTGCAAAGCATCAGCTGCCTGAAACGAGCCGGTCTACGGGAGGTCGTACTGCTCCATGTCATCGACACGGGGAGCCTGTACACCGAAGTGGACGGGGGGCTTCCCATCATGGTCGACACGGTCCGCAAGGCCCTGAGCAGCAGCGTGGATTTGATCCGCGAAACGGCGGCCAAGCAGCTTTCGACCTATGTGGAAACCCTTCGCGCCGAGGGGATCGAAGCCAAAACGGAAATCGTCACCGGTCCCATTGTCTCGGAGATCCTCCGGGTTGCGGAAGACCACCGCGTATCGCTGATCGTAGCTGGAAGGCAGAAGCGCGACGTCCTGGGAGAGATCTTTGTGGGGTCTACGACGGACCGGGTGATTCGCAAATCAAAGGTGCCGGTCCTGGTTGCCAAGTACCATACGCTGACCCTGGCGGGCAGCGAGGTGCGCGAGCATTACTGCACCGACATGCTCCGAAAGATCCTTTTTCCCACGGATTGGTCCGCGTGCTCCGGGAGGGCGAAGGACTTGCTCCCCCTCCTGCGCGCAGCGGGGGCTTCGGAGGTGGTCCTTGCCCACGTGATCGAAGATTTTTCCGACTTCGCGGACATCCCGGGGCATTTGAGGGATGACGCGCGCATCTCCATGACCAGTCGAGCCCAGGAGGAATTGGAGCCCATGACGCGGGAGCTCCAAACCCACGGCTTCCAGGTCAAGGCGGTGCTCTTGTACGGGGATCCCTACCGGGAAATCATTCGCACCGCGACGGAAGAAGACGTCTCATTGATCGTCATGGGCTCCCACGGGAAAGGGTTTGTTCGAGGAATTCTGTGGGGGAATGTTTCCCAGCGGGTGGTCGAATACAGCGAAAAGCCCGTTCTGGTGGTGAAATGACAGAGTCCTGATGGTTCGACCCGAAGCATAGTGAGGAGTGAGGCAAGGACTCCACACCGGGTCAGAGTGTATGACCAGCAAAGTCTCAAGGCGAAGGAGCAAACAATGGATGCAATCAGCATAGCCCTTTCCGAAGAGGACCTACGCAGAGCCAACTATCTTCTCAATCGAGGCTTGTGTCTCGAATACATGACTCTGGGCTGGAACGTCGTAGGCTTCGCAATCATCATTTGGGCGGGATTGATCGCCGATTCGGTCGCTCTCGTCGGATTCGCCCTGGACTCGCTGGTGGAAATCGGCGCGTCCAGTGTTGTGATCTGGCAACTGACCGGAGCTTCCAAGCTAAGGGAGATGCGCGCCTTGCGTCTCATCGGTACAGCCTTCTTTGTCCTGTCGACCTATATCTTGACGCAATCCCTACAGGCGCTTCTTTCGCAGGCGCACCCGAATCAATCCATAGTGGGCACGGCATGGCTGGCTGCGACATTCATCACGATGTTGCTGTTGGCCTGGGGCAAGGAAATCACCGGAAAGCAGCTCGGCAACCAGGTTCTCAGGTCGGAAGCGCGCGTGACCCTAGTGGACGCCTATTTGGCCGGAGCGGTTCTGCTCGGCCTGGTTCTCAACGGTCTCCTCGGCTTATGGTGGGCTGACCCGGCCGCCTGTCTCCACGACACGGTCGAAGGGGCAAGAAATCCGGGGGAACCAGGCTGGAAAGACTACAGGATGGATGAACAGAGCGAGATTTATCGTCTCATCGATGAGCTGGATTCCCTGAAGGCGGGCGAGCATGCCGGAGCACGTCTCATCGCCCATGGGCCAGCGGCCATCGAGCCCCTGCGCCGATTCTTGAGGGAAGGAAGGCCTCGCAAGCTCGTCCAGCTCGATGGAGGCTTCGTGGGAAACCGCTCCATAGCCTTTCATGTGCTTTGTGGCGAGCTCCTCCAGGGCAATGTCCGCGAAGGTGATGGAGGTGAGCGCTGCTCGAAGAGCGCCGACATGCGGATGGGGTCCCGCTATTTCCAAATTGTCCAGGATCTTGAGCATCAAGCCCCTGAATTCGGCGATGCCTTCGAGCAGGGCTGTCTGCTGCTCGGGCGGGATGTCGGGAGAGTAGGGATTGAAAGGAGTGGAAGACTGCGCAGCTGACAAAACCTGCTCGATATCGGAGAACAGTTTGTCAATGTACCGGAAGGTGCTGAGGAAGTGGTTCTTGTGATTTTCGCTGAGCTCCATCACTGCCGTCACCCCGAATTACTGGAAGGCCTGCCGTTCATCCCGCCGAGGGAAGGCTTGGATGCTTATTACAGTTTCACAGAAGAGTATGTCCGTTTTCACCTCGTCATGCCGGCAGTCTCTTGGCCGGCATCCAGTTTCTTTTTTGGATTCCGGCTTGAGAACCGCCGGAATGACGACCCAAGTATTGGACACTCAGGTGTGTGGAGATGTACTTAGATTTCAGCATCCAGCTCCCAGGGAAAACAGACCCGTCTGGCTCCGACGCTGTGTATGAGTCCGCGCAGGTAGGCGTCCGCCTCATCCTGGCTCGGGACGTGCCCCGACAAGGCGTCCCGTTTCAGAGCGCAGTTTTTCATGTCCACGGAAATTTCCGCAAAGCGGCGTGCGGCATGCTCCAGCAGAGAACGCCTCACCTCTTGGGAGGGGATGAGGCCGATGAGTCCGCCGAGGTGATGCAGGCAAACCCCCTGTGAATAAATGTAGGCTGTTTGCCCTTCCCGCGTCTGGACGAACGAGGCCAGGCCCTCCAGGTACTCCGCCTCCACTTCCGAAAGCCGCTGGCACACCCTGCAATGCCTGGAGCCCTGGCCGAGCGACAGGACCAACCGCTCAGCCTCCGTCTCCTCCGAAGCAGCCTCTCGAGACAGATCGGCGGACAACCTTTCCATGAAGGCGGGATAGCCTTGAGACAGGCCCCGCGGGGAGGCCGTCGCCGCAAGCTGCCAGGTGTGGAGTGGACAGAAGCCAAGGGAAGCCGCATATTCGTGCTGCGCGCGGTCCTGGGTCGCGAGAGCATGCTGCCAGGTCGCAAAGAACCGATTGGCGGCATCGATCAAGCGGTTGCAGACCGGGCAGCCCCTCGTCGTGCAATCCTTCGCAAAATCGGAAGTTCCCGGGATGTCTGCTTCAGCTTCCTGGAATGAGCTCAACTTCGCCTCATCCGACGCCCCGCGATCCGAGCTTCCCGAGAGTTCGATCCGTTCCGTTGCGTGTGGCGGCTCAGAAGGAGCATGACTCAGGGGAATCAGCCAGGATCGGATCCTGCCGAGCTTTCGTTCAATCTCGGCCAGAGTCTCGATCTCACGGCCCAGTTCGGCCGCGTCGATCTGCGTGATGTGCCACTGACCGTCAATCCCTTTGGGGAGCCGTCGACCTTTGATGGCCTGCACAATCTGGGATTCGATTTCAGCGGCTCGCTTCTCGATCTCTGCTCCCATGCGCTCCACTGCTTCGTGAGCTTCGCTCAGCAGTTTGCTCTCGATACAGACCTCACAGCTTCGGAGCAGCGATTTCAGTTCCGTCGCGAGGACCTTGCCGAGGGGTGACCGAGCGACGAAGACCGGCAGGATGGCCAGGTGCGAGGGCACCTTGGGTGTCCAATGGATCTTCGGGAGAATGGGACGCATCAGCAACCTGAAGTCGGAGACCCCGGCCTCCTCTGTTTCAGCAGGGGCGCCCAAGCTTTCTCCGTTCAGGGTCTCGAAAGACACAGTACGGATTTTCTGGAGCCCACGGAAAAGGCCGACCGATTCCTGGCGTAATGCGTCGAGGAATGGGGGATTGAGCTGCTCGACGAGCGCCTCCGAGAGGTGCTCCAGGTTTTCCTTGATCCCTGTAATTCCAAAAGTTCCTGGAGTCGTCTCACTCATGGACATCCCACCTCGTGAAGCGGTCCAATGGAGCAGAGAGCCCATCAGGCCGTTCGGAATATTTCCAGGATGGCCTTCACATGATCTCCCAATTGCGCGAGCTTGGGATCCCAGTAACCCGGGAATCCGGCAGGCGCTTCCCCATACTCCTTCAGGCGTTTTGCGTCGATCTCCGCCAGGCTGGCCCACAAACCGGAGCATTTGCTCCAGATGATGTCGGCCGTGCTCTGAACATTCGCATGAAGCTCCAGCTCTGCTTTCAATTGCCTCAACTCGTCCCGCAGGGCTGCCACTTCATCGAGGATCGTCTCTCGTTGTGCGACAGAGAGACGGTTCTCTTCGGAATAGAGAACGGAATGCGTTTCCCGCCCCATCGCCAGTTGCTCGAACTCGCAGATCGTTTTATCCAGCAAGGTCAGCGTAGTCCCGATCCTGCGTTTGTAGTTTTCACTCAGGCTGTCAAAGGATATCTGATTCATTGACACGCTTCTCCACTATGCAGATTTCTACGTCGATTCCGCCCGCGTATCCGGGACCGGGCAGAGCGATCCAGCGAGAATCCAAGATCTCAAAGACGCGAAACGATGCAATCCTGCTTTTCATACAGCCTTCTCTTCCGGTTGTGTCCTGTTCCCTGCCCTGATCCCGCCCATGTCCTCCCTGGCCAATATTCTCTCGACCTCACGTCGAATCGTTGCTGCCGGGTGGGTCGTCAGGGTCTTCAAAAACGCAACTGCTTCGGAAGCCCGTGTTTCTCCCAGGGCTTTCACCACAGCCTTCGCGATATAGACGTCATGGGTTTCTTGGAAAAGCTTGACGAGGGCCTTCACAGCGCGGGGATCTTCTGTCTTTCCCAAAAGCCACGCGGCTCGGACAGGGGTACTCGGCACAGGATGATGCAAAGCAAGGATGAGCTTTTCGACGCGGTCCCTGGAATCCCGAAACTCGTGGATATTGAGGCCACAGGAGGGGCACAGGACAAGGTCCTGCGTGAAATCCTTCCAACATCCGGGGCAAAAGAATCGAACCATGATGATTTTCCTCCGGCGATGGCTTTGGAGGAGCTCGGGCTGAGGCGCTCGGCCTCCCTGGGCTCACGACAGCTTTGTCAAAGCATCACCAGGCGTCATCATCCCCATTGGGCGGTTCGGGTGGACTCCATCACCTCTCAGTCTCATTTTGATAATAAGAATGTCTACCGGAAAGGGAAAGCCGGTACAAGCCTTCTGCTGGTCCCAAGGACTGACGATATCAGCCTCTTTGTATTCATGAGCCTCATAGGTGAGCGCGATGAGGTTCGCCCCAGCCGCTTCCTTCCATTATGAGGCTGCCGTTGCACGACCGGTTTCTGTCGACAGGCGTGGATGCCGGCGTACGGTTCTTTCAACACCGGCCATGGAGTGCTCCGGTTCGCCGGAATTGCTCTAATGGTGTTGTATCGTACTCGAGATCATGACCTGCAGCAGGAATAGGGGTCGGCCCATGTCCCGAAGGGCAAGTGTCCCCGGAGGAGGGGCTCGAAGCTTCGTTGCGGATCTCTCCCCCGGGTTGCCCGATTTTGCTCGTACCGCCTCAGCGGCTCAGGGGATTGCCGAAAGCCGCTGCAGGACCCAGTTCCGCCTCGATCTCGATCAACCGGTTGTACTTGGCGATCCGTTCGCTGCGGCAGGCCGACCCGGTCTTGAGCTGACCCCCTCCCATGGCCACGGCAAAGTCGGCGATGAAAGGATCTTCCGTCTCCCCGGAGCGATGGGAGATGACGAATCCCCAGCCGGCCTGCCGGCAGAGGGCGATGGCTTCCATGGTCTCCGTGACCGTTCCGATCTGGTTCAGCTTGATGAGCACCGCGTTGGCCGTCTTCTCCCGAATACCGCGCTCAATGAACTGCGTGTTGGTCACAAAAATGTCGTCGCCCACGATCTGGATCTTTTCGCCCAGGGCGGCCGTATGCTCCCTGAAGCCGCTCCAGTCGTTTTCCGCGAGGCCGTCCTCGATGGATACGATGGGATATTTCTCGACCCAGGATGCATAGAGCTTCGTCATTTCCGCGCTGTTCTTGGTGCCCTGTCCCGACTTGCCGAGCACATAGGCGCCGTCCTCGTAAAAAGAGCTGGCCGCGGGGTCCAGCGCTATGGCCACATCCTTGCCGGGGGAATATCCTGCAGCCACGATGGCTTCGACGATCACCTCGCACGCCTCGTCGTTGCTCTTGAGGTTGGGAGCGAATCCTCCCTCGTCGCCGACACTGGTGCTATGGCCGTGTTTCTTGAGAATGGTCTTGAGGGCATGGAACACCTCCGCACCGTAGCGAAGGGCTTCGGCGAAACTTGGAGCCCCAATGGGCATGACCATGAATTCCTGCAGATCCACGCTGTTGTCTGCATGCTTGCCGCCGTTCAGGATATTCATCATGGGCATGGGAATGCGGACGGCGCCGGGGCCTCCCAGGTACTGGTAGAGGGGGAGCCGCGAAGCAGTGGCGGCCGCACGGGCCACCGCCATGGATACGCCCAGGATGGCGTTGGCCCCGAGCTTTCCCTTATTGGGCGTCCCGTCGAGCTCGATCATCAGGCGATCCAGCTCAGCCTGCCGCGTCGGGTCCAGCCCGGTCACACGGGGAGCGATCACTTCGTTCACATGGGCGACGGCCTTGAGGACTCCTTTTCCGCCGTAACGTTTCTTGTCGCCGTCCCGCAGCTCGACGGCTTCATTCTCACCGGTAGACGCCCCCGAAGGAACGGATGCCGCCCCCGATGAGCCGTCGCTAAGGGTGACGAGGACACGAAGGGTGGGGTTGCCTCGAGAGTCAAGGATCTCCAAAGCACGGACGGATGCAATGGTGCACTTCATAAGATCTCCTCCTGAAAAAGGTGGGGTGGGGTGAAATACAGACTTCGACTCGGCCGGGCTGTTTGAGGTTTGAGTGCAGGCTTTCGGGCAATCCAGGCAGATGGACTCGTTCCGAAAGAACTGGAAATCGCTCTTGGAAGACAGGTTCCCCGAGTCTGGGTGACATGAGGTCTTCTTTCTCAATCACTTGAAGCATGAGGCAATCTCCTATCCGGCATTTTCAGCACAGTAGGAGTCATCAACCTGGAACGGCGGTTCGGGCGGACTCCATCACCTCCTGCAAAACGATATGATTGGCATAATGCAGCTGATGCGTTTTGAATGCAATAACCACTTACTGAGTGCGAGGCAATCCGCTGATGCCGTGATCGGGCGCAAAGCAAATCGAGGAGGGGGTGGAGCGAAAAAGCTTTCTGTTGCGTTTTCGACCACTTCTTGTTAGTGTTTTCTCAATTACTACGCAACGGTAAAAGAGCTTTCAAGGTGATGAGGTCCACCGGATAACCGCCCGGGAATTGGAGGGCTGATGACTTCTACTTCCATAAAGGGGGTAGAAGTTTTTTTTTGCCCCCGTCGATAGCTGGCTGAGTGTTGGTATTGCTGTTCTGGTGTTCGAGATGGAGGCAGGGCCATGAGCGACTACGATCGACTGAAACAGAATTTACTCACCGCGGTGGATCATCTGAAACCTTTGGTTCGTGCAGAAAGCGGGCAGTCTCTGGGAGAGGTCGGCAACAAGCTCAGGGAAGAGGTCTTCAACCTGGTCATTCTCGGCCAATTCAAGCGCGGAAAATCCACTTTCATCAATGCCCTGCTCGGTGAAGAGCTGCTCCCGACCGCTATCGTGCCCCTGACTTCCGTTGTGACCATCATCCACTACGGGCCAAAGGTCAGCGTGCGAGTCCAGTTTGCGGACGGTCGGGAAGAAGAGGTTCCGCTGGCGAGCCTCCCCGATTACATCACCGAACGGGGAAATCCCGAGAATCGCAAGGGGGTGCGGGAGGTCACGGTTTACCATCCATCGGCTTACCTGCGGGATGGGGTCCGCATCATCGACACGCCGGGCGTGGGGTCCGTGTACCGTCACAACACAGACGTAGCCTATCGCTACCTGCCTTACGTCGATGCAGGGATTTTCATCGTCTCCGCGGACCCTCCCCTGTCGGAGAGCGAGCACCAGTTTCTGAAAGATATCCGGGATTACGTGGACAAGATCTTTTTCGTCGTGAACAAGATCGACCAGGTGAGCGACCAGGAACGGGAGGAGTCCATGGAGTTCACGCGGGGCGTGCTCCGAAGGGACCTGCAGCGTGACGACGTCATGCTCTATCCCCTCTCGGCCCGCTGGGCTCTGGAAGCCAGGGAGAAAGGCGATTCCGACAAGCTTCAAAGGAGTCTGCTCCCTCTCTTCGAAAAGCAGCTGCAATCCTTTCTGATGAACGAAAAGGGTCTGGTATTGCTTAAATCGGCCACCCAGGGACTTCTCAGGCTGGTCTCGGGGGAGACCGTCGCGCTCCAGCTGGAGCAGGAAGCCGTCAAGCTTCCCCTTGAAGAGCTGACAGAAAAGATCGCCCGCTTTGAGGCGGAGATGAAGTCCATCTCGAGGGACAAGGAGCAGCACAACTACCTGCTCCAGGGACGCCTGGGAAAGATTACGTCCACGTTGGACGACCAGATCAAAACCTTCAAGCAGGCCAACCTCCCCCTGCTGCATGACGCTCTCGACAAGGAGTATTCCAAACAACTCGACCATGGATGCCTCCGGCGTGAGGAGCTGGAGAAATTCGTGTTCGACAACATCCGGGACGCGTTCACCCCATGGCGACTCCAGATGACGGAGCTCATTGCGGCGGACATTGAAGAGGCTCACCACGAGCTGGCCACCAAGACCAACCAGGTGATCGAGCGCATCCTGGAGCTCACCAGCAACATCTTCCAGCTGCCCCTCAAGCCGTTCAGCGCCGTGGAGCCCCTGAGCCAGAAGAGTCGCTTCTACTTCCTGTTCAAAGACGACCCGGTGGGGCTCGAGCTCATCCATCTCGCCGTCACGAGCACGCTCCCCACCTTTCTGGTGAAAAAGATGCTCCTCAAGAACATGAAGGCCGCAGTCACGGATCTGGTGGACCGGCACTGCGGAAGGGTGCGCTACGATCTGCTGCAGCGTGTGCAGACGACGGTGGCCGAATTCCGAAAGGCCCTCGGGGAGCGTATCGACCAGACGCTCGAGGGCATCCGGGGGGCCCTGAACAAGGCGCTCGCCATGAAGCAGAGCAGTGAGGTGGATACCTTACGGAGCCTGGATGCTCTGCATGTGAAGCTCCAGTCCGTCAACGACATCCAGTCGCAGCTTCTCAGGTGGAGCCAGGAGCTGGCGGCCATGAATTCGAGGCGCTGAAAAGGGAAGCCGGGGAGCTGGTTTCGGTGCTGCCCGTTTCTAGACGTTGCGCTCGGGGGTGCAAAGTCTGTCGTCTCCTCTGCACGGGGGGATTCCGGCCAGCTCACTGGGGTCAGAGGAAGCAGCCGATCACGTAACGGACGGCCGCCACATTGAAAACCTGATTGGTTCCGCTCACCGATGGGGTGGTGTAACCGAGAATGCTCACCCGGAAAGGGAGGAGCATGAACGCCCCGAGACTCCCCCCATGGGCATGAAAGAAGAGACCACAAAAGCCACCAGTGGGGGCAGGAGAACCCGCGTCTTCGCCCCGGAAACCGGAAAGGTCACAAGCAGAGCATCCAGCCAGTCCGTTGAGATCCCTCCTCCTCGCCATTCATGGCACGATCCAAAGGCAACGTGTGCCGGTTGATCAGCAAAACCATCCGCAAATGAAAAACTTGCGCCTGCGGAGAAGAAATTTACTCAGGTCCTCCGATTGCTTATACCCCCGGAGAAATACCGAAGCTGAATCGCACGGGTGGAGCGGGAGATTGCTTGGCAAACAGAGGCATGCGCTATAGAATTTTAGCGGTCAGCCATAGGAATCTGAGCGCACCGGTGCCCTTGGCCGCACATCGTCCCAGGGTAAAGGGTCGATGGCAGCCTTGGAGCGTGTGACGCGTGGCGGGTTATCTATTTGAATGTGTTTTCAGGGGGTGTCAGTTGGATTCGGCAAAGAAACGCAGAAGCACCCGGGAAATCCGCGTGGGAAGCGTGAAGATAGGCGGGAGCCATCCGGTGGTCGTCCAGTCCATGGCGAACACCGACACACGGGACAGGAAGGCTACGGTTGCCCAGATTCACCGGCTGGAAGAGGTCGGGTGTGAAATGGTGCGGGTGGCTGTTCTCGATGAGGAGGCCGTGGAGCAGCTCGCACCCATTAAGCGGTCCATCCATATTCCGCTCATAGCAGACATTCATTTCGACCATCGACTGGCCCTGGGAGCTCTCAGAGCCGGTGTGGACGGATTGCGTCTGAATCCGGGCAATATCGGAGGACCGGATAAGGTCCGCAAGGTGGTAGAGGAGGCCAGGGAGCGGCGCGTTCCGATCCGGATCGGGGTGAACAGCGGGTCTCTCGAAAAGGACCTGCTCGATGCTCATGGCCATCCGACGCCGGAGGCCATGGTCGAGAGCGCCCTGAGGCACATCCGACTTCTGGAAGACCATGGCTTTGACCTGATAAAGGTTTCGCTCAAGTCTTCGGACGTTCTGAACACCATCGCTTCCTACCGGCTGCTGTCGGAGCGGACGGATTACCCCCTTCATCTGGGGGTCACCGAGGCGGGGACTCCGCGCGAAGGAACCATCAAATCTTCCCTTGGGATCGGCATCCTCCTCTTTGAGGGAATCGGCGACACCATCCGCGTCTCCCTGACCAGCCAGCCTGAGGAGGAGATCCCCGTTGCCTATGGGATTCTGCGCGCCCTGAGGCTGCGGTCGAGGGGCGTCGAGATGGTGAGCTGCCCGACCTGTGGGAGGACGGAGCTCGATCTGATTCCGCTGGTTGAAGAGGCCGAGCGGCTGTTGCGCCCCATCCGCACACCCATCAAGGTGGCCATCATGGGGTGCGTGGTGAACGGCCCCGGGGAGGCCCGGGAGGCGGACGTCGGTATTGCCGGAGGTCGGGGGAAGGGTCTGCTCTTCAAGAAAGGGGAGCGAGTCGAGACCTTGAAGGAGTCGGAGCTTCTGAGTCGCCTGCTGGACGAAGTGGAGCGGATGACGGGGGAGAAGATCCCTCACCGACCGGGGCTGGAGCCGTGAGATTCTTCGAGATCGTCGATCAGATTTTGACCTACTACCCGCGGGCGGATATTTCCTTTCTCGAAAAGGCTTACGTGTTTGCGGCCAAGATCCATAGAGGCCAGACCCGTTTGGGCGGAGAGCCGTATTTGAGCCACCCCCTCGGAGTGGCGGGCATCCTGGCGGGGATGCGCCTGGATGAAGGAAGCCTCGCAGCGGCGCTGCTGCATGACACCCTGGAGGAGCAGCGCGCAGCAGAGGAGGAACTGACTGCTCAGTTCGGGAACGACATCACGGACATCGTAAAAGGCGTCACCAAGCTCTCTCAGCTCGATTTCAGCAATCGCAAGGAGCGCCAGGCCGAATACATGCGCAAGATGGTCCTGGCCATGTCCCATGACATCCGGGTCGTGCTGGTGAAGCTTGCGGACCGGCTTCACGACATGCGGTGGCACCAAAGCCACGGACTCACGGCCCGACAGGTCCTGGCCCAGGAAACCCTCGACATTTACGCTCCCCTGGCAGCTCGTCTCGGCATCGACTGGATGAAGCAGGAGCTCGAGGATCTGGCTTTCCAATGTTTGAATCCCGAGGCCCATGCGGAAATCGTGGAGGGATTGGCCAAAACCGAGGAGGACCGCCGGGTTTACATCAACGAGGTGCTGGGAATCTTGGAGGCCAATCTCAAGGAGCAGTCCATCAACGGACGGGTGCTGGGGCGCCCCAAGCACATTCACAGCATACATCTCAAAATGATGCGCCAGCAGATCGATTTGAAAAAGGTCTATGACCTCACGGCATTCCGCATCATCGTGGATTCCATCAAGGCGTGCTATGAGGCTCTGGGAATGGTGCACACACTCTGGGAGCCCGTGCCCGGGCGATACAAAGACTATATCGCCAAGCCCAAATCCAACATGTACCAGTCGCTGCACACGACGGTGATCGGCCCCCGAGGCGAGAAAATGGAGGTTCAGATCCGAACGGAGGAGATGAACCGCATAGCACGGGAAGGTATCGCCGCCCACTGGCTCTACAAAGAAGGGCGGCCTCCCGCCAAGAAGACCGAAGAAGAGACTCAGCGTTTCTCATGGCTCCGGGAGCTCCTCGAGTTCAATAAGGAGTGGCGGGATCCCAAGACCATGTTCGACAGCATGAAGATGGACCTCTACCCGGATGAAATCTATGTGTTCACACCCCAGGGCGAAGTGAAGGCGCTGCCTCGGGGATCGACTCCCGTGGATTTCGCCTATGATGTTCACACCGAAGTAGGGCATCGATGCGTGGGAGCGCGCGTCAACGGGAAACTGGTTCCCCTGCGGCACGAGCTGGCGAACGGAGACACCATTGAAATCCTCACGGCCAGTCAACATCGGCCCAGCAAGGACTGGCTCAAGTTCGTCAAATCGCCCAAAGCCCTGAGCCGCATTCGACACTGGTTCAAAAACGAGGAGCGTGAACGATCCATTTCCGAGGGACGCGAGATCTGCGAGCGGGAGTTCAGAAAGAAGGGGCTCAATTTCCATCATTACGTGAACTCGCCTGAACTGCTGGATGTGGCGCGGAGCTTTACCGTCAAGAGCATAGACGATCTTCTGGCCAGCATCGGGTACAAGAAAATATCTCCTATCCAGGTGATTGGCCGCCTTCCGCTTCCCTCCGGTGAAGCCGAGGCTCCGCGGGAAGAGACCCTCACGGTGGAAAAGCGAAAGAGCCGTTCCAAGGGGGAGGGCATTGCGGTCCTGGGCGCATCGGACCTTCTGGTGCGGATGGCCAGATGCTGCCACCCGGTTCCGGGTGAGCCCATCGTGGGTTACATCACGAGGGGCAAGGGTATCACGGTTCATCGACAGACTTGCTCCAATCTCGGTCGCGGAGACATGGAGCGCAAGATCGATGTGCAGTGGGATACCGGAGAAGGTCAGGTTTACGCCGTGGACATCAAGGTGGTTTACGAGGGCGACCGTGGGGTCCTGGCCAACCTGAACGGAGTTCTTGGACAGCTTGATGTCAATGTCGTGGATCTTCACATGGATTCTTCCCCCAAAGATGAGGTTCATGCCTGCCGACTGCGCATCGAGGTGAAAGATACCAAACACCTTCAGAGGGTGGTGACGGCTCTGCGCCGTGAGCGGGGGATTTACCGCGTTCAGCGTATCGGATGATCGACGGAACAGGGCTTTCTCGGCAACCATTTTGGTGGTTCGGATTCGCGAGATTATTTATAATATTCTGATATAACAGGATAAATGTTTATAATCTCCACTTGCCGATTGCCTGCCCTGAATCTGCCCGGGGAGCGCCGGGTGCCATCCCTTGGTGGTTCGCGCTCGCAACAGGCCATAAAAATGATTGTTTTTGCGGTTTGAGCACTATAATATGTTTGACAAGTCGATCAACTTCTGAAATCAGATGAATGGAAGCTGTAGCTTCAATTCGGCTCATTCTCAAGTGCAATGCGCGAGTTGCTGATCCAGGCTGCTGAACAGTGAACCGATGGCGGTCGGTAGACCCCGTGAGCTGGGCAGGGCTTCCACCATCGGTTTTTCCTCATATTCAAGGTTGAATTTAGAACTCGTCAACACACTGAGTGAATTGGATCCGATTGTTCCTTCAGGGGCTGCTAGAGGAACGGAAAGGAGGGGAAGGGGCAGGAGAGAGAAACTGGCTCGATTGCTTTTCTCGGGGATTTCTTAGAACACATACAGGAGGAGAGAGCATGACTAAGGCAGATTTGGTATCGAAGATCGCTGGGGATGGCGGCATCACGAAGGCTCAGGCAGAGAAGGCGGTGGACGGATTTGTGTCGGCGGTAACGGATGCGCTTTCTTCCGGTGACAAGGTTACTCTGGTTGGCTTCGGTACATTCAGCGTCGGATCGCGCACGGCGCGTGAAGGCCGCAATCCTCGAACGGGCGAGAAGATAACCATTCCGGCCTCGAAGGTCGTCAAGTTCAAACCTGGAAAGAGTCTCAGCGACAAGGTAAAGTAGTTGCGCTTAGCGGGGGGGGGAGGTTGCAGTCTCCCCCTTCAGTCTTACCTGCTCGCCTCCTCGAAGGTGTCCTCCGTTTCTTCAATGCATGGCTATTCTCTACGATATCATTAGCAGTTTAGCGAGTTTCGCATTTCAGGCGCCCGTCGCCCTGTCGCATTGGCCGGCGAATAATTGGGGTGAGTTGAGATGCCCCCTGGACGAGAATCCCTGCATGGGTTCGAGGGGGGTGGGATTGTTGACTTTCATTTTAGGGGGGCTTAGCGTACATCATTGAATACACACGCTTTACAAGGGACACTGCTTTTGAACCCCAAAACATTGAGGAGAGGATGGTGGCAGAGAATCTTACCCAGAAGATCCTGCGAGCACACCTGGTGGAGGGGCGGTTGGTTCCGGGTGAGGAGATCGCGATAAAGATCGATCATGTGCTCCTGCAGGATGCCACAGGAACGATGGCCATGCTCGAGTTTGAGAGCCTTGGGATCGACCGTGTCCGTGCGGAGCTCGCCGTCCAGTATGTGGACCACAACATTTTGCAGACGGACAGCAAGAACGCCGACGACCACAAGTACCTCCAGACGGCATGTGCCCGCTATGGTCTCCACTTCAGCCCTGCCGGAAACGGGGTCTCGCATCAGGTGCACATGGAGCGGTTCGGCATTCCCGGAAAGACCCTTCTCGGTGCCGACAGCCACACACCGGGTTCCACCGGAGTCTCCATGCTGGGTATCGGTGCTGGAGGTCTGGATGTCGCCATGGCGATGGCCGGTTTCCCTTATCATCTTCCGTGTCCCAAAGTGCTGGGGGTGAGGCTGGTGGGAAAGCTGCCCGATTGGGTCAGCGCCAAAGATGTGATCCTGGAAATGCTGAGACGGCACGGGGTCAAGGGATGTCTCGGAAAGATCGTCGAGTACTATGGTCCGGGAGTGAAGCATCTTTCGGCGACGGATCGTGAAACCATTGGCAACATGGGGACGGAGCTCGGAGCGACCTCCTCCATTTTTCCTTCTGACGAAGACACCCGGCGCTACCTGGAGGCGCAGAACCGGGGGGACTGCTGGGTCGAGCTGAGTGCGGATGAGGGCGCGGAATACGACGAGGTCGACGAAATCGACCTGTCCCAGCTGGAGCCGCTCATTGCGTGTCCGTCTTCTCCGGGGAACGTCGTACCGGTTCGGGAGGTTGCAGGGATCACGGTGCATCAGGTGATCGTGGGGAGCAGTGTCAATTCATCTTTCCGCGATCTCATGGTGGCGGCGGCCATTGTGGAGGGAAGGCACACCCATCCGGATGTATCGTTTCATGTGAACCCCGGGAGTCGACAAGTCATCGAGAATGTGACCGTTCATGGAGGACTGATTTCGCTGCTGCGTGCGGGCGCTCGTATCCATGAATCGGGGTGCCTGGGCTGTATTGGGATGGGGCAGGCGCCGGGAACGGGGCAGGTCAGCCTGCGGACCATGCCGCGCAACTTCCCGGGCCGATCCGGAACCAAGGATGACCAGGTGTACCTCTGCTCCCCGGAAACCGCAGCTGCCGCTGCGCTGAAGGGAATTATCACGGACCCCCGCGAGTTGGAATCGGAGCTGGCCTATCCGCGCATCCAGGATCCCGAGCGCTATTTGGTGGAAGCATCAGCCATTATAGCGCCATCTGAGGAAATGAGAGGGACTGAGGTCGTCCGCGGCCCCAACATCCGGCCGCTTCCGGAAATGGAGCCGCTGCCTGAGGATCTCGAGGCCGAAATCATCCTCAAAGTGGGAGACAATATTTCTACGGATACCATCATGCCTGCCGGGGCTCGAGTACTCCCCCTGCGGTCCAATATCGAGGCCATCAGTGAGTTCGTTTATTCCCAGATCAATCCCGACTTCCACAGGGAGGCCAAAGCGGCCCGATCCGTTGCCGTTGTCGGAGGGGACAATTACGGGCAAGGGTCCAGCCGTGAACATGCGGCTCTGGCGCCCCGGTTCCTGGGGGTGAGGGTCAAGCTGGCGAAAAACTTTGCCCGCATCCACATGGCGAACCTCTGTAATTTCGGAATCTTGCCGCTGGTCTTCCAGGATCCTGGTGATTACGATTGGCTCCAGAAGGGCATGAAGATCGTTCTCCGGGGTGTCAGGGGCAGACTCATCCGTGGGGATGTCGAGATTCCGGCAGAGGTCGATGGGAAGACGATCCGGACCAGGATGGAGGTATCGGAAAGGCAGCGTCAGCACCTGATTGCCGGGGGAGCGCTCAATCATGTGAAAGAAAAGGCCTCCAACCGGGAGTAATGAACCGTCAGGAGCTGCCTGTGAGGCTTGGTCTTTCACCGTTTTGTTGAAACACCACACGGAGGATCTCATGGAACAGGCTGGCCGCGTGAAGAATATCGGTCTTCGGGGAATCGCCGTTGCAGACACCAAGATCAGTTTCATCGACGGTGAGAAAGGCATCCTCATCTACAGGGGCTATCGCATCGAGCAGCTTGCCGGGCGATCGTCATTCATGGAAATCGCTTACCTGCTTCTTCATGGAACACTTCCCAACCGGGGCCAGCTGGCGTCTTTCGAACGCGAGATTCTGGGGTACAGGCAGGTCCCCGATTTCGTGTTCGAGAGCTTCAAAAGATGGCCTCGCGATGCGGATCCCATGGATGTGATCCAGGCGACGGTTCCTCTTCTGGGAATGGTGGACACGGATCTGCACGGTGAATCCCGGGAGGCGAACGTCCGCATGGCTATGCGGCTCATTGCACAGCTTCCGGTTGTCGTAGCCGGCTGGCACCGGGTCCGAAATGGTAAAGAACCGCTCGCCTCCGACGACAACCTTTCGCATGCCGCCAACTTTCTGTGGCAGCTCCACGGGGAGAAGCCGGACCCCGAGATTGCCGGCGATCTGGACACATGCCTGGTGCTCCACGCGGACCACACATTCAACGCCTCGACCTTCGCATGCCGCGAGGTGGTTTCGACCAGGGCGCACATGTACGCCGGGGTCTCGGCGGGTGTCGGAGCTTTGTCGGGCAGCTTGCATGGTGGGGCCAACGCGCGCGTCATGAAGATGCTCTTCGAGGTGGAGCCGATTCTCAAGGCGGGCAAGGACGTGGGGGAATGGGTCCGGGAGCGGTTGGGCAAAGGTCAGAAGATCATGGGAATGGGTCATGCGGTATACAAGACCGTGGATCCGAGGTCCATCATCCTCAGCAGCATGTCCGAGAGGCTGGGAAAGAAGCTGGGCCAGGAGCACTGGCACCGCTGGCTGACCCAGATCGAGTCTGCGGCCCTCAAGGAGCTGGAGGCCAAGGGCAAGACCAACATCAAGGCCAACGTGGATTTCTACAGTGGCTCCGTCTACCACATGATGGGAATTCCGGTGGATCTGATGACCCCGATTTTCGCCATTTCACGCGTCTCGGGATGGTGTGCTCACATCATCGAGGAGAAGTTCGCCGAGGCTCAGGACAAACCGGCTCTCTACCGCCCGGAGGCGGAGTATGTCGGTGACTATTGCGGTCTCATCGGTTGCGAATTTCAGCCCATCGAGGAGCGGTGATCTCCGCTGAGTGGTTCCGCGCTATCGCGGTTGAGATCTGGCTGCTGCGTCGGAAGCACCCATTGGCTTCGCACTTCGGTCTCCGAGCTTTGGGCTCGAAATCGGAAACCCGGAGCTCCAAACGGTTTGCAGACAGAGGAAGAGAACGATCATGGTTTTCAGACACGACGTGGTGATCGTGGGGGCGGGGCTCGCCGGGCTGCGCGCCGCCCTGGAAGTGGCCGGAAAGGCTGATGTGGGACTCCTGAGCAAGGTCTATCCCACTCGCTCCCATTCAGGTGCGGCGCAGGGAGGGATTGCAGCGGCTCTCGGGAACGAGGAGCCCGATTCCTGGGAATGGCACATGTTCGACACGGTCAAAGGCGGGGACTACCTGACGGACCAGAACGTGGCCGAAATCCTTGCCCGGGATGCCGCTCGAGCCGTCTATGAGCTGGAGCACATGGGGGTTCCCTTCAACCGGACAGAGGACGGTCGCATCGCCCAGCGGGCCTTTGGCGGCCACACTAGGGATTTCGGTGCCGCACCCGTGAAGCGGGCCTGCTACGCCGCCGACCGGAGCGGGCGCGTCATGATGGATACGCTCTACTTCGAGGTCGTGAAGAAGGGCATCCGCACCTATCCCGAATTCCACATGCTGGACCTGGTGATCCGAGAGGGACACGTGGTTGGGGTGACGGTCTACGAGCTGGCCACGGGGGAGCTGCATTTCATCCAGGCCCGTGCGGTGCTTCTGGCCACGGGCGGATTCGGCAAGGTGTACAAGACAACGTCCAATGCCTTTGCGAGTACGGGAGACGGCGTCTACATGGCTTACCGTGCCGGCATCCCCCTCGAGGACCTGGAATTCGTCCAGTTTCATCCGACGGGGATTTACGGCCTTGGTGTTCTCATCAGTGAAGCGGCCCGCGGGGAAGGGGGGATCCTCCGGAACGACCTTGGCGAGCGCTTCATGGAGCGCTACGCTCCCACCATCAAGGACCTGGGTCCGAGGGACATGATTTCACGGGCCATCTGGATGGAAATTCGTGAGGGGAGGGGAATCGGCGGCAAGGATTATGTCCACCTGGATCTCACGCACCTCGGTGAGAAGCGGCTGGCTGAGAGGCTTTCGGACATCAGCTCGTTTGTCAAAATCTATCTCGGGCTGGACACTGCAAAAGATCTGATTCCGGTGCAGCCCACCTGCCACTACATGATGGGCGGCATCCCGGTGGATGTGGATGGCCGGGTGCTGGACGTCCACCATGAGGTCGTCACGGGGCTGTATGCGGCAGGGGAGTGCTCCTGCCTCTCCCTGCACGGGGCCAATCGGCTGGGATGCAATTCCCTGCTGGATCTGGTGGTCTTCGGCCGTCGGGCGGGCATGAGGATGCTGGATGATCTCGGCTCCATTTCGTGGACCTCGATGCCCCATGATCCGGAGACCCCGGTGAGGGAACGGATCGCCCGGATAAAAGGTCGCAGCGGGGGCGAGAAGGCGGTGCGGTTGAGGCGGGGGCTCCAGGAGATCATGACGGCCCACTGTTCAGTATTTCGCCACGAGAAAACGCTGGTGCAGGCTCTCTCGGAAATTGAAGCCCTCAAGGAGGCCTATGCCCGGCTGGGTATCGACAACCGGGGCGCATGCTTCAACACGGACCTCCTCGAGGCGCTCGAGCTGGAACACCTGCTGGGCCTGGGCGAAGCCATTGTGGCGTCGGCCCTTGCCAGGAAGGAAAGCCGGGGAGCCCATTCGCGCGAGGATTTCCCGGAGCGCGATGACGAGAACTGGCTCAAACACACTTTGATTCAGAAGCTGGACCGGGGCTGCCGCGTCTTCGATAAACCGGTCACTGTCACGAGATTTCAACCCAAACCGAGGGTCTACTGAGATGGACATGCACTTCAAGATCTTCCGCTTCGACCCCGAAAAGGACCGGGAACCTCACTACAGGGATTATGTGGTGCGGGCCGAGCCCGAGGAGCGCATTCTCGACTGCTTGAACCGTATCAAGTGGGAACAGGACGGGACGCTGAGCTACCGCATGTCCTGCGCCCACGGGGTGTGCGGATCGGATGGAATGAGAATCAACGGGGTGTGCGGGCTGGCGTGTCAGAAGCTGGTGAAAGACTATCATGGAGACGAAGTCTTGCTGGAGCCTCTTCCCCATTTCAGGATTCTCAAAGACCTGATCGTGGATATGGAGGAATTCCTGGAGCAAGTCAAGGCCATGCAGCCGTACTTGTTGGCGTCCACGCCCCCCCCGGAGAAGGAGCGGCTGCAGGAGCCGGCAGACCGCAAAAAGGTGGAGGAGGTGATCCGCTGCATCCTGTGCGGCAGCTGCACGGGAGCCTGCCCCGCCATGGATGAGAATCCGCAATACGTGGGGCCGGCTGCCCTGGTGTGGGCCTATCGCTATCTCTTTGACTCACGGGACGGACAGTACCACGAGCGGCTCCGTGCGGCGGACCATCCCAACGGGGTCTGGTCCTGCAAGAACTACTTTGAATGCACGCGCGTTTGCCCCAAGGGTATACCGGTGACCAAGTCCATCAATCTCATGAAACGTGAGATCGAGAAAGTGCTTGGCGCCAAATCGAGCGATTAACTTTTAGCTCTTATATCCGTCAGGCTGTGACCTTTCTTTTCTTTGACTCGCGCAGAGACGCTGAGATTCACTAGACCCGCCCGGAGGAGATCTTCATGAAGATGCGACGTGAGGAGGATGCCCTCGGTGAGGTATGGGTCCCGGAGGACGCCTACTATGGGGCTCAGACCCAGCGAGCTGTCGAGAATTTCCCCGTGAGCGGTCTGCGCTTCACCCGGCCCTTCATCCACAGTCTGGGGCTTGTCAAGCAATATGCCGCCGTGGTGAACCGGGAGCTCGGTCTTCTGGATGGCGAGCGGGCCGGTGCCATTGTTGCGGCTGCACGTGAGGTGGCCGATGGACGCCTGGATGACCAGTTCGTGGTGGACGTCTTCCAGACGGGATCAGGCACTTCCACTAACATGAACGCCAACGAAGTGATCGCAGGCCGCGCCAACGAGATCCTCACCGGCAGGCGGGGCGGCAAGGTCCCGGTGCATCCCAACGACCACGTGAACCTCGGCCAGTCGAGCAACGATGTCATTCCGTCCGTCATTCATCTGGCCGCCCTGGCACAGATTCAGGGGCGTCTCATCCCTGCTTTGACCGCCCTCGGAGCCAGCCTCGAGGAAAAGGCTCGCGAATTCCGGAATGTGCCCAAGATCGGCCGGACCCACCTTCAGGATGCGGTCCCCATTCGGCTGGGGCAGGAGTTCGGAGGGTACGGCCGGCAGGTGGAGTGGGCCGTGGCACGACTCGATCGGGCGCAGGAGAGCCTTTCCGAACTGGCCCTGGGAGGGACGGCGGTCGGCAATGGATTGAATACACACGAGGAGTTCGCCGGGAGGGTGATCGAGCTGCTCGCCAGGGAAACGGGATGCAGCCTGAGAGAGGCCGAAAACCATTTTGAGGCTCAGGCCGCGCAGGATGCGGCTGTCGAAGTGAGCGGGGTGCTCAAGACCGTCGCCGTGAGCCTCATGAAGATCGCCAATGACATCCGCTGGCTGGCTTCGGGGCCGCGATGCGGCTTAGGGGAGATCCACATTCCTTCTCTGCAGCCGGGCTCGTCCATCATGCCGGGGAAAGTGAATCCCGTGATTCCCGAGGTGGTGATCCAGGCGGCTGCTCAGGTGATCGGAAACGATGCGGCCATCACCATAGGCGGGCAGTGGGGCATGTTTGAGCTGAACACCATGCTGCCTCTCATCGGCCACAATTTGCTCGAGTCCATATCCCTGTTGACAAATGCGGTTCTTCTGTTGAAGGAGAAATGTGTTACCGGCATCCAGGCGAACCGGGAGAAGTGCGAATCGAATATCGAGCAGAGCCTGGCCCTGGTCACTCACCTGGTTCCGACCCTCGGGTACGATCGGGCCGCAGCGCTGGCCAGGGAGGCCTACCGGACGGGAAAGACTGTCCGACAGGTTGTTCTCGAAGAGGGATGCATGCCGGAGGCTGAGCTGGATCGGCTTTTTGCCTCTGGACTGGAGCAGCAGGGAATATCCCGGAAACAAT
Organism: uncultured Syntrophobacteraceae bacterium; assembly: GCA_964557955.1. Classification (GTDB taxonomy): domain Bacteria; phylum Desulfobacterota; class Syntrophobacteria; order Syntrophobacterales; family Syntrophobacteraceae; genus JALOOX01. The sequence goes on from CAZLCS010000006.1 coordinate 79,211, forward strand.
AGACCAGGACCGAGGAACCAGAATCCGGGTTTTCAGGAGGTTCAAGTTGAGCACCACAGGCGTTCTCGGGGATCCCGGCATTTCCCGAATCAAGCTTTTCATGGCGCTTTCCCGCACCCCCCATGGCGTTCTGGATATGGCTACGCCTGCTCTGGGTGCTCTGTTGTATCTCGGGGCCATTCCTCCGCTGCCGGTGGTCCTGCTCGGTATCCTGACGGCTTTCGCGGGCTACACGGCCGTTTATGCCCTCAATGACGTGGTGGATTATCGGGTGGACCGCGAGAAGGTCCAGCACTGTGGGCTCCCCGAGGCGGGCGGCGACCTCGATGCCGTTTGTGCACGCCACCCCTTGGCTCAAGGGCTGCTGAGCCTCAGGGAGGGAATTCTCTGGACCGTTTCCTGGGGGGCGGTGGCGCTGCTGGGGGCTTACCTGCTCAACCCAATGTGTGCTCTCATATTCATCGGCGGATGTGTGGCCGAAGCCGTGTACTGCCTCATGCTGCGGGTGAGCTATCTCCGGACCCTGGTGAGCGGCGTGGTGAAGACCGCCGGCGGGATGGCCGCGATCTATGCCGTGGCTCCCGACCCGTCGCCCCTCTTTCTCTTCGTGTTCTTCCTGTGGCTCTTTGTTTGGGAAGTCGGGGGACAGAATGTTCCCAACGACTGGGCAGACCTGAAGGAAGATCAGGAATTGAAGACCGATACGATACCCGTCCGTTTCGGCGTGGCCATGGCATCGCGCATCATCGTGACCGCTCTGGCCGCAGCCGTGCTCCTGAGCGTTATCCTTTACTGGGTCACCCCCGCCCGTCTGAGTCCCCTCTACCTGCTCGGTGTGATCGGTGCGGGAGGCGTGCTGCTGCTTCGCCCGGTCCGGAGGCTCAAAGCCGATCCCGGCCCCCAGTCGGCTTCGGCCCTGTTCAACCTGGCCAGCTATTATCCTCTCGCTCTCTTCGTTACAGTGCTGATCAGCTCGATTTTGGCCTGATCCTGAGCCCAGTTTACACAAGAATCCAGAGAATCAGACTGTAGGAGCAGGCTGACAGCAGGGTCAGCACGGACACGCTGGATGCGGCCAGTTCCACGTCGCCTCCGAGCTCTGCCGCCATGACGTAAGTCACAGTGGCCGGAGGGGAAGCGAGCAGGATGACGCCGGGCAGGATGAGCGGTTCCGGCACATCGGTCCATTTCATGAGGAAATAGCCGATGCAGGGCATTGCGACGAGCTTCAGAAGTCCGATTTCCGCAAGCTCTCCGGCCTGGGAGTGGAGCGACCTGAAGGACAGGCTGGCTCCGATGAGGAGCAGAGCGGTCGGGAGAGCCATACCGGCGAGGATTCCCAGGCCTTGCTTGAGCGTGGCGGGCAGGGGGATGGAGAGGGCGGAGGTGAGGCAACCCGCCGAAACCGCTAGAATAACGGGGTTCTGAACCGTCCTGCGCATGAGGTCGAGAAACGACGGCCTCTTGCCCGAGGAGTGGGGTTGAAAGGCCGTCAGGGAGAGTATGCCCAGCAGGTTCTGCCCCACGATGAGGAAGCTGCTGAGTATGGCGGTCCTGGCAAAATGGGTGGATCCCAGCGCGTAAAAGGCGATGGCGTAGGCCATGTAGCCCAGATTGCCGTGGAAGCTGGTCTGTAGAAATGTTCCTTTGCTGGATCGAGGCACTTTGAAGATGGAGGCCATGATCAAAGCCATGCTTGCGACGAGGCCCAGGGTCGCAAGGAGGCAAAGACCTGCGCCGGGATGGAAGTACTCCCGAAAAGGCGCCTGGGCCAGGGCATTGAAAAGCATGGCCGGCATGGCTACATAGTAGACGATCTGGTTGGCTGTCCGCGAATAGGCGGGCTGAATGATTCCCCTGAGCTTGAACAGGTATCCGAGAAGGATGATGCTGAAGACCGGGATGATGGTGTTTGCCAGAACTTCCAACACGTCGGGTTATGATCCTTGATGCGACTGTGGCTGCGCTCCACGAGGAGGATTGGAGCGGTTTAATCCAAATCTCTAAAATACTTGACCTTTGAGCGGGGTTCTAATACACGGTGCCTGTTTCAAGATAAAGCAGAAAATGCGAAATGGAGATGAAGAATGGCCAAGAACATTGAAGACGATCAGCTGATGCAGGATTACGACGACGAGGGTGATCTGGGATTCGACCAGGGCGACGAGCTGGATTTCGCGGGTGATGAAGACCTCATGATGGAGGAGGGGGAAGATGATGATATGCTTCCTTCGGTGCTCTACAAGGGGGTCTCGCGACCGAAAACGGATGAAGACTGGCGCCAGTTGCTTCTGGAAGCAAGCCGGGAGGGTGTTCCCACCTATTTCATGAACGACTCCTACAAGGAAGGGGGCCTCATCGTACATCCCCAGTTTGGACTGGGTGTGGTCAGCAAAGTCATCTCGGCGAGGAAAATGGAAGTGATCTTCGAAACCAGCAAGAAGCTCATGGCCATGAATGTCACTCCTCCGGACACGCTGGGCTGAGAATCCCCCCTGTGAAGCGGCGGAGTTTGCCGGTTCGGGTCCAGGGTCTCCTTGCAGCCAACAGCTGGAGTATCTGAGGTCTTCTGCGAAGCCCCCATGCCGGGGGCAAAGAAAGAGAGCCCTGGCATTGACCTGTGGGGTCTGTGACATTAATAATACTTACTGTGGAGATATGTATTTATTTAGACGAGCCGCTTCCTGCGCGATCGTTCGACCACTGAATTCAAGCTGCCGAAATGTTTTTGCGCTGGACTTGACGACTTGGTTTCCGGTTTTCACGTAAGTTCATCCGACCATCACGCACGGGCCGCCAACAACGCCTTGTCACTTCCACGTGCCGTTCCCTCCTTCACCTGTGGCTCTATGACCGCTTGCAATCGAGCGGGAAGAAAGTGCTCGGAACAACCACCAGGACAGGAGGACTTGACCATGAAACTTAACGTTGTGGAAATCCTGAAGCATTTGCCGAAGACCAACTGCAGGGAGTGCGGCGAGCCCACATGCATGGTTTTTGCCACCAAACTCCTGAAAAGAGAGGCAAACCTCGAAGCCTGCCCGCCGCTCTTCACTCAGGAGCACGAGTCCAAGCTCCGAGGCATGATGGAGTTGATGGCGGGAGCGGCAGCGTGAATGCGAATGGCTTTCGAACCTCCTTGTGGCATTCTCCCGCGCCTGACCAAGAATCGCCCCGCGACATTTGAAACGGATGCCCTCGAGATCGAAATCTCTGACGAAAAGGAGCAGGCGGCCCACAGGATCTTCTGCCGGGTCTGCTGACGGGACCTCCCAGGCAGGCCCAATGCCGTTGACTCAAGGGGTTTCACGGGCTAAGTACACCTCCACAGAAAAAGATGTCCATTTTGCCGCTCGTCATGCCGGCAATCTTTACCATGGAAATAGATTTCCATGCATGGGGGTGAGCGCAGCGGATGCTCATGGCCGTTAAGCCGGCATCCAGCTTTTCTGTGGATTCCGGCCAGAAGACTGCCGGAATGACGACTCGAGAGGTGGACACTCTATTGCGTTGGCCTGTACTAAGCGGAGCTTGTCCGCGGTTGAAAAGTCTCGCATGGGCAAGCTCCGCTCAGCCCATGGCACCCCACAGGCCAGAGCGCCATGAGCTTAAGTCGACAGCATTGCCGGCCAGGCCCCCCGGAGAACGGCGCTATGCACTACTCAACCCGAGCGACAGAGGGGGTCGGATTGCTTTGGCCTCCTCTTCGCGGGATCCGCGGAATCCGCAGGGCCCCTGATGTCATCTTATTTCCGGCTTCTATCGACGGCCTTGGCCAGGTGAGCCTGCACCTGCTCGACGAGAAACGGGAGCACGGATGCGCTGCCGGCGATCACATGTCCATTCATGAGATAGTCCTGCCCGCCCCAGAAGTCGCAGACCTGACCTCCGGCCTCCAATACCAGTACACTTCCGGCCGCAACATCCCAGGGCCCCAGGCCGGGCTCCCAGAAACCATCGACCCGCCCTGCGGCCACATAGGCCAGATCCAGGGCGGCCGAGCCCGCGCGCCTCAGACCGCTCACCTTTTCAAAAATCCCCTTGAAGCTTGCGAGATAGGGATCGATCAGGCCCTTGACCCTGAAGGGAAATCCCGTCGAAATCAGCGCATCTTGGAGCTGAACTCCGTCCCGCACTCGAATGGGTTGACCGTTCAGGTACGCGCCGTTTCCGCTGCGGGCAGAGAACAGCTCGCCGCGCACGGGGTCCAGCACCAGCCCCAGCACGGGCCTTCCATCCTGCCAGGCTCCAATGGAGACCGCCACGAAGGGGAATCCGTGGATGAAATTCGTTGTTCCGTCCAGAGGATCGATGATCCAGGTGATGCCGTCTCCCAGTTGGCCTTGAGCTGATTCCTCGGCCATGATGTGGTGGTCGGGGAATCGGCTTTGAATGGCTTCGATGATCAGGGCCTCGCTCGCGTGGTCCACCTCCGTCACAAAGTCGGAAGGACCCTTGGAAAAGATGGAAGCACGGGTGAGACGGCCGATGCGCTCGCGGATCAGCTCTCCCGCCTTGAGAATGACGGCATGAGCGACCTGCTCCATTTCTTGTATCATGAGATCCTTTCTTTCCTTGAGGATTGCGACCTCGTCGCGATTTGCCCTTGACAACCTTTGGAATCCACGTCTATAGACCGGATTCTACAGCCAATCCAGAGGAAAAGCGCTTGTTTCTTCTCTTCCTCCTGTTCCCACGCGAGTATCAGGCTCGATTTTGCGGTTTTCACTGTCATGAGACAATGAAACGTTTTGAAGGAGCCCGGAATGACGTTTCAGGAATTGATCCTTGCACTGGACAAGTTTTGGTCCGACCGCGGCTGCGTCATTCAGCAGCCCTATGACCTGGAAGTTGGGGCCGGGACGTTCAATCCCGCCACCTTCCTTCGCGTCCTTGGGCCCGAACCCTACAACGTGGCCTATGTGGAGCCGTCGCGCCGCCCGACGGACGGTCGTTACGGGGAAAACCCGAACCGACTGCAGCACTACTACCAGTACCAGGTCATCATCAAACCTTCCCCGCCGGATTCCCAGGGCCTTTATCTGGAGAGCCTCAGGAGTTTCGGCATCGACCCCCTCGACCACGATATTCGCTTCGTGGAAGATGATTGGGAGTCGCCGACTTTGGGTGCCTCGGGCCTGGGCTGGGAGGTGTGGCTCGATGGCATGGAGATCACCCAGTTCACCTATTTCCAGCAGGTGGGGGGCATTGCCCTGAGCCCGGTGAGCGTCGAGCTGACCTACGGGCTCGAGCGGATTGCCATGTATCTGCAAGGGGTCGACAACGTCTACGACCTGGTCTGGGCCGGCGATGTCACCTACGGGGATGTTCATCACCAGGGTGAAGTGGAATGGTCCCACTACAATTTTGAAGAAGCCGACGTCGGGATGCTCCTTCAATTGTTCAACATGTACGAAGCCGAGTCCCTCCGGATGAACGATCGCGGTCTGGTTCTCCCCAGCTATGACTACTGTCTCAAGTGCTCCCATGCTTTCAATCTGCTGGATGCACGCGGCGCCATCAGCGTCACCGAACGAACCAATTATATCGCGCGGGTCCGCAATCTGGCCCGCCTGGTGGCGCACGCTTACGTCGCTCAGCGCGAGGCCATGGGATATCCACTCTTGAAGAAAAATGGCTGATCTGCCGGAGATCCGCTTCTGAATTGGGCCGATTGAGCCTGCGCGGCGTGGATATGAGGGATGATGAGCCGTTGTTGAGCACTTTCGTCTGATACGAAGTGCGTCGAACACCAGATCGAATATGGAGGGTAACGTGGGAGCAGCGTTTTTTTTGGAGATCGGAAGCGAAGAAATCCCCGCGGGCTACGTCCTTCCCGCTTTGGAGGCCATGTCGGCCCAGATGGTGAGGTTCCTCGACGAAAACCGCATTCAGCACGGGGAGCCCGTGACCACGGCCACACCCCGGCGGCTGATCATGAATGTTCCGAATGTGGCGCTTCAACAGGAAGCCTGCTCCACCGAAATCATCGGTCCTCCCAAACAGGCGGCCTATGATGCCGAGGGTCGGCCCACCAAGGCCGCCGAGGGCTTTGCTCGTGGGCAGGGCATGCGGGTCGAGGACATCCGGATCAAGGAAACCCCCAAGGGTGAATACCTCTGCATCGTGCGCGAAGAGGCGGGAGTATCGACCCGTGAGCTTCTCCAGAAGATGCTGCCCGAATTCATTGCCCACATCCCCTTTCCCAAGTCCATGCGATGGGGCAGCCTCCCGGTCACTTTCACCCGCCCCATCAACTACGTTGTGGCACTTCTGGGCGGCGAAGCACTGGATTTTCAATATGGGGAAGTACAATGCGGCAGCCGGTCCTTCGGTCACCGCTTCATGAGCCCCCAGTGGATCGACGTGCGGGATTATGCCGGACACCTGCAAAGCCTGAAGCAGCACTATGTCATCGCGGATATCGCCGAGCGGAAGGCCATGATCCGGGAAGGTATTCAGAAAGCCGCCGCCGGTGTGGGGGGGAGCATTCTGGAGGATGAAGACCTGCTGGACGAGGTAACCCATCTGGTCGAGTTTCCGCAGCCCCTGGTCGGTGAGTTCGAGGAAAAATTCCTCAAGCTCCCGCCGGAGCTGCTCATCACCGTCATCAAAAAGCACCAGCGCTATTTTGCCATCAAGGACGGCAACGGGTCGCTCATGCGCTACTTCGTGACCGTCGCCAACACGAAGCCCAGGGACTTCGGACTGGTGGCCGAGGGCAACGCGCGGGTGGTGCGCGCCCGCCTGGAGGATGCACGGTTCTACTTTGAAGAGGATCAAAAGGTCCGGCTCGACGACCGGGCTGAGCAGCTCAAGGCTGTGGTCTTCCACTCGAAGCTCGGAACCAGCTGGGAGAAGGTCGAGCGGTTCACGGCCCTGGCCCGCTGGCTGGGCGAGCGGGCGGCGCCGGCATCGATGGATGCGCTCCTGCGGTCGGCCTACCTCTGCAAGGCAGACCTGGTCACCGGCATGGTGGGCGAGTTTCCGGAGCTGCAGGGAGCCATGGGGCGTGCCTATGCCCGGCTTCAGGGGGAGTCCGATGCGGTCTGCGAGGCCATCTTTGAGCACTATCTGCCCAATCGTGCGGGCGGGCCCATTCCGGAGCGGATCGAGGGGGCGCTCCTCAGCATGGCCGACAAGATGGATACCATCGTCGGGTGCTTCGGGGTGGGGCTGATCCCGACGGGTGCGGCGGACCCCTTTGCCTTGCGGCGCCAGACCCTCGGCATCATCCGGATCATCCTGGAAAAGCCGTTGCAGGTCTCACTCACTGATTTCATCGATCAGGCGCTGCCCCTGCTCGCCTCCAAGATGACAGAGCCTCGGGATGTTGTGAAGCGAGGGGTCCTGGAATTTTTTCACGGCCGCCTGCACCATTACCTGGTGAGCCAGTACGGATACAGCGCGGATGTGGTGGACGCTTCCCTGGCCGTCGGCATCGACGACCTGGTGGGGGCCGTGGCGCGGACCAGCGCACTGGCGGCCTTCAAGGCCCGCCCGGATTTCGAGAGCCTCGCCGTGGCGTTCAAGCGGGTGGTGAATATCATCAAGGAGCCCGAAAGGACACCGGTGAATGGGGACCTCTTTGCTGGAGCGGCCGAGCAGGCCCTCTTTATGAATCTCAGCGACACCGAGGGTGTCGTGGGTCAATGCCTCGCCAACGGGGACTACGACGGCGCCCTGGAGGCCATGGCCAGGCTCAAGGGCTTCATCGACTCGTTTTTCGACTCGGTCCTGGTCATGGACAAAGACGACGCGGTCCGCCGCAACCGGCTGGCCCTGCTCACCCGCATCCAGGACCTGTTTACCAAGGTCGCCGACTTCAGGAAGATTCAAACCGGCTAGGAGGCTGTCCGAGGACTGTCATTTCGAGCGACACCGAGAAATCTCGTTCATCGCAGCACCACGAATTTATGAGATTTCTCTCTCCGCTCCGTTCGAAATGGCAAGAACGTGCTTGCCGGCTCCCAAGCCGGAGCTTGGGAGCCGGCAAGCATCAAAAGGGGTGCAGATCCTGGTGGCTGCCAACCGATGCCGATGCCCACAAAACACGGGCATCCATCTTCTCTCACTGGCTTTTCAACACTTCTCGCTTCACCTCGAAGTTCCATTTCCAGATCTCGAATAGGACCGGGTAAACCAGAAGCTCCAAAAGGAAAGACGTGAAGATGCCCCCGATCATGGGGGCTGCGATGCGCTTCATGACATCGGCCCCTGTGCCCAGGGACCACATGATGGGGATAAGGCCGAGAAAGGTCGTGGCCACGGTCATGAACTTGGGCCGGATTCGCTTGACGGCCCCTTCGAGGATGGCGGCACGGAGCTCTTCCAGGCTCGTGAGCCGTCCTTCCTTCCGGGCCTGCTGGTAAGCCAGGTCGAGATAGAGGAGCATGAACACCCCCGTTTCGGCATCGACTCCCAGCAGAGCGATGAGCCCGACCAGGACCCCCACGCTCAGGTTGTAGCCCAGGAGATAGAGGAGCCAGACGGCCCCGATGGCCGAGAAGGGTACGGCCAGCAGGACGATAGAGGTCTTGACGGCGGATCTTGTGTTGAGATACAGCAGCAGCACGATGATGAAGAGTGTCAGGGGGACCACCACCTTGAGACGCTCCACAACCCGCTGCATGGATTCGTACTGCCCGCTCCAGGACATGGCGTACCCGGCGGGCAGCTTCACCTTCTCGCGCAGCATCCGGTCGGCCTCGCGGATGTAACTCCCCGGATCCCGTCCCGAGATGTCCACGTAAACGTAGCCCCTCAGGAGCCCGTCGTCGTTCCGGATCATGGCGGGGCCCGTGTTGGGCCTGACGGTGGCGAGCTGTCCAATGGGGATCTGCCTCTCGCCGTCGCCCACCGGGACCAGGATGCGGCCCAGAGCGTCCACGTCCTGGCGGTAGTCGCGAAAGTAGCGGACGTTGACGGGATAGCGCTCCCTGCCTTCGACGGTGGTGGTCACGGTCTCACCGCCGATGGCATTTGCTACCACGGCCTGGGCCTCCTCGAGCCCCAGGCCGTGAAAAGCCAGGGCTTCCCGGTCCCACTCGATGTCGATGAAGAAGCCTCCTCCTGCCCTTTCGGCGAAAACGCTGCGGGTTCCCTGGACGGCCGGAAGCAGCGATTCGACCTGGATCCCGATCTCCTCGATGGTCTGGAGGTCCGCCCCGGAGATCTTCAGTCCGATTTCGGTCCGGATGCCCGTCGAGATCATGTCGATTCTGCCTCGAATGGGCATGGTCCAGCTTGGGGCGAGCCCCGGCAGCTTGAGGGCCCGGTTCATCTCGTCAACGAGCTCCTGTCGCGAGACATGATCCGGTGTCACATGCCTCAGGATGGACTTGAGCCATCCGGGCGCCCATGACGAGTACCAGGTTTCCTTCGAACGCCACTCGGACTGGGGTTTCAGTATGATGACCGTCTCGATCATGGAGAGGGGGGCGGGGTCCGTGGCGGTGTCCGCCCGCCCCGCCTTGCCCAGGACGCGCTCCACTTCAGGGAACTGCCGGATGATGCGGTCCGTCACCTGGAGCAGCTTCTGGGCTTCGGTGACGGAAATCCCCGGCATGGTGGACGGCATGTACAGGATGGATCCTTCGTCCAGGGTAGGCATGAACTCCCAGCCCAGTCTCTGGGCAATGGGGACGGTCAGCGCCATCAGGACCAGGGTCCCGGCGATGACGGGGGCCCTGCTGCGAAGCGCCCAGGCGGCCACCGGCTCATAGATGCGGATGAGCAGCCTGCTGAGAAAGTGCTTTTCCTCCGGATGGATGGCTCCCACGAGCATGGCGGTGGCGGCGCGGCTGAGCCACCGGGGGCGGAAGCCGAAGGACTTGAACTGCATGAAGGTCAGCCGCAGGGCAGGATCCAGGGTGATGGCCAGGATGGCGGCAATGATCATGGAGAGGTTCTTGGTATAAGCCAGCGGTTTGAAAAGGCGCCCTTCCTGGGATTCCAGGGTGAGCACCGGAAGGAAGGAGACCGCGATCACCAGAAGGGCGAAAAAGCTCGGCCCCGCCACCTCCTTCACTGCCTCCATCACGACCCCTCGCGCATCGCCGTGCCGCCCGCCCCCTTCCCAGCGCTCCAATTTCTTGTGGGACTGCTCCACCACGACGATGGCGGCGTCCACCATGGCGCCGATGGCGATGGCGATGCCTCCGAGCGACATGATGTTGGCCGTGATGCCCATCATCCTGAACGGGATGAAGGAGAGGAGGACCGCGACGGGGATGGTGATCATGGGGATCAGGGCGCTGGGAATGTGCCTCAGGAAGACCAGGATGACGAGGGACACGGTGACGATCACCTCGATCAGGGTGGACTTGAGGGTGTCGATGGCGCGGAGAATCAGGTCGGAGCGGTCGTAAACCGTGACCACTTTCACGCCGGGAGGAAGCCCCGGCTCGATCTCCCTGATTTTGGCTTTCACGCGGTCGATCACGTCCAGCGCGTTCTGGCTGTGCCGCATCACGACGATACCCGAGACCACGTCGCCGGTTCCATCCAGGTCGGCGATGCCCCGCCTGAGATACGGCCCCATGACCACCTGGCCGATGTCCTTGACGCGCACGGAGGATCCCGCCTCGGTTCGCCCCACCACGATGTTTTCGAAGTCCGTGGTGGATTGCGCGTAGCCCCGACCCCGCACCATGTACTCGGTGCCGCCGAATTCGATGAGACGGCCTCCCACTTCCTGATTGCCTCCCTGTACGGCCTCAACGACCCGGGTGATGGGAATTCCGTATGCCTGGAGCCGGTTGGGATCGACATTCACCTGGTATTGCTTCCCGAATCCGCCGATGGTGGCGACCTCGGCGACACCCGGAACGGCGCGGAGATAGTAGCGGAAGGTCCAGTCGTGGTAGGATCGCAGGTCTCCCAGGCTGTGCCGGCCCGATTCGTCCACCAGGGCGTATTGAAATACCCAGCCGAGGCCCGTGGCGTCCGGGCCGAGCTCCGTTTTCACACCCTCAGGGAGACGCGGGAGAACCGAGGACAGATACTCGAGGATTCTGGATCGTGCCCAGTATAGGTCGCACCCGTCATCGAAAATGACCGTCACGAAGGAATAGCCGAAATCCGAAAGGCCTCGGACGGCTTTGACCCGCGGCGCCCCCAGCATGGCGGTCACGATGGGATAGGTCACCTGGTCTTCGATGATGTCGGGGCTCCGGTCCCAGCGGGAGTAGACGATGACCTGGGTGTCGCTCAGATCCGGGATGGCATCCAGGGTGACATGCTTCATGGACCACCACCCGGCGATACACGCAGCGGCAATCAGAGTGATGACGAGGAAACGGTTGTGGACCGAGAAGTCGATGATGCGGGCGATCATGATCAGTGCTCCCCGTGGGCGGCGGGACGCTCGGGGAGGGCATGACCGGCATGCCCGTATTCTGATGGCGAATGGCCGTGACCAGCCTGTTGTCCCGTCGGCAGCGGCTCAACGTAGCGTTCGGGATGCTTCTGAAATCGGCTCCGACACGCCTCGGCGCAGAAATGGTAGACTCTTCCTTCGTGCTCGCTCACAAGGCCGGCCGATTTGGCCTGACCGGTGTAAACCTGCATGCCGCAGACGGGGTCCCTGGCCGGCGTTCCGTGCATTCCCGCCGCAGCCAGCTTGATGCGGCTTTCGGAATCCACGAGAAAATTGCCCGAAACCACGATCTGCTCCCCCGGCATGATGCCCCGGAGGACCTCGACCTGACCGCCAAACCGCCGTCCCGTTTCCACGAGCCGGGGTTCGAAGAACCCGCCCCCAATGTCCACAAAGACCATCTGGGTCCGGCCGGTATCCACCAGGGCATCGGCGGGAACCATGAGGGCCGGGGGAAAGTGGACCAGGAACTCCACGTCCACGAACATGTCGGGCCTGAGCGTCATGTCGGGGTTGTCCACTTCCAACCGTACTTTGAAGGAACGGGTGACCGGATCGAATACGGGCGGCACATCGGTCACAAAGGCTTCAAGATTCTTCCCCTGCTGTGGCAGTGAAACCCTCGCCGGGGTTCCTGACTTCACATAGGATGCTTCGCGCTCGAAAACATCCGCCAGCACCCAGACGCGGCTCAGATCAGCGATCCGATAAAGCTCGGTGCCTTTGTTGAAACGCTGCCTGGTGGAAATGCTGCGGGCCACGATCAGACCGGAAACGGGAGCTCGAATCTGCAGCTCCGTGCTCATCTGCCTGGACCTGGCAATCTCCTGCAGCTGATAGTCCGTGACACCGAGCTTATAGAGCTCGAGCTCGGCGACTTCGAGCTGGTTTCGATAGGCGTAGACCGCTCCTCCAACGGGGTTCATGGCGCCCCCCGGCGTCGTGGGGACCATGCTCATGGAGGACAGGGGTGAATCCGACGGTTGGGGTCCGGGAGGTCGTGCACCCTGCTGTTCCGAGCCGGAAACGTGGGAGGGATCATGCTGGGAGCCGCCAGCCTGTCCAAACTGTCTCTTCCTGCGCTCGTCGGCATCGACGGCGAAGAGGTATTGCTGCTGCCGGGCCACGAAGTCGTAATTGTAGACTGCAGCCAGGAGCTGGTCTTTCTGGACCGGGCTTCCCGTGGTGCCTTCGTGGACACGCCACACCCATCCGTCATCGCCTGCCGTCACGCTGTAGGTGCGGTTCTCATCCGCCGATACGCGTCCGAGGACCCGCAAGAGCTGGCCATGAGAGGATTTCTCCACCTTCGCCACACGGACCCCGATCAACTGCTGACGCTCGGGAGTGATCTTGACACTGCCCGGTGGAAGGAAGCGGGCCGAAGATCCCGCCCCGGCATCGTCCTCGTCCGCGTAAATGGGCTCCATGGGCATGCCGCAGGGTGCGAGCCCCGGCTGGTCCGACGTGTGCGCGGGGTTCATGGGGTCCACGTAGTAGAGGACCCGTTTTGCACCCTGGCCGGCCCCGCGCGGATCGAGCTTCCGTTGGCTGTACCACGATCCTGCCCAAAACGACAGAAATACGATCAGGATGCACAAGACAGCTGGAAGAGGTTTTCTCATGATCGCGTGTGTCCTCTCTCTTTTATGTCGCCTGCTGGGAGAGCATAGTTCGTCTCCATTCCATATCTTAACTCAGCTCAGGAACATCCATGGACATACAAACGAAGGGCAGGCCCTTCGGGCCTGCCCCCATGTTCCTGTAACTTGCACCGACACCTGAACGTCGCGTCATCAGTCAAGTCTGAGCCGCCTCTTCGAGGTCACGGGGTGGGGCACAGGGCCGATGTGTGTGCGCAAGAACACTCCCCCCAACCATTTCGGGCTCCAAGCTCTGGTAAAAACGTCTCACTCTCCCGGTTTCAGTGAATTTCCGCAGTCTCCCTCCTGCCTGAGTACCCCAGTGCCAGAAATACGATGACGTACTGAGCAAGCACCTACGTGATCACAAAAGGAATCAGCGCCACCGCCTGCAGGTCCCCGCCCTGGGTGCTCAAGAACTCCACCGTGGCGGCCGAGTTGATGGGCGCAGTGGCCCGGATGATCGCGTCGAAGCGACGGGCCGTGCTGATCAGGATCGGGGTGCCGGCCGGAACCAGTGCGGCCTGGCTGTAAAGGCCGAAGGGGGGCACCCCCAGGCCGCGTCCGTCCCAGGCGATGATCACCACGTCCACCGGGAAGGTGACCCGCGTACTGTTGTAAGCCGCATCCAGGGCGCGAATGAGGATGGTCTGCCCGACCTGTGCATTGACGGCAACTTGGACACCGGATTTCCCGCTCATCAAGGCTGGAGGAATCACTCCGCCGGGGAGCCCCCCTCCCGCAGGTGCAGCACCGGCGGGGTTGATGGCCACGGGGTTGGGACCTCCCGGCGTGGGCACCGGAACGCCCGTCACGAACCAGTGGCTGGCGCGGAAGTCGTTGAAGGCAAAGAAGCCCGCGTTGTTCGCGAAGAAGTTGTCGTCTACGCCGGGGAGGGTGCCGTGGATGGGGAAAGTCTGGCGAACGTTGTCCGCGAGTGTGCTCCAGTTTATGTCGCGGTCGTCGAACACCCAAAGGGATTCCACGTCATAGGGGACGGTGAACGCATGAGGGTCCATGTCTGCCAATGTTTGCGTCGGGGTCGCCACTCCGAAGACCGGATCTCCGCCCACAAACCCGGGGAACAGGTTCCGCACCGCAGCGGGAAGCGTGAGGAGATTCGCCTCGGTTCGGAAGCGGCCGTCTGAACAGGCCCCCACCGGGATGTTGTTGAGTGTCACTTGTGCGGGGATGGTCTGGGTCCTCCAGTTGCTTCCGACCACCGAGGCGAAATAGGCGTCCGGCGGCTCCACAATGAAAAGGCCGTACAATCCGAATTCGAAGTGCTGCATGGTGTTCCGGTGGCAATGGTAGAAGTAGGTTCCGGTGTGATTGGGCTGAAACTGGTAAATATAGCGCCCGATCTCCATGGAGCAGTGTCCCACGCCATCGTTCTGGGGCGTGGGCTCGAGACCGTGCCAGTGGATGGTGTGCGGCCCCTGCCTGCCCTGCCCTTCACAGTGGAATATGACGCCCCGGGGCACCCGAATGGTGGCCCCCGGGAAAGTGGCGTTGTTGAAAGGGGATCTGAGGTCACCGTCTCGGAAAAGGAAGTAATTCAAACTGCTGCCGTTCCATGTCGGAATGGCGGCACCATTGGAAAGATCACGCTGGACCGTGCGAGGTGTCCTTACGGAGAGAAGACTCCTGCCGTCTATTTCGATGGCCTCCATGATCTCGGGCACGGGGTTGGTGGGGTTCAAAGGTTCGGGCAGGGGCGGGCTGGTGCCCTCGGGCTGAGGATCGAACATCTTTACGAATTCGGCTTCGACCCCTTCGGCTCCTGCCACGGATACCGGGATGCGCGAAATGGTGAATCTTGGCTCTGAGAACGACATGGCTCACTACTCCTTGTCTCCCTGGTTGAGAAGTCCTTGCGGGCATCCTTCAGGGCGCCGGGACATCAATGCCGGCAACAATCAGTCCATCCACGGGGGCGGTACCGCTGGGGTGAAGGTTCCGTCCGGTCCTGGAGGGAAGACCACCGGCTGGTGCGGAAAGCTCAGTACACTGCCCGGCAGGGTTCGATCCCCGATGATGTTGAACCCGGCGATCATGCCCATGTTGTAGTTGCCGCCCTGGGAGGTCTGGCTGGGCTCCGAGTGGTCGTGCATGGGGTAGCAGAGCGGCGAGAGCCGCACGCTGATGTCCCCCTGGGTGTTGCCGGTTAAACCCGCAGGAGGGATACTGGTGGCCAGCTCGTTGTTGGGTGGCCAGGTTGCCCCTCCGTTCAGGGTGGCGAGGGGCGGATCCGGCATCCCGATGCCCCGCGAATTGGGAATGTCGGGCGGCCGGTGGTAGGGGATCAGCCAGTCCTGGATGTCCATGGGCTCCACGTTGTGGGTGTCCAGGTAGATGAGGCTGTTCTGGACCTGTCCGTTGAGTGACAGCACGTAGAAGTGATTTCCGTGCAGGTGGAGGGAATGGGTCCACAGCCCGGCATTCAGCACGCGGATCACAACCGGCTCCCCCACCCGGTTGTTGGGGTTGATGTAAGGGTTGTTGTGGGAGAAATGCCCGGATTGCCCGTTGATGGTGAAATACTGCGGGATGGCATTCGTGGTCGGTTTCACGGGGTCGAAGGCATCGCGGAGAAATCGGTTCACGAACTGGTCTGCGGGGAAGTCCTGCCCCGGTGTGAAGTCACCCACCTCGGCAAACAGGTTAGGGCTGGCCTGGTGCAGCAGCCAGATATACTGGCGGAAGGCCGGGGTATTGGTGGTGGCGTCACCGTCTTCCCAGGAGAGGCCGGGGAACCAGGTGGATCCGACTCTGCCGACGGGGCTCCCCAAGTGATTGAAGAGCGCCTGTACAGCGGGCGTCGGCCTCTGAAAAGGGGTCACCCGGCGGCGGATCCTGGCGGCCTGCACAGCCCTCGGGCGCCTCGGCATGGAGATCAGAGCGCCGTGCAGCCCCATCACCCGGTTCACCGGCGCATTGAGTGTATCATGGTAAAGATAGGTGCCGGGAGCGGGAACCCGGAAGCGCCTGGACACTGTGCCTCCCGGAGGGATGACCCCGCTGTCGAACGCCGGCCTTCGGGGGAGTGCGCCGGTCCGTGGGTTGCGGGGTCCAGGAATGACCAGGTTGTGAGGCTCGTCCAGCTCGTTGGTGATGTTGATCAGGATCTGCGAGCCGGTGGTGGCGAAGATATGCGGGCCGGGGCATTCCGCAGGCAGCGACTCCTCTTTGTAGATCCAGAAGTAGCACAAGGCAGGATTGATGGCGTTGTGGGTCGCCATCTCCTTGATGGCGTCGGTGATGCGGAAGTTGAGGGTGCGCACAACCCGGCGTTGAGCTTCGGCCTCGCCTTCCATGAACCACGGGACGCAGTCTCCGACGCAGATAGCCGACAGCCCGGCGGCTCCGTACTTGAGAAAATCTCTTCGTTTCATGAGCTGGTCTCCTCTGCTGGCAGAAAATATGGAATTCCTTAGATGTTCTTAGAAAAAGAGAGAACACATGCGACGCGTGGATTCACCCCGTGATGTTCGGCTCGTTCGACGCCACGTTCGAGATCTCGAGCAACGGCGGATGGCAACGGGCCCTGAGAACATCAGCGATCATCGGTTTCCGGTGCATCTGCAAATGATCCAGTGATCCCGTTAT
Organism: uncultured Syntrophobacteraceae bacterium; assembly: GCA_964557955.1. Taxonomy (GTDB): domain Bacteria; phylum Desulfobacterota; class Syntrophobacteria; order Syntrophobacterales; family Syntrophobacteraceae; genus JALOOX01. The sequence goes on from CAZLCS010000006.1 coordinate 95,843, forward strand.
CTTCATTCATCACCAACCTTGCGCCCCAATCTGATGTCGAGTATCATTTCTTAAGCATTTCCATAGAGAACATCGTGGTGGAATAGAACAATCCCTCCGTAACAAATTGAACTTGGATCCTATTCAACATTTGGCCGGCATCGCGCAGGTTTGCCCGCGATCATGCCGTAATATGTTGTAGGTAATTTAATGGGCATACATGTGTATAATCAATGAACAGTTGTAATCAGTTTGCAGTGATAATTTGTGGGGGTAGAGGTCTACCAAACTGGATGGGTTGGGTGGGATGGTGCACGGAGGACGGACTCGAGGCATGACTTTCGCCAGTCACGGGCGGCTTGAGTCCACAAAAGCCGGTGTCCCGGAGCTCCGCCAAGGCCCTTGCGGCCAAAATGGAAGTTGATTTCGACGAAGACCGGGTCCCCCGAATCGGGAAACATCAGATCGAATCCTGCCACATCGATGGCCGTCCTGTCGCAGAAGGTTCGAACCGCATCGATGCCTTTCTGCTGGAGGTCGGGCCGTTTGTCATGATCCAGCCGGCCCCCGCGGCAGACGTTATTGTAAAAGCGGCCGTTCCCGATGCGAAAGTAACTCACGGCCTGCTGCCCATAGACCACGACGCGCAGATCCATTCCCCCGTGATCCACCCATCGCTGCAGCAGCATGGGGAGTTCGGAGGGCAGCCGATTCACGAAGCGGGGCAGGTCCTCCCGTCTCCGTATGGGAAAGACCGTGCTGCCCCCTCCGCCCGCGTCGCCTTTGAGGACGCAGGGATAGCCTCCCGGTGGATCGTGCCGGCCCGCGTAAGTCATCAGTTCCGCCGCATTCTGAAAGGTTACGCTTTCAGGGTGCCGCACCCCATGGGTCCTGAACAGGGAGATCTGTTGGGTCTTCCCGGAGTGATTGAACCGTGTATCCAGTCGGGGAAACCAGGCTCGACACCACTGCGTGATGCCGCGATAACGCCGAGGAGTCACGTAGCTCGGCAACAGCACACCGGCTGCGGCCTTCAGGAGCGCCTGGGTTTCAGGGTCATCCAGGGGCGAGAAGATGGGTAGATTCTCCTCCATGGGGATTTCGGGATGAAAGGACACAAAATAAGGTTCCATCTCCAGGCGTCCACTTCTCAGTCAGATGGGGAGTCAGGTCCAACTTCCTCCGATGATGCGAGCATGCTTCGGCAAGCGTTGGAAACCGCTTTGTAAGGTTTCCAGTTACGGGTTTCGAGTTTCTGGTTGAAAACCGTCCCGGCTGTTGGCCTTCTCATCGTTCAGGGTGTCTCGAAGGGTCATGAGGGACTGCCACGGCGATTCCGCATTGTATTCATACCGTGAGATTCATATACTTCGAATCCGGTTCCATCTGAAATTTGGCTCCTGCGACTCCTCAACATTCAGCCGCCAAGAAAGTCTAACCCATGAAGCCGAAACAGTTCAACGCCGAGCAGCTTTCCTGCCTCGAATACAGCATAGCGCATTTCATGGAGATAGCGCGACAGAATCGATTCGCGGAAAACAGCTCCATCGAACACGATGCAACGCGATGTGTCATTTGTCATGCCGATCTCATTCCTCAGGATTCCTTCCTCACCTACCTCGATGTGATCACTCCCTCAGTCAAGGTGAGGCGGCCGAGGCTGGACCAGGGGCTGGTGGATGAGATCAACAAAGACCTGGCCATGCTCGGAGAAGACTTTCGGGTATCCCTCGAATTGCTGGGCGAGGGGGACGAAAGGTCCAGGCGGCACTGGATGGACTGGATTCGCACGGCACTGGCGACTGGTCTGGGTCTCCTTTCGGTACACAGCCCCACCAGCCTGGATTTCGACCTGGACGAGGCTGAGGAACAGGGGATGGGAGTCGCCATAGAGGAGAAGATTCAGGAGATCATGAGGGATCAACTGAATGCCCGGGAGGGTTGACGAACCACAGCTCTTATGTGGGTAGTTGAGTGGGGCAGGCTTTTCGCCATCGATGGAGCGTTTCGCCCGGAGTCTCTCCGAACAGCTCCTCATAAGAGGCGGAGAAACGGGCTGGATCCCGATAACCCCATGCCCGCCGCAATGACTCCTCGGTGGCTTCATCAGGAGTGGCCTCCATGAGATCCTGATGAATCCCATTGAGACGCAGGAGGTCAAAGTAAGACTTCGGAGTCATCCCCAGGATATCAAGGAAGGCGTATCGAATGGCTCCCTCGCCGGCCCCGGTGAGTCTCGTCAGTTCACGCATGGGGAGAGGGCGTTTCACATTGGAGCGGAGGTATTCATCGGCTTTTTGCAGCAATTCATAGCGCTTAGAACGAGCCGCACTCATGGTGGGAGAGCCATCGAACTTCGCTGACTCCCAGGCAGCGATGAAGTCATCTACGAGCTGAGCGATTTCGGAGGTCCCGTTTTCAGTAGCTATGCCGGCGAGCGTCCTGGTCCAGAGCTTTTCAATGCGGTTGAACAGGCGCCTGCCTTCGGGGCCGCTGGGCTGGAACAGGCCTAGGTCTCCCAGAGGTCCTCTGGGCCTCAGAGTATCAGGAAGCCTGCAGCTGGTTGTCTGAACATGCCTTGGAACATAGACGACAGCCCATTTGGTGCTTAAGGCCGTTCGGTAGTAGATCCTTGCACCGGGTGGGGCAAAGAGGCATTTCCCCGGCGAGGCGGGTTGCCCATTGAGACGTCCTTCGCCTCTGGCATCCAGCAGAAAGCCCAGCAGGCAGTAGTCGTCAGGGCACAGCATCCGCGTGATGATCGGTGGTGCCGTGTCTCCGACGGAAAGCCACCCGTCTCCAAGCCTGGTCTGGGCAAAAGATGCGGCAAACGAACCGGGAGCCAGCAACATGAAGTCGGGTGAGCCAAAGGGGAGGGCCCGCCCCAGGACCTCCGGATTGAAAATATTCAGAGTGGTGACGATGGGGGATGTGGAGGACCTGCCCTTAGCGGTTTTCATGGTACTCATGGAGTCCTCCAGATATACGCGAGGGGTGAGTCGGCTGCGCTTGCATCTCCAGGCGAAATAATGGTAGCACAACCGATATTCGAAAGGAAGATGACCTCCGAGTAATAGATTGTTAAATATTTTTAATATACTTTAGTTAGGTCCAAACGAATGCTCGACGCCGTCGCACTCTCCGGGCTGCCGGGCTGCCCCTCGATCAACAGGCACGATGGTTGCCGATGGCGGCTTCAGGAGAGGCCTGAAGGCAAACTGCTGCTCGGGCTCCCGTCTGGCGGCGGACTTTTCACCTCAAAGAGCCGACGGCAAACAGCGATCGCACAGCTGTGGATGGGGGCGCGTGTGGGAACGCACCTCTGGGGGAGGAGAAGATCATGATGAAGAAACCGATTCTGGACTTGTTTTTCGATCCACAATCCATCGCCGTCATCGGCGCAAGTCCGAAGGAGAACTCCATCGGCTTCACTCTTCTCGATAATCTCGTGAAGGACGGCTTCACCGGTCCCATCTACCCTGTGAATCCTCGGCATGAAAGCATACAGGACCACAAGGCGTACGGCTCCATTTCTCGCGTGGGGTCCCCGGTTGATTTGGCCGTTATCGCGGTACCCATCCGCGGCGTTCCGGAGGTCATGAGGGAATGTGGAGAGGCCGGCGTTCGGGGCGCCATCATCATTTCGGCCGGCGGCAAAGAGGTGGGGGATGAAGGCGTGCGCATCGAGCAGGAAATCAAGGCTGAAGCAGAACGCTGGGGCATCCGTTACCTGGGGCCCAACTGCATGGGCATCCTGTGTCCCCCAAACCGGCTCAACGCGAGTTTTGCAGCGCACTCCGCCGAGCCGGGGAGCCTCGCGCTGCTCTCCCAGAGCGGGGCCATCTGCAGTGCGATCCTCGACCTGGCGGCCACGGAGAAGATCGGCTTCTCCCATTTTGTGAGCATCGGCTCCATGGCGGATTTGGACTTCGCCGATATGATCGATTACCTCGGCAACGACCCCCGGGCACGCAGCATCATCATCTACATGGAGAACATGACGCGGCATCGCAAATTCATGAGCGCAGCCCGTTCGGTGTCCCGCGTCAAGCCCATTATCGTTGTCAAATCCGGTCGCAGCGAGGCAGCGGCCAAGGCGGCGGCTTCCCACACCGGGGCCATGGCAGGCCGGGACGAAGCATACAATGCGGCATTCCGACGCGCCGGCATCATCCGGGTGGATACCATCAGTCAGCTTTTCAGCTGTGCGGAAGCTCTGGGGAAGATGCGACGACCGACGGGAGGCGAGCTCGCCATCGTGACCAACGCCGGGGGCCCCGGGGTCATGGCCGTGGATGCTTTCAGCAAATGGCATAGGGAGCCGGCGACCTTGAGCTCGGAGACCCTGGGAAAGCTGGACGCTTTCCTGCCCCCTTTCTGGAGTCGCTCCAACCCCATCGATATCCTTGGGGATGCACCGCCCGATCGTTACGTCCAGGCCGTTAGGGTCTGCCTCGAGGCCCCTGAGCTTTCAGGACTCATCGTGATTCTCTCGCCGCAGGCCATGACGGACCCGACGGGAGTGGCTCGTGCGCTGGCTGCTGAAATTAAGAGCCGTCACAAGCCTTTCATGGCCGTGTGGATGGGGGCTCGGGACGTTGCCGAGGGTGTCCGGATCCTCAATGACGCGTCCATCCCGACCTTTGCGACGCCCGAGGAGGCCGTCGACACCTTCATGCAGATGGTGTCCTATTCGAGGAACCTGGAACTCCTGCAGGAGACGCCTCCCAGTTTTCCACACGACATCCGGGTGAACAACCGTCAGGCCCGAACGTTCATTGACGAATGCATCAAGCGGGGAGCCGGCCTCCTGACGGAAATCGAATCCAAGGCCATACTCTCGGCCTACGGCATTCCGGTGAACCGCACGGTATCGGCCTCCAGCGCCTCAGCGGCTGCCGAGGCCGCAAAGGCCATTGGTTTTCCGGTGGTCGTCAAGATCTACTCTCCTGACATCACGCATAAATCTGATGTGGACGGGGTTCGACTGCACCTGAAAAACGAGGAGGAGGTGGCGGCCGCCTTTGAGGAGATCACATCCCGCGCACGAAATCTCCGGCCCGAGGCCAGGATTTCAGGGGTGACCGTGCAGAACCAGGTGCAAAAGTCCCAGATCGAACTGCTCATCGGCGCCAGGCGCGATCCGCATTTCGGTCCTCTGATCCTTTTCGGTATGGGCGGCGTGTGGACGGAGGTGCTGAGGGATACCGCAGTGGCCCTTCCTCCGCTCAATCTGCTTCTGGCTCGTCGCCTGATGGAGCGGACCCGGGTCAATCGTCTCCTTCAGGGCTACCGGAACATCCCCCCGGCGGATCTGGATCAGGTTGCAGAATTCCTGGTCCGAATATCCCAACTCGCTACAGACTTTCCCGAAATCGTCGAGATGGACCTCAATCCCGTGGTGATCAGCGAAGGGCGACCCATCGCCATCGACGCCCGCATCGTGCTCGAACCCAGCGAGATCGCCGCTCCCCGGCATCTGATCATCAGCCCTTATCCCAACCAGTACGAGAGCGACTGGCTGCTCAAAGACGGAACCCCCGTGCTGATCCGACCGATGAAGCCCGAGGATGAGCCTCTCGTTGAGGACCTTCTCGACAATTGCTCCGATCAGACCCTGTACTTCAGGTATTTCCGGGTGATCAAGAGCTGGCCCCACGAGGCTCTGATTCGTTTCACACAGAATGATTACGACCGCGAAATCGGCCTGGCGGCCATCGGACAGCCTCCGGGACCCGAGGTCATGATGGGGGTGGGGAGGCTGGTGGCAACGCCGGAACGGGACTCCGCCGAATTTGCCGTCATCGTTGCCGATCCCTGGCAGGGGAAGGGCCTCGGTCCCCAGTTGATCACGCGGGTGATCGACATCGCCAGGGATTTCGGGGTCCAGGTGCTCTCGGGAGAGATCCTGGCAGAGAACCAGCCCATGCTGGACCTGGTCAAGAAGCTGGGATTCCAGATCCGCAAATGTGAAGAAGGGACCTGCCGGGTCGAGTTGGATCTCTGAGGGGAGACTTTGACAAAGGGAGATGGGGACAGGGAGACCAGGAAATGCGGGCGCGGCGAGGCCACTGGGGTGGAGGGAAGAAAACGTCCGATGATCATTGAGGAGTGCATCGAGATTAGAGCGCCCCTGCCCGTGGTGTGGGAGGTATTTTCAAGGCTGGAGGAATGGGGAGAGTGGAATTCCGTCTGCCAGAGCTGTTGCCTGATCCAGGGGGAGGGAATGCAGCCTGGCGTATGCTTTCAATTCACGCTTCGGCCCTATTATGTACCCTTGAAAATCACGCCGAAGATCACCCGGTGCAAACCTGGTTGCGAGGTGGTTTGGGAAGGCGGGAGGCTGGGAATCCGTGCACGGCATCGCTTCACTTTTCAGGAGAAAGGAAGCGAGGGTGTGGTTGTGATCAGCCGTGAAGAATTTGCCGGCCCTCTTCTCTGGCTGTGCCGGTTGCTTCTGGTGCCTGCCAGGTTGCACCGATTGTCCGTGAAGCTCCTCGAGGAAATCAAGATGCGTGCTGAAATCTGCGCTGCCGGGGTCCCGGTCGCCGGGGAGGCAGATGGCTGATGGCCGCTGCCGGGTGCCCGAAATCCCTCACAGCCTCACTTCCTGATATCCTGCGTCCCTGGTCAGTGTGGCGTAAAAGAAAGGAGGGCCTACCACGTTTTCGATTCCCGCCATCTTCTCCAGGAAATCCCTGCTCATCTTCAGAATGTCCTCCAAAGGGCCGTTTTGTGACAATGCCCTCGAAAGCCTCACCTCCATCCCCATATTCCGGGGCATGACGACAACGTTATCGGCGCCCATGCGCCGGAGCGGGAGCTCGTCTTCCTCGCTGCCAAGCAGGATCAACCGATAGCCGGGCGGCGGCAGTTCGGGGAAAAAACCGCAAAGAATGAAATAAATGCGCCGCAGTCCCTCGCGAACGGGTCCGTGCTGCTCCAGGTGCTGGGCGTAGCCGCGACTGAGGAAGTCGAGGGAGAACGTCACGAGCTCCTCCATGTCCAGCAGGCCCTCGCGCCGAATGAGTTGGTGTCGCAGCGCCAGAGACAAGGGAACGCTCACTCCGCAGCCGCCGCTCAAAATGGCCATGTGTGTCCCGATGGGGTAGAGCTTCTCGACGCTGAAGAACTCCTGCTGGCCCTTCGCAGTGTATCGAGTGGCCCGGCTGTCCGTGGCCAGCACAATACCGTTGGTGTTGAATCCCGCCAGCGCCTGGGTCATGAGATGAAACCTGTCCGATCACGGGGTGCGATCATTTTTGGAATTCGATCAAATAGGCATAGCCGGAATCCGTGGGGACGTGAGCGACTCGGAAATAGGCATCCTGTTGGCTTGACTGCCCGCTGGCTTCCACGACCCCCTTCATGGCATAAGTGCCTTCGGGAAGGTTCTTGGGAAAAGTGACTTCCTGCTCCGAATAGTAGGTTCCCGGAACGCGGTCCACGGTTTTGGGGCCTATTTCCTTGAGCATCTCCTGGCCGCTGATGATCTGCCGTCTCTCGGTGACGGGAACAGCTCGATCGGTGTTTGGCTCCATCAGCGCATAGGTCATGACCAGTTTGGACGGCTGGCCGGGAGTGACCATCTCCGGCTCGACACGGACGTTTTCCAGCTTGAGCATGGAGCCCTGGGTCGGCTGATAGTCATACACTCTGGCCGTTTCGATGGCGGTGCGCTCCTGTCGGTCCATGTAGTGTCCGATCATGGCTCCCACCATGGCACCGGCAGCTGCTCCCACGGCCATACCAATCAAGGTGCTCTTCGTATCCCCACCGATGATTTGTCCCATCAATGCGCCGACTCCTGCACCGGTCAGGGCCCCGTAGCCCGCTCCCCTTTGGGTATTGGAAGCTTGCGGGGCACATCCCACGAGAAAAACCACCAAGGCAACGCAAAGTGACAACGCTGTGACTCGTTTCATGGCTTCCCTCCTCCTCATGGATAGCAGCGCGATTCGAAAGCGAATCCCTATGTCATTGATTGATCCGTCGGTCCCGATATGTTCCGATTCCCCAGTCATTACCAGTGGACGGAGGTTCCTGAGTGGTACGGGGCTCTGACCGACGGGTCGGCTCCTGAGACGTTGTCGAGGTCCGGGTCCTGGAGGGTTCTTTCGTCAATGTGACCTTCAGGGGGTATTCTCGGGATTCGATCAGCTCGACCTGGGTCTCCCAGTCCTGGTAACGTTTCAGCTTGACCTGCACCTTGTAGGTGTCCGGCTGAAGCTTCAGCTTGAGCGGTGTTCTCCCCTTCTCGACCCCGTCAATGAACACGGTGGCGCTGGACGGGGCGGAGGACACCGACAAGGTGGATTCCTTCACGATCGGTTTGAGGTCGACCAGGAGCGGATCATTCCTGCCCTCCTCGATCCGCATCCTGCCCTGCCATTCTTCGTGATCCCGAAGCTTCACCTTAACCATATGTTCACCGGGCTGAATCTTCAATTCAAAAGGAGTGATTCCCCTGGGTTCTCCATCCAAAAAAACATCGGCACCGGATGGATTGCTGTCGATTCTGAGAGAACCCTCCTTCAGCAACCGCTGCAGCGTGACGTCGAGTGCATACTCCCTGGGCTCATCGAGCTGCACCTCTTCCAGGTGCTCTTCGTAGCCCGTCAGGGCAACCCTGACCGTTCTGGTCCCCGGGGCGAGCTCAGCGGAGATCGGAGTACGTCCGATGGATTTGTCGTCCACTCGGACCTCGGCTCCGGGAGGATCGCTGACGATCTTGAGCCTCGCATTCTTCATTTCAGGTTCAAGTCGGATTCGTAGTGGGTATTCTCTGGCTTCACCCAGTTGAATCTCTTCAGACCAGTCCACAAAGCCTTTCAATCTGGCTGTCGCCCTGAACTTGCCCAATGGGAGAGCAATTTCAGCCGGGCTCATTCCCTTGGTTTGTCCATTGATCAGAATCTCTGCGCCTCCGGGATCGGTTTGCACCTTGAGCGTTGCAGTCTGAACCGCGAGAACGGGTTTGAGCTCGGCCGGAATGGAGTACTCCTTTTCCTCGCTCAACCGGATGCGGCTCTTCCATTCCTCGTGGTCCGCGAGGACCAGGACGATATCATGTTCCCCAAGGGGAAGCTCCAGGCCCAGGGGCGTCTTTCCCTCGGAAACTCCGTCGATCGAAACAGCAGCTCCAGGCGGCGTGCTTTCGAGCTTCACAAATGCCAATGCAACTCTCTCTTTGAGCTGAATCTGCAGAGGATAAAGCCTCGGTTCGCTCAGGTTGAGCTCTTCCGTCCATTCCTCATGGCCGGGCGCCACGGCCCTCACCGAGTGTTTCCCAATTCCCAGTTGGATTTCCAGGGGCGTCTTTCCCCGCAGCGAACCATCGACCCATACCTCCGCTCCAACGGGAAGACTCTCCGCTTTGAGCACCGCCATCTGTTCGGGGGGGGGCTTGTCTCCGCCGGGTTCGCCGAACCACCCGGTGACTTTCTGCAGGATGCTGGGGTAGAGAACCACAAATGTTCCCGCCAGGGCGATGGCGACCAGGACGATGAGCAGAGGAAGACGCGCTCCGGAAGGTCTGGCCTGAGGCGCGGCAGGTGCGGAGGGTTGTACGGGAGTGAAGACTACAGTAGCCGTCTCCCTTGCCCGACATTCGCGCAGAGCATCCGCCAGGGCTTCTCCGGACGGGTAGCGATCACGAGGATCCTTGGCGAGGCATTTCATGATCACGCGCGACAGCGTCGGATCCATGGCATTGTTCAGTTCGGTGGGGTCCGGAGGTGTGGTGTTGGTGATCTCGTTGAACAGGGTCGCAAGGGTCTTGCCCTGCCGCCCGAACGGCCTCGTCCCCGTGCTCAGCTCATAAAGAATCACGCCCAGGGAGAAGAGGTCGGATCGGCCATCGATGGTTTTGCCAAGCACCTGCTCGGGGGACATGTAGGCGGGGGTCCCCAGAATCTCACCGTCCTGCGTCTGGAGAGTCGCCGAAGGGTCTTCGATATGGGCGATGCCGAAATCCGTGATCTTGATGCGCTCCTTCGGTTGGACCAGGATATTGCTCGGTTTGATGTCGCGATGGACCACTCCCTTGCTGTGGGCGTAGTCGAGGGTCTCGGCAATCTGAATACCGACTTCGAGGACTTCGTCCAATCTGAATTGCCTGTCTTCCATGACCTCGTTGAGCGGCTTTCCTTCGAGGAACTCCATGGCGATGTAGATGGTCCCGTGGTCTTCGCCGACATCGTATACCGTGACGATGTTGGGATGAGAGAGCCTCCCGATGGCCTTGGCTTCCTTGAGAAATCTCCTGACGAAGGCATCGCTCGCATTGCGGTCCTGTCGCAGGACCTTCAGCGCCACTGTGCGGTCGATCTGGGGGTCGTGGGCCTCATAAACGACCCCCATGGAGCCCCTTCCCAGTTCCCTCAAGGTTTCATAGCGACCATACTTCATAAATGTTCAGCTTCCTGTGCCGTTCATGGCCGCAAATGCGCTCGGAACGCGGGGATTGCGGCGCCTTGAGCGTTTGTGAGCGATCATGAAAAATAAAAAATTTACAAAGTAATCTCAATGAGTTATCTAACACCTGAACGGCTGGTGGATCAAGGGGAATTCGATAGATATAAGGGCTTTGACACCAGTTTTTGAGAATATCCCGAGAGCCATGAATCGCAAAACGAAAGCAGTCATTCTCGGAGTTGCCTCGATTCCGCTGGTGGCAGTCCTGGTGGCGGGAGTGCTGGTGCGGCACGCAGCCAAGGATCGCACTTATGAAGACCTGGCGGATGTGCCCCATCGCAAAGTGGGGTTGGTTCTCGGTTGCTCCAAGCGCCAGGCCGACGGGAGTCCGAACGAGTTCTTCGTGAACCGTATGCAGGCAGCGGCAGACTTGCTCAAGGCGGGAAAGGTCGAATACCTGCTGGTGAGCGGGGACAACCGCACCCGACGTTACAATGAGACCCGGGATATGAGGAGGGCCCTGCTGAAGCTGGGCGTACCGGCCAACCGCGTTTACTGCGATTACGCGGGATTCAGGACTCTCGACTCCATAGTCCGGGCCCACAGGGTCTTCGGGCAGTCTTCCCTGACCATCGTCTCCCAGAAGTTCCACAACGAGCGGGCCATCTTCATCGCTCTGCACAAGGGGATCGACGCCATCGGCTTCAATGCCCGCGGGGTCGTCGCCTCCGAAAGTCTCGTCACCCACTGCCGCGAGCAGCTGGCGCGGGTCAGGACCATCCTGGATGTCTTCTTTCTGGATACCCCTCCCAAGTTCCTCGGAGACAAGATCGAAATCGACGGCTCGCCGCAGTCCTGATAATTCCGGAGCTCGTCACCAACGGGTGCGGCCGGTGCCTTTCTCATCTGCCTTTCTATATTTTTTGTTCACCCGGTAATGAGCCACATTGAGATGAAAGCCTCCGGGCTGCTCCAGCACCTCGAAGTCCTGGACGAGGCGATGGATCCCGGGAAATCGCGAGTACCTCCGTGCGAGCAGGTAAGTCAGGACCTCGTAAACCTCCTGGCTGTCTTGCGTCGGTTCCCCGGCAAGGTCTTCTCCAAAATTCAGAATTTGCTCCACCTGCTTTTCTTTCGGGAGCATGGAGATGTTCCAGATAATGATGGCCATTTCCAGGGCCTTGCGCTGATCCTCGAAGCTCTTTGCATGCTTCAGCAAGGGCTCGGCGAAATCGATGATGATTTCGGACATTTTTACCGGATCGTTATCTTCAATCCGGACCTTCCAGCCTTTTGCCGATTACGCCCCCACGACGGGGCTCAGAAGCCTTTCCCTGCTGCCCTCGATCAGCTCCCGTTGGCGTTCCCTCTCCCTGATCGCTTTCAGGTGCCGTTTTTCCGCCTTGGTCTTCTTCTTGACCGCCATCCTCTCCTGAATCTCCCTTGACAAGCCACACCGCTCCAGCTCGACCGGATTCTCGACTTCCGGGTCAGTCCCGGCAGGGCGGGGGAGGGCTCGTCGGTCCATGATTCGTCAATATCGGAAGAACTGCAGGGGAGAATAGCATGGAAGGGCTTCGACACACCAGTTCTATCATGCCCGGAACCCGGTCACTGATGGGATGAGCCAAAGTGCTCAAGGTAGGAAAGGAAAGAAAGAATGAGAATGGCTGAGGCGATGGCTCCTGCGAAGAGCATGGCTTTCCATCGTTTGAGGGGGCGCCGCTCCGGGGAGCGATCGAGGAAGGGAAGCGCCAGCAGCAGGCCGGCGAGGGCACCGGGAATGACGACGGCACCCACGAAGGTGAGGGGGCCGCTGAAAATCCCGACCAGCTTATTGAGGAACAGGACCCACCACTCGGGACGGGGTACGAAGCTCGAGTCGGTCGGGTCGGCAGGATCGGCATAGGGAACAGGAAGCCAGAACCTCGTCACCAGCCCGATGGCAAGGACCGTAAAGATGAACAGGGCCAGCCACCGGCTCACCATCACAGGAAAGAGTGGGACCTTGCGCGGCGGTGTCTCCGGATGGGAGGCTGGCGTGGAAAGCCCGCGGCAGGCCAGAAAGGCAAAGTGCAGAAACAGAAGAACCATCAAAAGGCCGGGGAAAAAGATCGTGTGCAGCACGTAAAAACGAGTCAGGGCAACCACGCCGGTTCGCGGCCCCCCCTGCAGCAGGCTGACCATGAACTGTCCTGCGCCCGGAACCGATGCCATGATGCTGGTGCGCACCTGAGTGGTCCAGTACCCTTCCTGGGTCCAGGGCAGCAGGTCCCCCGTGATGATGAAGATAGGCAGGAAGAGAAGCAGGATCACCCCGGATCCATACCATCTCCCGCGGCTCCTTGCAGGCGCCCGTCCAGAACGTCTGGACCAGATGAATCAGCATGACCACCAGGAGCAGGTTCCAGGACCAGTGATGCACTCCTCTGATGAGGTCTCCGAAAGGAAGCTCGTACTGAGCGTATTGAACGCTGTCGTAGGCCGCCCCCGGATAGGGTGAGTAGTAGAAGGCCATGAAAGCGCCGCTCAGAAACAGCAGGACAACCAGCACCAGAGCCAGAGAACCGCTGAACCGCGTCCAGGAGATGGCATCGCTCGAAACCTGTACACCCTTCAGGCTATCCGCCAGTTTGTCGATGCCCAGCCGTTCCCGCCAGCCTGTCCGAGTGTGGTTCGCTCCCTTCATGCGCGGCCTTTCTATCTGGGAATGCTCATTGGACGAATCGGAGAATCAGGGCCTCAGTAGCTTTGGAGTGATCTTCTCCAGCATTGTCAAATACGGCGATGGCGAAGCTGTATTGTTTCTTGGGATCGAATACGACGTCGTCCTCGTGGCCCGTGTCCAGTCGGCGCTGGAGCATGAGTGTCCAATGGCCGTCCGAATGGCGGGAAAGGGCGCGCACATCTGCTCGAGAGCCGCTGGGCCGAACCGGCATCCGAAAGGGCACAACGTCACCCGCTTTGAAAACGGAGTAATCCCTGATCTCCACCGCCTCCTCAAAGAGGAGCGAGCCAGGAACGGAAGGCGGCCTGCCCGGATCCTGGCGGTAGCGAGGTCCGGATTTGTCGTCCAGCTCATTTCTCAAGTCGCCGCCATCTCCTGCATCGGACCTCCGGCCCGAATGCTTGGTGGGCTCATACTCCCCCAAAGGCGCCGGCACGGTGAGCCACGTGTCGTCGGCGTACTGGTAAGGTGCGGATCGAGCCGCCTTCCAGCGCCACAGATCTCCCTTTTCCGTTGGCGATCGGGTGGCCAGTACCCATTTCTCCTTGGGCAGGTCGGGCGGACTGTGACACACAATGGCGCAGCTGCGCGTGGCGAATTTGTCGATGCGGGTGATTTCGAACAGAACGGCCAGCCGGTCTTCATCACCCTCAAGATGCTCCCATTGCATCCCGTCAAACATCCATGCCCTTTTGGTGATGCTCAGTGTCGGGTCTTTCCATCGAAACAGGAAGCAAATCTCGCTCTCCGTGTAAACGGCTCGAAGGGCCACCTCCTCCTTCTGCCCGGCAAGAGCCTCTCTCCCTTCGACGGGAATGCGGACCTCCGGCGTGTCGTTCCATACAGCATCGTCAATGTCGGCAGGGGATCGGTCGGTGTGGACGACATTCACGATCATCGGTGCTGCCCGAGCCCCCGAATGGGGAACCCAGAATACGCATCCGAAGAACAAGGCCAGACTCACCCTATCGAATGTTGAAAGCCTGCGCACAGCCGCACCCGTTTCTGTTCTTCTCGACCCGATTCCATGGTTCCTCGAGGCGGGGCGGTCCTGCTTCGGAGCTGCGCGGCAAAGCACAGTCCCAATCCATCCACCGCCCCTCAGGATATCATTGGCCGAATTCCAGAGTCAGGACCTCCGAGTCATACGAATTCTCATCACCGGAGTCGTCAAAGAGAGCCATGGCAAAACTGTATTTCTTCTTCGTGTTGAAGACCACGTCGTCATCATGGGTGGTGTCGAGCCTGCGCGAGAGCATCACGGTCCACATGCCGTCACCGTAGTTGCTGAGCGCCTTGATGTCGGCACGGGAGCCATCGGGCTTTTTGGGCATTTGATAGGTGATCCGGTCGCCCGCTTTGAAAGCCGAGTAATCCTTGATCTCGACAGCCTCTTCGGCGAGCAGGAAACCGGGAGCGGAAGCCGGTTTGCTCGGGTCCTGCATGAGTCGGGGCTTGGATTTGTCCTCCACTTCGTTCTTGACATCTCCCCCGGAGCCTGCGCCGTTCTTGCGTCCAGTGTTGTCGCCGGCCACGGTCAGCCAACCGTCGTCAGCAACCTTGTACGGGTCGGAGCGGGCGGCTTTCCAGTGCCACAGGCCTCCTTTCTCACCCGCTGTGGCCGTCGCGAACTTGAAATCTTTGGCAGGTGCCCCGGCAGGGCCGTGGCAGGTGACGGCACATCCTTTCGTGGCGAAATTGCTGATGCGGTCGATTTCGAACAACAGGCTGATGCGATCGTCGTTGCCCTTGACGTGATTCCAGTTCTGACCGTCGAACTCCCACACGTCTTTGAGGACACTCTTGTTGGCATCCTTCCAATTGAACAGAAAATAGATGCTGTCACTCGTGCAAAGGGCCTTGACCGTAACGGCCGCCTTCTTCCCCGCAAATTTCTCCTTGCCTTCGAAGGGTACCTCGACGGCCTTGGCTTTTTGCCAGACCGCGTCATCAAGACCGGTCGGCGCCTCCTTCACGGAGAGTGCGGTGACAGTCTGTTTGGCTGCAGCCAGGGCGCGCTCGGTTCCAAGCCAGGCCGCTCCAAGAGCGAAAGCCACCAGAACGATTACGGGCACCATTTTCTTCTTGCTCATGGGAATCCTCCTCAGGCAGGTTTGAAATCAAGATCAGGCTCAGGCTGTCAGGTAAACCTTCAACATACCATCCTCTATCTTGTGCTCAATGGTGGCCAGAGGGCGTTTGGGCGGGCCGGCGATTGGCGCACCGTCGGCGCTGAATCGGCCGGAATGGCAGGGGCATTCGAATATCCCCGCCTCCTCGCGCCAAATGACGTTGCAGGCCAAGTGCGTGCATGTGGATGAGAAAGCCGTCAGTTTGTCAGGATCATCGGCCTTGACCCAGACAAAGCCCCTTTGGGGCAGCACCGGCCATCCGTCCCTGACCATGAATTCATAGGTCAGCATGTGAACCTGCCCCCGGGGTATTTCATCTGTCCCTCCCAGCTCGATCCATCTGGAAGTCCCCTTCTGGCGGGCAGGTGCCACCACATAGGCCGCCAGCGGTATCCCCGTGACCAGCGCTGTCGCACCGGCCAAAGCCGATAGTTTGACCAAATTCCTTCGGCCCGTGTCAGCCTCTTTTCCCATAGCAGTCCCTCATGCCCCTGTGGGGAACCCTCAACGATAGGGATTACGGTGGCCCGCAATGCTGTTCAACTTGAAGCTCAAGACCCGGAACCCGAGACTTTCTAAAGCTCTTTCTCCGGCCGAGTGTGAGATGGATCGTGAATCGCAGGCGGTTAGGAAAACCAGAGCGTTCGATTCAATCCGAACGTCTTAATGGCCTGCTTGGTCACAGGATGACACTCTGTCGAGGGATCAATAAACGATACATCAGCTCGAATTGAGAGGGGGTTGTTTGACAATCAAAACAACAACGCGTGACGAGGCATTGGGAAAGGACAAAAATGGGCTGCTGCCTCAGGTTTTTTTGCGGACAGGATTGGAATTTCGGCGCAACAGGCCTGCCGACAGGATGGCCGCTTCCGAGGAGTGTCCCGGCGTCCAGAGAAGATCATGGATGCCGGGACACTCCTTCGATCTTTCAAAGAAAGCCTCCGCCTCTGCAGTGCAGCGAAACTGAGAGATCTTATGCCGTGTGCTGTCGCTCTACGGCGAATTGATCGTATAAACGGCCTGGTTGTTGTCTTCGCGGGTTTCCAAGATGCTCCCGCCTGCATCGGCCACTGCCGTGAATGGGCAGGGTGCGCCTCCGGTCAGAGACAACCTGCTTGCACTGACCCGGAGCGTCACGCTCTGCCCCGGTTTGAGCTTCTTGATCTTGATGGGTCTTTTGAGAATCGACTGCACACCGTCAGGATGGACGACGTTCATGACGCAGACCGGGGAGGGTTGGTTGCCCGCGTTGGTCACCATGACGGAGCCGCGCACCTTGTAGAGGCCCTTCCGATCCGGTCCGGCGACGGTCAGCTGCTGCCAGGCTGGACTCAGGTCGGGCCCCAGGACCACGGGGGGGAGCTCGCCGTTGCTGCGGCCGTCGCGAAGGTAGGAGCCCCGTCCAGTGCCCCAAAGCACGCGGGCACTGGATGCGCCCGGCAGGTCGTAAGCCACGAAGCCCGAATGGGCCGTGTTCAGCACGACCTCAAGCTCGCCGTCGCCGTCGATATCGGCCAGAGTCGGAGCCGCCAATGCCCCGTTCCAGCCCGGGCTGCCGTATGCTGATGGCAAAGAGACTTCATGCAGAACATTGCCCAGATAGTCCAGGATGTGGAGCTTGCCCGTGGTGTTGCTGCTCTTCTGGGTCCATGAGGCGAAAATGACTTCGGCACGCCCGTTGTTGTCGAGATCCGCCACCACCGGCTCCGAGGCGAATCGGAAGAACCCATCCGCCGGATTGTAGACGGAATAGGGCCAGTGGCCCTTTTCGGTTTTATCCAGCCCAATGCAGTGGACCTTGCCGTCAGACGATGAGAAGAGGATTTCGACATGGCCGTCCCCGTCCAGGTCCACCGTAACCGGGTTGGTCTGAGCACTCTCTATGACGCCATAGTCTTCACTCAAAGGAGCTCCCATGTCAGTGGGAACGGTGCTCCAGTCCAAGCCCGACGCCTGGAACCGGCTGCGGTCCGCGTTGAAAATGTAGGGTGTGTTGTACAGGTTGGTGTAAGGGTCCGTGTTGCAGTCGTGCACGTTGCCGACCGCCACGACCTCGTTGATGCCGTCGCCGTCCACATCCACGACGTTGGAAGGTCCGTGGGCAAAGTTGGCCCTCGGGGTGGGTTCCTCGTAGCAGGGCCCCCATCCCCGCGTCTCGAATTCGAGATCTACATAGGCCGGCACCTCCGCCCAGAAGTTCATGTCGTGCCCCGAATGGCCGTGATACATCGTGTTCGTGGAAAGCTGGGAACCGTCGGGCTGGTAGGCGGCGATGGTGATGGTGTCCGAAGGGACGATGATTTCGGGAAGCCCGTCTCCGTCCAGGTCCCCCAGGCTGATGTTGGCGTTATAAACTCCCCAGGCCGAACCTTCGTCACCGCTTCCGAGGCTCGGCCAGCCTGACCGTACGACCCCCGTATGCTCCAGGACCCAGGTGTTTGTCTTGCTCCCCGCGGCGCGACCCACAACGATCTCCAGGTCTCCGTTTCCGTCGAGATCGCCCACCGAAAGGCTCCGGAGCTCGTTGCCTCCCGGGACCTGCCAGGGCCACTTGGATGAATCGAAGTATCCGTCCTTATTCAGGACCGAAACCCAGCCGCCCCCATGGGCTGTCACAATCTCCAGTTCTCCGTCCTGGTCCACGTCGGCGATGACAATGCCCGGCCACGTGCGGCCGACATTGCTCGCGTCAGGCTGGCTCCGGTCGTGCCCCGATTTCGCCCGCCATTTGAGCGCCCCCGTTGCACCGTCCAAAACCACGATGGAGTAGGCCGATCCGATGACCTCCTGCGCTCCATCCCCGTCAAGGTCGGCCACCGCAGGTGACGAGTACCACCCCGTCTCGCACCATGAAGAAAAGCATCCGCCGTTCTGCCACTTGATCACCGGTGCGCTGACCGCCGCTGCTGCACCAGCCGCTCCCGAGGCTCCCATCCAGGCAAAGAAGCCCACCAGAAGCCATGCAGCCGTCATTGAGACCGGTCGTAGTCTTTTGATCATCTTATCCCCCCATCGGATAGGAAACTGGAATGGACCGGGATGACAAATTAGGGCACCACGATGAGCGAATCTCGCCAATCGGGTACCTCTGTATCCCGGAGATGCCTGTGAGGCTGCCGTTTTCCCGGCGCTCCTTTTGAAACGCCGGATCTATCGGCAAGTCTCATGCCATTCTCGAAGCTCGGAGCTGGTCAGGGGTCACGTTGTTTCGGGCTGCGTGAAGAACTGAAAAGGGGGGGTGGTCATTCTGAAGGGAAAATATGTGAGGACCCGTGTCAGACTGCTTTTTGAGATCAGAGGATGTTCTTAAACAAAAGGGCGGCACGGGCTGAGCGAAGCTTGCCCGTGGGCGGCTCTGCCGGGCAGGCCCTTTCCGGTCCATGGAACCCGCCTGTGAAGGACAGCGGGCCTGCTGCGGCAGCATCACTTTCGTTTATTCTTTTTCTCCCTGGGCCTCTTCGAAGATGTTTTGCCCTTGCTGGCAGGCTCGCGTCCTTCTCTCTTTTCGTCGATGAACTTCACGAGCGGCATCGGGGTTCCATCTGCGCCAAGAGGCTGATTGCGTTTTTCGGGTGGAATGGCAGCCAGGTCGAGCAGGCCGAGAATGGTGAATTTCCCCGGCCTGTTGTTCTTCATGCCAGCGCGAGCAAATTCTTCAAAAGTGTCGCGGTCCAGGACCACGGCAGGGCATTCCGGGCAGAAGAAGCCGGCCATGCCACCGACCACGAACGGTTCGATCCGGGTACCCTGGCGCACGACCATCACATAAGTCTGCTGCTCATTGACCAGCGCATGGCCGCACCTGGGACATGCTTCCTTGCCCCCCACATCGTCCGACCAGTAACGGTATCTGGGAATACTGGGATCGATCAATCGCTTCTATGGCCTTTCAGGTTCGGCAATGTTCAATGGCCCGGTTCCGGGCTGTCCGGCTTCTGCTTCTCACTCAGGATCCGAATGGTTTCAGCGATCTCTTCTGCCGTGACACTCCTCCTGAGCTGCTCCATCCGCTGCATGACATTGGCGAATCGGACGCCTTCTGCGGCGCTGATCCATTCGAGCTGCAGCCGTTCGGGGCGGATACCGAGCTTTTCCATCTTCTTCCGGACTCTTTCCACCCGTTTCACCGTCCACTTGTTGGCGTCGATATAATGGCAGTCGCCGATGTGACAGCCGCTCACCAGGACCACCGGGGCCCCCTGGGCGAATCCGTGCCAGATGAAGTCTTCGTCCACGCGCCCTGAGCACATGGTTCGGATCAGCCGGACGTTGGGCGGATACTGGAGCCTCGAGACCCCGGCATAATCGGCGCCGGCATACGAGCACCAGTTGCACGCGAAGGCCAGGATCTTCTCCTGCGTCGCTTCGGCCAGCAACGTGTCAATCTGGTTGGTGATCTGCACATCGGTGAAGTGATTCATGGTGATGGCGCCGAAGCGGCATTCGGCGGCACAGGTTCCGCATCCGGCGCACGCCGCAGTATTCACCACCGCTGGCGTCTTTTTCTTTACGTCGGCGGTGATGGCGTTGTACGGACAGACTTCGGCGCACTTGCCGCAGGATTTGCACAGCTCCGAGATGACCTCGGACGTGATGGGCTCCGTCTGGATCTCGCCCCTGTGCATGAGCCGTATGGCCCGGGCCGCCGTAGCCGAAGCCTGGGTGACGCTCTCCTTGATGTCCTTGGGGCCTTCGGCGCAGCCGGCGTAAAACACGCCGCGCGTCGCCGCGTCCACGGGCTGAAGCTTCGGGTGGGCTTCCAGGAAAAATCCGTCGGGGCTCAGCTGAAGCCCCAGCATCTCCTGCAGCTTCTGGGTTTTGGCGGACGGCTTCACACCAATGGCCAGAACGAGCATGTCCAGCGTGTGGAATTCCAGGGCGCCTCCCGCTCCGTTTTCAACGGCTACGCGCAGGCTGCGGTCTTCCGTCTCCTCCACGGAGCCGGGCAGTCCTCGGATATACTGAACGCCCAGTCGACGGCTCCGGGTGTAGAGATCCTCGAAGCCCTTCCCGAAAGCCCGGATGTCCATGTAGAAGACCTTGACCTCGAGATCCGGGTAGTGCTCTTTCAGCACCAGGCTGCTCTTGACGGTGTTCATGCAGCAGACGTTGGAGCAGTAGGACCCGCCCTTGCGGGCCTGGCGCGAGCCCACACATTGAACGAAGCCGATAGAGCGGGGCCGCCTGTGGTCTGTCGGGCGGATGAGCTCGCCCCTGGTGGGGCCTCCGGCGTTGACCAGCCGTTCCAGCTCCAGGCTCGTCAGAACATTTTCAAAACGCGTGTAGCCATACTCGTCCATCACCGTGGGGTCGTAAGGCTCGAGCCCGGTGGCCACCACGATGGTACCCACCTTCTCCACGATCTCCTCATCGGACATGTGGAAGTTGATGCAGCCTTTCTGGCAGGCCTCGACGCACTTGGAGCAGACGGCCGGGTTGTGGCCCAAACACTCGTGGGCGTTCAGCACGTAGGCCGACGGAACCGCCTGGGGAAAAGGAGAGTGGATGGCCTTGCGCGACGAAAGGCCCAGGTTGAACTCGTCCGGTCGCACCACGGGGCAGACCTTGGCGCAGTCGCCGCACGCCGTGCACTCCTTCTCGTCCACGTAGCGGGCTTTCTTCAGGATCTTGGCCTCGAAGTTGCCCACGTAGCCTTTGACGTCCACCACTTCACTCAGGGTGTAGAGCTTGATTCGGGGATGTCGACCGACATCCGTCATCTTCGGCCCGAGTATTCAGATGGAGCAGTCCATGGTAGGAAACGTCTTGTCCAGCTGAGCCATCATGCCGCCGATGGACGGTTTTTTCTCCACCAGAACGACTTCGTAGCCGTTGTCGGCGAGGTCCAGGGCGGCCTGAATTCCGGCCACTCCGCCGCCGATGACCAGGGTCCGGCGGGTGAGGGGAAGCGTCTCAGGCTCCAGGGGTGCCAGGTCGCGCACCCGTGCCACGGCCATCCGGGTGAGATCCATGGCCTTCTGAGTTGCGGCCTCGGGCTCGTTCATGTGCACCCAGCTGCAGTGCTCCCGAAGGTTGGCCATCTCGAGCAGATACGGGTTCAGGCCGACAGACTGAGCCATCTGGCGGAAGGTGGGCTCGTGAAGCCTGGGTGAACAGGAAGCCACCACGATCCGGTCCAGTTTCTGGTCGACAATATCTTCCTTGATGCCCTGCTGGCCCGGTTCGGAGCAGGCGTAGGGCACTTCACGGGCCACGACCACATCTTCGATGCCGGCAGCCATGTCGGCCAATTTCGCGCAGTCGACGGTCCGGGCGATGTTCAATCCGCAATGGCAGACGTAAACCCCGATTCGGGGACGGCCGGCCTGGAGCTCTGCTTTATCCATGATCCGCTTCTCGTCGTAACGTGTGGAAAGAAAGTTTCTAGTTTCTGGTTTCTAGTTTCTGGTTTCTAGTTTCTGGTTTCTAGTTTCTAGTTTCTGGTTTCTAGTTTCTGGTTCCTAGTTTCTGGTTTCTAGTTTCTAGTTTCTGGTTTCTGGTTTCTGGTTTCTGGTTTCTGGTTGTCGACCCTTTGATCGTTCAGGGTGGTTCGTGGTGAATGAACGACTGCTCTACGGCCTCATGGTCGATGTGCAGCGTTCCTCGGCCGCATCTCACTCCCAGCGAATGGTCTCGGCCACCAGGGAGACGAGGTCCTTCATTTCGATTTCCAGCTCCTTGCCCCGGAAGGGGTCCTGCATGGCGCAGCGCAGGTGGATCTGGCACTTGGGGCAGGCCGTCACCAGAAGATCGCTGCCGGCTTCATGGGCCTGCCGCAGTCGCTTGACCTGCAGGGCCTTGGAGTAGCTGTCGCAGCCCGTCCAGGCACAGTTGCCGCAGCAGAGAGCCGAGAGGCCGCTCTCCTTCATCTCCTCGAACCGGCGGGGCTTGAGCCTGGCCAGCAGTTTCCGGGGAAGATCCGGCCGGTTCTCGAGCCGGCTGAGGCGGCAGGGATCCTGAAAGGTCAGGGACCGGTCGAGCTTCTCGAATCCGATAGCCCCCTTGTCGATTTCCCGTTCCACGAGATCGTAGAGGTGTGTGACCTTGAAATTCACGGGGATTCCCTGCTCCGGATAGTCGTGTGCGAAGGTGCGATAGCATTCCGGGCAGGCCGTCACGAGCTCTTCGATACCCGTTGCTTCAATGGCCTCCATGTTCAGCTTGGCCAGCCTGAGGTAGCTTTCCCGGTCGCCGGACCAGAGCAGATCATGGCCGCAGCACCGCTCGTCCGGCAGGAGTCTTGGCGTGATATCCAGGAAGTTCAGGACGCGCAGGCTGTCCACCAGGATGTTTCGGGTTTCGGATCCCAGGTGCTGCCGGAAATAGTGGTCGAAATAGGGAGCGCATCCCCCGAAGAAGAGCGTCTTGCTCTCCGGGTCGGTCTTGAGACCCTCCGGAAGCCACCCCCAGTGGTCCGTCTTCAGGTCGGGAGAGGTCATGCTCCTCATGAGGGACTGAAAGAAGCCCCCGTGAGCCTGCTGCCCGGTGGTTCCGCTGGACCGCTGCAGCACACGCATGTCCCGCACGAAGTCCGGGAAATCCACCGCCGACGGACACCGGTCGTAGCACAGGCCGCACGTGAGGCAGGACCAGAGGTCCCGTTCGAGAGCTGCAGAATCCAGGTGTCCCGTGATGATGGCATTGGCCATGGCCCGTGGCGAGAAAGGCTTGCCCGTGAGCGTCAGGGGGCAGGAGGACGAGCACTTGCCGCAGTCCTGGCACGCGTAGACATCGTGGGCCGCGACAATCTTTCTGGCTTCGGCCTCGTCCACGGACACGGGGGACTTCCGCGGCGTGGGCACGAGGGGGCTTTTGCCCAGGGATTCGATCTCCGCCCGAAAACCATTCAGGAACGAAAGCAGTCCTTCGGACTCCTCAGGCAGGAAGGTCACCCACCGGAGCCGTTCCTTGCCGAGACCCAGCAGGTCGAGGATGCCACGGGTGTCCTCCACGTGATGGGAGGCGATGAGCGTCCCGCTCCCGTAGCGGCATGAGCCTTCCTTGCAGCCGATGAGGGCCACGCCGTCGGCCCCCATCTCGAAGGCACGAAAGACCAGCGACTTGCTCATCCTGCCGCTGCACGGAACCCGAATCATCCGAACTTCCAGCGGGATCTTCGAACCGTTATCCTGCAGTGCCTGGTAGGCCGCATGGGGCCCCCAGTTGCACACGAAAACCACGATGTTCAATTTTTCCATACGATTCTCTTCATCAGCTCACAGCTAACAGCTTCTTCTCACCCAAAAATCTCGTCGATCATCTGCTCCAGGTAAAGCCGGTCACGATACGGGCTGTCCGCCGCGTTGGATGGGCATGCCGAGATGCAGTTGCCGCAGCCCTTGCAGAGGGCTTCATCCACAACTGCCGTCCATCCTCCGATGCTGTCAGGCCGGAAACTGACCGCCTGGTAGGGACACGCGGTTTGGCAGCGGCCACAGCCGCGACAGCGGCTTTCATCCACCACCACGGTGTATCCCTTGTTCTGCCGCGGACGGCGGGGCATGACGGATGCGGCGAGGATGGCCGAAGCGGCTCCCTTCACTCTTTCGGAAGCGTGGATGGACGGGGGATTTGCCAGGAAAAGGCCCGGGATGGATGTGGCTCCGGGATTGAAAAAGGGAACACCGGCAACGCCCCGGCGCTGCATGGATGATTCGACCAGGTGCGGAAGCAGATCGGGCGACGGCATGTAAGGGATGGTCTTTCGCGCCTGCTCTCCCAGAATGATCGCGCCCACGTGGAAAACCTGCTCAGCACCTTCCATCTCCGCCAAAACCTGAAAATTTCCGACGGTCCCCCGAATTCCCTTCACCCGGATATTCTGGAACACGTGGATGTTGGGATGATCGAGACTCGATGAGTGAGGCTTATCCCGACTTCCGAAAAGAAACACATCCATGCCGGATTCGGCTAAAGTCTGTGCGCTCTTCAAGGCGGCCTCGGAATGACCGATGACGGCAGTCGTGAAGTTGTAGGGACGCGCCGGGGAGGGCATGGTCTTCAACCGTGTGGCGCGGCTGACTGAGCGGTCGATCAAACCTTTGAATCGCTCGATGGCCGTCGCCGGCTCCTCCGCGAGGAGCCTCAAGGCCTCTCCCCGCAGGTTGCAGGTTTCCACCATGGCGCGGCTGACACCCGTCCCACTGAACAGGGCATCCTTGAGGCGGCTCCTCTGGTCCGTGCAGGCGCTGCAGACGAAATCGAGCGGGCAGCAGACGCAGGAAGCCATGACTACGCGGGTCAGCCCTTTTTCTCGGATGACCCTGAGGAGTGCGGCGGAACCTTCGGGTGTGCAGGCCGCCGGGACGACCTCGGCGTGGGTCACGTAGGGCCGCTCGCTCAACGATGCGACGTAATCATCGAGCTCCGGAGCCCATCCCAGTGAATCGTTGCAGCGACAAGCGAAAACACCCAACCGCAGTTCCGAAGCAAGGCTCGGATCGGGAGGGGTGAAAGAAAGGCCATGGCCCTTGAGCTGCTGAGCCTTGCCGCCGAGGACCCCCATGGCTTCGGCTGCGGCGGCAAAGCCGCGCAGCATGGCGGCGTAAAGATCGCTCCGGGAAGACTTCGTGCTGTAAGCTCGAATGACGTCCTTCCCCTTGATGGAAGGGGCAGCAGATGGATCGGCAATGATGACGACGCCCGCCTGTTCGATCTCTTCAGCGAGGTGGTCGTCGTGAACGATGGCCCGGGGAATCCGGCAGACATCCAGGCACTGAAGGCATTCGGAACAGATCCCGCACTGGAGACACCTTTCGGCCTCGGCCGTTGCCTGCAGCTCGTTCAGGCCGAGGGCCACCTCGGCAAAGCTCTCCCGCCGAGCGGCCGCCTGCCGCTCGGGCATGTTGACCCGCTGCATGGTGGGAAGCTCCGGCGGGATCGAGCAGAAGTCCCGATCAGAAGGTCGGCTGGAACAGCCGCAGGGGCAGGCTTCTCCGCTCAGGGCCTCATGAACCCTGGCTGCCGCCCGGCGTCCCGAAGCCATGGCTTGAACCACCGAGGACGGCCCGCTGGCTGCGTCTCCGGCTGCGAAGATACTTGGGATGCTGGTCCGGCAGCAGTCATCAACGGCGATGGCACCGCGCGGATTTCTTTGGACCACTCCCTGAGCTGCGGTAGTGCAGGAGTCGCCGCACTGGCCGATGGCCACAAAGGCGCGCTCGAAGTCGAGAACCACCGGCGTGACGCCTTTCACCCTTACCGGCCAGGGAATGCCGTTTTCGTCCGGCGGACCGGGCTCGGTGAGGACGGTGCGAAGGCTTTTCAGTCGCCCCTTCTCACCTTCGAAGGCAATGACCTGGGAGCGGTCCACGATCTGGACGCCCTCTTCCAGGGCCGCCTTGACTTCTTCCGGATCGGCCGGGATTTCTTCGTGCGAAAACCAGGAGACGATTGTCACCTGTGCCCCGAGTCGCACCAGAGCTCTGGCCATATCGAAGGCTGCGTTTCCGTCTCCGATAACGGCCACCTTCTCCCTGAGCTCACTGACTTCTCCGCGATAGAGACGGCTGAGGAACTGCAAACATCCCTCGACTCCTTCCAGGTCCTCGCCGGGTGCCCCCAGCTTGCGGTCGTTCCACGAGCCGGTGGCGAGGACGATGGCGTCGAACTCGGTCTTCATCCGGTCCAGGCTCGAGTCCGCATTCACGCTCTGGCCCGTCCGGAATTCGACCCCCATCCGCTCGAGGGTCTTCAATTCGTGGTCCAGAATGTCGCGTGGCAGTCGGTGCGGTCCAATGCCGTAGCGCAGAAGGCCGCCGAGCTCTTTTTCCTTTTCGAATACCACCACCTCGTGGCCTTTTCGAACCAGATCGGCAGCCGCCGCAAGCCCGGCAGGTCCCGATCCGACGACGGCCACCCTCTTGCCCGTCTTCGTTGCACCATCGATAACGACCGCGCTTCCCCCCGCCCGGTCCGATCCCTTCAGAGATGCCTCAGCCTCCCGTTCGGCCGAAAGGGCATAGTCGGCGACGAATCGCTTGATGTCGCGGATGGCGAGCGGCTGATCCACCTCGCCCCGGCGGCACGCCGCCTCGCATGGATGCGTGCACACGCGGCCGCAGATGCCCGGAAGCACGTTGTCGCGCCGGATCAGCTCCAGGGCCTCGGCGAAGCGCCCATCCCGCACCAGCGCCATATACCCCTGAGCATGGACACCCAGCGGGCAGCTGGCCTGGCAGAGGGGCTCCTGACGCTTGTCGATGACGGGGCGGCCCGGCAGGCTGGTTCTCCCGTTGAACTGCAGAGGGCGGGACCCATCGGCGCAGGTCACCGGGCAGGTTTCGACGCACCGGCCGCACAGGGTGCAGCGACCGGCATCCACATAGGTAGGGGGGATTTCCAGCCGGGCTGCAAACCCCTGCGGGGTATGCTTGATGGATGTCACCCTGCCCGGCAGAGCACAGCGGATTCGGGGATTCCTGAGAATTCGGAGCAGGCCGGGTCGCCAGGCATAATTCAGCGTGACCCCCGAGTCGAGCCGGCAGTCCTCTCCCGCAAGCTTCCGGTCCAGGTCCGGATCGGAATCCACGAGTGTGACGGGGATGCCCATCTCACCGAGTTTGTTTGTCGCAGCGATGCCGGCGGGAGTCGCTCCGATCACGAGAACCTTGTAGAGCCGTTCCTTCGGAGTCCTCATGCCTGGGCTCCTTTCTTCCCCTCGGCCTTCTTCTGGCGGCCCTTCAGCACAGCGACGCCGTAGTCGTACCCCTTGCCGAAGGCGGTCGTGTTGAGCTTCTCAGTGCCTTTGGGAACCGAGTCGAGAACCGCGTTGCGGGCGGCGTCCACCGTGAGAGCCTTGGAAACGGCTGTCAGAAAACCCACCATGACGATGTTGGCCATCATTTTGCGGCCCAGTTCCTCGGCCATGCGGGTGGCAGGGATGGAGAACAACTCGGGGGTCTTGAGCTCCGAGACCTTCACCAGGTCCTGGTCCGTGAGCAGGATGCTGTCTTCGCGGAGCATCGGGGCGTACTTGTCGAATCCCCCCTGGGACATGCAGACGAGAACGTCCGGCGAGCGCACGTAGGGGTAGTGAATCGGGTCTTCGGAAATGATCACCTGGGCACTGCAGGCGCCGCCCCGGGCTTCGGGCCCGTACGACTGGGTCAGGGTGCTCTCCTTGTGATCCCCGAGACTTGCGGCTCTGCCTACGATCTGGCCGGCCAGAACAATGCCCTGGCCTCCAAAACCCGTGATGAGGATCTCTTTGCGCGATGCGACAGACAGGGTGGTGGTCATGAATCCTTATTCCTTCAAAAGGGAGAGCGGCGGGCGACACGTTTCTTCGTAGCATTCCGTGAAGGTAGCCCGTTCCTGGTCCACAAACTTGCCGAGGGTGATGCCGCGATCGAAATCCAGGATGATCTCCGATGGATGGGCGTTGTGTTTGGTAACGGATTTCTCCTGGTAGATCTTCAAGGAATCCAGGGGCTTTTGCTTATTGCGTCGTCCATAGCCCGTGGGACAGGGCGCCAGCACCTCGATGAACGAAAACCCGCTCCGTGAAAACGCTTCCTCGATGGACTTGGTGAGGTCCCGCGTGTGGAGGATGGTCCAGCGAGCCACGTAGCTCGCCCCCGCGGCATAGGCCAGCAGCGGCAGGTTGAACGGTGTCTCGGGGTTTCCCATGGGAGAGGTGGTCGTCTTCGCGTGGCGGGGGGTCGTGGCTGCGGCCTGGCCACCCGTCATCCCGTAGTTGAGATTGTTCACGCAGACCACAGTGAGGTCGATGTTGCGGCGGGCGGCGTGGATGAAATGATTGCCGCCGATCGCGAAGAGATCTCCGTCACCGCTGAATACGATGACGTTCAGTTCCGGGTTGGCCAGCTTCATACCCGTGGCAAAGGGGATGGCACGCCCGTGAGTAGTGTGATAGGAGTCGAGCTTGATATATCCCGCTGCTCGCCCCGAGCAGCCAATCCCCGAGACTACCACCGTCTTCATGGGATCCATGCCGCTGCTCTTGACGGCCATGAGGCACGAGGAAAACGCTGTCCCGATGCCGCAGCCCGAGCACCAGATGTGGGGGATGCGGTCGGCTCGCAGCAGATCCTCCAGAGGATGCTCGGGCCGGGTCTTCATCTTGTCCATTTTGGCTCCCATCATGCTTCCCATGTTCTTCTGCCCTGCGTGGCGGTGAGGGTTCTGGTTTCTGGTTTCTGGTTTCTAGTTTCTGGTTTCTGGTTTCTGGTTTCTGGTAGACGGATTCGATGTTGGAGAAACCAGGCTCTGGGCTGCATGCGCTCTCGCAGCGGCGGGCTCTTTGCCCGCACGGGGCTTGTCGCAGCGTCAAGATCTCCGGGAGGTCCGGCTTGCTCGGCCGTCTGGGGGGCCTTGATGTCTCCACCCTTTGCCGACCGATCTATCCATCTCTCCCGAAATTGCTGAGGGCATCCGTGGTCAGCTCATAGCCTCCAACTCCTTCAACCAGCAACCATCAACCAGAAACCATCAACCAGAAACCAGAAACTAGCAACCAGCAACCATCAACCATCAACCAGAAACCAGCAACCAGAAACCAGAAACTAGAAACTAGAAACTAGAAACTAGATATTCTTCAACGTTTCAATGATGCGCTCCGGCGGAATGACCGTCCCCCCTGCATGGCCCACCAGGAAGGCGGGGGCTTTCCCTCCCGCACATCTTTCGACCTCGAGGTGGATCTGCCCCAGGTTGAGCTCAACCGTCACCAAAGCCTTCACCTGCTTCGCCAGCTCCCGGACCTGATCCTCCGGGAAAGGCCAGACCGTGACCAGTCGAAGCAGTCCGGCCTTGATGCCCATGGCGCGGGCCTCATCCACGGCGGCCAAACTGCTCCGAGCCGAAACACCGTAGGAAACGATGGCGACATCCGCGTCTTCCATGCGGTAGGATTCGGTGCGGATGATGTCGGGCAAATTCTTTCTGATCTTTCCCACGAGCCGGTCCAGCATCTCCACCTGGGCTTCGGGCGCCATGACGGGGTAACCCCGCTCGTCGTGGGTGAGACCGGTCACGTGGATGCCGTACCCTTCACCCGCGATGGCCATGGGAGAAACGCCATTGGGGCCAGGCTGGAAGGGTTTGAATCGGTCCTTGCGCCCCTTGGCCCGGGGTCGACTCACTGTCCGAATCTTGCTCGCCTCCGGGATGATGACCCGCTCGCTGAGGTGGCCCACTACTTCATCCGTCATGACCAGAACGGGGACGCGGTAGGTTTCGCTCAGGTTGAATGCCGTGATGGTCTGATAGAAGATCTCCTGGGGAGATGACGGTGCCAGGGCGATGATCTCGTAGTGGCCGTGGGAGCCCCAACGTGCCTGCATCATGTCTCCCTGGGCCCCGAGAGTGGGGAGTCCTGTGGACGGTCCGGCCCGCTGGACATTCACCAGGACGCACGGGGTTTCCGTGCAGATACCGAGGCCGAGGTTCTCCATCATCAGGCTGAAGCCGGGGCCGGATGTCGCAGTCATGCTTTTGGCGCCGGCACACGATGCGCCCACAATGGCCGCCATGGAGGCGATTTCATCTTCCATCTGGATATAGGTGCCGCCGACACCGGGCAGGCGGGCGGCCATGTGCTCGGCAATCTCCGTTGCCGGCGTGATGGGATAACCGGCAAAGAACCGGCAGCCGGCAGCGAGGGCGCCTTCTGCGCAGGCCACGTCGCCCGTGAAGAAATGCTCACCCGTCAGAACAGCTGGTTTCATAGATCACATCCAAATTCGTCAGAATGGTGAAAGGGGGTGTCTTGCGGGACGCGGTGCAGGACCCGAAACGACGACCTATCCTACGACTCCCGGTTGGTCCGAAGGGTCCTCCACGGAATAGATGGCGAAATCCGGACAGATGATCTCGCAATAATGACAATTGACACAGTCTTCAGGCCGCTTCACCTCGGGCGGGTGATAGCCTTTGGCGTTGAAACGGACGGAGAAGACCAGGACATCCTTGGGGCAGTACTCGATGCAATAGCCACAACCTTTGCATCGTTCCTCGATGATGTGCACGATTCCCCGTGTTACAGAAACCTCTCCGCTATCCAGAGGCGTTCGCCAGTATTTCATGCAGGTTGACCTTATGATGGGTGATGATTTGTCCCCTTGAGGGCAACAGCGGGACCTCAGCTCAGTCCACGCCGTGTCGTGCCCGCAGGGCGGCATACCCTTTGGGGATGGGGTGAGGCCGGGAGAGGCCCTTCGCCAAAGCCGGTTCCCGACCCTCCATCCTTTTGCGCATCCGGCTGGAAGCGAACTCGCGAAGACGATTGTAGGGTATATGGTCAGTAAGTCAAGGGCGATGTGGGGTGATGAAGGGAGATCTTAGAGATACCGTTTAAAAAAATCGGGGGGTATCGAGTAGACCTTCGGAAACGAAGTTCGTTTGGTTCGTCCATTTTGGGGTCCCTGAGAAGAAATGCTATCGAAAATGGGGAATTAGCGAATGGCCCTGGGTCGGAAGTATTGATTCCGCACCAAATCCGGCAGGGGAATCTTGATCGTACGGGCAAAACCCTGGTTCAAACAAGGTCGATTTCATCCGGTCAGTTCACAATGGCAAAACCCGATCCTGCGCCAACTGGGAACGATCTTCTATGGGTGCGGGCTTTACGCCCACCCGTGCACGCGGCCTGATGCAGGTCGAAGAGCTTGATTCATCAGCATTATCCAAAGGCCTCGCCAAAATAAATCCCGCAGGGTATGCGGGATTTATTCTGGGTCGGGATCGCTGCCGACTGAGGCTCAGCGTCGTGATTCGTTCGTGGAGGGCATTGTCACACGCACCGCTCAGTGCCCGCATGAGGGGCAGCCGCCTTCGTCTTCTTCGCGCTTCCTCCCGCCATTCTCGCCAGCCTCCTTGCCGAACTCCTTCATGATCTCCGTCATCTTCCGCAGCCGCTCGTCCACCTTGCGGAAGAGCGTGCCTTCGGGATAGCTGCCGTCGGGCTGTCGCTCCCCGGCTTCCATTCCGGTCAGGATCTGGATGCCCTGCTCGATGGTGGAAACGGGCCAGATGTGGAATTTGCCTTCCTTGACCGCGTCGATGACTTCCTGCTTCAGCATGAGGTTCCGCACATTCTTCTCGGGGATCATGACCCCCTGTTTCCCTGTGAGCCCCTTGTGCCTGCAAATGTCGAAGAAGCCCTTGATCTTCTGGTTGGCGCCGCCAATAGGCTGGATCTCGCCTTTCTGGCTCACCGAACCAGTCACCGCAATCCCCTGATAGATGGGAACTTCGGCCAGTGCGCTGAGCAGAACGTAAAGCTCCGTGCTGGATGCGCTGTCGCCTTCGACCATGCCGTAGCTCTGCTCGAAAGAAATGGAGGCGCTGAGGGAAATGGGCTTGTTGTGAGCGAACCGATCCTTGAAGAAGCTCGAAAGGGTGAGCAATCCCTTGGTATGGATGTTGCCGCTCATCTTCGATTCGCGGTCGATGGAGACCATGCCTTCCCGGCCCACGGAGACCACGGCGGTGATGCGGTTGGGCTTTCCGAATTCGTGGTCGCCGGCCATCAACACCGATAGCCCGTTCACCTGTCCCACCTTCCAGGTGTCCGTTTCGACCCAGAAAATATCTTTTTCCGTGAGCTCCTTGACGCGCTCCTCGATCAGGTTCGACCGGTAGATCCGCTTGTCTATGGCCTCCTGGACATGCTTGGCCTGGGTTTTCTCGGCGCCATCGAGACCTGCGAAATAGTTGGCTTCCCGCAGGAGATCACCGATGTCTCCCAGCTCCAGGGTGAGCTTGTCGCGGTCTTCGGTCACTTCCATGGCATACTCGATGATACGGGCGACACCCGAACGGTCCAGGTGCCGCAGCTTGCGTTCTTCGACATACCGGCCCATCATCTTGGCGTATTCGACCAGGGAGTCATCCTTGCGGTCGGTCTGGTTGTCCATGTGAGCCTTCACCTTGAAGAGCTTCTGGAAGCGATCGTCGTACATGTAAAGCAGCTGATAGATGTACGGGTCGCCCGTCAGGACGATCTTCACGTTCAACGGAATGGGCTCGGGCCGGATGGTGCGCGTGCTGAACAGGCCGTACAACTCACCCAGGTCCTCGATGCGAATCTCACCGTCACGCAGGGCCCTTTTGAGGGCCTCGTAGGAGACGTACCACCGCAAAAGGTCCAGGGCCTTCATGACCAGATAGCCGCCGTTGGCCTTGTGAATGGCCCCGGGCTTGATCATGGTGTGGTCCGTGAAAAGGGCGCCGAACCACGCCTGCCGCTCGATGGAGCCGAAAATGTTGGGATAGGCGGGATTCGACTCCACCACCACCGGTGCACCCTCGGTCTCCGAGTTGTCGATGAGGACGTTGACCTCATACTTTCGGAAGGTGGCTTCCCGGGGGGGGCCGGGAAAAGGAGCCCCCTGCGGCGCCTGCTGCTGTTGAGCCTCGGGCTTCTTCTTGAAGTCATCAATGTTCTCCAGGATGTCCTCTTGAACCATCTTCAGATATTCGAGCACCTGAGGCTCTTCCTGGTACTTGTCCTCGTAGGAATCCATCAGCTGCCCGACCACGAACAGGGCGATCTCGTTGTCGAGCTTCGTGTGCTTCTCCTTGAACTCCTCTTCGGAGACGCGAATCTTCTTGATGGCTTCCTTCATCTTTTCATGGAGCTGGTCGCTCTTTTCCCGCAGGACCTTGCGCTCTTCCTCTTCCAGGTGCCGCAGGTCCTCCTGGGTCATGGGCTCCCCTTCCTTGTTGGCCGGGATGATGACCATGCCCACCTGGGAGAACTGCAGGATGAAGCCTTCGTCCTTCGCCACCTGGGAGAGGCTGTCGATGATTTCGCGGCGCGACTTTTCGAAAGCCTGATGGACTTCGGCCTCCTTGGCCCGATAGTCGTCGCTGTCGAACACCTCGGGGATTTTGGCGAGAAGGGTCTGTATAAACTCCTGCAGGTCCTTTTTGAGCACCTTGCCCCGCCCCGCCGAGACGCTCAGGCTCATGGGTTTGTCAGGCTCTTTGAAGTTGTAAACATAACACCAGTCGGGAGGTGTCGGTTCCTTCTTGGCCTGCTCCTCGATGAAGGTCTTGGCGGTGTAAGTCAGGCCCGCTTTCGCAGGGCCCGCCACGAAAATATTGTAGCCTCGCTCCTTCATTCCCATACCGAAGTTGATGGCATCGATGGCGCGCTCCTGTCCGACGACTTTCTTCTCCGGGACTTCCAGGGCAGATGTATCTTCGAAGGGGAGTGATTCCAAAGGAACATAGGCACGCAACTGCTCGGGGGATAACTCGGTAATCTTTATGCTCATATTGACTCCTTCCCTTTGGGGGTGATCAAAGTTTCAACCGTTCACGGCAACTGATTCCGCTCCGGAACCTGCTGTCCCGGTTCATCAATTCCTCCCGAACCTTTCGCGAGGTTGTGCTCCCGACCAGCGCCCTCGCCCGGGGTCGGCGTATTCAGTGAGGAGATGCCCCAACTGCTTCAGGTCAGCACCTCCAGTTTTGCACGTTTCTTGTGGCTGGACGCCGCAGCCTGCAGGACCGTTCGTATGGCATTGATGGTGTTGCCGTTCTTGCCGATGATCCTTCCGAGGTCTTCAGGTGATATCCTGAGCTCCATAGACACATTGTCTTCGGATTCTTCCATGTTCAGAACCACCTCGTCGGGACGTTCCACAAGTGATTTTACAAGGTATTCAACCAGTTCTTTCACGATTCAGAACCTTTCGTCAGGCTTCTCTCAGCCGCGCATCTTGTCCTGCACGGACTTGACCTTCTTTTGGGGCGTTGCCTGACGGTCTCTCCTGTCGTCGATCTTTACGGTTGTCAGGACCCTCAGAATGCCCCTCTCGAAACAACTCTCATGCATCTTGCGGACAGCGGACAAAATTTCATCCAGATCTCCGGAAATAATGGTTCCCATGGCGGTCAATTCATACTCAAGACCGCTTTCCTTCAAGACCTTGACGGCCCCCGCAACGAACTCACTCAAGCTCGTGCCCGGTCTCCCGATGGGAACGACGCTCACCTCCACAATGGCCATCCTTACACCTCCATGACGCGGATCAAGCCTTCCAGGGTTTCCGCCAGGTCTTCTTCACGATGCGGCTCGAGTGTCATGAGCGGGTCCTTGCCGACCGAGCGCAGGAACCGGAAAAGAGTCCCGAAATCGACGGTTCCACTGCCGACCGGCTGATGCCGGTCGAGGCTTCCGTCGTTATCGTGAAGATGAAGTTCCTGCAGATTGTCAGAAAGAACCTCCAGCCATTCCCCAAGGGGAGTCGAGGAAAAGCTGTTCTGGTGCCCCACATCCAGGCAGAATCCGAAGAAGGGCGACTTCAGCCGGTCAAAGAGCGCGCGATGGAAATACGGTCCGGCTTCCCAGACGTTCTCAAGGAGAACCGGCGTCTCGAGGCTCTCGGCGCGAACGATGAATGGCTCCCAGAAGGAAGCACTCTGATCCACCCAGGATGACTCATGCTCAATGTAGTGTCTGGGATCGTAGCCGGTGTGGCAGACGACCTGGACAGGATCGAAAATGGTGATCAGATCAAAAAACTGCTGAATCCTGAATCGGGAAACCTGACGAATCATCGGGTCCATGCCCGCAGGCTCCAGGCCCCAGAATGGACCGTGCAAAGTAATGCGGCAGCCGCGACTGTGCAGCCGCTCTGCCACAGGTGCAAATTCACGGGGTGCATTGGAGTCCAATTCCACGGCATCGAACCCGATCTCCACATTCATCTTCAGTGTCAGGACTGTCAGGAGGTGCCGGGGCAGCGTCCTCCAGGGCATGTTCACATGCACGTGACTGAGCAGTTGGAGCATGGGGCCCGTCAGGTTGCTCGGTATTTCCTTCACGCTATACTCTGGTTTCCGCATCACAGCCCCTGATTCGAAAGCGCGAACCGTTCACTCCAACACAGCCCGCAACACAACCCTTTCCGTCCCTCAGACAAACGTCCCGCCGGATCGAATCCTTCCGGCGTCTTGTTCGTGATTCTCTGCACTTGCCCTGATCAGACACTCTATAGAAATCCGTCCTGCCCGTGTCAACAACTAACCCCCTTTTAGACGCAGGAAGTGCCGTGTCTCCGGTGCCAATCCGCACCTGCACTCCATGGGGATCTCTTCAGATTGACCGAGCTCTCCTTTGTTTGATAAACACGCTTGGCGGAATTGTCTTCGAATTTCATACTGGTCTCCAGCTGCCTGGAGAACTTGATGAGAGCCGGTGCCGGGCCATGGGACCGTTGCGGCTATCAGGTCCGGGAGGACCCCTTCGCCCGAAACGTACACGGTTGACTGCGGACAGAACAGAGAGAGAACGGAGACCTGATCTACCATGAAGCAATATGTGATCGACCAACTGAGGGAAACTGACTATGAAAAAGTTCTGGAGCTCCTGGAACTGAAGACAGACAAGACGGGGCTCGATGGGGTGTACTGGGTCAATCTGCCGGAGCGTCTCTACGGCCCCATCCAAAAAGAGCACACCCAGTGCCAGCCCCACTACTTTGCCGTGAGTCTGGATTACAATCGCATCTCTTTCGAGCTGCTCATCAGGAGTCGCCAGATCATCCGATGCAACTGTATCTGCTACGCGACACCGGAACAGCGGGATTATATTTTTCACTTTGCGGATGATCTGTTCGACCAATTGGGCATTCTCATCTAGGAGGTTGCCCGAGAATGGCCGTGTCGGGCTGGGATAAACCCCGCCCCTATCAAA
Source organism: uncultured Syntrophobacteraceae bacterium (assembly GCA_964557955.1). Taxonomy (GTDB): domain Bacteria; phylum Desulfobacterota; class Syntrophobacteria; order Syntrophobacterales; family Syntrophobacteraceae; genus JALOOX01. The sequence goes on from CAZLCS010000006.1 coordinate 131,772, forward strand.
ACTGTCTCGTAATCCCATTGTAGGGGCGGGGTTTATCCCCGCCCGCTCTTGGGCTGGTTGAGCACTCCGTGTTCCTGGACAGCCTCCCAGGGATGGACTGTGGCGTTCGTCCGGGCGGTGGGACGAAGATAATAGCATCGCACAGACCTCGCCCCTTCGGGTGATTTGTCGCATGGAGCGAAACCTGTGGTTTCAAGAGGCTCCTGCCCCCGCTTCTCTTCTCAGTTGACCCGTCAAGGGGTCAGAGAGAATGCTGGCGGGCAGTTTTGGCAATGGAAGCATCCATCAGAGAGGCAGGTGCGGGTAAAGGGCCCGAGCGAGGGATTCAACCATTTCCACAATTCGAGGGCCCGATCGGCAGGTGAGCCCGCACTGAAAAACAAAGATCCTTCCGTTGCGGTACGCCGAGGTCCGACGCCAGGCCGGATCTTCTCCCAGGAGCCGTTGAATCTCCGGTTCACAAAAGAAGACGGCTTCAGGATCCTTCATGATGATGTCGGCGGAGTCGCAGGCGAAGTAGGGAGCGCGGCCGTCAGAAGTCACGTTGCACCCTCCCGCCATTCGGATGACGTCATACTGGAACGATCCGGGTCCGACTGTGATGAGGGGATCCCAGTTCATGATTCGCAGGACGCGCAAGCGCTGAGATGATTCCAGCGGTGCGAGATGCGTCTCTACCGATTCCAGCCTTCGATTCAAATCGGCCAAAAGACACTCTGCGGTGCGCTCGGAATTCGTCAGGGACGCTATTTCACCCAGCGTCCGCAGGGCTGCCTCCACCGTGGGCGGATCGCTGTGGTAGACTTCCAGGCCCGCTTCGATAAGGGTTTCCCGGACGTCCTCCTGGTGCGCACCAAAGGTGCAGACGAGGTCCGGATTTGCGTCCACGGTCGCCTGGAGATTTGGGGAATACCAAGAGCCGAAGCGTGATTTTTCTTTGATTTCAGCCGGGTAGTCGCAGTCATCCGTCACGCCGATGAGCTCGTCTGTCAGACCCAATGCCCCCAGGATTTCCGTCTGCGTGGGAGCCAGCGAAATGATGCGAAGCCCGGTGCTCACGCGTGCCCTTCTTCCAGGATGCATTTCCCCGCCGATCGCAGGCTGCGGCAGACGACGTTCAGAAGTCCCCAGAGAGTATCCAGGGTGTGGATCTGTTCCAGGATGCTCTTGTCAAAGCGGACATGCAACGCGGGCTCGAATTCCTCGTCACCCTTCCAGAGGAGGAACAGGACGGGAACCCTCGGGAAAGCCCACAACCGATACCCTGCGTCGCCCATGGGAACCGGAGTGCCTCCCAGCCTTTCGGCGGCCAGGCGGAACAGCTCGGGGTTTGCTCCGAAAATCGAAAGCAGCCGATCCGTGGGAATGGCATGCGGCCCACGGAAAAAGAGCTCTCCCCCCGGCACATCCTTTTCGCTGACCCACTTTCCAAGGAGAGGCTTCATCCGAGCTTCCAGCAGGTAGTGCAGTACGGCCAGAACCAGCTCAAAGCTCAACCGATGATGATCGCTGGATCGGGTCGGCTCGATGCGCTCTTCGTCGAGGAAACACAGCAGTTCGATGTCCAGGAATGGAACCCTGTAGACACGCCTGGCCTCATCGAAGCGGACCATGGCATTCGCGCTGACCGTGGCAGGGTCTCTGCCTCGGAGGGTTTCCCAGAGCAGAGGGTCTACGTCTTCGGGGTCCGTGTAAAGCCGCTTTTCCTCGACTTCCTTCCCCAACGATTCCACAATTTCCCTCGCTTCGCTCTGAAGCTCTTCAGGGACCATAATAAGCCCCCATCCTCTCTGAGAAACAAATAGGCCGTCGTAAGGCGTCTCTTCGAAAGACCTCAAAAGGATTGGAATCCCCTCTTGCTCAAGGGCGCTGAGGAGCGCATCTGCTTCGAACCGGTTGGAAAGGGTATGGACGGGCACGAAACGGCGATCATCGTTTGTCATGGCACCGGGTATCCGTTCTCTTTGAGTTGTCGAATGAGATCCTCATGGCTTTCCAGGCTCGCTCCCAGGGGCTCGCACGCCCCAATGGATACTTCACGGCGGAAGACTCTGGCCGCAAAGGCCATGCAAGTGGCCGATTCGCACAATCCACAGTTGGTCCTGGGAAGAGCACGGAGAATATCCATGACGGTGATCGTCGAGCGCTTTTTGAGAACAGGCGTGATGGCGGAGCGATTCGACGCCACATCCTGAATGCTCGAGAAGTATTTAGCACAGAGAACCCGAGCTTCCTCCGAGCCGGTCACATCGGTGATGGTGATCTGTTTGGGGTAGATTCCCACGATATGGCCGGCGTCCATGAGATTGATGACTCCCGTGCCGTGGGTGTAAGTGCAGCCGGGCAACCGGGCAGCCAGATAAGGGAGCAGATCCTCGATGGAATGCTCGAGATCCATGATGATGTTGAAGTGCGTGGAATCGCGAAGGCAGTCGATGTTGACCAGCATGAACGAATAGCCCCCGCAACGGGTGGTGTTCTGCTCCATCAGCGGAATCTCCATGGGGTGGTGGCATGGGTGAAGCCTGACACACGAGAATCGCCAACTCATCTCTTTGGAGCAATCTTAGCCAATTTGGCCCGGTTGACAAGCCCCAAGGGATTCAGCTCCCTTGCATGAGGTCTGCGACGATCACGATAGCGGGGACGAACAGGAGCCATGAACCGGCAGAGGTGAACGACCGTGGGGTGCGAGTGTCCGGGAAAATTGAAGAGCCCGATGCGTTAATCTACCGCTCTCTGGAAGGATTGTGGTAGTCTCCCGAATACGGAACCGGCACGGTCCGCATTCACTTCGAGGCCGCAGTTCGGGATTCGCTGGCCTCGGTTGGGCTTTTGGTGAAATCCATCTGTTTGGGAGGATATCCAGATGAACATTCTCGTCACAGGGGGAGCGGGGTATATCGGTTCGCATACTTCCAAGCTGCTGAAAAAGGCAGGGCACACCCCCATCGCCTACGACAACCTTTCCAATGGGTGGGTAGAATGGGTGAAATTCGGCCCTTTCGTCTTCGGAGACATCCGGGACGAGGAAGCCCTCTACCAGGCCCTGAAAGCTTTCCAGGTGGACGCCGTCATCCACTTCGCCGCCAAAGCCTACGTGGAAGAATCCACCCGGCTTCCCGAGGTGTACTTCGACAACAACGTGGGCGGCACCGTTGCGCTGCTCAAGGCCATGAAACGGGCCGGGACACGGAATCTCGTCTTCTCCAGTTCCTGTGCGACTTACGGGAATGCCATCACGCCAACCATTCGTGAGGATCATCCCCACGAACCTACGAATCCCTATGGTCTATCCAAGTGGCAATGCGAGCAGGTGATCGAGGCGGTTGCGCCGGTTGCGGGAATCCGTTTCGCCGCCTTGCGCTATTTCAACGTTATCGGAAACGACCCCGATGGTGAGGTGTACGAACGGCACGAACCTGAAACCCACGTGCTCCCGAATCTCATGAAAGCCGCCGAGACCGGAGCCCCCTTCACCCTGTTCGGGACGGACCATCCGACCAGGGATGGCACCGCGGTCCGAGACTATGTGTACGTCATGGATCTTGCCCAGGCTCACATCCGCGCCATCGATGTGCTCCAGGGTCAGGAAAGGCTGGTCTCCAACGTGGGAAAGGGAGAGGGGACTTCGGTTCGGGAGCTTCTTGCGGCCGTCGAATCGGCGCTCCAGAAGAAGCTCAACGTGCAGGAGCGGCCGATCCGACCCGGCGATCCGCCGGAGCTCGTCGCGGATGCCCAGTTCCTGAAAACATGGTTTTCCCACGAGTTCAAGACGGTTCCCGACGTGGTCCAGGACCTGGTCCGGCTTGCCAAAGCCAGGCTGTGAGATGATCGGAGATCGCCAGAGAAAGGTTGATTCACGCTGACCTCCTGCGCTGCTGAAGGTAGCTGAGGATTGCCACAATTCCGAAGGTGAGGACCAGCAGGATGATGCTGAGCGCCATCGCCAGCTCGAACCTGCCTTTGGAGACCTCGAGCACCGTGGCTGTCGTCAGGACACGCGTATAACCTCGAACATTTCCCCCCACCATCATGGACGCGCCCACTTCGCTGATGACGCCGCCAAAACCGGCAATGACCGCCGCCAGGATCCCAAGCCTGGCTTCCCAAAGGAGGAGCAGAACATACTGGATGCGGGTTGCCCCCAGCGACAAGATCTGCAGGTGGATCTTGGCCGGAACAGCCTGAATGGCGGCCAGGCTGAACCCTGCCACGATAGGAGAGGCGATGATGGCTTGTGCAATGACCATGGCTGTCGGCGTATAAAGCAGCCCGAGGAATCCCAGCGGACCGTACCGAGTGAGGCAGAGCCAGGTTCCCAACCCGACGACCACGGGGGGAAGGCCCATGCCAAAATTCACCAGACTCACCATGAACCCGCGCCCCAGGAACCTTTTCAAAGCCAGCAGAGTGCCAATGGGGATACCGATCAGCACGCTGATGAAGGTGGCGGTTACGGTGACCTGGAGGGTTCGGGCGGCAATCTCCAGCACCTCGCCATCCAGAGATATCAGAAGTCGGGCTGCCTCGGTCAACCCGTCCGTCAGGACGCTCACGGTTATTCCTTTTGATGTAAGGATGGTTGGGCAATGGGTCCCCGTTGCGACAGATTACACATAACGGGGAAGCGAAAAAAAGACCGATCCCAACTGAAATGTGAGGCGGGATCCGTCCGCTGCATGCGCACATCCTGCTCCCCTCAACGCATGGAGGACCGCATCCGTTTCCGGATGCACTTTCATGCTTCCCATGCCGAGGCTCATGCTCTCAAACCAGGGAGATGTGGGGAGTGGCTGAAACCGTTCCTCAAGAAAAATCTAAACGCATAATCCCTGCAGATGTCAATGCCGAACTCCGATGAATAGGGGAAGGTCAGAAGGGGAAGGACCGGCGCGATAGAACTTGGCGCCGTATTCATTGTCAACTGTTTGCCAGCAGAGAGTGCCCGCTCCCGCACCTCAGGATCCATCTGACAGTGGCCGGAAGAGATGGGGTCAGATTTTGGGGATCGAGCATCAGGAAAGGGATTTCCTCCCTCCATGAGTCCCTTTTCGAACTGGCCTTTCCCCGCAAGTGCAGCGGCTGCGAAAGGATCTGCCTCGGTGATACTGAGCAGTTCTGGTGCTTCAACTGTCGGAGCCGCATCGAGTTGATCCGTTCTCCTCTGTGCAGTCTATGCGGGAAACCCTACCCCAAGAATCCTGCTGCATCCGACCACCATTGCGGGGATTGCCTGACCTCGACCTTCCATTTTGATCGCGCCAGATCCGCAGCCGTTCACACAGGCATTGCCCGTGACTGTATCCATGCGCTGAAATTCGGGGGGCGTCTGTACCACGTACCGTCTCTCGTGCAGCTCCTGGTCGAATGCATGGAAAAGGAAATGCAGGACTACCAGGGGATCATTGTTCCCGTGCCGCTCCATACCCGACGTGTCCGCCAAAGGGGGTTCAATCAGGCTGCGCTTCTGGCCCGTGAACTGGGCAGACGCCTCCGGCGCGACGTGCGGTTCGATATCCTCACCAGAAAACAGTGGACCGAACCCCAAACTCGGCTGAATCGGGAAGAGCGGTTGAGCAATGTGAAGAATGCCTTCGAGGTGGTTTTGCCGGGGGCCATTTCAGGGGAGAGGGTTCTGCTCGTGGATGATGTCTACACCACGGGCACCACGCTCAGTGAGTGTGCCAGGGAACTCAAGCGCGCCGGGGCTGGAGAGGTCACGGCTCTAACGGTGACGCGGTCCGTGCCGGAGCTGAATCTCCTGCGCACAATGCAGATGGCGGGTGAAGGGCAGGACGGGGGTGATTCTCCTGAAGGTCAGCCGTTCTGAAAGGCCGAAACGTTCTACTTCTCGGTATGAGCAAGTCTTGCTGCAGTTTCGAGCAGGCCCGTTTCCGAGAGCCATTTTTCGCTGCACGCCACAAGGAAGGGGCCATTGAGCAGGCTTTCCTTGTTATAGATGAAGGGCCGTCCCCAAGGATCGAGCAGGACGCCGCCGGCTGCTGTGACGATGGCCTGCCCGGCTCCGGTGTCCCATTCCCATGTCGGTCCGAAGCGAGGATAGAAGTCGGCATCCCCGCGAGCAACGGCACAGAACTTCAAGGCGCTTCCACGCGTGAGGACCTCGTGCCCTGGCAGCTTCTCCAGAAGTGTCTGCAGGTTGGGGGAGGGATGGGAGCGGCTCTTGACCACTCGAATGGAGTTCGCGTTCCCGGGTTGTCGAACATGCAGGCGACGGGTTTGTCCCTCCGCCATTTCCCAACAGCCTTGTGAGACGTCTCCCACGTAGAGCTTGTCAAAAACGGGGAGATAAATGATACCCAGGACAGGGCTCTGCCCTTCTACGAGGGCGATGTTAATGGTGAATTCGTCATTGCGCTTGACGAACTCCTTGGTTCCGTCCAGGGGATCCACGAGCCAGAACCGATGCCAGCTCCTGCGAACGCCATAGGCAATTTCCTTGCCTTCCTCGGAGAGGACGGGAATATCGGGATATCTCGACTTCAAACCGTCCGTAATGACTTGATGGGATCGGGTGTCGGCCAGAGTCAGCGGGGACCTGTCGTCCTTGCTTTCCACCGCGAAGTCCGTCCGGTATATTTCAAGAATGGCTTTGCCGGCGTCTTTGGCCAGTCTTCCCAGGTAATCGAGATCCATCACCCTCTCCACCTCCGCATGGGTTGTCCTGCTTTGTGGCTTCGTATCCGCACAGCCCCGGGGGCTTGTCATACGATCCGATTTCGGCCAGCCTCCATTGCACAATGGTATGACAGAGACTAAAAAGCAAGTATGATCATCAACGGAAGGAAGGGATGCCGGGCGCCAAATCACTGCCGAATCTGGGGAGATGGCAGTCGCCCATTTCAGGGCACAAGGCCTGGACTGGAGGAGATACCTGCTGCCGAGTGGAGGACGGGATGAACAGGATACGTGTTGCCGTTTCCGCAGTGTGCTTCTTTGTGGGTTTGGGGGTGTTGTCCACGGTTCGTGCCGATGCACCCAGCTCCATCGTGGGCATCCGTCTGGGGAGTCAGGTCCAGGATATCAGTGAAATGGTGGATTTGAGTGTGGCCATCCCACTGTGGGGTCATCACTATCTGATGCGGGCGCCCTTGCGTCCCGCCCGCGGTTATCAGGGTGGCTATGTCGTGTTCGGCAATTGCGCCCACAAGGGAAGAATCGTTCGGGTCAAGCTCACCTACGGGGACTCCAGCGTCGACTTCTACAACAAGGTGCACAAGGCTCTCACCAGCCGTTATGGCAAGCCCAGTGAGTGGCGTGGCAACCCTTTCGGCACGCTCAAGATCTGGAAATGGTCTTTGCGGGACTCGGAACGAAACAGAATCAGCATCATCCTCCAGCATTATGTGGGCGATGACGACTCCTTCACCCTGGGCAACTCAATCCGCTTGACCCACAGCAGCTTCATTGAAGAAGAATCGGCGTGCCACGATAAGAAGGAGAAAGAAATAAAAGAAGCAGAGGACAAGTCCTGCCCGGCGCTGATGCCGGAGAAGATGGATCTGGAGTGGTTTCTGCCGCAGTAGCTCAGAGTGAAAGCTCAGAGCTGAAAAAGGATGGTCAACCTGTTGCCATCGGGGAGCCGCTCGTAGGTCAGTTCACCCGCCAGCTGGCGGGTGAGGTAGACGCCCAGACCGCCGAGGGGTCTTTCACAGGCATCCCCGCAAAGATCGGGGGTCTCGCACTGCATCGGATTGAATGGAGCCCCCCAGTCCCGAATCAGGATTCTCAGCACTCCCCTTTCGTCCACACAGCATCCGATTTCGATCTCCCCATCACGATCGGGGTACGCATATTTGACGATATTGCTCAGAATCTCTTCCAGTGCCAGTTCGATCCTGAACAACCCTCTGGAGGAGGCAGCCTGTTGCCTGACAGTGTCCATGACGTGTGCCTGGAGCTTCTCAAGGTTTTCCCGCTTGGCGGGCAATCGAGTACTCGTCATGGTGACTTCCCTGAAATGTGTGAGGAGACAAGGCGATGGGCCGATGCATGACCGCCCCCCGCAGATTCTGAGCGTTCCCGGGGGGAGCCCCCCACTATTCCGAGCCTGTGAATTTACCTCCCGGGATCCTAGGTGGGTGGGATTCCCATGCGGTTTCTGCATTCACTGCACTTGGTCAGATGCTCCCTTACATAATGAGTCTCCCAGCGAATGATAGAGCGTGCGGTGGCCTCGAATATGCGCGGTCCGACGTCGGGGAACTGTTCCAGGGTCTTCTGAAATTTCTCGCGGGACAGGGTGAGCGTCACCACCTCGGTTTCGGCTCTGAGGGTGTAGATTCTCTTCATCTCGCAGAACAGGGAGAGTCCCCCGACGAAATCCATCTCTCCAACTTCAACGAGCGACATCTCCTGGGGTTCTTCCAACACCAGCCGGGCTTTGCCGGACAGAATGAGATACGCATTGGGATCGAGCTCTTCCTGACGGAAGATTGTCTGACCGGGCCTGAATATCTGGCGCCTGCAAAGGTAGGCCAGCAGCTTGAGAGGCTCCAGGGGCAGTCCCGACAGCATGGGAAGGTGCATGAGAAGCTGCAGGTTGTCCTTGCATTCCTTAGGACTCTGCTTTGACTCCGTGGACGAGCTCATAAAGAACCCCTTTCCTCTCCAGCAATTCGTCAAAGGCCCCCATCTCAACGATCTTGCCAGCCTTCATGACAGCAATCTTATCATAGTTCCGAATGGTGTCCAGCCGGTGGGCAACGGCGATAATGGTGCTCCGACCCTTCCACCTCGAATCGAGGACGCCCTGGATCCGCTTCTGGGAGGCGTTGTCGAGAGCGGATGTGGCTTCATCCAGGATCAGCAGAGGGGAGTTCTTGAGGAAGGTCCTGGCAATGGCCAGCTTCTGCCGCTGTCCCCCCGAGAGCCTGTCCCCTTTGGGGCCCACCCGAAAATCCATGCCGATCTCCACGATGCGCTCGAGGAGATCCTCTTCGATGAGAAGCTGCATGAGGTTCCTGGCAATGCGTTCCTGGGCGCCGGGAATATCCATGCGTGTCCTCCCGAACAGGATATTGTCAAGAATCGAGAGGGAAGGAAGGTAGCCCGACATGCGATAGAAGGTGAACGCCTCGGGGTGGTCGGCCTGGATCTGCTGCCTGAACTCGCTTCTGGCCTGAACAATGGATTCTTCAAATGCTGCAGGGAGCTCTCCCGTCGTGTGAGCTCCCGACACATAGCGCAGGGCCAGTCTCAACAGCATGGACTGCTCGACGCCGCTCAACTGATCCGGGCTCACGGATTCCAGCTTCGGGGATAGGCCCCTGTAGTCTTCGAATTCATCCGGCTCCATGGGGCTTTGTTCGAAGAACAGAGCATCCGGTTCGATATTGCCGAGGATGTCCAGAGTCTGAAGGGTTGTGTCGCGTCCGAGCTCCAAAAGGGGTTGTTTGAGACCGGACTTCTCAAGAAACCATATGAAATATTGGTTTCTTGACAGGTTCTCCGGTTGAAATGCATCCTCCCGGGCGGTCCCGAAAGTCAGGTTGGCGGCCACCGAGGAAAAGACCAGATACTTCTTGATGTCGAAAAACTCGATATCCTCCCCCAAAATATCTCCGAACTCGCTCTGGAACCGGTATCGAACGCGGATGATCTTCTCGTGGAGCTCCTCGGTCTCATCGCCCTCGATGACGGTGTTGAGACCGAAGCGCAAAACATCGATAAACAGTCCGACCTGCTGGATGGCCTCGATCATTTCATCCAGGCTGGGGAGTCTGGCGTCAGCGCCCTCTTCCCGGGGGTCATAGATGGCTTCGCAAGCGTATCGGAGGTTCTCTTTGATGGTTCCATCGAAAATGTAGGGGGTCTGGGCGACGATGCCCGCATTCCGAACCAGGTCCTGTTTGGTGAGCTCAAAGACTTCGTGCCCGCCGATCTTCACGCTCCCCCCCGAATATCGGTAAAGCTGGCCTATACAGTGCACCAGGGTGCTCTTGCCGCTCCCCGAGAATCCAACAACAGCCATGGATTGACCGGATTCCAGGTCGAAACTGACTTTTTGCAGGAGGTGCACTCTAGGGGCGACGCTGAAGGACAGATCGCGAACTTGAATGGAGGGCGTGAGCTCATAGGGCGGGCGTTCCGGAGGGGCCAGGGCAAATTCCGGCTGGTCGTCGAAGTACTCCATCAACCGACGGTAGCTCACCGTGGCGTCCTGATACGTCTGATAGAACTCCATGAGCTCTTTCCAGGGATCGTAAAGCTTTTCATAAGCCGACAGGAAGGCTACGAGCGCCCCCAAATCGAACCGACCGCTGATGGCCAGATAACCCCCCACTATGAACAGAATGAATGGCCCCATGTTCTGAAACAGATTATTCAGGACCTTGATGGCGAAGCGATAAATGTTCCAGCGCACACGCACGCGCAAAAGCTGTTGGACGATCTCGCCGAAACGTCTGTTTTCGATGTGATAGCTTCCATTGCCGTGGACTTCGTGGATCCCCGAGATGGTCTCGCCGATCTTGCTGCTCAGAGTGCGGGTTGCATCGACCCTCTTCTTGTTCTCCGCATTGACGCGCCGCTGGAGCACGGGGATGGCGAAGAGAATGAACGGATAGATCGTCAGGCTCAATCCTGCCAGCAATGGGTTCAAATAAAACATGTATCCGGTGAAGGCCAGGAGCGTCAGAATGTTGTTGACCGGCACGGCAATGGCCTGCCCCACCAGTTCACCCGCAGAAACCACCTCGGTCACCAGGGAGGAAACGACCATGCCCGATGAAGTTCTGCGAAAGAAGCTCATCGGCAGGGTGAGGATGTGGGCGTAGAGCTCCTTTCGCAGGCGGGCCAGAGTCTCCTGGCCCAGGTATGTTTGGATCACGTTGATGAAGAACTTGATCCCGCTGGCCAGAATGACTGCGGCCAGGTAAAGTCCGCAGTAGAGAAAGAGCAGATTCACCCTGCCAAGGCCAATGGCCTGGTTGACGATGCGCTTCTGCATCTCGAGCGGGAAGACGCGGGCTGCGATGCCGACTGCAATGAGCACAAGCAACAGGAACTGGAGTTTCCAGTTGCTGGTTTTGACCCAATAAAATAAAGGGCGTGTGGTGATCATGGGCCGGGAGCCTTATTGAAGCTTGGTTGAAAAGGCGTGGTCGGATTGCAGAAACTTCTCGGGGGCCTTTGAATACGCCTTTGTCTTTACATGTTTGTTGACGAAGTGACAAGCGGTTTATATGTTGATGAAAATCTTGGATGATCCCGTGCGAAGGAGTTCTTTATGGACGTGGTGGAGAAACGAATGGAAGGGGTCGTGGTCCTTTCGGTCAAAGGTCGACTCGACTCCAACAGTTCGGATGAATTTGAGAAGATGCTGCTAGGTAGAGTGGAGGAGGGCGAAAACCGCTTCATCCTTGATTTTCATGACTTGGATTACATTTCCAGTGCGGGCCTGAGGGTTCTTTTGAAAGCGACGAAAGAGCTCAAGAAGACCAGTGGTCAGATGTGCCTTTGCTCCATTCGAGATTACATCCAGGAAGTCTTTGACATGTCTGGATTTTCCACTTTTCTGCCCATTCATCACGACCTCCAGGAGTCCCTCAAGGGATTCACAAAGAGCCTGTAGGGAACGTGCGGAGGGTAGAGCATAGCCCGTTGACATTCATTTCGAAATGTCGTTTAAGTATCGACTTGATTTGGATGCGCATGAAGCCAAATGCGTTGCGGTGTCGGCTGAACCCTGGATCGATTTGCAAATCTTCAACGCGGATTGTGTACTGCTGAGCGGTGCTGAGGGAGGACAATGATGGATTTGATGAGTGTGGCTTACGCCATGGGTGGAGCGGGACAAGGAGGAGCAGGACAGGGTGCTGCGGGTGGATTGGGTTTCTTCGCTCCACTGATCCTCATGATGGTGATCTTCTATTTCCTGCTCATCAGGCCCCAGCAGAAGCGGCAGAAAGAACACAAGAACATGCTGGCCAGCCTTCAGAAGGGTGACGTGGTCCTCACCCAGGGAGGGCTGCAAGGGAAAATCACGGGATTGACGGAAACCGTTGTGACTTTGGAAATCGCGGAAAAAGTCCGTGTGAAAATACAGAGGGCTTACATCGTGAGTGTGGTCTCAAAGGGAGAGCCCGAGGAATAGTCCTTCAGAACTGGTATCAAGGTCTGCCGTCAACGGATCGAACCATTGAAGAAAACCCGGTACGGGTGCTGCCACAAACCCTTCAGATTCCCAATGAGCAGTCTGAGCCTGCTGGATCGAACGGTGCCTCTCCTGCCCACCCGATTCGGTCTTCTGATGAGAACCGCAGGATTTCCTGTTGAGTTTCGCAATGCGCTGAAGGTGGGTGGTCAACACATCGGGAGGAGATTGGTTTGAAAAATCTCAAATACCGTGCTTTGCTGGTAGCGGCAGTGGTCTTGGCGGGGATCGTCTACCTGATTCCGTCGATCAGCCCGAATTTGCCTCCCTGGTGGACGAAGATTCTGCCCAAGGACCGGATCCACCTGGGGCTGGACCTGCAGGGCGGAATGCACCTGATCCTGGAGGTTGAGGCCGAGAAAGCCGTACAGAATCAAGCCGAGCGTATGGTTGAGGATATCAAGGATTCCCTGAGGCAGCAGCGGATTCCGTTTACCCGCGTCGAGCGGGTGAAGAAATGGGATATCCAGGTCCAGCTGGCCAACGCCGAGGCTCAGGGTGACCTCACCAAGCTAATGGAAAAGGACTACCCGACCTTGAAGCCGGCGGGTGCTGAAACGACTGCCGAAGGTTCCGTGACGAATTTCACGTTTTCGGAGTCCCAGGTCCAGCACCTCATGAAACTGGCCACAGACCAGGCTCTGGAGACCATCCGAAACCGGGTGGATCAATTCGGCGTCACCGAGCCCGACATCCGGCCGCAGGGAGAGGATCGGATCCTGATTCAGCTGCCCGGAGTCCAGGATCCTCAGCGCGCTGTCGCACTCATCGGGAAGACCGCGCTTCTCGAGTTCAAGCTGGTTTCCGAGGAGACCAGCCCAGAGCAGTTCAGGGACGGGAAGCTCCCCGCAGGGGTGAAGATGTATCCCATGCACAGCACCGATGCCGCATCGGGCCAGAGGTCGGACCGTCAGATCGCGCTTCGCGACCGTACACTGATGACCGGGGAGAACATCACCAATGCCCATGTGAGCATCGACAAGCAATATAACAAGCCGTATGTCTCCCTCGAGTTCGACGCTCAGGGAGCAAGGCAGTTTGAGCGGATCAGCGGTGAAAATGTCAAGAAGCAGCTGGCTATCGTGCTGGATGGCACCGTTTATTCGGCGCCGGTGATCCAGGAACGGATCAGCGGAGGAAAGGCCAGCATCACCGGCACATTCACCATGGAAGAGGCCCGGGACCTGGCCATCGTGCTCAGGGCCGGCGCCCTTCCGGCACCGGTGAAGATCCTGGAGCAGCGGACGGTCGGGGCTTCCCTGGGGAGCGACTCCATCCGGCAGGGTCTGCTGGCTTCGCTTCTCGGCGGCCTGGTCACCATCCTCTTCATGGTTGTCTACTACAGGCTCTCAGGTTTCATCGCCGATTTTGCTCTACTGCTCAACATCCCTTTGATTCTGGCCTGCCTCGCGGCCTTCGAGGCTACCCTGACGCTGCCCGGCATCGCGGGCATCATCCTGAGCGTCGGCATGGCCGTGGATGCCAACGTGCTCATTTTCGAGCGCATCCGCGAGGAAATGCGACTTGGGAAGACCCCCCGGGCGGCCGTGGAGACCGGCTTCGAAAGAGCGACGCTGACCATCCTGGACTCCAATATCACCACACTCATTGCAGCCGTCGTTCTTTTCCAGTTCGGCACGGGGCCGGTGAGGGGTTTTGCCGTCACCCTGACCATCGGTATCTTCGCGAGCATGTTCACAGCCATCATCGCCACCCGGGTTATTTTCGATTACCTCCTGACCTACGGACGTGTGAAGACCCTGAGCATCTAGCCGGTACAAAAAGAGAGGTCACAAGGGCGACAGCATGGAAATCATCAGATCGGACATCAATATCAACTTCGTGGGGATGCGATTCAAGGCATTCTTGCTTTCTATCGTTCTGATTGTCAGCTGTGTGGCCGTGATGGTGGCCAGAGGCGGTCTGAATCTGGGAGTCGATTTCGCAGGTGGGACCCTCATTCAGATCAAATTCGAGAAGGCCACGACGCCGGATGAGATCCGTGGATCCCTGAAGGACCTCGGCATGGACCAGAGTGCCGTTCAGCAGATTGGGGCTGCGGCGGACAACGAGTATTTGATCCGGACGGACATCTCTTCGGAGGAAATGGCGAACCTGTCCGATAGAGTCGAAGCAGCCCTGAAAAGCAAATTCGGTGAAGGCCAGGCCACGGTGCGCCGGGCCGAGATGGTAGGCCCCAAGGTGGGCCAGGATCTTCGTCAAAAGGCCCTTTTCGCCATCTTTTATGCCATGCTGTTCATTGCCATATACATCTCGGGCCGGTTCGAGATGAAATGGGGCACGGCCGCCATCATGGTCGGCGTGATGATTGTGGGGGTATATCTGCTGGAGGCCGTCGGATTGAGTGTCCTGGTCCTCATCATCGGAGCCATACTGGTCACGCTGGGGCTCTGCTGGGTCCTCAAGCTGCCTTACGCCCTGGCGGCCGTTATAGCCCTGATTCATGACGTCCTGATCACGGTGGGGGTGTTTGTGGTCCTGGACAAGGAATTCACCCTCGAGATTCTGGCGGCGCTGCTGACCATTGCCGGCTATTCGCTCAATGACACCATCGTCGTGTTCGATCGGATTCGGGAAAATCTCAGGAAGGAGAGAAAGCAGGATTTTCTAGAGATGATCAACTCCAGCATCAATCAAACCCTGAGCCGAACCATTCTCACAGGAGGGACAACTCTTTTCGCTCTCCTGTTCCTGTTCTTCTTCGGTGGGACCGTCATCCATGATTTCGCGTTCGCGATGCTGATCGGGATCCTCACGGGGACCTACTCATCGATCTTCATAGCCAGTCCACTTCTCATTCTTTATCAGGACTGGGCAACCGTGAAGCGGAGGCCCGTCCGCAAGCCGGCTTGAAGACCAACTTGCCGCACCAGGATATTTCAGCGGTTGCGCTTGTCCATGTCGAGCTCATCGTCATCCAGCTTTGAAAATCGTCTCGACCTGCCGAAGACGAACACGTAGTAGAGCATGAGAATCGGCAGAGCCGAGAAACCCAGCTCGAAGTTGCCCCTGTAGAAATGGAACGTGCTGTAGACCAGAATGAGTACGACCACAATCACCTGAATGACGGCACTTGACTTCGACATGGCGCTCCACCTCTGAGATATTCAATATTTGTTCTATTCCGCTCGCCATCGGTCGAACGCGAAGCCATGGGATGCCGAGCTGCCTATCTCACATTTAAGGGCTGATCCTCTCACTTGTCGAGAGAGGATCTCCCTCCTGCCGGTTCGAATTTACTTTCGTCTGTGTCACTGTCACACCCGTTAAGGATTGAAGGCTGCATTGACGTCGCATTTAGGGGCGAAAGCTCTTGCGCCTCGCCAGCGTTTGTCTTGTCCGCAATGTGTGGTGGAGAGGTGATGGTGTTGTATTGAAGCCGGGCAGTCTTTATTTTTAGTAGGTAAAGTGTTTTGTGGTCATCGTATAACGCTGTCTGGACAGGATCGAACCGTGTTGAAGCACGAGACGAGGAGACTGGAATGCTGAAAAGAATCGGATTGCTGTTCGCACTGCTGGCGTCTCTCGCTTTTCCATTTGTGACGTGGGCTCAACAGGGCTCAGAAAAGCCTGCGGCGTCAGCTTCTTCGGAATCAAAGGCGGAGCTTGGCCACCAGCACGGGCACGGGCATCAGCATCATGATGAAAAGGCCGAGGAACCGGCTGAGGGCTATGGGCGCGGAGGCGGTCCCCACGGCAGGATGATGAAGTGCATGGCGATGCAGGAGAAAAGTGAAAAAGCCATGGCTGACATCAAAGCTATGGACGATCGTCTGGAGGAGAAACTGGCTGCCATGAAGAACGCCAAGGGCAACGAAAAAATGGAGGCCATTGAAGCGCTGCTCACCGAGCTCGTTTCCCAGCGCAAGGAGATGCGGGAGAAGCTGGGCGATATGCATCACCACAAGACCATGTGCGAAATGATGGGAAAGGGCGGCCGACACGGTAAGATGCGACATGGTGGAATGAAGGGGATGGGCCACAAATGCCCCATGATGGAGGGGATGCAGCATGGCTCCGGCACCCAGAGCGGCGAGGCGGAGGCAGCCAAACCGGAATCCAAAATCTGATTCCTGCAGTCAGGGAACAGGGTGAAAAGAGGCGGACCATGCGGTCCGCCTCTTTTCGTCAGAGCCTTTCTGCGAATGGCCTGATGCCTCCAGGGAAGCAACGCCGTCGTGTCCTCCCCCGCCAGGCTTCCTCCATCCAGAAGCCAGAACCTGAAACCTGGAACCTGGAACCTGTACCCACTACGCTCCGTAGCGCTCCGCCACGATTCGCTCCACTTCGTCCTCCGTGGGCATCGTGTCTCGGAGTCCCGCCATGTACTGGTTCCTCAGCCATCGGAAAAGGCTCACCGTCTCGTTCACTTCGATGATCTCGGGGATCTCGTCGCCCTGCTGAGTCTTGATGTGCTGGTTGTACTGGCCCAGCATGCTGACCACGTCGTAGAAGGTGGCCGGATCGCGCTCAACTCCCCTCTTGAAGGATTTTCCCTTGGACGGGTAGAGCTTCTCCGGGTCAGGATTCCCCGAGAGGTCCAGGCGCTGGAAGGGCCTCCTCACAGCGATCTGCCACTTCCTGGCCTCGACCATCATCCTCGAGATCAGCGGCCCCGCCCAGTCGGAGCTCTGCTGACCCTGGGGGCAGGCCGAGAAGAACTCGACCACCGACGGCCCGTTGTAGGCGATGGCCTCCTTCAGGATGTTCATGGAGTAGCGGGGGTTGTCGATGGAGAGCTTGGCCGCATAGACGTGGGAAATCCCCATGGCCTGGGTGATGATCCGGCGGTGGAGGGTCGATTTGCCGGCAATCGCCTTCCCGATGGGAGACGTGGACCGATCGACGCCGAAGCGGCTGGCCCCCGATTTCTGGGCGCCCGTGTTCATGTAGCCTTCGTTGTTGTAAATGACCCACGTGATGTCGAAGTTTTCGCCCAGGGCATAGTTGAAGGGGCCGTTGCCGATGTCGTAAATGGCTCCGTCGCCTGCGAACACGATGACCTTGGTGAGGACGTCCTTGTAGCCGTTCTGATAGGCCTGGTCCAGGCTGAACTTGGCTCCCAGGGCGGCCGCCGAGGCGGTTCCGAAGCCGAAATGCCCCGACTGGTACATCCTGGAATTGTAGGGGTTCACGAGCTCCGACACCTGGCTGCACCCTGTGGAGTTGATGGTGTAAAGATTGAATCCGTGGTCCAGCATGTGCTCGACGTGCTCGCGACTCTTTTCCGAAAGCACCTTGATGCCCTGGTAGAAGGTCTCGATCCCCTGTGGATGGTTCCGCAGAGATTCAGCGGCGAAGAAGGTCAGGAGACTGATGGTTCCTTCGCTGCAGCCGGGGCAGAGCGTGTGCTTGCCCGGAAACATCTTGGACAGGACGAAGAGCACCTGCTGCATGATGGGCATCTGGTCCATGGTGCGGGCAGCATCATAGGTGTTGTCCCATGCCTTGTAGCGTTCGGGGAGCAGGTCGCCCTCGTGAATCTCCGTCTTGGCCACCATCCTGAGGGCGTCTGTGGGACAGACCTGAGCGCAGATTCCGCACCCCTTGCAGGCGCTCGGAACCACGTTGAGATTCATGGCGAACCGGTCCCATGCAAGTCCTTTGGGCGGCTTCTTGAGAATCTTGAAGTACCGCCGGGCTTCGTCCGGTATGGGGCGCTCCGTGATGGTGCAGAAAAGCGCCGAATCCGGGCAAGTGGCGGTACAGGTGCCGCAGGCGGTGCACTTTTCCGGATTCCAGAGGGGAAGCTGGGTCCCGATGTGGCTCATGTCCCGATACTTGCTTGTCCCTTTCGGAACGACGGGCAGAAAATGGTCCCAGGGGACTTTGCGGCCTTCGGAAATGGGTTTGACCATTTCTTCGTAGAAGATCTCCTGGTAGTTCTCCGTCAGGTTGTCAGGCTTGACGGCCCCCAACTGGTCCTTTTCCGTGAGAACCACGGGCAATCCCGCCGAGCCGGAGGGCTGTCCAAAATCTTCCGGAGGGGGCACGAAATACGGAGCGCAGGTGGCTCCGAAGGCTCCCGACCGGGCAACGGCATCCGAGGCGCCATTCGGAGAGCCATTGGAGGAGGCCAGGCCGGCGCCGTACCTCAGCAGCGCCACGTTGGAGTCGATGATGGCCTGTCCTTTCTTGCGGCCTATCTTCGATTCGAGCTGGCTCTTGAAGCGTCTTTCGAAGTCTTCTGCCGGCAGGATCCCCATGGCCTGGTTGATGAAGCCCACGATGGCCGCGCCCGGGAGATTGCGCTTGAGGTGTTCCAGTGCGGCGTGAGTGGCATCCATGGTCACCAGTTGAATCTCCCGTTCGCGGATCATGGCCTGAACTTCAGGAGAGAAGGAGGCTGTGAGCTCCTCAGCGGTCCGCGGCGTATTGATGATAAAAAAGCCCTTGGGATTGAGCCCGCCGACGTATTCTTTCAGAATCTGGTCCACCAGGAACTTCTCGTTGAAGAAGGCCAGGACGTCGCGCTCGGTGAGTTCCGAGCTGTTTCGGATGGGATGGTCGCTGATCCGCAGGTTCATAAACACGGCCGCCCCCTTGCGGGCTGCCCCGTATCGGGCTCCGGACTGGACGTGCTTGCAGCCGTTGCCGCTGTCTTCGGCGTAGATGTAGGCGGCCGTCTCCAGGGCGGTCTTGACGCCTTCCGCGCCGATGCCGATAAAAGTCATCCCCAGCTCGCGCTCCTGGTATCCCGGAAGCTCTTGGGGCTTCAGCGTGTAAGGACCCTCGATGCCGCAGTAAAAATCCCTGTGGAACTCGCCGCGTCGGTGTTCAAGGCAGGCCTTCATGTTCTCGATGACGGCCGCCGCATCGTAACGGTTGAAGTCCTTGCTGCCGATGCCGTAGACTCCGTGGAGGAGCACCGGCATGTCGTCGCGGGCATAGCCCCTGTGCTCTTCCCGGCCTTCCCGACCCGCCCGGATGGAGACCTGCAGACCCGCCTGAACGTCCGCCAGCAGGAGCTGGTTGTGGGCCATGGCCGAACGCTCGAGTACCGTGACGGCCTTGGCGTTACGCATGCCGTAAGCCAGCTCCTCATAACAGGGAGGGTTGAAGAGCACGGGTCGGACCACCCCGATCTTCCAACCCTTGCTTTCCCGGTAATAGTCCACCACGTCCTTCAAAACCCCGGCACTGGAGCCCAGGATGACCAGAACCATTTCGGCGTCCTCCGTCCGATAGCATTCCACCACCTTGTGGTTGGTACCCAGGAGCCGATTGACGGTGTTCATGGCGGCCACAAAGCCCTTTTTGAGGAAGCGGTAGGCGAAGTCCTGAGAAATCTGGCCCTCCATAGAGAGGTCTGTGTCAGTAAAGGTGCCGAACAGGGTGCTCTGGCCGAACCGAGGCTGGTAAAGCCTGTTGGGAGGGCCCACGAACTCACGCAGGAAAGCGTCGGAGAGTTCCTTGACGTTCTCCAGCGCGTGGCTCTTGATGAAACCGTCCCCGATGACCATGCAGGGCAGCATCACCTGTCGCAGCTCAGCCACCTTGAAAGCGATGGGAAGGAGATCGTGGAGCTCCTGGTTGTCCGCCGAAACCAGCTGAGCCCAACCGGCATTGCGGACTCCATAGAAGTCGGTGTGGCCGCAGTGGATGCTGAGGGACCCCTTGTTCACTTCCCGGGCCATGACCGTCATGACGACCGGAAGGCGTTTTCCGGCGACCGAGAAGAGGTTCTTGGTCTTGAGCACCAGGCCTTGCGATGAGGTGTTGTCCACGTAGCGGCCGCCCAGGCAGGCCATGGCTTCCACGGCGGCGATGGCGGAAAGCTCGTCGCTCGGCTGGAAATACATCAATTCATGACCGAAAAGGTTACGGGTTCCGTTGGCGGCCGCCCGCGCGAAATCCTCCGCAATGGGCGTGGAGGGGGTGATGGGGTATCCGCAGAGCCCGTCCACGAGGCGGGTGAGGATCGAGAGGGCCGCATGGTTCCCATCCAGGAGGGAATCGGTTCTCTGTCGCATTTCGGCCAGTCTGTCGGCACCAACGGAGCTGAGGTCGAAGTTGAACAGTGCGCTGGCGTCAAAACGCTCCCATTCGGACTGCCAGTTCAATTGAACCCGGCTCTGACGCGTCTTGCGCAGTTGATAGTAGGGAAGTTGATTTCTCAACATTTCAAGGGAAATGTCCTGGCTCATGGTCTTCCTCTCCTCACAGAATCACCGGCAAAGTGATCGGATGGCAAAAGGAGCGTCTCTGCTCCCGGGCACCTGGACTGGGCGCCGGGCCTCAGGGCAAAGGGCGCAAGGTTCAAGAAATAGCAGCGGTCGGATCGCTGCCGCAGCGTCATTCATACGATCGCGAGCTCGAATCATTTCGACACGCTTGGCCAGGGCGCCGATGAGCGCGCCAGCTTTACATGTTGCCAGCCGGAGGGGATCACATCCTGTCTATGAATGGCGACGCGGCTTGGGGTAGGCGCGTCTCAATCGGGGTATGGATGCTCATCCGGAATGATCGAGGCGGGCGGGCGGTACACGGTGCTTCTCGGACGCAGCGACCGAGGCGAGGCCCGTCGATCAAAATGGATGGCTGGGTAAGCCCTGATTTGGCGAAGTGGGAGGTAGGCTAGATGAGGCCAGCCCCCTTTGTCAAACAAATTATATCTTGGTGATCATCCGTCGCCCCACCGCATGACTGCCGGCCGATAGACGGAGGCGCTCTTATGCATTGTGTGCACGTCCATGCCAATGCACAGTGCGCTCACAATAGAACGCATTGACGCCGAAACGGCAAGAGGCTTCCCAACCTTTCCCCGTGATCTGTTATCTGCTCAGCGGCCCAACCATCCCGCCCATGCAGGGGTGCATCTGACGAGCCGACGCGGCAGGGTTTTCCTGCGGGTTTCTTCGGATCAAGTCTGGCTGGAATGCTGCTGCGGGTTTACAAGGGGGGACTAAAAAGGCGCAATTCACTTGGCCAGGATGGGATACTTCTTTCTCAGTTGTTTCATCTGAGCCCGCCCTATGAAATATTGGGCTGCAGTGAACAGCATCGTCGAAGGGGGCAGGGGGGGTGGGTTTGTCCTGGGCTTTGGGGAACACCACCCCCCCGGCCCCCGAAGGCGGGAGCGCAGGGACTTCCGCCCAATTGACCTACTGCCCGACCTGATCTATTGCAGAGAGCTGCCACCTGGGGGAGCCGATATCACGGCAAAACGTCCAGTACTCCTGGAACTTGACCGGGTTGAGCTTGTCTCCTTCCACGACTTCGCGGCTCGCCGCATCCACCGTGTAATCCAGCAGATTCGCCGTGAAGAGGATGGTGATGTAGTCTTTGCCCGATTCCTGCCAGGCTTCGGCAATCTCCACCTTCCGGATGGCGATGTTCTCCAGCCGGTTGATGACTCCCTTGCGGTTCATCGATTCGAACTCATTGCTGAAATAATCGGCCATCTCCGCTGTGAGGATTCCTTCGATGCCATTCAGGCTTCGATTCGTCCACCCGGCTTGAATACGGAAAAAGAGGTCCTGAACGGTTTCCTTGAATCTTTCTTCGTCGAACGCAGGATCGAAGCTTCTGATCTGATCCATTCCCCGTCCCACCTCCCCGTGACCGGAAGTCAGCTCCTGAGGATAACCGGCAGAGTGGGGATACGGAATCTGAGATGAGCCCGGATATCCTGCCATCTCGGGTGAAGCTCCAGCATAGCTGCCGGCTGCGGCGAGATTCTGCTCACGCCGCCTTCTGAAGAACCGGTAAGCCATATAGAGGAGCAGTCCCAGGAGGGCGATCTCGAAGAACCCGATGCCGCCTCCGGCGATACCGCCCGGCGACGCATGGCCGATGCCTCCGAAAAGGAGACTGCCGATCATGCCTCCTGCAAGTCCCCCGGCCAGTCCCTGCATGAACGGACTGCGGCTGAAAAAACCACCCGACGGCTGAGCCGCGCTGCCGGGAGCAGGGTTGCGCCCGGGCGTGCTCATGCCCGGTGCGCTCTGGGATGGGCTTGCCGGAGTCTTGGGTGCGGAGAAACTTTTGCTTCCACGGCTTCCCATGGAGCGGCCGCCGCCGGCGCGTGCCCAGGCGCTCGATTCGATGAGCGTGGCCATTCCGAAGAAAAACAGGGTTGAGAATACGAGCGTCCAACGCATTCTGTTGCTCATCCAGCCATTCCTTTCTCTTGATCATTCCCGTTGTTTGCCGCACCATGAGAAACCTTCCCGGAGATTTGGCGGCTCTCCCTCAAAGCAATGGAAGTGCCAATGGGCTCCACGTGACATGAGCAGGCAGGATCTACAGATACGGGGGGTACTGTCCGGAGTGCTTCGAGGAAGGATTGAACATTCTGTTCGCTGAATGGAACAATTCTTTCAATCGTTGCACATTTTGTTCAACGCATGGAGTCTCGAATTCATTCCTTCATATCCACGGTCAGGGTGTACTCGCTGATCTTTCGGCGCAACGTGGGCCGGCTGATTCCAAGAATCCTGCAGGCCTCCCCGTAGTTCCCCCGGGTATGCTGCAGCACCTTGATGATGTGAGCCTTTTCAACCTCCTCAAGACTCAACAGCTCTCCCTCCTCACCGTTCCCTGGGGTCTCCTTTCGCCTGACCGTCGGGGATGACTCTTTCCTCTGGAGCCAGTTCTCGTCAAGTTCCAAGGTTTTGCCGCCGGAGAGGATCATGGCGCGGCGGAGCACGTTCTGGAGTTCGCGCACGTTGCCCGGCCAGTCGTAGGCTTTCAAGGCTTCGATGTGCGCATTGGGAATGCGGGACACTTTGCTGCCCATCTCCTCGTTCAATCGATGGACGAAGTATTCGGTGAGGGGTACGATATCCTCCGGCCTTTCCCGCAGGGGTGGAATACGAATGGTGAACACCTTGAGCCGAAAATAGAGATCCTCTCTGAAGGAGCCCGCCTCGACCATGGCTTCCATGTCCCGGTTCGTGGCGGCGATGACGCGGGCCTCGAGGGACAGGGTCTTCACTCCTCCAACCCTGTGAAACTCACGCTCCTGGAGAACCCGCAGGAGCTTCGCCTGGAGCTCCAGAGGAAACTCTCCGATCTCGTCCAGAAAAACAGTCCCCCGTCCCGCGATTTCCAGCCTGCCGATCTTCCTTTGCGTCGCCCCGGTGAACGCCCCCTTTTCGTGGCCGAAGAGCTCGCTCTCGAGCAGGTTTTGGACGATCGCCGCACAATTGATGGCCACAAAGGGCT
Source organism: uncultured Syntrophobacteraceae bacterium (assembly GCA_964557955.1). Taxonomy (GTDB): domain Bacteria; phylum Desulfobacterota; class Syntrophobacteria; order Syntrophobacterales; family Syntrophobacteraceae; genus JALOOX01. The sequence continues at coordinate 155,143 of CAZLCS010000006.1, forward strand.
CATCGGGAGCCCATTCCTGGTGGATGGTCTGGGCGATGAGCTCTTTTCCGGTCCCGGTTTCGCCTTCGAGGAGAACGCTCGCAGGAGTCTGGGCCACCTGGGCAATGGCCTTGACGACGTCCAGCATCGCCTTGCTGCGCCCAATGATCTGGTTCGGCTTGTAAGACATCGAAATCACGTGGCTGAGCCTGGCCAGCTCTTCACGCTGCGCCTTTTGCCGGAGGATCTTCTCGAGCAGGAGGTCGAGTGCGTCGAGATCGATGGGTTTGTGAAGGTAATCCGCCGCACCCAGCCGGATGGCCTTGAGCGTCGCCTCCGTATCGTGAAAGGCCGTGATCATGACCACTTCCCCCTGGAGCTCTTCGCGCTTGGCCCTTTCGAGCACCTCGGGGCCGTCCACGTCCGGAAGCTGCACGTCGAGCAGCACCAGGTCCGGCTCCTCGGACAGCCAGTATTCAAAGGCTTCCCGCCCTGTCCTGAACACCGTTACCTGGTAGTCTTTGCCGCGGAAATAAAGCTCCAGGGTCCGCGTGAGCGACGTATCATCGTCGACGATCATGATCCTTTTCATTCGGCACCTCGGACACTTGGAAAGGTCACGCGGACCGTCGTTCCCCGACCTTCCTCGCTTTCAACGACGATGGCGCCCCGGTGAGCGTCCATGATCTTCTTCACGATGGCGAGCCCCAGGCCTGTCCCCCTCTTCTTCGTGGTGAAAAAAGGCTGAAAGATATATTTGAGGTTGCGCGCAGAGATACCGGGACCGTGATCGGCGACCACGATCGTAACGCGGACTCTTTCACGACTCTCCTCTGCGGATGCCGAGATACGGATCTCACCATGCTGAGGCGAAGCTTCGATCGCATTCTTGAGAACATTCAAGATCACTTGCTCCGCCTTGTCGGGGTCGGCGATGATGGGCGGCAGATCCGGCCCGATGCTGTCATCCACCTGAATGTGCCGCGACAGCAGTTCACCCTCCAGTTCTTGCAGGCATCGTTCCACCAGGACCTCGACGCGGATGTCCTTCTTCTGGATATCCAGCGGCTTGCTGTAGTTGAGAAGCTCCGAAAACATCCGCTCCATCTGGATGACCTGGTCAAAGGCGATCTCGTAGTGCTCATGGAGCACACCGTCCCTGTCCAGGGATCGTCCGATGATCTGCAGGTTGAGCCTGATCGAGGAAAGCGGGCTCCTCATCTCATGGGCGACCGAGGCCACCAGCTCCCCGATGGCCGCCATACGCTCCGAGCGCAGCAGCTGCTCCTGGGCTGCGATGAGATCGTCGTACGCCTTCTTGAGGGATTCTTCCTTCTGCTGCAATGAGGTGACGGACTGTGAAAGCCTCTGGGCCATGACGTTGAAGCTCAGGGCGAGGCGTCCGACTTCGTCCTGGCTCGAAAAAGGGATCCTCTGGTCGAGGTTCCCTTCCGCCATTCCCTCTGCGGCATCCGCCACCTGCACAATCGGGTTCGACACGCGCCGGCTCACGATGTATGCCATGAGAAGACAGATGAGGCTCACGATCAAGGTGGTGAGAATGCCTATGGCTCGGATCCACTCGAGGGGCCAAAGGATCTCTTCCGTTTCCATCTCCGCGAGGATCCCCCACTCGTAGCGTGAGAGCCAGACGTAGGAGCCCAGCACCTCCCGCCCCGTGTAGCTCTCATAGACGGCCGTCCCCTTTTTCCCCTCCAGGGCGGAGCGTATTCCGTGCGTGTCGAACCGCCCATCGACGCTCTCAAGCGATTCCAGGTGGCGTGACCCGGAGATGATCGTCCCGTCCCGGTTCACAAGATAGGTCTCTCCGGTCTCTCCCAGCCCGATGCGTTGATCCATGATGGGATCGATGGTCTTGGAGAGGTCGAGAACCGCCACGATGAAAGCCAGCACCCTTCCGTCCGCCGCCTCGATTCGCGCTGCAAGCTGAACATGCCAGCCCGCGGATTCCGGAAACTGATAAGCGGGTCCCATCGCGGGGCTTTGGCTCTCTTTGAGGCGGCCGATCAGGTCGAGCCCTTGGAAGACCTCGTCATCCGCTCTGCCTGGATGCGTCGAAGCCATAACGCTTCCATCCGGCAAAAGAATGAAGATATTTTCATATGATGGAGACCTTCTCTCGATGATATCCAGGGTATCACGCATCAGATCCAATGGTGGCGCAGATTGCGTTTCCATGCGCTCACCAAAGCGCTGGCAAGCATCCCGTATGGCAGGGAGGCGGGAGAGGACACCCACATCGTTCAACCTCTCATCGAGCCATGATTCCAGGTGACTGGCGCGTTTTTCCGCCAGGGTGGCCATATGCTGGAAAGCAAAGGCCGTCAGGGTCCTCCTTGCTAAAATGTGGCTCCCGTATCCCATGATCCCGATCGGCACCACCACGATGAGCATGATGGCCAGGAAGAAACGATGAGCGATTTTTTTCATGGGTTGCAGCATGGGGTGTGCATTCCTTGCGATCATCGGCTGGTAAGCGTCCACAGCACAGGGCGACCACATGCCTCGCACGTCATCCCCGCATGCTTCTGACGGGGATCCAGGCCTTTGAAAGCCTCTGGATTCCCGCCGGGGACACGCGGGAATGACGGTTCAGTCGGTCGGTCCATTGTGTGGAGACGTAAACAGCTTATACCCTTGGAGGATGAGATCTTGCGTTTTGTGAAAGTCTTCCGGACTCGCCACTTCTTAACCTCATCGGGTTTTATACCTCGTAGCTGAGGGCTGAACGCTCAATTCAGCCGTCTTTCCGACCAGCCAGTGGGGGGATGTGATCAGGTGCCGTACCGGGATGTGAACGCGTCCCGCTGATCGGTGCTTCCGATCATAAGAAGCTCGCATTCCGGGTAGAGCACCGCATCCGCAGGAGGATTCGTGATCACGTTCCCGTCCTTCTGGATCGCAATCACAGTGAGTCCGATCTCAGCGCCGATATTGGTTTCACTGAGGCTCTTGCCCGCCAGGGACCGGGGGACCTGGACCACAAAAAGGTCGATTCCCTCCCCCAGCATGATCAGCTCCCGGTTCTGCAGCAATGCAAAGATCGACTCAGCCCCGAGCGAAGCGTAGCTGAGTACAAAATCGGCGCCGGCACGATGAATGGCTTCCAGGTTCCGCTCGTGAGTGATGCGGCTGACGATGCGAAGACTCGGGTTGAGACGGCGACAGTACACCGTCAGGTAAATGTTCATGGCATCGTCGTTGGTGGTGATGATAGCAGAAGGGGCCTCTGACAGACCTGCACGCATGAGCACTCCCAGGTCTGCCGCATCCCCGATGAACAGCTCGCCCCCAAGGGCCGCGGCGCGCTCCTGAACCACTTCGTTGCGTTCAACGACATGAAACGGCACGTTCTTCTCTTTGAGAGCGCAGGCAACGGCATATCCCACATTGCCGCAGCCGAGGATCAGAACCGGATTGGGATTGACATTGTAGATCATCAGGAAAGACTCGATCTCTGCGATCTGCCCGGCCGTTCCCACAATCACCGGCACGCTGGATTCCGTCAGCACGCTGTCCGCCCTGGCCGGCAGGAGGTGCCCGCGCTCCCAGATCCCCACCACGTTGACACCGGTCATCTGCCGGAGCTGCGTCTCGCGAATCATGCGCCCCGCCAAAGGAGTGTTTTGCACCGCAAACTCGGCGATCAGCAGGTCCTTGAACGTGCCGATGACATGGACGTTGGAGTGCTCCGCCGTGACACGGTGGGCGAGGTGCTCTCCGAGCTTCTGTTTGAGGGGTAGAACGTGCGTGGCGCCCGCCAGTTGCAGGATGTCCACGGAATCGATGTTTTCAGCAATGGCAACGACCGGGACTGCAGCCGTGATCTCCCGCACCGTAAGCGTGAGGTTCGTGTTGGAGGCGTCGTCGGAATTGACCAGCACCATCCGCGCATCGGAAGCCCGAAGCGCTTCGTACGTTGCGCTGTTGTCAATCTCTCCGGTGACGACCGAGAGCCCGTCTTCGTACAGGGCTGCAGCCAGGGTGGCATCCGGTTCGACAACGAAGTAAGGGATGCTGAACGCCTTGAACTTTCTGATGAGGCCTTGCGCCACGGTTTCGTATCGGCAGATGATCACGTGGCCGGTAGTGTCCCGGGGCACCTCGCGAGGGGCGCGGAGGCGGATCTGGGCCTCCAGCCAGGGGGCGTAGAAGAAACGGATGAAAGCGAATGGCAGTACGATCAGGAGCAGAACGATTCCCGAGATCAACACCAGGATGCTGAAGGCCCGCCCCACATCGCTGTCGAAGGTGATGTCGCCGAACCCCAAAGTGCTCATCACCGTAAGGGTCCAGTAGATCCCCGTTAGCCACGAGTGATCTCGTCCTTCCACGCTGACCATGATCCACTGAAAAAGAAGAGCGTAAGCCACCACAACAAAAATGAGGAAGAGAACATATTTGAGGAGCGCTTTCAGATTTCTGCGGGTCTGGTGCTGGCTGAGCAGGTAGGAGAGCTGGGTGCTCAAAAGCTTCATAAATTCAATCCCCGCGGGCTATGATTTGATGGTATCGGAATTCCCATCCGTGAGTAGGAGTATCCAACAAGTCCCGTGCACTGGGCAAGCACTTAGCTCCGCCCCCACGCTTCAACGGGAGGGATCCCCGGCTTGGTCGGATTGCGATGGAGCCCATTTTTTCCAGCTGAGCTTCATCTCCTCCCTTGCACAATAAAGGACGGGCACCACCAGGACGGTAAGGCTTGCGATCACCATGCCGCCGAAGGAAGGAATGGCCATGGGCACCATGATGTCGGACCCCCTTCCCGTTGAAGTCAGCACGGGAATGAGGGCCAGAACGGTCGTGGCGGAAGTCATGACCGCCGGTCTTATGCGCCGGAGCGCACCCGCCAGGACCGCCTCCCTCACCTCCCCGACGGTCTCCGGCTGGTGATTCCCAAAGCTTTCATCCAGGTAGGTGGCCATGAGCACCCCGTCATCGGTGGCGATGCCGAAAAGGGCCAGGAAGCCCACCCAGATGGCCACGCTCAGGTTGATGGGATGCACCTGGAAGAGCTCCCGCATGGAGACGCCGAAGACGGAGAAGTTGAGAAACCAGGACTGCCCGTAGAGCCAGATCATGATAAACCCGCCGGCCCAGGCCACCAGGATGCCGGAGAAAACCATGAGGGTCGTCGATGTTGCCCTGAAGTGCAGGTAGAGGATCATGAAAATGATGAAGAGGGCCAGGGGCAAAACAATGGACAGGGTCTTCTGGGCGCGGATCTGGTTTTCGTAGCTCCCCGCAAAGGCATAGCTCACCCCTGCCGGAAGCTCCCATTCCCCGCTCTCCATCTTGTGGCGCAGGAAGGCCTGCGCCTGCTCCACGACGTCGACTTCCGCATACCCCGGCCTCTTGTCAAAGATAACGTAGCCGATCAAAAAGGTGTCCTCGGACCTGATCATCTGAGGACCACGGACATAGCGGATCTCCGCAAGCTGCACCAGGGGGATCTGTGTGCTCTCGTCGGGTCCCGACACCAGGATCCGGCCCAGGGATTCCGGATCATCCCTGAGCTCCCTCAGGTACCTCACCCGGACCGGATAGCGCTCACGTCCCTCCACCGTGGTCGTGATTTGCCTGCCGCCGATGGCTGTCTCGATCACATCCTGAACCTGCTGAAGCCGGATGCCGTAGCGGGCAATGGCCTTCCGGTCGATGTCGATCTCGAGATAGGGCTTGCCGACTATCCGGTCGGCCAGCACCGTGGCGGGTTCCACCGAGGGAATCTCCTTGAGGTATTGCTCGATTTGAAACCCCACCCGCTCAATGGTTTCCAGGTCGGGGCCCCTGACCTTGATGCCCATGGGCGCCCGCATGCCGCTCTGAAGCATCACGATCCGGGCGGCGATGGGCTGCAGCCGGGGAGCCGAAGTCGAGCCCGGCACCTGAGCCAACTCCACGATCTGCTCCCAGATGTCATCGGGCCTCCGAATCCCCGGAAACGGGTCCCGGTCCGGGTTGAGCTCCGGGTCCAGGGGAGGACGCCACAGCCGGAAGGGAATGCCCCCTGCATCGGGAATCAGCCGGCCTTCGTCATCCCGTTCGAAACGGCCACGAACCAGGTAGGGCAGGCCGTCCAGGGCCGGAACGGGCACTCCCCGCTCGTTACGAAATAGGTCCGTGGCCCCGGAATCGTAACGGAACCTCAACCGCTTGCCGCTCGGGTCCGTGAGGTACTCGGACCTGTAGTTGATCACCGTCTCGAACATGGAGACGGGAGCAGGGTCGAGAGGAGATTCGACCCGCCCCAGCTTCCCGACAACCGATTCGACCTCCGGGATGGACTGGATGGCCATGTCCTGCTTCTGGAGAATGTCCTGGGCTTCCGCGATGGACGCATGGGGCATGACGGTGGGCATGTAGAAGTAGGACCCCTCGTCGAGGGGCGGCATGAACTCCCTTCCCGGACCGGGGAAGGTATGGGCCAGGGAGATCACCGGCCTCGACTCCCGAATGCTCTGGGGCAGCCACCCGAAGAAGGTGTCGAAGCCCAGCCAGATCATGGCTCCCAGGAAGGTGACGAAAACGGGGACCGAGAGGAAAACCACCTTGTGGCCGAGGCACCACCGGAGAATGGGGCCATACGCCACCTGGTACCCGTAAAAGAGACCCAGCAAGCCTCCGATGATGACGGCCACGAAGATGAAATTCCTCGTACTGCCCGCCTGGGGTCCCAGGGGAAGCCAGTGCTCCGTCAGAAGGAGAGCCACGAGGAGGACGATGAGCCAGACGGACATCCGTGAAGCCCATAGCCTCACGGGCTCCGGAATCCATTTTTCGGCCATGCGATAGACCCCGACGCCCATCACGACGCCCCCGAGCCAGAAGGACACCTTGACCGCCACAAAAACGCCGAACGCCATGAGGGCCAGGAAGGAAAACCCTCTTACGAATGGGGAGACGCCGCGCCGCCGGTCCTTTGCGGTGAAGAGCAGGTGGGCCAGGGCTGGAATCACTGTGAGGGCCACAATGACCGAAGCGATGAGGGCAAAGGTCTTGGTGAAAGCCAGTGGCTTGAAGAGCTTCCCCTCGGCTTCGATCATGGTGAACACGGGAAGGAAGCTCACTACCGTGGTGGACACTGCCGTCAGAACGGCGCTTCCCACCTCGCTGGCTGCCCGAAACACCAGGTCGAGCCTGCGGGTTCCGGGCTCCGCTTCATCCAGGTGCTTCAAAATGTTCTCACAGATGATGATGCCCATGTCCACCATGGTGCCGATGGCGATGGCGATGCCGGACAGGGCCACGATGTTGGCGTCCACGCCAAAAAGCTTCATGGCGATGAAGGCCATGAGCACGGCCAGGGGCAGCAGGCCGGAAATGAGGATCGCGCTCCGCAGGTGGGCCACGATGACCAGGACCACCACGATGGTCACCAGGATTTGCGCCGAGAGGGCGGAATAGAGGGTCCCCAGGGTTTCGTGGATGAGCTCCGTGCGGTCGTAGAACGGCACGATGGCGACCTGGCTCACAGTGCCGTCGGTAAGGGTCTTGCGGGGAAGCCCAGGGGCGATCTCGTCGATCTTCTTTTTCACATTCTGGATGGTGGCGAGAGGATTCTCTCCGTACCGCACCACCACCACGCCTCCCACCACTTCGGCCCCTTCCTTGTCGAGCACGCCGCTCCGAAGGGCCGGCCCCAGGGTCACCCGGGCCACATCCCGGACCCGCACCGGAACGTTGTTGCGGGCCACGATGACGTTCTCCTCGATGTCCTCCGGAGTCTTGAGGAAACCGATGCCGCGTATGATGTATTCCACGCGGTTCATTTCGATGGTGCGGGCCCCCACATCCAGGTTCGACTCCTGGACCGCCTGGACGACCTCATCGATGCCAACCTTGTAGGTGCGCAGGGCGTTGGGGTCCACGTCGACCTGGTATTCCCGGACGAAGCCTCCCACGGAGGCCACCTCGCTCACCCCCTCGGCCGAAAGGAGCCCGTAGCGGACGTACCAGTCCTGGAGGCTCCGAAGCTCGTGCAGGTCCCAGCCCCCCGTGGGTCTCCCTTCCGGGTCCCTCCCCTCCAGAGTGTACCAGAAGATCTGCCCCAGCGCCGTGGCATCGGGACCCAGGGCCGGCTGGACGCCTGGGGGCAGGGACCCCGAGGGAAGACTGTTCAGCTTTTCAAGCACCCGGGACCGCGACCAGTAGAATTCGACCTCCTCGTTGAAAATCACGTACACCGACGAGAAGCCGAACATGGACAGGCTGCGTATGGTTTTGACTCCGGGAATACCGAGCAGCGAGGCGGTGAGCGGATACGTGACCTGGTCCTCCACGTCCTGGGGGGACCGCCCCGGCCATTCGGTGAAGACGATCTGCTGATTCTCGCCGATGTCGGGAATGGCGTCCACCCCCACGGGAGTGCGCGGCATGCCCCCGATGTACCAGTCGAAGGGAGCCACCATGATGCCCCAGCCCACGAAGAGCAGGATCATCAAATACACCACGATCTTGACATCGAGGCAGAATCGGATGATGCGGTCCGTCAAGGACAGGGGACCGGGTGGCGGCGCCTGGGAGCCCCGGGAGTCATTCATATCAGCGCCCCTTTCCTGCCGGCCCTGAATCCCCGTCGATGGTTCGCACGACGTCCCCACAGCGGAACATCATGGCCCCGTAGTAGGGATTTCGAACGTCCTTTTCCTTCTGGAGCCAGTTGCCTCCCTTTCCGTCAAAGGCCATGGGACAGCGGATCTCGTAGACCGGCTCGCGGGGGTGGAAGCCGAAAGACTCGACCACGGAGATCATGGTACTTGAAATGGGCAGAAAGGTCGCCCGGAGGCTTGCCATGTCCCGCGCTTCGCCCGCCGCTTTGAGCTGTCTGTCGAAGTCGGAAACATGCTCCAGCCAAGCGTTATGCGCACGACCCTTGAGCGCTGCCATGTCCACTGCACGGATCGCTTTTTCCAGGGTCTCCATGCCTTTCCTGGCTTGATCGAAATGGTCGGCGGCGAGGTCTTCATGCACGGCCAGGTAGGCGTCCAGCACCTTGCCCAGCTGGGCCTGAAAAGCCTTGGGAATCGTCTCCATGGGCTCGGCGGCCGAAGCCGCATATGCGTTCTGGCCGAGACCCAGCTCGCGGCGAATACGATCCATGCGACCCTGCAGCACCTGGAGCGTCCGATTCGCCTCACGCAGGCTTCGGGATTCACTCCCCACGACGGCATCGTTTCCGAGCAGCATGGCGTATTCCAGCCAGACCATGCGCGCATGGCCCGAAAGGGGGGCCGCGTCCACCGTTTGAAGCGCTCTTCCCAAAGAGGAAAACTCCTTCCGGGCTCGAGCGAGATCTTCAGCCTGCACCGACTCGGAAATCCTCTCGTAAGAGTCGAGTGCCGCATCGACCTGCTCCTTGAAAGTGACAGGAATCGCCGTCGCAGGTGTCGCGGCGCCGGCGGCGGGCTGCGCGGCAGGCCCATGCTGGTGCTCCATGCCCCCCCCTCCTCCCTCGGGCGTCATCATGCTCGGTTTGGCCAGGATCTGAATGGCGCTGTCGATCTTGAGGTTTCCGTGGACCACCACCAACTCACCCTCGGCCAGACCCTGTCGGACCAGGTAGTGGTCTTCGGAGCGAGGTCCAAGGACCACTTCCCGACCCTCATAGGTGCCGGGAGCATCGGGAATCGCCACGTATACCACCGCCCGCCTTCCCGTGACTAGAGGCGCCGTGGCTGGAATCACCAGGGGCGGAGTCTCTGCTGCCATCGCCGGGGCCACCACATCGCCTGCCGCGGCCACCGTCGGTCGAACCATCGCGTGAACCAGCATGTCCGGCTTCAAACGCCCGTCGGGATTGGGTGCGTTGAGCCGCATCCTGACTGTCCGGGTGTCGGGATTGAGGAACGGGTCGATGAAATCCACCGTCCCCCGGAAAACCTCTCCCGGGTAGGCTTCAGCCTGGAATTCCACGTCCTGGCCTTTTCGAATCCATTGCACGTCGGATTCGTAAGCCTCCAGCCGGGCCCAGACCCTGGACAGGTCGGCGATGGTGTAGATCCGGTCCCCCGTCTGAACATACATGCCTTCCAGGGCATCCTTGCGAACCACCACGCCGCTCATGGGCGCCGTCAGGGTCACGCGCTCGGAGGGCTTGCCCCGCCGGATGATCTCGGTGATTTGCTGAGGGGCCAGCCCCCAGAGCCGCAATCGTTCCCGGGCGGCATCGACCGCACCTTGAGTGGTACCCTGCATCAAGGGGCTTTGGCCTGCCCGTTCGCGGGCGCGAACCGCCAACAGCAGCTCCGACTGGGTGGAAAGGAGCTCGGGGCTGTAGAGGGAGACCATGGGATCACCTTTCTTCACATGAGTACCCGTGAAATCCACGAACAATCGCTCCAGCCTTCCCGGAACCCACGCCGCGATGTTCGCCACCCGGGTTTCGTCATAGTCGATTCTACCCACCAGGCGGAGAGTGATCTGGAGGAATCTTCGCTCCACGGGACGAGTCTGGATTTCCGCCAGCCTCTCGGCATTGGGGCTCAGGCGGATCTCTCGCAGGCTCCCGGCCTCCCTGGCGCCATGCTCCGATTCCTCCCGGACGGGAATCAGATCCATGGCGCAGATGGGGCATTGGCCCGGATTGGGAAGACGAATCTGCGGGTGCATGGAACAGGTCCATATCCGGTTCTGCTCTTTGCCGGATGAGGTCGCCACCTGTCCCGCGTGCTCATGAATTGAGCCGATGGGTGACCAGTAGGTTTTGGCAGTCCAGATTCCGGCCCCGGCAGCAAAGCTGAACACCAGAAGGGCAAAAAATTTAAAGATTTTTTTCTCAAGATTCTTCGTCTCCATGCCACTATCCTTCCCGTCCATGAGTCATCCCATGGTAAGCGACCCTGCCCGGATCAGCCGGCTCCAATCTTACTTCTGGTTCTCCTGATTTCCATAGTATGAATTCCGGAGCCTCCAGCCAACACCATATCGGTCAAATATCTCGTTGCGCCGAAGCATGCCACACGGGAATCAACCTTGGAAACGATCAGGCTGGAGAGCTAGATAACGGAAGCATTGTGCTTGATTTTGGCCAATCAGGCCAGCGGAGCAATGGCCCCATGCGGGAACTTTTCTTGGTCATGAGCAAAACTTCCTGATCACCTCCTGCGCGGTGCAGGTCGTAACAAGCGGGGAAAAGGGGCACCAGGCCTGTTGACCCGCGAAGTCACGGCCTGTTTCGGCAGATCACCATTGGTTGCATCGAGGAGCGCAACTTCCAGGGTCTGACTCTTATCCCGAATGATGTTCAGGCAGCCATAACCTTGCTTGATTCCGAACAGGTCCGCCATCGACACCCCCATGACCTGGCAGAGAATGACGCGATTCGTGCCGTTCGGGGACGGTTTGCAGTCCCCCGGGATTCTCCGGCGACAGCTCGCCCGCGAGCCACACAGCCGGAACGAGGGGCGGATGCCCCCGTTTCCCATCGAACTGCGGGTAGACGACTTTCGGATTCATGGGATCGTAAGCCCCGACGCCGGGCTCGAAGCTCGCAACCCCCGCCATGACGGAGGAAAACATGCCCCTTTGGTGCTCGGCATTGAAGACCCACCGAACGTTCAGACGCTCCAGAACCGGTGTGAGCTCGTCGGCCCGGTGCCCCACCACGACCCGCACCTCTGAAATCCCCGCCGCCCTGAAACCTGACACCGCCTCCCCAATCAGGGTCGAGCTCCCCAGGGGCGCCAGCGGTTTGAACCTCTCCATGCGGGAGGAAGTGCCCGCCGCCAGGTTTCGGTAGAGATCGCTCCGAGACGAATCGGATGCTTCCAGGTGATGAATCATGATCCTCACTCGACCGCCACAGATCATGCCCATGAGCGAAGCATCCTCGGCGGTGAGGGTGAAGTCCCTCAACAGGGTGCGACGGGTGCTTGAAGACTTCTCCAGCCAGTTTCAGCTCGTGGACCTCCAGAATCCCCCCTCCAATGGTCCCCAGGATGGAACCGTCGGAACGCACCAACATCCTCGATCCCACCGCCCGCGGCGCCGACCCCGACCGGTTCAGAATGCTTGCCGGCACCAGGCTTTCCCCCCGCGCCAGGAGGGCTGCAATCTCCTTGTACAGATTCATCTCCGTAACTTCGTTCGCATTCCCTTTGTCGATTCAACCGCAGGAGTTCACCCCCCGCAGATCTATTATTGTCCTCTTGCCGGCTCCCCTGGTGGCCATTGCTGCTTCTTTCGCCGCGGCAACATCGACCCGGAGCGCCTCTTCCCGCACGGCATCACACACAACCGCGATGGTGCTCAGCGCCTCCTGGACATTCTCGATGAGCCCCCGCAGGCTTGAGGCTTCGGTTTTCGCCAGGATCCTCAAATGGTCAACTCCATCATGGGAGGTGAGGAAAGCCCTGAACACGAGGATCTCGCCGATGGGTAAGAGCAACTCGTCCAAACCCCACATGCCGAGGTACCCTCCAGATCGCAGTCGGCGCAGGAAGCTCATTCGGATTGCGACCTTGGCCAGGGTCTTCAACACCGTTCCACAACCACAGGGGTGATGAATCATGCGGCTGACGTCGCCGGTACGGTAGCGAATGGGAGGCATCGCCCTCGGGTGAGGGTGGTGAAGACGACCTCTCCATGGGCTCCCTCCGGAACGGGGCTCCCGTCAGCGGATCCACGATCTCGAACCAGAGATCCGCCTCGCGCAAATCTTAGCCGGCCCTGAGGCGCATTCGACACCGCCTCCAAACCCCGTCTCCGTCATGCCGTAATGAGTGATTGAGCTGCTGGTCCTCCTCCTCGCCGGGGTTACACTTGCCTGCGTAGATGCCCAGCAGGCAGGCGCCGCCCGTGAGCGTCCCGCATCAATCCCCCGAAAAGCCGAGTCTTCCTGCCAGTCCTCCCATGGCCCGGATGAAGTCGGGATCCGTCTTTCCCCGAGCCTCCAGACCCAGCTGCGGCTTCTCGGGCTCGACGCCGAGGCCGGGGCAGATCATGGCGTGATGCAGATGAATGCCGATGCTCCTGGAATGAATGGTCGGCCGACCTTCCTCGTCATAACAGGCGAATCCGACATCCGGCTCCATGGGCAGATGCGGCTGACGACCCACGTAGAAATCGTCCTCGACCACGAAGACAGCCTTTTCCATGAGAGGCTTCGTGTCCTGCCATTTTGCGATCTTCTGCTCATCATACAGGTTGGGAGTGCCGGGGTGGATCTCGATGGTATCATCGGCCATGGCGGCCGGAGCGCTCACACGGGCGGGGGTCTCTTCGAGCTCGACCTTCACTTTCTCGGCTATTAACAGCGGGCTGAGAATCAGCCATTTTCATCGGTGAGAAAGTGAGCC
>CAZLCS010000007.1:0-77261 GCA_964557955.1 uncultured Syntrophobacteraceae bacterium
TCCGAGGCGGCTGACACCGCCCCGGCGCAACTCATGGGTAAAGGGCAGGGCTAGCAGCCGCAAGGGAGACAGCTGCCACCCACGTCCCGTACAGAAAATGTCCCGCAGTCAGGAGAAGCCATTCCCCCCAGGGGACATGCCCGCCCCAGGCGATCCACAGGAGCAGAGCGGGTACGGTCAGGACGGTGGAGAGCGCCACGAGAAGCAAGGCCGCCAGGGACTTCGCACCCAGTATCGCTTCAAAGCGCCAGGGGAGTTGCAGCAGCAAAGTCAAAGTATTGCGGCTCCGCTCGAGAGCGACGAGAGGGATCACCAGAAAGGGGAGAAACAGAGACTGAACGAGAAAAAGCGTTCCGAAGAGCGGCGTGAAGACACCGGGCACGGGCTCGAACCCCTCTGCGTAAAGGGGATTCTCCAGTGCGGCCGCGCTCGCGGTCCCGTAGAGATCGAGGGCCGAGTAGAAGCCGTAGCCCAGGAGCGCGCTCACGAGCAGCAGGTAGAGCAGAGTCGCCCGGGCCTTCAGGACGTCCCGCACTTCTTTGTCGAGCAAAATGAGAAAGCGGTTCATCGGAGTGCCCCCACGAAGATCTCCTCCAGTGATGCGGACGGCAGGTCGAAGCGGCTGCGGAGGTTGTCCAGGCTTCCCTGGGCCACCGTGCGCCCCTGGCGCAGCAGCACCAGGTGGTCGCAAATCTTCTCGGCATCGTGGAGCTGGTGAATGGTCAGAACAAACGTCCGTCCGCCGTTGCGCTCCTCGCGGACGATGTCCAGAACGTCCGCCAGTTGAATGGGGTCGAAGCCATCGAAGGGCTCATCCAGGAGCACGAGAGGTTTGGCATGGGCCAGCGCGAAGTAGAGCTTGACTCGCTGCGCGTAACCCTTCGACAGGTGTTTCAGCGGTTTGGACATCACGGCATCGAGGCCGAGTCTCTTGATGAGGGATTCGTCGCGATGACCGGTAGTCCCTGCGAGGAAATGGATGAAGCTGGAGACCGTCTCGTCGGGGTAGATCTCCACTTGTTCGGGCATATAGACCAGCAGGGGCTGCCTGTCTCGGAAGCGGAGCAGAGGGCGGTTGCCATGGATCACATCGCCCGAGTCGGCGGTCTCGAATCCGGCCAGGATGTGGAGCAAAGTCGATTTCCCCGCGCCGTTGGGTCCGATGATGCCCGTGATTCGCCCCCGGGGGGCTTCCATGCAGACATCCCGCAGGACGGGAATCCCCCCGTGGCTCTTGGACAACGATTTTGCGGCGATCATGATCCCGGCTTCCATCCATCCACCCTCATGCGATCAGCGAGCAGGAGTTGCTCCCGTCTTCGACCGTTGGTTAAGGCTCTTTGCCGGACTGGTCCCACGCAGCCAGACCGCCTTCCAGATACTTCACCGGGCGCTCACCTTGGGCGAGCTTCGAAGTCACGGATTGGCTGACAGTCCCTCCACGGACGCAGTAGACCACAACGGGCTTGTCTTGCGGCAGGTCCTTGCCCCCGCTCTCGACCTCCTCCGGATCTTTCCACTGCGCTCCGGGGATGAGGTGCCGGTCCGCCTCAAAATCGTTCCTGCGGCGCACAGCGATCACGACGGCTGCCTCCGGATCCTTCTTCAGCAGTGCTTTGAGCTCATCCGGGCTAACAGAGCTTTTCATGTCATACCCTCCGGCATCAATGTTCGCGTCAAACTTGCGAAGCCGCCATTGGCGGTGTGCTCTCGACCTTCACTCCCAGGATGAAGATAGGGATGGCCAGCAGCAGAACGACGCTCATGAGCGAAAAAGCGGTGAGATAGCCCCACCGGGCAATGAGGAGCCCGGCCAAGATGGGACCTGACGCATGGCCCACATCGAATATCGTCCCGAAAGTTCCCATGGCGGTCCCAAAATGGCGTTCCTTGCAGAGATCCGCCACCAGAGCCGCAGAAGAAGATGTCACGAAGGCTTCCCCCAGGCCGAAGAGCAGAGATGCCAGGATGAGGAGCTCAAAGCGCGTCAGCAAAGGGATGGCTGTGAAGGAAACCGCGCACGCCATCATCCCGATAACGATGGCCGGTTTGCGTCCGTATCGGTCGAAAATGCGGCCCATCAAGGGTTTGGAAAGAATGCTCACCAACACCTGAGCCCCCCAAAGGAGCCCGGCCTGGAATTCATTGAGGCCGGCCACGGTCACGGCATAGATGGGGAGAAAGGCTTCCAGGGCCCCCATGGTCATGTTCTGGAGCCCTTCCATGTTGGAGGTGAGGACGACTCGGCGGTCGCTCACCACCTCGCGGATCCCCGAGAAGAAGCGCTCGATCGACGCCTTGAGCCCCACCGGAGTCGTAGATGCGTCCCGGCCGCGAAGCAGCGTCGCGCCCAGAAGCAGCGACAGGCAGCCGGCAATTCCACTAGCCAGGTAGACCCACTGGAAGTTCTCCAGGGAGGGAGCGCCGGATCGAGACAGCGTGAACAGAAGATACCCGCCGAGAGGCGCACCCAGGAGATTTCCGATGATGGTGACCGAGGAGAACCACGAGAGCATCTCCCCCTTGCGGCTTCCCGCCACGTCGGCCACCACAGCCATGGCCACGGGGCCGTAGATCGCCGTCGCGAACCCGTGCAGGAACCGGATGACGAGGAGAAGACCGGCGTCCTTCACCCAGAAGTAGCTGAACGGCGTCAGGGCGAAGACGACCAGTCCCGCGATCATCGTCTTGCGGCGCCCGATGACGTCGGAGAGCGCCCCGGAGGGCAGTTTGAAAAAGATGCCGGTCACCGTGGAAATGCCCACCACCCAGCCGATGCCTTCGGGACCCGCCCCGAGATAGAGGGCGAAGAGCGGCAGGACGGGGCTCCTCGCCAGGGCGTAGGACAGCCGGGCGAAAAAGCCCACGGCGCAGAGGCCCAAGAGAGCGTTCATGAGATTCATGATGGCTTCCTGTCGTTTGGTGCACCCCGGATGAGGCCCAGGATCTCTCGGTGGTAGCCCAGGTAGCGATCGAGAGTCTGCGCGTTCTTGCCGTATCGGATGTTGTTCGTGAGGATTTCTTCGAAGCGCTCTTCTGCCTCTACCTCGCTTGCGACGATCCTGTTCGGGTCCGTGATGATGTCCACAAGGCGATCGGCGTAAATGACGATGCGCTCCTCAAGGGTCCGCAGGGTGTAGTCTTTCAACGGAAGCCCCAGCTCCATCGCTTCGTCAGCGGTCAGACCACCCCGGACATGCTTTTCCATGATGGCCAGGATGGGCTGGGGGAGACCGAGGCGTGCTCCCAGCTCAGCCCCGATCTTTCCGTGCTCGATGTCGTGAGTTTGGGCTTTTCCCAGGTCGTGGAAAAGCGCTCCACGTCCAACCAGCTCGAAGTCGAGCTTCGCACCGGTTCGTTCCGCGATCTCCAGGGCCTTTTCCGCCACCTTGACGCAGTGTGCGATGTCCAGCTCTGAGACGCCCGTCTGGCGAAGCAAGGTCAAATCCGATTCTTTCAGTTGATAGGTCATGGCGAGCGTACCCTCCAGTGTCATAGGTATTCAATGTCCCGGAACCGCGGGAACCTTTCGGTCAAAATAGATACTCTTCCCGCTGATGCTGACGGGTACCCCCATCGCCACTTCGGCATCGATGAGGCCAAGAGCCCTAGCCGCGGCACCCACTCGCTGCTGCACACGGTTGTCGATATTGAGCAGCCCGGCCGTTTTGGCTGCAGAGGCCAGGGCCACCCCAATGTCCATCATGCGCATGACGCAATGCGGCCCGGTGTAGCCCATCTCCTTGTCCGTTGGCTTTCGATCCTTCTGGAATTCGGCGCAGGTGGGGAACCCGCACGCCCCGCAGTCGTAGCCGGCCGCCTGGAACTTCCTGAGGCCGACCAGGAGCAGTGCCTCCGAATGCTCGATGTTGTCTGCATCCCGGAGCCAGAAAGCTTCGTTGGTGCTCTTGGGCGCATATTCTTTCATGGTTTGCGCGATTCTTCTCAGATCTCCCTCGTCCGTGATGACAACGATTTCCAGGAAATCTTTGCCGCCGGCCTTGGGCGCGGTGCGCGCGGAAGCGGCCATCAGGTTTGCTGCAAGGGTTGCGACGTCTTTCATCAAATGACTCCTTGAGGTGAGACGGTTTCTGATTTGGTTAATAATGTAACGCACGTTACTCATATAAGCTATGAGCTAGAGTCCGTCAAGGGAGCGTATTCCGGAAAGGCAGAAATATTCCCTTGTCAGTAAAGGATTTGACTCTCCATCAGAATCGGATTAATTAGTGTAACCAGTTTTACTGAAATATTTTGAAAATGGGGTGCCGATGGACTGGATCATGCTCATCACCAAGCTGCCGCGCGCTCGCACGTCGGCGCTCAAGGTGGCCACCTGGCGCAAGCTCAAACGCCTTGGCGTCTACACGTTGCAGGACTCCGTCTACGTCCTGCCCGGTTCGGAACGGACACTCGAAGCCTTCGAGTGGGTTGCGGCCGAAATACGGGAAGAAGGCGGAGAGGCGTCGGTTTGGGAGGTTAGCGCGCGGACCGAGACACAGGAGCGGGCGATGCGGGACTTCTTCCTGGAGCAGGTGAACGCGCAGTACCGCAGCATCCTGGAGGAAGTGCGGTGCAGCCCGGATGAGGGAAGGCTTCGCGAGCTGTGGGGGCAGTATCACAAAGTGAAATCGCAGGACTATCTCAGGTCGCCTCTTTCCATCGAGGCCCGGGCGGCATGCGAGCGCAGGGCTATGGAGCTGAGAGGAGACAAGGAGAACCGGACGGAGAAGACGTCATGAAATGGATCACCTGGGCGGAGGTGGGAGTGGACCGGATCGCTTGCGCCTGGCTCATCCGCAGGACTGTGGACCGGGATGCGGAATTCGTTTTCATCCCAAGGGGCAGTGAGTGGAAGGATCTGGACGGGATCCCTTTCGACATTCCGGGAGCCAACCTTAGTCACCGGCGCGGCCGATGTACGTTCTGCACGATTTTGAAGGAATATTCGATCAATGACCGAGCCTTGGACCAGATCTGCGCCATTGTGGATGCGGCCGACTCGGTGAGCGATCTGCTGCCCCCACCCGAGGCCCCCGGAATCGATGTGGTCTGTCGCGGCCTGGTCAAAGTCTTGAAGGATGACGCACGAGCTCTGGAAGTGGGCGCTATTCTGTTTGAAGCCCTTTATACCCAGCTCGCTGAGGAAATCTGACGGAAGATCATCGTTCGACCATCTTCGAAGCCCAGTTGGCCTGGGTCGGGCGCCTCCAACGGGAAAAACAAATCGGCATCAATGCTTTTTCCATGGACTGGCAGGGCTAAGTCGCCCGGCAGTTTCTCCGCGGCATCCATTGACATATAAACAGATACTGATATGCTTGTGTGACTAAACTGCAAGCACCCATGGATGGCGGGAGGAACCGCTCGGTGGAGTCTAA
The DNA here is from genome assembly GCA_964557955.1 of uncultured Syntrophobacteraceae bacterium. Taxonomy (GTDB): domain Bacteria; phylum Desulfobacterota; class Syntrophobacteria; order Syntrophobacterales; family Syntrophobacteraceae; genus JALOOX01. Next base: position 5,382 of record CAZLCS010000007.1, read on the forward strand.
CGTGCAGCCAGACCTATTTCTTCAGAACGAGCACTTCCAGACGGTGGCGTTTCTCGCCAAGAGCCTTTCGGATGAGAACCGGCTGCGGATTCTGCTGTGCGTGAGCAACGGCAAGAAATCCGTATCCAGCATCGTCGAAGCTCTCAGTCTTTCTCAGCCCCTTGTATCCCATCACTTGAAAGAGTTGAAACGATCGCTCCTGGTCACGATCGAACGACAGGGTCCGTTCATCTACTACGAGCTTACTGATCCAAGGATTCTCGATGTGCTGAGAACCTTGAGCACTGTCGCCACCGATCTGCTGGCTGCCAGAAAAACCTTTTGAAACAGAGGAGGTGATCGGAACCATATGGGAGAGATATCCAGAATCATCGCTCGGATGGACCCTGAGGAGGCAATGGCGGAGATCGCCAAAGCCTTCAAGGGGCTCTTCTCAACACTGGGTGAAGAAGCCCGCACCCAGTTCGTGCTGAACCTTGTCGGAGAGTCCGAAGGCGACAAAGTCTCCAGCCTGGTCCATCTCTGACTGGCAGAATGCATGGGCGAAGGTGTCGACCCAACGCAGATGTGCCAGACCCTGGTGGATAAGGTCGCCCAATCCAAGCAACTCAGGGCGATCACCGATCCCGATCTCTTGGTGCTTTTCGAGGATTGGTTCGAGGAACTGGAAGAGGAAGTCATCGGACTCGTCAAAAGACATGGCCATCTGGATGCCAGTGAGCTTGCCGGCAAACTCGGTCTGTCCGTCAGGGGGGCGAAGTTTCTGCTCTCAAAGCTCAATCGTGAGGGAAAACTGTAGGAGCTGCAAAGGTTTCATGCAGCAGAGAGGGGGGCCTCCCATGCAAGGCAAGAGAATGACGTTGATAGCCCTTGTGGCGGTATTGCTCACGGTCGGAGCCCTCTGGCTTACCAATCGAGCCGTTACTCCCAAGCAGGCCACCTGGGACGATGTTTTGGCCGAGGCAAAAGTCGGAGGCTACAAAATCATCACCACCGACGAGCTTTCCGAGCGCTATCAGAAGGAGCCACAAAGCCTTCTCTTGGTGGATACCCGTCAGGAATGGGAGTATCGGACAGGACATCTCAAGGGAGCGGTGAATTTTCCGATCGAGCCCACCTGGTGGTCGAGGTGGCGCAAGGCACCGGCTCTCGAAGCTCTACTCGGGCCGGACAAGGACCGAACGCTCATCTTTTACTGAGCGGGCCTCACATGAGTCCGCAGCGACTCGGCGGCCCGTGTGGCCGTAAAGCTCGGTTACCGAAACGTTTATCGTGACCCCTACGGCTATCCTGAATGGCAGGCAAGGGGGATGCCGGTTGCGAGCGCTCCGGCGGGTCTGACCCAAATGAGTGAAGCACCCGACGCGCCGGGACCTCTCTACGGATGGGCCATGATCTGGACTCTTCTTGGCATCTTTGCCGGCGGCATGGCCTTGAACCTCACTCCGTGCGTCTATCCCTTGATCCCCATCACCGTTTCCTATTTTGGAGGGCAGGCCACGCAGGCGGGTTCGGGACAGGGAAAACTTGTCGCGCACGGGCTCTGCTACATGATGGGACTTGCCGTCACCAATTCGGTCCTCGGGGTGGCTGCCTCACTGAGCGGAGGGCTCATGGGATCAATGCTCCAGAATCCCATCGTGCTCATCAGCGTGGCGGCGGTTCTGGTGATCTTTGCCACAAGCCTTCTCGGACTGTGGGAGATGCGTCTCCCGAGCGGCCTCACGCAGGTGGCCGCCAAATCCTATACGGGCTATTTCGGAAGCCTCTTCATGGGACTTACCCTAGGGGTGGTGGCAGCTCCCTGCATCGGCCCTTTCGTGCTGGGACTCCTCACCTGGGTTGCCAGCATGGGAAGCCCGTGGCTGGGTTTTCTCATCTTTTTTACGCTGAGCCTGGGGCTGGGGCTTCCGCTCTTTCTCCTGGCCATGTTTTCGGGGCAGTTGGAAAGACTCCCCCGATCGGGCGGCTGGATGATCTGGGTGAGAAAGCTCATGGGCTGGGTCCTGGTGGGGATGGCCGCCCATTTCCTGAGACCCGTGCTTCCCGGTCACTGGGGGATTTTTCTACTGGCGCTGGTGGCAATAGCAGCCGGCCTCCACCTGGGGTGGATCGACCGGAATCAGGGAGGTTTCAAAGCCTTTCCCTGGCTCAAGAGCGGCGTCGGCGTCGTGTGTATGGTCCTTGCGACCTTTCTGGTTACCTCCTGGGCCATGCGAGGTCCAGGTGTCACCTGGAAGCCTTATTCCGAGGAAACCCTCAAAGAAGCACTGAGTCTCAAGAAGCCTGTCATCATCGACTTCTACGCTACATGGTGCACCCCGTGCCGCGAGCTCGAGGACGTCACCTTCCACGACGCGTCGGTCGTGAAACAGGCGGAGAGCGACTTCATCATGATCAAAGTTGATGTGACTAAGGGGGGCAACCCGGTGCATGAGCGACTGCTGCAGCAGTACGAAGTGAGAGGGGTTCCAACTATCGTGTTCCTCGACGCTATGGGAAAGGAACGAGAAGATCTGCGATTGGTGGACTTCCTGCCGTCGGATCAGTTTCTGGGCCGAATGGCGGAAGTGTTGCGGGGCGGCAACCCGAGAAAGGAGTGAGACGATGCTGAAGGTAAGGTTTTTCCTGAATGAGCCCAATGGAAAGCCGTGAAGGAACTTCATCGAGATGATGCCCAGGTTGGGCGACAAGTACCAGGACATAGAAATCGAGGTGATCTCCAAGCCCATCGCGGAGTACCAGAACGACGAGTACTTCGAGCTGGATCTGCCCGTGGCGCCGGCGGTCATGGTGGGAGATGAGATCGTGGTCGAGGGCTCCAAAGTGGCACAGGGCAAGGTGGAAACCGTCATCTGCCGCTGTTTGGGAATGCCTGAGCCGGAGCCTCAGAAGAAAGGGATTTTGGGGCGTCTGTTTGGAAAATAGATCATCCATGAGGGTCTCCGCCATCGAATTTAAGGAGAAACGTATGCTTAAGCTCAGGGTGTTTGTGAATGAACCAGGCGGGAAGCCTTGAAACCACTTTCGGGAAATAATCCCCAGGCTGGGGAAACAGTACGATCTGGAAATCGAGACAGTTTCAAAACCCAATCAGGAATTCCGCACCGAGGAATATGCGAAACTGGGGCTGCCTCTGGCGCCAGCCATCATGGTGGGAGATGAGCTGGTGGTTCAGGGTTGTGATGTCGATGAAAGTAAACTCGAGGCGGCCATCTGTCGCCATTTGGGACTCCCTGAACCGGAACCACAGAAGAAGGGAATCCTGGACCGCTTGTTCAAATAGTCAGCTTCGAACCCCGAGGGACAGGACATGGTAGCAGGAAAAAAGGGCCCGGGGGCGGGGATGAAGGCGGCCGTGCTGGTGCTCTTCATCATCACGGCCGTGGTCATCGTTCGCTTTACACCGGTTAAGGAATTCCTGACTGCGGACAAGCTGGGTCAGTTTCTTGAGCAGGCTGGATTCCTGGCGCCCTTAGCCTACATGGCGGTCTATGCGGTGGGAGTATGCCTATTTGTGCCCGGGACGCTTCTGACCACCCTCGGGGCCGCCATCTTCGGCCCGTATTCCGGCTTTCTCTACGTCTGGGTCGGGGCAATGATCGGATCGACCCTGGCATTTTTCATCGGCCGATACCTGGGGAGGGACTTCGCGGCGTCGCTTATTGGCGACAAGCTCAAGAAATACGATGAAGGAATCGAGCGAAACGGCTTTGCCACGGTGCTCTACTTGCGCCTCGTCTACTTTCCGTTCACTCCGATGAACTTCGGCATGGGACTGACCCGAGTCCGGTTCTGGGATTACTTTGCCGGAACAGGACTCGGCATCATCGTGGGGACGTTCATCTTCACCTTTTTCGTGGGGACTGTCAAAGAAGTCTGGGTGACCGGCCAATGGGGAGGATTGGTTTCCTGGAAGGTCTTTCTCTCTATTGGGCTGTTTATCCTTTCCTTCTTCATTCCAAAGATTGTCGAGAGGCTGAGGGGAATCCAAAGGGTTCAACCGGTTTGATCTCCAGGCTACTGGAAGACCTTGGCATGGCGGATGAAATGGACGAAAATTGGAAGTGGGATTTATGGACGAGGTGACGGCGCTCCGATTCGGATTCTTCCTTGGCTTCTTCTTCTTTCTGGCGTTACTCGAATTCCTGTTCCCCCGGCGGCCTCTGACGACCTCGAAGTTGAGGCGCTGGTCGGCGAATCTTGCGATCATCACCCTCAACCCGCTGTCCGTGCACCTCGTCTTCCCGGTATTGCCCGTTGGAATGGCACTTCTTGCCGAAAAGCAACATTGGGGACTTCTCAACCATTTCGCGCTCCCATATTGGGTCGAGGTCATCATCGGCTTCGCCGTACTCGATCTCTCCATCTACCTGCAGCACGTTCTCCATCATGCGGTTCCGGCTCTGTGGCGGCTGCACATGGTTCACCACGCCGATCTCGACTATGATCTGACAACCGGCTTGCGCTTCCACCCCATAGAGATCGTGATCTCCATGGGAATCAAGCTCATGACCGTGGTGGCCCTCGGACCGCCTGGGCTGGCCGTGGTCATCTTTGAAATCGCCCTCAACGTGGGCTCCATGTTCAACCACAGCAACATGCGTCTTCCCATCCCCCTTGACCGGGTGCTGCGGCTTTTTGTGGTAACCCCCGACATGCACCGGGTGCATCACTCGGTGATCATCCGGGAGACGAACAGCAACTACGGCTTCAACCTCCCCTGGTGGGACAGACTGCTGGGGACCTACAAGGACCAGCCGGAGAAGGGGCACGACGGCATGACGATCGGGCTTTCGCAGTTCCGTGATCCAAATGAGCTGACCTTCCCGAGGCTGTTGATTCTCCCCTTCATCGGCGACCCAGGCGGCGTTCCCATCAACCGCCATTGACAGAGAAACGGATGCAGTGATGAAACTGCGAGAGGAAGCTCTTTTCGATCGTGCACGCCAGGTGCTCGGCGTAACGTCCGAGACCGATGAGGACAGGATTCGGTATGCCTACTATCGTCGGATGTTTGCGGTTCATCCGGACAGGAACCCTGATGATCCGAGCGCTCACGAAATGACGGCCCTGATCAACAAGGCCTTTGCATTGCTGACGGGAAAGCGAAATGATGCCCTCCTTCTGATGCAGGATGCCCTCGTGACCAGCATCGCCGAGACCAAAGTCACCGAAACGGAGGGGCTCCTCTCCTACGAGGAATGGATCAAAGAGCGTTTTTACGATCTCGAGGGAAAGTCCATCTACGCCTGCTGATTCTCCCGCCTTCACCAGTTTGAAATGCTCGATGAAAATCCGGTCCTGACGCATGCCCCGGGACTGGAATTCGGCGCCGAAGATCGCCGCATGTCGACAGGGGACGTGAGCAGCTGCGGCCGAAAGGAACGGGCCTCACGCACACTGGTCCCCTTGACAGGGGGAGTCCCAGGAGTTATCAACTGAATACACATTCAGTTGAGGTCGCCATGAGTACTCCTAAATTTGCCACGGAAATTCGCCGGGACCAGATCGTCCGAGTGGCCCTCGAGCTCATCGCGGCTCAGGGCATGAAGGGATTCAATGTCGCAGCCCTGGCCCAGCGCGTGGGATTCGCCCCCTCGGCCATTTACCATCACTTCAAGGGGAAGGATGAAATCCTGGACGCCGTCCTCGACCTTCTGGAGAGCACGCTCAAGGGCAACGTGGTGAGGGTTCAACGGGAGGAGCTTGATCCCATCGAGCAACTGCGGCAGCTCCTGGCGGCTCACGCCCGGCTCGTCCTGGGGTTCAGCGCGCTGCCACGCATCCTCTTCTCCGAGGACATTTACGGGGGAGACGCCTCCCGGAAAGCGCGGCTCCATTCGATCATCACGGGCTACCTGAGGGAGGTGGCCGGAATCATCCTGGACGGGCAGGAGAAGGGCACGATTCGGGCTGGGCTCGATCCTGAGACGCTTTCGGTCATGTTTCTCGGCCTCCTGCAGCCCACGGCCATCCTGTGGCACCTGAGCGACGGGAAGTTTGACGCTGCCGGGCAGGTGGAGCGGGCCTGGCCCATTTTTCATGATGCGATCCGAGCTCGATCCCTGAGCCACAAAACATGAGCGAAAAGCTCCCATGACAGGGCCAAGGGCGGACGCGCCATGACATCCGTTTGAGGCCTTCTCAAATCCATCGAAAGAACGAGCTTTTCATGCGAAAGCGAGCGACTCTTTTCCTCATTCCCCTGCTTCTGGCTGCTACGGCTGCCCTCATCGGCTGGAAGTTCCTGAAACCCATCGAAGTGGTGGCCCTGACAGCGGAAAAAGATGTACTCGTCCAGGTCTATGGGCTTGGAACGCTCGAGGTGCATACCCTTTCGAAGATTGGATTCAAGGTTTCGGGAATCCTCGTCAAGCTCAACGCCGACCACGGAGACCGGGTAAAGAAGGGGGACATCCTGGCCCAGCTCGATACGGCCGAGCAGGGAAGCCGGGTTGCCAAAGCTGCGGCCAGTGTCGAAAGGGCGAAAGCCGCGGTGCTGGTGGCCAGGGCCGGGAGGGATAGGGCCCGGGTTACTTTGAGCCACCGCGAAAAGCTGCTCCAGCGCAGGCTGCCCATGGTCCAGACCGGTGCGGTCTCCACCGAGGATGCCGATGAAAAGCGCAACGGAGTCGATGTTTCCCGCGCGGAGGTGGCCCTCGCTGAGGGCGAGCTGGCCTCGGCCGAGGCGGCCCTGAAAGACGCGCAGGCTCAGATTGAAATCGAGCGGGTGCTGCTCGCCGAGCATTTTCTGGCGGCCCCGTACGATGCCCAGGTGGTTGCCCGGCACAAGGAGCTCGGGAGCATCCAGAACGCCAATGAGCCGCTTTTCACCCTGATGGATGCCGAGACCCTTTGGGCGAGGGTCCACGTGGACGAGGCTCTGGCTGGAGGTCTGCGCGTCGGCCATAAGGCCGAGATCCGGCTTCGCTCCGTTCCCTGGCGGAGCTACCGCGGGGTGGTGACGCGCATCGATCTCGAAAGCGACCGGGTGAGCGAAGAGCGGCGGGTCTATCTGGCTTTCGAGGAACCTCTCGACCAGGTGCACCTGGGGGAGCAGACGGAGGCCCTCATCACCGTAGCAAAGATCGAGGAAGCATACCTCCTGCCCCAGACAGACATCCAGTCGCTCAGCGGCTCGTCCGGACTGGTCTGGGTGTTGGAGGACGGTTGGCTGCAGCAGCGAAAAGTGGGCATCGGCCAACGGTTGCTCGACGGGCGATACCCCGTCGCCGTCGGGGACGTGCCATCGCCGCTTCGGCTGGTGAGAGTCCCTGCCGGTGCGAAAACGGGTGAAAAGGCTGTCCTTGCCCAGGGGAAACAGCCTTGATGAATCTCGCTTACCGGGATATCCGGTTCAACCTGGGCCGTTTTCTTTTGACCTGCTGCGGGTTGAGCCTGCTCCTGGGGGTGGTCTTGTCCATGATCGGCATCTACCGCGGGCTGGTGGAGGATGCGCTGCGGTTGGCGCGCACGCCGGAGGCTCAAATCTGGGTCGTTGAGGCCGGCCGCAAGGGGCCTTTCGCCGAAGCTTCACGCATCCCGGGGTCCACTCGGGAGATGCTGGCCGTTCTGGACGGTGTAGCAGCGGCCGGGTCCGTGACTTATCAATCCGTGGAAACGGTCCACAACGGGAGGAAGCTTCGGCTCTACGTGGTCGGCTACGAGCCGGGGCGAATCGGGGGGCCCAAAACGGTCGCTGAAGGACGCCCGATACTCAGAAGCCATTACGAGATGGTTGCCGACCGGCGGGCGGGGCTCGCCCTGGGGGAGCGCGTCCGAATGGGCCGGGAGATGTTCACGGTAGTCGGGTTGACGAAGGACCAGGTCTCTTCCAGCGGGGACCCCGTCGTCTACCTGACCCTCCAAGACTCCCAGGAGCTGCAGTTCGAGCCCGAGCCGGCGGTAGCCCGAAGGGAGACCGCCAGCGGACGTGCCCCGGCAGACACCGACATCGTCAACACCGTGATCCTGCGGCTGGCACCCGGCATTTCGGCAGCTGATGTGACCTTGAATTTGCGCCGCTGGAAGCACTTCGCGGCTCTCACCCAGCGAGAGCAGGAAGAGCTGCTGACCCAGTCCGTGGTGGACCGGAGCCGCAAGCAGATTGGCCTTTTCACCATGATTCTGATCACGGTTTCGGCGGTCATCATCGCCCTCATCATCTACACCATGACCATGGACAAGGTCCGGGAGATCGCGACCCTCAAGCTCATCGGGGCCCGCGATGGGATCATCGTGGGGCTCATCGTGAAGCAGGCCCTGCTCATGGCGGCCGTGGGGCTGTCTTTGGGATCGATTCTCTTGACCTGCGTCAAGGACCATTTCCCCCGCCGTGTTATCATGCTTCCCGGAGACTCGATGCTCCTCGGGGTGGTGGTGATCGGGGTCTGCCTGCTCGCGAGCGGGCTCGGCGTGCGGCTGGCCTTGAAGATCGATCCCGCCCAGGCACTGGGGGGCTGATCTCATGGATGCACCCCTTCCCCGGATCGAGCTATCGGGGATCTCCAAGACCTTCGGGACCGGGGAGGCCCGGGTGCAGGCTCTGGTGGACATCGATCTGCGGGTCCACCCGGGTGAAGTCGTGGGGCTGCTGGGGCCGAGCGGCTCCGGCAAGAGCACCCTTCTCAACATCATCGGATGCATCCTCGAGCCGAGCAGCGGCCGAATGGCCCTGGACGGGGAGCCGATCTATGACGGGCGCTGGCTGAGCCGTGACCTGAGGCGGCTGAGGCTCACCAGCATCGGATTCATTTTCCAGTTTCACAACCTCATTCCTTTCCTCACGGCCCTGGAAAACGTGGCCCTGGTGCTCGAGCTGACCGGCCGCAAGGGGGCGGCGGCCCGGGAGGCGGCGTTGCAGCTTCTGGATTACCTTCAGGTCGACCATCGGAAAGGCGCTTACCCGGCCAGGCTTTCGGGGGGCGAAGCCCAGCGGGTGGCCATCGCCCGGGCCCTGGCGAATCAGCCCAAGATCGTTCTCGCCGATGAGCCCACGGCGGCCCTGGACTCTCAGCGGGCGGGCGTCGTCATGGACCTGCTCAAGAAGGTGGCGTGCGAGCAGCAGACGGCCATCCTGGTGGTGACTCACGACAACAAGATTTTCGATCGGCTGGACCGGATTTTTCGCCTGCGGGACGGCCGCATTGACATGCAGGAGAACGGACAACATCAGGAAAGGAGAATCATGGACAAGTATGTGTGCACCATCTGCGACTATGTGTACGATCCGGCGGTGGGTGACCCCGACAATGGCATCGCACCGGGAACGCGCTTCGAGGATTTGCCCGACGACTGGGTCTGCCCCCCCTGCGGGGCCCCCAAGAGCGAGTTCGTGAAGCAGCAATAGCAGTTCTGACCTCAAGACCATGGAGGAGAAACGATGTTTTGCTACCAGTGTGAACAGACGGCAAAAGGCGCAGGCTGTGAGAAGATGGGCGTGTGCGGCAAGCAACCCGATGTGGCGGCCCTTCAGGATCTCCTGACCCATGCCATGAAGGGGCTGGCCCTCTTCGCGGTGGAGGGGCGCAAGGTGGGGGTGAACGATCGCGAGACCAATGTGTTCACCTGCGAGGCCATGTTCTCGACCCTCACCAACGTGAACTTCGACCCCAAGGACATCGTGGTGTTCATCAAGCGCGCCGTGGAGCTGCGGGACGGCTTGAAAGCCAAGGTGAAAGCGGCGGGCGGCAAAGTGGACTTCGCCGAGGATGCCGCGACCTTCACCCCGGCTTCGACCCTGGAAGGCATGATCGCCCAGGGAGAACAGCACGGCCTGAAGTCCGACCCTTCCATCGACCCTGACATCCTCTCCCTCCAGCACACGGTGCTCTTCGGCCTCCGCGGCGTCAGCGCCTACGCCGACCACGCCCAGATCCTGGGGCAGGAGGACGACAGCGTCTACGCTTACATCCATGAAGCCCTCGCCGCCCTGATGAACAAAAACCTCGGGCTCAACGACTGGGTGGGGCTGACGCTCAAGTGCGGCGAAGTGAACCTCAAGGCCATGGAGCTCCTGGATGCGGGCAACACGGGAACCTACGGCCACCCCGTCCCGACGAAGGTTCCTCTCGGGCACCGCAAGGGCAAGGCCATCCTGGTCTCGGGCCACGACCTCAAGGACCTGGATGAGCTCCTGAAGCAAACCGCCGGCAAGGGGATCGACGTGTACACCCACGGCGAGATGCTCCCGACCCACGGCTACCCGAAGCTCAAAGCGTACCCTCACTTCTACGGCCATTTCGGAACGGCCTGGCAGAATCAGGCCAAGGAATTCAGCCAGTTTCCGGGCGCCATCCTCATGACCACCAACTGCATCCAGCGACCCCAGAGCGCTTATGCCGAGAACATCTTCACCTCGGGCATCGTGGGCTGGCCGGGCGTCCCGCACATCGGAAACCGGGATTTCAGCCCGGTCGTCCAGAAGGCCTTGAGCCTCCCCGGTTTCACCGAGGATTCCAACGGCAAGGAGGTCATGGTCGGTTTTGCCAGGAACACGGTCCTGGGGGTTGCGGACAAGGTGATCGAGGCCGTGAAGGGCAAGGCCATCCGCCATTTCTTCCTGGTGGCCGGCTGTGACGGCGCCAAGCCCGGCCGCAACTACTACACGGAATTCGTGGAAAAAGTCCCCAAGGACTGCGTGGTGCTGACCCTCGCCTGCGGGAAGTTCCGGTTCTTCGACAAGGACCTCGGGACCATCGGCGGGCTGCCCAGGCTCATGGACATCGGGCAGTGCAACGACGCCTACTCGGCCATCCAGATCGCCGTGGCCCTCGCCGGGGCGTTCAAAGTGGGCGTGAACGATCTACCCCTGTCGATGATCCTCTCCTGGTATGAGCAGAAAGCCGTGGCCATCCTGCTGACTCTCTTCCATCTCGGTATCAAAAACATCCGCCTCGGGCCGTCCCTTCCGGCCTTCGTGACACCCAACGTTCTCGATGTCCTGGTCAAAAACTTCAACATCATGCCCATCAGCACCCCAGACGAGGACCTGAAAGCCATCCTCGGATGATCCACCGGTGAAGGGGGAGTCTCGCCCACTCTCCCTTCTTGCGACTTCCGTGAAGCTGGGCGCAAATCCGTTTGCGGTTGTGGTGGGCACGGGTTCATCGTGCCCACCGGAACGGGTCATCAACTCGTGCCCTCCGTTACCAGGGGTTGTCCGAAAAGCCTCGTTGTCATTTCGACCGAGCGCGGTGGAGAGAGAATTCCTGCCGGGTTGTCGGGGTGCGGTGAGTTGGATTTCTCGCTACCGATCGAGATGACTTTTTTAGACAAGCTCCCGTTGACGAAGGAGGGAAGCATGCGCGCACATTAAAAGCGTCGAAATCAAGGAGGGGGAATCCGTATGGCAGCGGCTGGGGGTGAAGCTCCGATGCCGGATCAAGAGGAGCGGATTTATCGGACGATCGTGGAGAGCGCACGGGATGCGATGATCTATTCCGACCGGGAGGGGCTCATTCGGCTGTGGAACGACGGGGCCGAGCGGATGTTCGGCTATTCGAAGCCGGAAGCCCTGGGCCGGAGCCTGGACCTCATCATCCCCGAGTCCCTGAGGAGCCGCCACTGGGAAGGCTACCACAAGGTCATGGCGGCGGGTACGAGCCGCTATGAAATGGACCTTCTCGCCGTCCCCGCCCTGAAGAGGGACGGAAGCCGCATTTCGGTCGAGTTCACGCTGGTGCCCATCCAGGACGACGAAGGGCGGCTTCAAGGGATCGCCGCCATCATTCGCGACGTGACCGAGCGGTGGAACCGGGAAAAAGCTCTCCGTCAGCGACTGACGGAGCTGGAGGAGAGATTCCGGGGATAAGTTGAGGCCACACCCAGGCTGTGATCAAATGATGGCAAAGACGGCGGTTATGTTGTCATGGCCGCCGTCTTCCAGGGCTGTCTCGAGCAGTATGCGGGCCTTAAGCTTGATCTCCAAGTCCAGCCGCAGCAGGTCTGCCAGGTCCTGGCGGTCAACGGCCCCGTGCAAACCGTCGCTGGAGAGCATCAGCAAGTCTCCGCCGGCTATATCAAAACGGCCGGTCTCGGGAATGCACCCTCCCTGGCCCACGCATTGATCCAACAAATGTCTCGAAGGATGGGTACGAGCTTGTTCCTCTGTGATTTCTCCCTCATCCAGGAGAAACTGCAGCATGCTCTGATCCTTGGTGATCTGCCGCACGGCTCCGTCCCGCACCAGATAGAGACGGCTGTCTCCCACCTGCACCCAATAGGCCGTGCGGCCGTCAATCACGACGCCGGTGAGGGTTGCTCCCATTCCCTCCAAATCGGGCTTTCTTTCGGCCATTTCATGGATGGAGCGGTCCGCCTCGAAGACCAACGCCCGCAAGCGATTCTCGACATCGTGGTCAACGAGCTCAAAACGTGACAGCGCCAGGACCACCTCCTGCGCAGCAACTTCGCCTCCGGCGTGACCTCCCAAGCCATCCGCCAGGCCCAGGACCAGCGTGCCGTCGGGCAGCGGCTGCACCAGGTACCTGTCCTCATTCCGGGAACGCACCCGGCCGGCGTGGGTGATGGCGAGTGTTTCCATATTCTTGCTCCTGTCCGCGGGACCGGCATTTGATGGTCCAGGCAGGTTCCGTTCAAACAGCTCCAGCGGACTGCAAAATGACGCCCATCTCATCCACGAGCCTACGGCATCGCGCAGCAAATCCCTCCCCGAATCGAGCCTCGTCCCGCTGGTAAAGCTCACGCAGAGCATGGTCGTCGGCTTCCGTCATCCATTTGGAAATCATCGGGAAGACCAGGTAATCCTCGGTGTGAATGTGTCTTCTCAGAAGCGTCACGTACACATGGAGATTCTCGGCCAGGCGGACCCGGGCGGCCTGCGAGCCCAGGGCATACCCCTTGATGGCCCCTGCGGCCTCCACGATGTGGTTTCGGCCGCACTCATGCTGCAGCCGCAACCCTTCGCAATGGGCGATCAGTCTTTCCCCGGCCTTCTGCGCCACGTGAGAAAACAAGTAGAACTCTTCCTTCAGATGATGGTACCGGTCCGCGAAATCTCGCGCGAACCGGACGGCATTGACGAAGAAATCCGCTGGGATCGTGACTCCCTCGTCGAGGTGATCGAGGACCAGAACCAGGCAGTCGAGGAAGCGGCGAATCAGGGCATGCTCCTCGATGAGGATGTCGATGGCGCTCAGCGCCTTCTTGCCCAAGACCGCAGAGCCCGTCGTCATGGTCAGACTCTCCCAGATCACCGGCAGATCCCGTTTGGCCTCCCTCATGTTCTGGTATCTTGCGGCAGGGTCCCGGCGGCAAGCTTTGAGGATGAAGCGGGTGAGCGCCGGGTCAAGCGCCGGGGCTCTGGCCGCCGGGTCGGGAATTTCCTCCCTGAAGTCATGGCGCATCAAGGTGCACAGATCTGCATCCGGGAACGGTTTTGATCCTGTCACCATTTCATAGGCCATGATCCCCATGGCGTAGATGTCGGTTCGCTGGTCCACCGGCTCGCCGCGAATGAGCTCGGGGGCCGAATAGGCGACAGTGCCGAAGGTCGCCAGCTCATCGCAGCCCACCGGGCAGGAGAGGCCGAAATCCAGGATCTTGAGGCGTCGGCCGTCGCAAATCGTGACGTTCGATGGGTTGACGTCCCCGTGGATGAGATCGTGGCCGTGGGCGTACTCGAGCCCGTCGCACAACTGCCGCAGAAGCCGGGCAGCTGAAGGCGGTTCCAATCGCCCGGAGTGCTCCAAGAGGTGGGCCAAAGATTCGCCCTTCAGGTATTCCATGATGATGAAAAGGGTCCGGTAGCGCTCCTCGATGTCGAAGACACGAACGATGTTCTCGTGATTCAGTCGGGCGATGGTCCTCGCCTCGTTCCAGAACCCGGCCAGAAAATCCTTGCGCAGCGCCATGTCGAGTTTCAGCATCTTGATGGCCACCTCCATGTCCAGATGGGAGTGGCGGCCCCTGTAGACAATACTGTAGCCCCCGCGACCGATGATCTCGGTGGCGATGTACTTGCCGATCCTGCGATCGGCGATGGGACGCCTCGAATCCAGTCGGTCGGCCACCAACTCGGTCAACAAATCGAGCAGTTCCGGCTGATTCCCGGAGAGGTCCTCAAACCGGGACTTGCCGAGCACCCACACCCCCATATCGGTTTGAGCCTCGACGTGAGCGTTTTGCGGTTCTCCGGTGAGGATGGAGAGCTCTCCCACGATGTCGCCTTCGCCCCGATGGTCCACCGGGTGCAGGACCCCGTGTTTTTCCACCACCAGCAGGCATGACCCGTTCTCGATGAGGTAGGCGGATTCGGAGATTTCCCCCTGGGATATGAACCGCTCCCCCTGGCGAATCCGCCGGTAGGAAAGACGCCTGAGCAGGGCTGAATGCCCTTCGTCGCACAGGATCTTGAGAAATTTGGTGGAGGGGTGCGCCTCTTTCTGCTCCTGGTGGACCTTGAGGAAGAACTCGCAGTCGACGCAGGAGCTTCGTTTCTCGGCGAACGTCCCCTGGACCTTGCCCCCGCAGCAGGTGCCGGCTACCGCCCAGCAGATCCGCCCGCCGTTCTGGCCCTCGTTCAAACCGTCGTAGGAAGCGTCGCTCGCTGCCGGACAGGTGCCGAGCCTGGCTGCCTCGGCACCTCCGGGCTCACGACCGCACCGCATGAATTGCCAACAGTTGAGGCTGGACCGGGTCATGATGTCCTCCCTCGGGGCTCGTTACAGAACGCATCTCAGAGGTTGATTGAGGTCTGTTTCAGGACCTGATGCCGACCACTGCAAACATGCGCGATGAACCACCTGCCAAGTATGGGTTGAGCAGAGTGTAGCGATTCTCGTCGGGATCTGCCTTGACTTGAGTCAATGCGCCTTGTCCTGAAGAAGGTGAAAATGCGTTGACTCGGGGTCTCCACTTCGCGTCAGGGCTTCTTTCTCATGCTTTTTATGTAATTGGGACAAGGGGTGTGGGCCATCGCAAGACTCAAACCTGCCATACCCGTGCTTTGCAGCCTGATTCTGGCGGCGCACTTCCTGAGGGAGCAGAACCTGGCCCTTGTGCTGCTCAGTATGCTCAGTATTCCTCTGCTTTTCTTCAAGAGGCCTTGGGCCGTACGAGCGATGCAAGTCTTCTTCATCCTGGCAGCGCTTGAATGGATTCACACGACGGTCGTTCTCGTGATGGAGCGCAAGGCGATGGGATTGCCCTGGGTACGTATGGCCATCATCCTGAGTGCAGTGACTGCCCTTTCGCTTGTCTCCGCAAAATTTGTGAACAGGACAGATTTGAATCCGCAGGCACCAGACGGCCGTTAAACAGGGACCTGAGTCTGCTGCATTCAGAGCCCCAGGGGAGCCCCGATGGAGACGAAGACCGCAGCAAGTCAGCCAGCAGCGGAAGATCATCATGCTTCCAGGATTTATCTTGCCTGCGGGCTGCTCGCCATTGCCATTTTTCTCTTGGACCTGGCGATTCCTCTGGGCGTCGCCATGGGTGTTCCTTACGTCGCCGTGATATTGATTTCTCTGTGGTCACCTCGCAAGCGGTTCACCGTTCTCGTGGCCGTTTTCTCTTCAGTGCTCGCAATGGCCGCGTGTTTTTTAAAACCTCAAGTCGCCGAAATGTGGAAAGTGGTTTTCAATCGTGCCCTGGCGCTGTTTGCCATCTGGGTGACGGCGTCGCTCGGTCTGCAACGGAAGATAACGGAAGAGAAGCGTGAGAAGGCGCTCCTGGAGCGCGAGAAAGCCTTGCAGGACGTGCGCGTTTTGCGCGGGCTGCTGCCGATTTGTGCTTCCTGCAAGCGGATAAGGGATGACCAGGGATACTGGACCCAGTTGGAAGGATACATCAAGACCCACTCCGAGGCCGATTTCACCCATGGAATCTGCCCGGAATGTGTGGAAAGGCTCTATCCGGAGATCTATAAGCAGATGGGGAGCGATTCGGGTGCCGGGGCATCGCAGCAGGGCAAAACGTGCGAAGCTGGCGGAGAGCGAAAGGGCACTTCTCATGAGACAGAAAGGAGACGCGCCATGGGTCCCATGGAGGAACTGAGGATGGAGCATCAGGCGGTCAAGATGACCCTTCGGGTCCTGGAGACCCTTTGCCGGAGGATGGAGCAGCCCGGCGAATCCATCGACGTGCAGCACCTCGATCAACTGCTGGAGTTTTTCTCGGTATTCGTGGACCAGTGCCACCATGGCAAGGAGGAGGAACTGCTGTTCCCTGCTCTTGAGGCTGTGGGGGTCCGAAGAGAGGGCGGTCCCATCGGGGTCATGCTCGCAGAGCACGAGCGGGGACGAGAATACGTACGGAGAATGAGTGCCAGGCTCTCGGAGTATCGAGCCGGAGAGGCTTCAGGGGGCCCGGGGTTCATTGGGGAAGCGCGAGGGTACATCGATCTTCTGAATCAGCATATCGAAAAAGAAGATGATGTTCTGTTTCCCCTTGCGGAAAAGCAACTTCCGGACCTAGAAAAAGCAGAGCTCTCCAGCGGATTCGAGAAGATCGAGGTCGAAAAGATCGGCGTCGGCAGGCACGAGGAGTTCCACAAGATGCTGGATCATCTCGAGCGCGTCTACCTGGGATGAATGCCTGCCAGATGGCATCTGGCCAGACTTGTGGCTGCGGGGTCAAACCATCCTGATCAGATTTCGAGGTATCGGGATCATGAACGTTCACGTGTTGCAACATGTACCCTTCGAGGGGCTGGGAAGCATTGAATCCTGGCTGGCCACACGAGGAGCAGTCGTTCAGACGACACACTTTTTCGATTCGCCGCGTTTGCCCAGCCTGGCTGATCTCGATTTCATCATCGCCATGGGCGGGCCGATGAGCGTCCACGATGAGGCGGACCTGCCCTGGCTGAAGGAGGAGAAGCGGTTTATCTCGGACGCAGTCGCCTCAGGGAAGGCCGTCCTGGGGATCTGCCTTGGTGCGCAGCTCGTCGCGAATGCTCTCGGTGCCCGCGTTTATCCGGTTCCCCACAAGGAAATCGGCTGGCTCGACATCGAAAGCACCTCAAGTAGCTCCGAACTCTTCCAGTTCCCAAAGAAGACCAAGGTCTTTCACTGGCATGGGGAAACGTTCGACCTGCCCCCCGAGGCGACGCGGCTCGCCCGCAGCGCCGGGTGCGAAAACCAGGCCTTTCAAATCGGCTCGAAAGTCATGGGGCTTCAATTCCACCTGGAGACGACGCCCGAAAGTGCAGAATCGCTCATCGCGAACTGCCGGAACGAGCTGGTTGCAGGGCGATTCATCCAGTCGGAGGAAGAGCTCCGCAAGGTCCCGGCTTCCGCTTATGCCCGTGTCAATGCGCTCATGGCCGAGGTGCTGGCGTACCTGACGCGGTGAATGACCACCTCCTCAAGGCCGAGGCTGAATCGGCTGTTTTGCCGCCGCTTGCTTCCCAGGGAGGGAAGAATAGCGGTTCTCACCATCCCCCTTCAACGCACACCACAACCCGAGGAGTCATCTTCATGAACAAGAGGCCAATCAAGGATCGGATTCACTGGATGGGGGCCATCGATTGGGACAGACGCCTTTTCGATTCGCTCATTCCACTCCCGGACGGCACCACCTACAATGCCTACCTCATTGAAGGCAGTGAGAAGACCGCCCTGCTGGACACGGTCGACCCTCCCATGGTCGACGAGTTCATGCGGCAACTGGACGGGATCCCCAGGATCGATTTCATCGTCTCCCACCATGCCGAGCAGGATCACTCCGGTTCCATCGCCCGGGTTCTCGACCGATTCCCGGGGGCGAAAGTGATTTCGACACCCAGGGCCAAGGGGATGCTCACCGATCTGCTGGGAATCTCAGGAGACGACATCGTAGCGGTGGAGGACGGTGAGACCCTGTCCCTGGGCGACAAGACGCTCCGATTCATGCATACGCCCTGGGTGCACTGGCCCGAAACCATGGTGAGCTACCTGGAGGAGGACCACATCCTTTTCAGCTGCGATTTCTACGGCTCCCATATCGCCACCACCGACCTTTTCGTGACCGATGAGGGACGCGTTTACGAGGCGGCCAAGCGTTACTTCGCCGAAATCATGATGCCCTTCCGGAGCACGATCGAAAAGAACATCCAGAAGCTGAGCGGCTCCAGGATTCAGATGATCGCCCCCAGCCATGGGCAGATTTACGACAAGCCTGCCTGGATCATGGACGCCTACCGGGAATGGGTGCTCGGGGCTCCCCGCAACACGGTGGTCGTGCCTTATGTGTCCATGCACTCCAGCACCAGGATGATGGTTGAACATCTGGCGTCGGCTCTTGTAGACCGCGGCGTGCGAGTCGAGCTGTTCAACCTGGTGGCCACGGATATTGGAAAGCTCGCCATCTCCCTGGTCGATGCGGGGACGATTGTCGTCGGGACGCCGACCGTCATGGCGGGGCCTCATCCCCTCGCGGCCTACGCGGCTTTCCTCGCCAACGCCCTGCGGCCCAAGGCCAAGTTCCTCTCCATCGTGGGGTCGTACGGCTGGGGCGGAAAGACCGTGGAAATCCTGGCCGGCATGATCCCCAACCTCAAAGTCGAGGTGCTGCCCCCCATATTGTGTAAGGGGTTGCCTTCATTGAGTGTTTTTGAGGCATTGGACGACCTTGCTGATGCAATTGCCGACAAGCACAAGGAGAGTGGCTTCGTACTCTGATCATCGGATCATTTGGCTATGAAACCCTGTCAGGAGGGACAGCGTGAAGTCTCGGGCGTCCGGATTACCCGGCTGCAGGGATTTCGCGCTTCGCTCCGGTTGAAAGGAGAGCATCATGGGAAAAAGGGTGGTTCTGGATGAAGAATGCTGTGTGGGATGCGCCGCCTGCGCGGAGCTCTGCCCCGCCGTTTTCGAAATGAACGACGAGGAGGAAAAGGCTCACGTCATTCTTCCGGAAGGAGGGGATGAGGAGTGCATTGAAGAGGCCATCACGACATGCCCCAATGAATGCATCTCCTGGGAGGGGTGAGCCAAACGGGAATTTGTGCGTGAGCCTTTATGCGCGCCTTTGAGACGTCAAATGGAAGGGAGAAAGCCGATGCTTTTCTGCTTCAATGCCACTGAGGTCTTTGGGATTGCCATCGAGATCAAGGAGCGATGTGCGGCGTTCTATGAGAAGGCGCAGACTGTGATCCAGGAACCTGAGGTGAGGCAGCTTTTTCAGAACTTGGTGCGTGAGGAAATGGAGCACAAGGCGAGAATCGAGGGCCTGAAAGCCAACCTGCCGGCCGGGGCCTGGACACCGACCGTCAGCGACCCCGAACAGGAACTGGACCTTTACATCAAGATGATGGCCGATCAGCATGTCTTCCGCTCCGTTGAAGACCTGAATCTGCAGCTCACGGAGGTCAAGACGGCGCGGGATGCCTTGAAGCTGGCGTTGCAGCTCGAGAAGGATTCGGTCATCTTCTTCCTGGGAATGCAGGAGGCCACCTGCGAGGGGAAGGACCGGGATCTGCTCGCGGTGTTGATAAAGGAAGAGCAGGATCACGTGCGTCGCCTGTCACTCCAGGCGCGAAAGAGCTGAGATGGGAAAGAAGACTGAGAACTGGGACATCGATTGGTCGCGGGTCGGGTTGACCGACGCAGACATCTATGAGGCCATGAAGTCCATATCGGGCTACCTGGACATCACGCCGGGGGATTTCAAGGAGCTCTATTGTATCGCCTACAGGCACGCCGCGGAGCGGTTCGCGCGTTCCATGACGGCCCGCGACATCATGGCTGCGGCGGTCGTGTCAGTGAACCCCGAGGTGCCCCTGGCAGAGGTGGTCGATGTCATGAGCCGGAGCCGTGTGTCCGGGGTGCCGGTGGTGGATGGGGAGCGCAGGGTTCTCGGCGTCATCTCGGAAAAGGACATCCTCGCTCAGCTGGTCGGGGAGAAGACGGACAACTTCATGGCGCTCCTGGCCCAGTGTCTGCGCTCCAAGGGTTGTGTCGCCATGCCGGTCCGAAAGCTCACCGCCCGCGAGGTCATGACCGCTCCAGCCATCACCGTTTCCGAGGTTGCCACCCTGGTGGACATCGCAGCGATGCTCACGCAGAGGCAAATCAACCGGCTGCCGGTAACGGACGGCGAGGGCTGCCTGGTGGGGATCATCACCCGGAGCGACATCGTGAACGCAACACTGAAAAGCGGGACCTGCTCATGGAGTATTTGAGGAAGATGAAAGGGCACACCCAGAGTCCTCCCCGGGTGAGTTTCCGGGAGATCGGCTGGTCCTGGGTGGGGGCCATGCTCGGAATCGGCGCCGTGGGATTTCTGAACGACCGGTTCCTGGAAGGGTCCGACCTGGTGCTGATCATCGGCTCCTTCGGGGCCTCGGCGGTCCTCGTCTTCGGTGCCATCAAAAGCCCCCTGGCTCAGCCCCCCAACCTGATGGGAGGACACATCATTTCAGCCCTCATCGGGGTTTCCGCCTACAACCTGCTGTACCCCTGGATGTGGCTGGCGGCTGCAGTGGCCGTGGCCACAGCCATTGCTGCTATGCATGCGACTAAAACGCTCCATCCGCCGGGGGGCGCCACGGCCCTCATCGCCGTGATCGGCGGGGACAAGATCCACAATCTGGGATTTCTGTACGTGCTCATCCCCGTCGCCGCCGGCGCGGCTATTCTCCTGATGGTGGCTCTGATCGTCAACAACATCCCGAAAACCCGGAGGTATCCGGAGTTTTGGATCTGACAGGATTCCGTTATGCCCCAAAGCCTGTATGAATCCTCTCAATTGCAGATTCCGGGCGATCACCTGGTTTGCCACTGCTTTGGATATACGAGGGAAGAGATTGAGAGGGATTACCTCGAAAACGGCAAATCGATGATCCTCGAGCGAGTCCAACGGGAGAAGAAGGCCGGCGGCTGTCAATGCGCCACGAAAAACCCCAGCGGAAAATGATGCTTGCCTGATATCCACCGGGTGGTGGAAAAACTTGCAAAGAATACTGCCACATAACAGAGGCATCCGCGCGCAGGAACGAGCTTTTCACAGCTCGTTGTCGCCGGGAATGTTTGTCTTTGACGGATTTTGCACCCGGCTATTTTGCCATGGTCATGGCAACGGGCATTGTCTCCATCGCCTGCCATCTCCTGGGCTACCAGGTCATCGCCCGGCCGCTGGTCTGGCTCAATGTCTTGTTCTACATTGCTCTGTGGGCACTTTCGGGGGCGCGCTGCATCGTTCACCGGGACCGCTTCCTGCAGGACCTCGGGGACCACACGCGGGGACCGGGTTTTTTCACCACCGTCGCGGCCACCTCCATCCTCGGCAACCAGGCCGTGGTCATCGCCCAGGCGCCGGTTGCGGGGAAAGCCCTGCTCGCTTTGGCCATGGTCCTTTGGCTGGTGCTCATCTGCACGGTCTTCACACTGCTCACGATTCAATCCCGGAAGCCGACATTGGAAAAAGGCATCAACGGCACGTGGCTGGTGGCCGCCGTGGCCACGCGGTCCGTGTCAGTCCTGATCGGCCTGGTGGTTCGGCACCTGGAATCCGGCCGGGAGGCCTTGCTTTTCATCTCGCTCTGCCTCTTCCTGGTGGGGGTTTGGCGTTTCATCATCCACCGCGGCGGCTTCGCCTACGACCCGCAATACTGGAGCATGGTGTTCCCCCTCGGCATGTAAACCACCTGCACCTTTCGCCTGGCCCAGGTGACCGGCCTGGATTTTCTGATACCCATCCCGCGAGTCTTCATCTTCGCCGCTCTCCTGGCGTGGACGCT
This sequence comes from uncultured Syntrophobacteraceae bacterium, assembly GCA_964557955.1. GTDB lineage: Bacteria > Desulfobacterota > Syntrophobacteria > Syntrophobacterales > Syntrophobacteraceae > JALOOX01. The sequence goes on from CAZLCS010000007.1 coordinate 27,067, forward strand.
GACATTCTCGGGGCTCTCGCGGGGTCTTGCCAGGGTCTTCTTTCCAGGACCCGAGCCCAAAGCGTGACAACGCATGGGCCTGCTTATTCCACACGAGAAAGCACTGGTCTAGGAGCCGAAGCCTCGATGAAGCCGATAGGAGTATCGCGACACGCGCGGCAACCAGCTGAGGAGCATGCTGGGATCGGCATCTCGCCACGGCAGTCCGGCCTCCTGGTCAAGCCATGCGACGAGACGTGCAGCTTCATCACGCGGGTCCTTTTGAGACTCGGCAAGGGATTCAATCAGCTCGCCAAGCGTTGTGTATCCCGCCTTTCCGCCGGAGCTTCGATATCCAATGGCAAGCAAGCCATCAATCAAGTCACCGCTCAACCTCGGCAGCCCCGTCACCACGGCAAGCAGAAGCAATACGTTTCTGAAGGGTGCGCCAAGTGCGCCGTCATCTTCCAGGAAATCATCCTCCTCCTCGGGCGAAAGGCTTGCTTTGAGCAGTCGGTATACGTTCACAAACCGCTTCAAGGCGCGGGGTGATCTGTCCAGAAGTGGAGCAAGCTTATCGATGTGCTCAAGCTCCTGAGGGTTGATGTCAAGAGACTTGGCGTCGACGGTGTGCTTTCGGTGCTTGAACACAGGAGGTGGAGGAACTGTTCCCTCGGAAGTCTTCACCGCGTCACCCCCACTGACCGCTGTGGCGCCCGCCGGCAACCCCTCTTCCATGAGACTCCTCAGCATCCTCCTGACCCCGAGCTCCGGAGGTGGGCGCAGCCAGAACGGGATCTGAAAGATCTTCTCGAGGTAATCGTCCGGAGTCGCGTTGCCCCCGTTCGTTTCGTTCGCTCTCCGATCAGGATGAAACCGAGCACCGCACAGAAGTTGAGCATTGCCACCACTGCCGAAGAGAGGACATCTTTGGCTCTCCGCCGTCAGCAGCCCGGGAAAGCGCTTTGCCAGTGATCGCGAGACCCAGCGCGCGTCAACCGCAACCACGACCACGAAAAGTCGAAAAGCAAGCAGCAGGTGGACCGCCTGCAAGACCTCGACAACGAGTTCTTCCGAACAACGATCCAGATCGTCGATGTAAAGGACAATCCGGTTTATGCGCTTCTCAGCGTTCAGCGCCTCCTGATTGAGGCTGCTCATCTCCTTGAGCGCATTGTTTTCCATGGCAACCATGTCGGAGATGCTCTGGAAGTCACGCCGAATAACCGCCGGCAGCCCAAGATATTTGCGGTAATCGTCGCTTTCCGATCGCTCTCGGACAAAGTCCGCGAGCACGCTCGAAGGTGTCGTGGCTTTGAGCTGGGCCTCGATCTTTTCCAGCTGCATTACGGCCTCACGCTGGTGAGCCTGAGCAGCAAGGACTTCATCCCGGGCAAGCTGTATCTCCTGCTCCAGACTCGCTGCCTGAGCCCTGAAACTCTCCACTTCCGCCTCGACGCGCTTCTGTGCCAACGATTGGAGGGCCTCAACCTTTGCGATGTGCTGTGACACTTGAGTCGTACGGTTGCGAATCCACCCGGCTGCAAGTGCGAGCGTCGTGGACAGCCAGCCGGTGAAGGATGCTATGGAGGTGATGTGAGGGCTGACGGCTTGCACCGCATGGCCCAAGCCGATGGCTACAACCGGAGGGCCAAGAAGAACCAGGGACAGTCCAAAAGCAAAGTTACCGCGGTCACGGCGAGAAATCCTTCCAAACACGGCCGAGCTGCGCTTCAGTACCGCGCGTGTGCCATCCAGGGCGGCGAGAAAATCCGCGATGCTTCCGCTGACCTCTGGCATCCCCATGTCCACAAGAAGCTCGTTGATCTTGCCTTCGGTGTCAGGGTCCAATCGAACGGTTCTCAAGACATCCGGTGCACGAGCTTTCGCGAGCTGTTGGATCTTTTCTTCGTGGGTCTTGCGCTTCAGTTCCAGATCTTTTTTGGCAGCCTCCGCTTTCTTTTTTGCGCCTTCCTCCTTCTGTTCAGCTGCCTCCCGCACTTTACGCTCCAGCTCCATTTCGCTCTGGAGTCGCTCGCGCCGGGCTTCGACAAGGTTGTCATCCTCTCCCTTCGACAGTCTGAGGTTGTCCAGAATATGCTGCACCAGGGCAGCCCACAGGTTTCCCGCCGAATAATTCCAGGCGTTGAACTCAATCTGGACCACGTGCTTGAAAAAGGGGAGGTCGCGTTGAAGCACATCGGAGCCCCTCGCTTGCTCTGAAATCCAGGCGACCCCTTTCTGCAGCTGCTTGATGAAGAAGCTCTTTCCGGAGCCCCAGTCCCCAAACAGGCCAAGTGACAAGGGTGGCTCGATACGGGTTGAGCAGATGAGGGCCGAAAGAGCGTAAACGTCGTCTTCGATGCCGAGCTGATCTTCTCCTTCCGGCGTGTCCGGGGCGAAAGACGAGATGCGCGACGGGAGCAACGGGTCATTGGCATCCAGGGCCGGGGGAGTTTTGAATGACTCCGAGAAAATGGTCACCCAGATTTCGACCTCGTTCGGATATCGATTCCTGACCTGTCTCACCAGCGCAGAGGCCTCCCGTGAACGATCAAAACCCCAGGCCTGCATCTGACTCTCGTGGTCTCCGGGAAGGTGGAAAAAGCAGGCACCGAGCAGATGGCGCACACCGAGCTCCGATGCGTTGGTTCGATTCAGGAGATCCACGGCACGGTCTGCGATGGCTTCCGTCGAGCGGGTCCAGGGCTCCTTGCTCGCCGGGGTTTCGCCCCGCTCTCTTCTCTCGCGGATTGATCTCAGCTCCGCCGGCTGAAACTTGATGCTTTCATGGATCGCCTCGATGCCGATCCCTGCCGCTCGGGCGTAACGAAAGAACCACTTGGAGAGGGTATTGTTGGCGTGCAGCAGAGCGACCATGAGGGAGGTGAAGCTTCGAGCCGGTTCGCCGGATGGCCGCTGGCCAACCCAGGCCGCCAGCTCCCAGCAATCTCTTGCCTCCGCATCCAGGACCACGCTGGGGTTCGGAAAAACGTCCATCGAGCTGCCTGGGGGTTCCATGTCGTTCACTCCTATCCGTTAAGGATTGAATCCTTTTTTTTACGCACCGCAATGACGCCAAGAACGCAAAGAAAGATAGAATTAGAGCCTTTGCGTCCTTTGCACCTTTGCGGTGAAAAATGCAACTTCTCAAGCTAATTCAGTATGGGTGCATAGGCGCCCTTCGAGCCTTCTGGGAGCCTTTCGCTTGTCGTTGGAAGGGCAATCCTTGTGCCAGGCAAGAACCCGCGCGGGCTCAGCCCTCGGAGCCCAGTGCTCTACAATGTACAACGCACAAACGTTGTCTTTTTCACATTGTCGTTGTAATGAGCACTCCCCTGATGATCCGGGCGTGAGAGCCCTGGTTAAGCCGGTCCAGGCTGGATCTCGATCACTTTCTCCGGGTATACTTTACAATCAACACCGGGACTGGAGATGATCGAAGTGTGGAGAACATCGAATGATCAAGGTGAAGCGTTTGTACGAGCCAGCCGAGCCCGCGATACGGAGCACAGCAATGCCGTGGTCCTGAAGATCCATCTGGAGCATATCCTGAACAGCGGACCTTGAGAGGAAGCCACGAAGAAATGATCCCCCCGGGGGTTCAGCCCAAGACCTCCCGGTCATTCCTTCACGCCCAATCTCTTGGCCAGTTTGTGCAGATTCCCCCGGTTCATTCCAAGGGCTCTGGCTGCAGCCGCCCAGTTGCCGGCATGGTTTTCCACGGCGGCGAGGATCAGGTCGCGCTGGAAGTCCTCGACAGCCCCTCTCAGAGGCCTCGTGACGGCGGGCCTGAAGGTCCTGCCGGGGCCCGGCTCCAGGGGGTGTGCCGTTGAGGAAAGATCGCCTCCGAGGTGGTCCGGGGTGACGACGACCAGCTCCTCCCCGCTCCTTCCCGCCGAGGCCCTCAGGACGGCGCGGGCGATGACGTTCTCCAGCTCTCGCACGTTGCCCGGCCATGAGCAATCCTGCATCGCTCTCAGGGTGTCCGGCCGAAACCGCACCGCGCCGACCCCGAGCTGTCTTCCCACCAGCTCGGCAAAGCGTCCCACGATGAGCGGGACGTCCTCGAGATGCTCCCGAAGGGGCGGGACATGGATGGGATAGACGTTGAGGCGGTGGTAGAGGTCGGCCCGGAAGCGCTCCTTCGCGACCGCATCCGCGAGGTTCCGGTTGGTGGCCGCAAGGAGCCGCACGTTCATCACGCGGGTGCGGTTGCTGCCGACCCGCTGCACTTCGCCGGCCTGGAGAAAACGCAGCAGCCTCGGCTGAACATCCAGGGGCAGCTCCCCGATTTCATCCAGAAACAGGGTGGCTTCGTCGGCGAGCTCCAGCTTTCCCGGCCGGTCGGCGACCGCACCCGTGAACGCCCCCCGCACGTGCCCGAAAAGCTCACTTTCGACCAGGGACTGCGGCAGGGTCGCGCAGTTCAGACAAAGGAGGGGATGATCCCGCCGCCTCGAGGCGGCATGGATGGCCCGCGCCACAAGCTCTTTCCCGGCCCCGGTTTCCCCCGCGATCAGCACACTGAAATCCGACCGGGCCACCAGCTCGATTTCCTGGCGCAGCCGCCGGATGACCTCGCTCCCTCCGATGATGTCCCCGCCCTTGAGCCTCCGTGCGTCCTGCACCAGGAGGCGTGACACCTGGCACATTTTGTCGGTCTTGCTTTCGAGCGCCTCGATCAGCTGGGTCGTGTGCATCTCCGCTGCCGCAAAGACCGAGAGGGCCTGGATGAGCCGCAGGTTGAGCTCCTTGAAGGCATCGTCGGCGAGGGCATCGGCGGTCAAGGCGCCAAGCAGCCGGCGATTCACGATGAGGGGGACCCCCATGCAGGAGTGAACGCGGGCGGCGGCCGACCCGTCGGCCCCGATGAGGCCGTCGTAGGGGTCGGCCAGGGTGCAGTCCGAAGGAAAGACGACGGGCTCCTTCGAGTTGCAGATCACATCCAGCCGCGGGTGCTCATCGAGCCTGAAGCTGCGCCCCATCGCGTCGGGGCTCAACCCCAGGCAGGAGACGACGGTCAGGGTCTCGCCGTCCTTCCTGAGGAGGGCCACCGCGTCGCCGTTGACCAGCTCGTGGAAGGCCTGCAGCAGGATCCCATAGCGCTCCTCGGGGCCGACGGCCGTCGTCAGCCGGGTGGCCAGCCGGTTCAAAACATCGATGGTCTTCATGGACGCTCCCTTTCACGATTTCACCATGGCATCTCCGTTCGCAAGAGCCGGGGACTCTTCTTGGGTATTCACAACTACGACAAGTATGTCCTTTTGACAACTTTATACTGATGTATCTCTGACAACGTCTGCAAAAACTTCTGAGTGATTATGAGCACTTATTCTTGGAACGGATCTTGATTGACTCAGAGGGCAACAAGTCTTTTCCAATCCGGAACCATAGAGAAGGACCATGGGCAAGCGAATCGTGAACGGGAAGGAGCGGACACGGCCGATGGTCCCCTGAGACGCGGGCCGTCGGCGAGGTGATGGGGGGTGGACGACCATTCGCGGACCCGCCTTGGCAGGATGGCAAGGATGGTAGCGGGCGCGCAGTATCTTTGCCGGTGTCCACCTTGCATGGGCTTTTCGCGTGTCCGTCTGAAGCCAAGAAACCGGCCACGGAGGAGGGTGCTCTCTGGCGCACCTTCCCCTTCTACGAAAGGAGATCGACATGATGTCGCCATTGAAGCAATCCAGCAAGGTCATGACACTGCTCTGCCTGTTCCTGGCTGCTGCATCTGCACACACCGCGAACGCGGAGCCCAATGTTCCATTGAAGATTCATAATGTGGTCGTCACCTATCCCTCAGGCCTGCCGGATGAACTGGTGATCACCGGCATCCACTTCGGCAGCGTGGAGGGAAGGGTGAGGCTCAACTCCACCCCCCTGACGGTCACGGAATGGACACCGTCGCAGATCACGGCGGTGGTCTCGGGCGTGACTGACCCTGGTACCTATCTGCTGGAAGTACAGCGGGCCGGCGCGTTGGGCGTGGTCTTCCGTGACGAGGCCGACGTGACACTCGGCGCCGTCGGTCCGGAAGGGCCCCCGGGGCCGCAGGGACCGGCAGGACCTCAAGGTCCTCAGGGATTGACGGGTTCGCAGGGACCGTCAGGACCCCAAGGTCCTCAGGGCCTGGCGGGCCCGCAGGGACCAGCAGGCCCCCAAGGCCCGGAGGGACCGCAGGGGCCTCCGGGAACGTCGGTGATCTCGGGGTATGAAGTGGTTGAAGCAGAAGTGATCTTCGATGTACAATCGATGTCAAAAAGCGTGGCCGCTTCCTGCACGGGGGGGAAGAAGCTCTTGAGCGGCGGCTGCAGCACCGTCGGGCGTTACCATTTGAGTACGAGCGCGCCGGTCGAGGGGAACAATTCGTGGTGGTGCGGCTGGCTACGTCCTGACGGTGACACCAGCGTGTGGGCACTTCATGCCTACGCGATCTGCGCAACGGTGCCGTAGGTGTGAGCCTGATCCCCTTCTCCTTCAGGTGGGGCGTCTGTCCTCACCGCAACAGCCGGCGCAGGGTCGAAACAGCCGCGAGTCTGCTTGCAGACTGGAGATGTCGTTCTCCTGCATCCGGGCGCCGATCCCTCTCCTTTCTTGGTGGGCACAAGAAGACGTGCCCACCCTACGATGATCGTTGGAGTTACCCGGTACCGTAGGGTGGGCACAGGTTCATCGTGCCCACCGGAACCGGCCGTCAACCAGCGCCCTCCCGTACCGGTCTTGTCACAACCCGAAACATGATCCTGGTAGAGCCATCCGCACCGGCGTCCATGGAGGCCGACCCAAGGCTGGCACTGGATTCCGATGTGCTGCAGCCCGCCTTCCTCCACCCAACTCCACGCCACAGTCCTCAGCTCTGTCTCTCCCCGACCCGCGCTCCTCGCCTCCTCTGTCAAACACAACGGTTTCGTTCTCGTATTCAAATAGACAACGGCGATGTCCTTTTCACAGCCGAGGGACGGAGTCCATTTCACCACGCAGGAAAAGATTGATTGCGATTGTAGATAGTTAGCCCTGGCATGGATTCTGATCATCTCAGTGAGACAACGGGACTTCCCGGAACGAGAAAGGAGACACAGCAATGAAAACACATAGGACAGCAAGAAATGGCATAACCGTGACAGAGTCTTCTGTGCTGCGGTCCCTCCTGTGGCGCTCATGGGGCGCCATAGGAGAGGACAGCGAGGCAGGCTCGTACCCTCGCATCTTTCCGAAGGCTGCCGCAGGCCTGGTGCTGGCCCTGGGCATCGTCCTCATCGGCTGGACGGCCGCCTCAGCGCAGCCGGTCATCACGCTTTCCCCTCCAATACAGCTCACCACGGACCCGGCGACGCAGCTCGATCCGGCGATCTCGGGCGACATCGTGGTCTTCACCGACCTGCGGAACGGGAATGAGGACGTCTATTACTACGACCTGTCGAGCGGAACGGAGACGCGAATCACGACGTTGCCCGCCAACCAGCGTCTGAACGACGTCAGCGGGTCGCGCATCGTCTATACGGATTACACCCCTCCGGGGGCCCGCATCACTCTCTACGACGTCACGTCGGGCTTGACCGATCCCATCACCTCGGGGCCTGATCCCGATCAGAACCCTCGCATCGACGGGGACATCGTCGTCTTCGAGCGAGGACCGTCAACGAATCTTGACGTCATTGCCATCGACCTCAGCTCGGGCCTGGAGACCCCGGTGGCCGGCACGAATGTCCAAGAACAAGCTCCTGTCGTCTCGGGCCGGCGGGTGGCCTGCGAGCGGCACGCTTCTCCGGGAGCGCCCGGTGAGATCGTGGTGTTCGATCTTGACACGCTGACCGAGACGGTTCTCGGCGACCCCGCTCTCGACGACCGGCGGCCGGACATCGACGGCGACCTGCTCGTCTGGGATGTGTTGACGGCTTCCGGTGACCTGGACATCGCCATTCACGATCTCTCGACCGGAACCACGCAGGTGCTGGCGATGGCCGGCAACCAGCGCGCCGCGCACGTCTCCGGGCGGGTCGTGGTTTTCGATGACGACTCTTCCGGGACTTCGGACGTCTTGTTGTATCACATCGACTCCGGGCAGACGATCCCCGTCGCGGCTGAGTCGGGTCCGCTTGAGTCGGGCACGGAGTTCCTGAACGACATCTCCAGGGGCCGGATCGTCTACACCTCGAACGCGGCGGGCAATTTCGACATCTGGCTCGTCGAGTTCGAGGTTCTCAGCTTCGACCCGCCGGGCGGGCTCGAGTTCGGCTCGTTGAACGTCGGCAGCAGCAATATGCAGATCGTCACGCTCACATACCTGGGCGGCGACCTCGAGGTGACGGACCTGTCTCTGGATTCCTCCGGCAGCCCGGGGTTCTCCATCGGCTTGAGCGCGCCCCAGACCGTCGCGCGCGGCGATTCGCTCGACATCCCCGTGACCTTCGCGCCGACCGCCGCGGGCGCGGCAATCAACACCCTCATCATCATTACGGACGCGGGCACGGTGGAGGTGCCTCTCAGTGGCACCGGCGTTGAGCCGCCGCAGCAAGAGGCGGTGCTTTGCGGCACGCTCCAGGGGGGCGCGCTTCCCGATGTGGATGCGTACGAGCTCCGGGGAAGCCGAGGGGAGACGGTGACCGTCACCCTGGCAGCGGACCCTTTGGGGACGCATACGGATGGCCGGGCGGCCCTGGCACTCTTCGGGATCGGCCTGCTCAAGGGTGACGCAAGCACGCTGCCGAACACGATCACGGCGACCCTGCCTCGGACCGGCACCTTCTATGTGACCGTCTCGGAGCTGCTCCTGGGAACAGGGAAGTTTTCTGGGGACTACTGTGTGAGCCTGGAGTCTTCCGGGAACGCCTGGCAGACTTTCAGGAGACGTTGAGAGGGAGCCGCCGCTCCCGCTCCGCAGTGGGGGCGGCGGCTCACAGCTTCGGCCAAGCCTGAGACACCAAGGGTCCGGAGCTCATCGGGCCGCGTGATGGCAAAGAAGGAGGACAGCCATGAAGACCAGGAAATCAAACAAATACAGCCTCGGTAAATTGGGACATGCATGGGTTGTCAAGGGTTGCCTGACGCTCATGATGACCCTGATGCTGTCCGTGACCTCTGCCCATGCCCAGGCAGCGCGACCCTTCTATGACGTCATCCGCATCGGGGATGACCTCCCAAAACTGTCGTATGCGGTGACCTATCCATGGGGCATCAATCGCTTGGGCGAGGTGGTCGGGACCTACAACGACCTTTCGGGATATTCCAGAGCCTACCGCTGGAAGAACGGAGCGGCACAAGATCTGGGGACACTGGGAGGAAGCAGTGCCGGTGCTGAGGACATCAACGACTCGGGCCAGGTGGTGGGATGGGCGGCAGTGTCCGGGGATACATCGACATTGGCATTTCTATGGGACCCTGCGACGGGCGCCATGCAGAGCATCGGGTGGTTGGATCCGGCAAATGCCTGGAGCGCGGCCCTCGGAATCAACAACGCGGGCCAGATTGTCGGGAGTTCGTTTGTCCAAATGAACGATTCCACCAGCGAGCATGCCTTTCTGTGGGAAGATGGCGCCATGTCGGACCTGGGGACTCTGGGAGGTGATTGGTCGGTAGCCTATGGAATCAACGACGCAGGTCAGATCATCGGGTCGAGCAAGATAAGTGCCGACGATCCGTGGATCTGGCCGTTCCTCTGGCAGGGCGGCTCCATGGCGAACCTCTCCATCCCTGAGCCGTGTCATCAATGCGCGCCCACAGACATTAACAACGCTGGACAAGTGGTGGGATTTTGGTATGATTACAACCCACCACCAGGCATTACAGAGACGAAAGCTCTCCTCTGGGACAACGGCGTCTTGCAGTATCTGCCGGGACTGGGAGGTACGCGCGCAGGTGCGTTTGGGATCAATAACAAGGGGCAGGTGGTGGGGGGTGCTTCCCTGGCTGGAGACACGGTGTCGCACGCTGTCCTTTGGGAGAATGGGGTCGCCCAGGATCTCAACAGTCTCATCGATCCCCATTCAGGCTGGGTGCTTGAAGATGCGTATTCCATCAATGATTCCGGCTGGATTGGAGGGACGGGGAGCTACCAGGGCATCCCCTACAGCACGTTCCTGCTCAAACCGCGGCTGCCGGTCTTGATCATCCCCGGCATCGGGGGAACCTATGCGGCCAATCTGGCCCTTGACTACTGGTGGCTCACTGGACGCGGTGCCGATCCTTCCGATTTGCAGATCGACCCCCTCGCTCTCACCTATCACGACCTGATCAAGACCCTCGAAAATGTGGGTTACGTGAGGGATCAGGATCTCTTTGTCGTCAACTACGACTGGAGACTTCCGCCGGGACCCTCCGACGGTTCCCTGGACGGTCGTGTGGACGGGCTTACGGGCTCTTCCATCACCGACCCGCTCCGGGAATATGGTGTGGATTACCTGGGCCACTTCCTCAAGCAGTCGAAGGCGGCGTGGGAGGCGCAATACCCGGGCAAGACCCTGGAGGAGGTGGACGTCATCGCGCACAGCACGGGCGGGCTGGTGGCCCGCACGTACATCCAGAGCGGGGCGTACGGCGGCACGTTCGCAGGGGGCACCTTGCCGAAGGTGCGAGACCTCATCATGGTCGGCGTGCCCAACCAGGGGGCCTCCAAGGCCTGGAACCCCATGCATGACAACTGGGTCGTGGACCCTGTCTTCCAGATGGTGGTGTCGAAGGTCATCAACCGGGCCTACGAGAAGGTGCTTGCCGGCGAGGCGATCTCCGGGCCGGACTACGATATCGACCTGAACTCGATTTCCCCTCCGCATTGCGCGGATCTTCCGGAGGTCTGTTTCGTCAACCAATACGTTCCGACGATTCGCTCGCTGCTCGCCACCTATGATTTCATCGATTTTGGTTCCGGCCTGAGCAACGTGAACGGGATTGCCGGTCTTCGCAATGCCCTGCTCCTCGATCTGAACGCCGGGGCCCCCAACGCCTTCGCCGATGATGCCAATGTGACCATCATTTATGGAACGGGCAAGGACACTCCGGAGCTCGTCCGGGAGCGGATGGGTCAGGCGGGGGGGCAGAACGCCATCGCGTCCTTCACGCAGTTCATGGCGCGGGATGCCCAGCCGGGGGAAGTCTGGTACGAGGATGTGGTGGTGCCCGGCGGGGGTGACGGAACCGTTCCGTTGATTTCCTCGGTGGGCCAGTTCGTGGGGGACCCTCGGGTAAGACTCGAGCCCTTCTCCGGGGTCGATCATGGCGAGCTTGTGAGCGATGCGCAGGCCCAGGAGCGTATGCTCGAAATTCTGGGGGTCCGCTTCAGCCCCGGTGACATCTCCACCTCCTTGCATCTCTCCATCGGCGCCGTGTGTGCGGTGAGCGGCTGTGCCAATTTCATTCTGGATCCCGCCGAGGGATTCCTCGTGGACGGGCTCGGCCGACACCTCGGATACAGTGGGGCCACCGGTCCACTGGCGGAAATCCCCGAGAGTGTGTGGTTCGGGAATGCCGATGGAATCGGCTGGGTCTTCGGGTCCACCGAGAAACCGCTGACCCTGGAGCTTTCGGGTTTGGGGGAGAATTACTACGTGATGGTGAGCGTGCTCACGCCGACGGATCATGGAGGGGTGGTCGACCGCGGCTTCCTGGCACAGGGCCAGACCAAGGTGTTGCCCGTGTCCCTCGTTTCCAGGACTGGAGACACCCTGGCTCCGACCGCGGTGCTCACGGCGCCCTCGCAGGTGTCTGTCGGTGAGAGCTTCACTCTGGACGGAAGCGGGTCATTCGACACCCCGCCGGGCCACGTGGTGCGATACATCTGGACCCTGCTCCAGGGAGGAGGAAGCAGCAACTTCACGGTGGGCGTTCCCATCGAGACGACAACATCAACGATCCAGGTGACGGTGAATCCGGCCAATCCCATCCCCCCGGGCACGGCGACTTTCCAGCTCGTGGTGGTGGACGATTCCGGCAATCCGTCTCAGCCGGATGCCAGACAGGTGACCATAGGAGAGACCGTAGCGCCGACCGCGGTGCTCTCGGCGCCCTCGCAGGTGGCCGTCGGTGAGAGCTTCGTGCTCGATGGAAGCGGGTCATTCGATCTACCGCCGGGCCACGTGGTGCGATACATCTGGACCCTGCTCCAGGGAGGAGGAAGCAGCAACTTCACGGTGGGCGTTCCCATCGAGACGACAACATCAACGATCCAGGTGACGGTGAATCCGGCCAATCCCATCCCCCCGGGCACGGCGACTTTCCAGCTCGTGGTGGTGGACGATTCCGGCAATCCGTCTCAGCCGGATGCCAGACAGGTGACCATAGGAGAGACCGTAGCGCCGACCGCGGTGCTCTCGGCGCCCTCGCAGGTGGCCGTCGGTGAGAGCTTCGTGCTCGACGGAAGCGGCTCGTTCGATCCACCGCCGGGCCACGTGGTGCGATACATCTGGACGATGCTCCAGGGCGGAGGAGAGAGCAGCTTCACGGTGGGCGTTCCCATCGAGACGACGACGTCAACGATCCAGGTGACGGTGAACCCGGCCAATCCTATCCCCCCGGGCACGGCGACTTTCCAGCTTTTGGTGGTGGACGATTCCGGCAATCCGTCTCAGCCGGATGCCAGGCAGGTGACCCTGCTAGATAAAAGCCCGCCCGTGTTCAGCGGGGTGCCGGGCCCCATCACCGTGGAAGCCACGAGCTCCGAGGGAGCCGTCGTCACCTACACGCCTCCCACCGCGATCGATGTCGTCTCGGGCAGCGTGCCCGTGACCTGCGAGCCTCCCTCCGGCTCCCTCTTCCCGCTGGGGAGCACCACCGTCACGTGCACCGCCTCGGACGGGTCGGGCAATAGCGCAAGCGAGAGCTTCAGCGTGACCGTCGAGCTCACTCATCGCGAGGCGGTGCTTTGCGGCATGCTCCAGGGGGGCGCGCTTCCCGACGTGGATGGTTACGCTTTCCAGGGGAGCAAAGGCGAGACCGTGACGGTCACCCTGGCAGCCGACCCATCGGGGACGTATCAAGACGGCAGGGCGGCGCTGGCGCTCCTCGGGATCGGGCTGCTCAAGACCGACGGTGGCGCCTTGCCCAACTCGGTCATCGCGACGCTGCCTCGATCCGGCGCCTATTACGTGACGGTCTCGGAGGCGATCCTGGGAAAAGAGAGATTTTCGGGAGCCTACTGTGTGACCCTGGAGTCGTCCGGGAACGCCTGGCAGACCTTCAGGAGACGTTGAGAGGGAACCGCCGCTCCCTGCTCCGTGCGGGGGCGGCGGCTCGCTTCCTCTGCATGAGCCCAAGGAGCGCCGGCGGCAAGGCTGAAGCGCCGCAACCGCCCGGCTGCGTTCCAATTCCCCGGAGTTAAGAATGTCTCGAGATACCGAATACAAAGATCCTTCTTGGAAAATGAGGACAAAAGGAAAAGAGTGAGGAGCATGTACACCGGGAATCCGCCGGTGAGCTCCTCCCGCGAAGGAGAAATGCTCTGGCTGAGATGTTTATTTCTTATGGGGGTGCCATAGGTGGAATCCGACGCCCCAGGGTTCCTTATGGTAAAGGGGGGCACTTCCTCGGCGTCCACGGACATCCCCTTCTCATGATGAGCAGGTCCACCAAAGATACTCATGGAGGAGAAACCCGCTCTCTCTGATCTGCTCCAAGGAGGACTGTCAGACAAAACCCCTAAGACGGCCTGAATGCCCGAGTCTTTCGGCGAAGGGCCTCCAGGAGGTCCGGTCATTCAAGAGCACGAGGAAATGGGATTCTGAAGCAGGGCAGCCGAGGGGTTCTGTCTCTATCGGACACGAGAGAGAATTCGCATTTCAAGTACGTAATGCGTACGTCAAAGCAAAAGGGGTCACGAGCAATCCTCATAACCCCTTGTTTTTAATGGCGCGCCCGGCACGACTCGAACGTGCGACCTGCGGATTCGAAGTCCGACGCTCTATCCACCTGAGCTACGGGCGCTTTTTTTGTATTCGCGTAGCAACACCAAGGCATTACACGGATTACGCACCATTTTCGCGTTTCGCCTCTGTTTCCGGCCGCAGTGTCTTAGGGCGCAGAGAGTGGGACGGCCTTCAGCAGGGATGGATTCTATGCCACACGCCGAGAGGCTGTCAAGGTACTTGATCTGTGCTGAGTCGGCCTGCCCTGTATCCATCGAGGCTCCCAATGCGTTGCCACCCGGGAGGATTCCGTGATAAGCTGGATTGGTTGGACCGGTTGGAGGGCCATCCCCTGAACGAGCCTGAAAGGAGTCGTGTGCGTGCAGAAGCTGGAGCCTAAAGCAACGAATAATTTTCCCATGGTCGTTGCCGACCCGCACGCGTTCGACCTCGAGCATTATGAGTCCCGCATGCAAAGGTACCTCAGGGGCACCAGGGACAATCACATCTTCTTCGGCGCCCTGAGGTACGCTCACGATCTCCATGCCGGTCAGCGCAGGAAGTCCGGCGCTCCCTACATCAGCCACCCGTGCGCCGTGGCCGAGATCCTCGCCCGTGAGCTCCAGTTCACGGATCCCGTTCTGCTGGCCGCCTCGCTGCTCCATGATGTCGTGGAGGACATTCCTTCCGTCAACTTGAACGACATCGAAGAACGGTTCGGCGGCATTGTGGCCGAACTGGTGGATGGCTGCACCAAGCTGACCCGACGCCACCTGGACCGCTCCGTCCTGAGGGATATGACCCACAGCAAGATTTTCCTCAGTGCCAGCCGCCGCCTCGGCGTCCTCGTCATCAAGCTCGCAGACCGGTTGCACAACCTCCGTACGCTGCATTACCTCGCCCAGTCCAAGCGACAGCGCATCGCCCAGGAAACCGTGGAAGTCTATGCCCCCATAGCGGCCCGCTTCAACATCTTTCCGCTCAAACGCGAGCTTTATCACCTGGCTCTTTCCTTCCTTTACCCCAGAAAGAGCAAGAAGATCCTGCAGTTTATCCGTGAGGTGCGCAACTCGGAGCCCACCATGGAGGTGGAGAAGAGGTTGAGGAGGATCTTCTCGGAAGCGGCGATGGACGTCATCATCCGTCCCCGAGCCAAAGGTTTGGGAAGCTATTACGACCACTTGAAGCGAACGCTCGACCTCGCCAACGGTGAAAACCATGTCGACTTCGCCATCATTGTGCAGTCCGGTCGGATTCTGGACTGTTACACGGCCCTGGGACTGGTCAATACGCACTTCACCCCCATTCCGCGCTCCCTGAGGGATTTCATCTCCAACACGAAAAGCAACGGCTACCAGAGCCTCCACGTGAGGGTTCACGATGCCGGCCAGAATTACCTCATGAAGATCCGCACACCGGAAATGGACCGATGGGCCACCTACGGCATCCTGCGGGAGTGGGATGCTCAGAAGTCCCTGAGCGACGAGCACTGGCAGGAGGTGAGCGAGCTCCTCCGCTCCATCGGTGAATACGGTGGAGCCGGCTCCCAGCGCAAAGCGCTCATCCGGCTTTCCGAAAGCGAGGAGATCTTCGTCTACTCCCCCATGGGAGACATCTACTATCTACCCAAGGACAGCGTGGTGCTGGATTTCGCCTATCGCATCCACTCGGAGCTGGGAGACTACTGCCAGGGGGCCTTGATCAATGGAGATCGGGCCTCGCTCATCGAGCCCCTGAAAGACGGGGATGTGGTGGAGATTGTCACTTCGCGCCAGCTCATCGATGCCAATCCCGATCTGGAGTCCTTCTGCAAGACGCCCAAAGCTCGCACGGCCGTCAACCGGCACGTCCAGCAGAAGCGGAGGGCTTACGCTCAGAAGATCGGCCAGGAGATTCTGGAGCAGGAATTCGTCCGGCATGGGCTGTCCGTGGACGACCTGCACGGAGAGCAGATGCGCCTGGTCCTCGAGTTCTCGAACCTGAAGGACCTTGCGGATCTCTTCTCCAGGATCGGTCAGGACCTTCTTTCGCCGCACATGGTCCTCTACTATTTCGAAACGCCGCATCCCGAGCGCGAGCCGGCCCACGGACACCGTGAGACATCGGAGCTCCCTTTCGAGCGAAACACTCTGTTGGTCAAGGATTTGGACAAGGCCTTACAGAAATTTGCGAGGTGCTGCAACCCCTATCCGGGTCAGAAAGGGGTCGTCGCCACGCTCAGCGAGCGAGGCGTCACTTTTCACCATCGGGATTGTGCTGATCTCCGACATCGCCACCAGCTCCAGCCCCAGCAGCTGGTCGTCATCGAATGGGACGAGGCCGAGAAATGGGAAAAACCTCTTGCCTTCGTGCTTCACCTGACCGACGATACGCCCAGTTCGCTGATCCCGCTCCTTTCGAATATGCCTCCCGCTGTGACGATCCAGAGTATCGACGGGTACGTGGACAAGCACGATCAGCCCGTGGTTCGAATGGTCGTCCATTTTTTCTGTTTTGAGGATGCGCGCAGGTTTTTTGAGAGGCTGTTGCCCGAGAGGGTCACCATCGAGGATTACCGGCGGGCAGAGTCTTTTCAAAAGCTCCCCGGTCCTGGCGCTGAAAAGATCACCCCCTGATGCCTCCGCTGGATCGTCGAGCTTCAGTGCAGGCATCGGTCTTCCTGCAATTCCGAAATCATCTCCTGAAACAGAGCGCGAAGGTTCTCCTTCTTCATTCCGGCCACTTCCGTCAGCAGATATTGGATCCAGATCCCACAGAGGAAACTGAACATATGATCATCGGAAACCAGGACCTCCTCCAGTATTTTGGGGTCGTCCAGGGCTTCAACCGCCGCGTTGAGGATGAGATTGCGCAGTTGCCCTTCATCCATGGAGCGCAGCGCCTTTCGATACAGGGTGGACATTTCGTCGATCCGAAGGACGACGGACACGGCTCGATCACAGGCCGATATCAGATTGGGACGCGAGGGGTTCAAGAGTGAAGCTCCTTTCATGTCCTTTGTATCCTTGGCGTTATATTGATTTTTGGGAAGATTGGTTTATTCTCTTCCCAGTATCCGGCAGTCAGCGAATTCGTCATGAGGACCAGGCCCTTCGCACAACCGGCTGTGGATGACTATTAGAGCAGATATTTTTCTAAACGGGAAGTGGCTGCGGTTCGAGCGCAGCCCATAGAAAGGAAATTGCATGAAGCTCAGTTTCAAGCGACTCAACGTTCGACCATCTCCATCGCGAATCGCCTTCGTTCTGCTGGTGCTGTGGGCCTGGATCGCGGCCCCTTGCGCCGCGGGGATCGCATTCGGAAAGAACGGCCCTCCATCCTTTGCGGACTTGTCTGAAGAGGTCAAGCACGCTGTTGTGAACATTTCGACCACCCAGGTGCTCAAAGAGAACCCCATGCAGCCCTTCATGGCGCCAAACTCACCGTTTCGGGAGTTTTTCGGGGACGAGTTCTTCAAGCGCTTCTTCGGGGAGAATTCCCCCGGCAGCATGAAGACCCACGCGCTGGGCTCCGGGATGATCATCGACACCGAAGGTCTCATCCTCACCAACAACCACGTGGTGGAAAAGGCCGATGAGATCAAGATCAAAACCGACGCGGAGAAGGAATACGATGCCAAGGTGGTCGGGCGCGATCCCAAGACCGACCTGGCTCTCATCCGCGTCACTCCCGATGCGGATTTCCCCAAGCCCGTTCGGCTGGGGAATTCGGACGCCATTCGCGTCGGGGACTGGGTGATGGCCGTGGGGAACCCCTTCGGCCTCGGGCATACGGTCACGGCCGGCATCATCAGTGCGAAAGGCAGAGTCATCGGGGCCGGTCCTTACGATGATTTTCTCCAGACCGATGCAGCCATCAACCCCGGAAACAGCGGCGGTCCCCTTTTCGATATGAACGGTGAGGTGGTGGGGGTCAATACCGCCATCGTCGCTCAGGGACAGGGGATCGGCTTCGCCATCCCCATCAACCTGGCCAAGGAAATCCTGACTCAACTGAAGACCGGAAAGGTGACGAGAGGATGGCTCGGGATCATGATTCAGGACCTTACGCCTGAGCTGGCCAAGTCCTTCGACATTCAGGAGACCAAGGGCGTCATCGTGGCCGATATCGTGGGGGACGGCCCCGCAGAAAAGGCGGGACTCAAACGCGGCGACATCATCACGGGGCTGAACGGCAAAGATGTGGAAAACGCACACTCTCTCTCCCGCATGGTGGCGTCTACAGCACCGGATACGAATGTCACCATAAAGGTGATTCGAGATGGAAAGAGCAGAGAAATCAAGGCTACCATCGGCACCATGCCCGTGGAGGGCACTGAAACCGTCCCTTCCAAGAAGGAAAGCACCTGGGGCGTTACGGTGCAGAATCTGACCCCCGAGCTCGCCCAGCGCTTTGGCTGGGACCAGAGCGAACACGGCGTGGTGATCTCGAGCGTTCAGCCGGGGAGCCCCGCAGCCGACGCCAAGCTGCGCCAGGGAGACTTGATCAAGGAAGTGAATCGCCAGAAGATTCAGAATCTCAAGGATTACAACCAGGCCCTGCAGAAAGCCAAGAAGGGCGAGAGCCTTCTGCTCCTGATCAAGCGCGGAGAGAGGACATTCTACGTAGCCTTGAAGGCGCCTGCCGAAGAATGATCCACGGCGACAGGAGGATGGCGTGCGTTCGCCCCGGCGGCGGCGCCATCCTCCTGTGGCTCTGCAACATCCGGCACCCTGCATGGGCCGGATGGCCAAAAGGCGCATCGTGCCCCATCACGATGCCGGTGAAGGACAATGGAAAACATGGCATTGGATGAAGGTGAGGCCTACTTCCTGGTCAGCGTCTCCCCCGGGGACCTGAAAAAGGAGAAGGAAAAAGCCAGGGAGCTTCGTCGGACACAATGGTGGCAGCGCCAGCTCGCCCGGGGTCGGTGTCACTACTGCGAGCGGACCTGCCGTCCAGGGGAGCTGACCATGGATCATCTGGTGCCGCTGGTTCGAGGAGGAAGGTCCACCCGCGGAAACGTGGTGCCCGCCTGCAAGGAATGCAATAACCGTAAAAAGTATCTTCTCCCCATTGAATGGGAGGAATACATGAGCAACCTGAAAAGGGCGGGCTGTCCCGACGCGCATAAGGCCTCATCGGAAGCTGAAGGGTAAGGGAAAGAAAATGGAAGAGTGCAAGACCTGTGAGCTGGCGGTCTACTGTTATTCGGAATCCAGCACCTGGATTTTTCGCACCAAGCAGGAGATGGACGAGAAACAGGAGGCCATGGAGAAATGCCCTCATCATGAGAAGACACGGAAACCCCATCCGTCGGATTCGGAGCAATGTGTCAACGGCTGACGGCAAAGGAGCGGGCAGGGTCCCGGTGCAACGGCCCTCCTTTGCGGGACCCTGCCGCCCATGTTTTGCCGAAGGCTACGTGAACATGTTGACTTTGCAGTTCCGCGCGTGCTTGAGATAGTCTTCCGCTGTCTGGATCTCTACGCCGTCGATGAAATCCTCCGGCTTCAAACCCATCATGTCCATCGTCATTTTGCACGCCACGAATTTCACGCCTTCCAGCTGAGCGATTTCCATGAGCTCTTCCAGGGTGGGAATACCTGCCTGGTCGATCTGCCTTTTCATCATCCAGGTCGCCACCGATGACATGCCCGGAATCGCACCCATGGTTCCCGGCGGGATGAAGCTCAATTTGTTCACCCCCCCTTTCCGGATCACTTCGATACCCATAAACGTGTAGAAAACCGTAGCCTCCATCCCCAACCTTCTGGCATTAATGGCCAGAATGAGGGACGGATAAGCGCCATCCAGGGTGCCCCGGCTGCAGATGAACGTGCACATTTCCTTTTCAGGGGCGGCTTCTTCGTATTTATTGACATCAATGGCCGTGACTGTAGACATTTCGTTTTCCTCCGTTGCTCAATTTGATTTCTTTTTTCCGCCATAGACGACGGTGCTTCCCAGGGAATGCCTCACGCAAACTCGCCATACCTCCATCGCATGCCGGCGGCGCATCAAGGCCGCACCACCGGCTGCCGGGGATCGATATCTCACGCGCCGGCCTCCACGACGGGCTCCGGTGCGGGTTCGTCGGAAGCATCCAGCCCCGCCTGTTGCCGAACACACTGAATGATCTTGATCACTCCGGGGTGGGTGATGCTGTAATAGACCTGGTTGCCGTTGCGGCGAGAGCCCAGTATGCCCTTGGCCTTCAAGAGTGCGAGCTGTTGGGAGGTGTACGGCTGCTGAGCTCCCAGGTGATCGCAGATCTCGGTAACGGTCTTTTCCCCTTCATGAAGATAATCAATGATTTGCAGGCGCACCGGGTGAGCGACCGTCTTGAGGACATCCGCCGCTTTTTCGAGGTAGTCCGCTTCAAGGGATGTGAGATGATGTCTTTGCACCCTCAACCTCCTTTTTCAAGAGAGCCAAAATCGTGATAAGCAGAATATAGCAATATAGATATATTGTCAAGTCCACGAATGCCGCTTCTTTGCCTTCGAGCTCCTGCGACTACCCTACCGGCTGCCCTTGAAAAGTCGGGGGGACAATGACTATTTTTCTTTGAATATGTCTGGAGCCCACGTGTTTCACCCAAGGACGAACACTAAAGAGAGGAGTCTTTATGCCCATCACACTGCCCGATCTGCCTTATCCCAAGGGGGCCCTTGCGCCGCACATCAGTGAACGTACTCTTGAATTCCATCACGGCAAACATCACAAGGCCTACGTCGACAACGCCAATAAGCTCATCGCCGGAACCGACCTCGAAAACCTGGACCTCGAAACCATCATCAAGAAGAGTGCCGGAGATCCATCCAAAGTCGGTGTCTTCAACAACGCGGCCCAGGTCTGGAATCACTCCTTCTACTGGCAGTGCATGAAACCCGACGGGGGAGGCGCTCCCACCGGCGCCGTGGCAGGAAAGATCGCTGCGGATTTCGGGAGCTTCGAGAAATTCGTGGAAGAGCTCAAGAACGCGGGAGCCACCCAGTTCGGCAGCGGCTGGGCCTGGCTGGTTCTTGACGGGAACAAGCTCCAGGTCACGAAGACCCCCAATGCGGGGAATCCCCTCACCGAGGGCATGAAGCCTCTGCTGGTGGTCGATGTGTGGGAGCACGCCTACTACCTGGACTACCAGAACCGGAGGCCCGACTACCTCACGGCTTTCATCGAGAAGCTCATCAACTGGGACTTCGTCAATTCCTGTCTCGTTTAAAACAGAACCCCCCTCTCCTGCAAGGTGCAGAAGAGGGGGCATCGAACGCCTTCGTTCTCTGAGAGACCTCTGCTACTGCAAAGTTTCGAGTTACGGGTTTCGAGTTTCCAGTTGAAAACCAGCCCCCCGAGCCTTTTCATTGTTCAGGGTGGCCCGAAGGGGCACGAGGGACTGCTGATTCAACAACATTGGCGGCCGGGGGGGGCGGCATCAGGACGGATAGACGTTTCCCGTTTCCAGGATGCTCCAGCCGTTGCGCGTCTTGCCCAGCAGGAGGTTCACCTGCCATCCGACCCGGCAGTGGTCCGTGATCTCCTTGGGAACCCGAACCTCCACGGAATCAGCGCTGGTCATGGCCGAAAGATAAAGAAGGCCGGGCTCGACCCTGTCCACGGTGAAATAGTCATCGATCTCCGTGGTCCAGTAGCGGGGGGCGTACTGCTGCGCATACTCATAAAGCAGGCGGGCCAGGCGCTCCGCTGCCGGGAGCTCCCGTGCGGCCTCAGCCGCAATGGCGCTGGCCTTGTCGGCCTGTTCCTTCTCGACATATCCCTGTTCTTCCAGCCACTTGATGAGCCGCTTGGTTACCGTTCCCGCTGCCTGCAGCAAGGCTTCGGAAGCCATGACCTTGCGAATCATGAAATAGTTCAGAAAGTGGGACACAGAGGGAAGAATCTTTTCGGGTCCGAAAATGGCGCAGAAATCAATGTTTTTATGGTACGAGAGCCGGTCATAAAGGGCAATGTCGGACGAGCTCGCCAGGTCGTTGGCACCGTAAGCGTTCAAGCAGTGCTTCATCAGGTCGATGACCTCCCGATATCGCCGGTAGGTCCTCACCTTCAGTCTCTTCTGCTCACTCTTGAGAAAGCGGCTCAAGATCTTGTCGATGTTGGGTTCCGCCAGCGTCGGGAAGTACAGCACTTTGTTTTCAGTGGTCATATCCATTCATCCGGGTGCAAAGAGTTCCTCAGTATTTCCCTTGTTCAAGTCGGCGCACCGCAGTGGGGGCAGAAACGGAAACCGGCTTCAAGGGGCGCCCCGCATTGAGAACAGTGGTCCCGTCCCATGCCTGCAGGGGGATGTCCCCCAACCGGCATATCGGGCGACGAAACCGCCCCGCATCTCTCACAGATCAGAACGGGCTCACCCCGCTTGACAGGAAAGAGCGGTATGAAGAACAGGCTCAGGTAGTGATCGATCCGTTTGAGGCGTGCTTGAGCGAGGCCGCAAACCGGGCAGAGCCGCTTCGCATCCTCCACCGTTATCGTCCTGGGCTGAATCCCGCCAATGAAGAAGAACATCCGGACCACCTCGCCTGATCTCACCAGTTCTCGCACGCGATTTATACCATAATTCCGATGAAGTAAAATACAAAGACTCAGGCGATTAAAACACCCTGTGGACTTGGCGGGCCACCCCGTCAACTGCCTTGGCCCTCGAGATGAACAGCTCGACTTTCGTGATATCCTTGATGCCCGGGCCGGCTTCCACGCCGGAGCTCACATCCACTGCGTCCGGGTTTGCCGATTCGATGGCCTCCCTCACATTCTCGGGGTCGAGCCCCCCCGCAAGCACCATGGGCAGGTTTGCGGGCAGGCGCCCGGCGGCAGCCCAGTCCCAGGTCCGGGCATTTCCCCCTGGGAGAGGCCCCCCTGCGGCCTCCACGAGGCACGCCGTCGCCGGGTAGCGAACCGCGAGAGCCAGGGGTGGATGTCCATTCACGAAGAATACCTTGAGAACCACCAGACCTTCACTGAGCAGCCTGGCCACCAGCTCCGGAGACTCGTCGCCGTGCAGCTGAGCTCCGCGGAGCCCGCAGAATTCCACCCGTTTCATGATGGTCTCGTAGGATTCGTTGACGAAAACCCCAACGGTGCAAATCCCTGAGGGGAGCTCCCTGCAGATGGCACGGCCCTTGTCGTCGCTCACATGCCGCGGGCTCCTGGGGAAGAACACAAGGCCGATGGCGTCCGCCCCCAACCGCGCACAGGCCAGCGCCTGATCTTCGTCCGTCAACCCACAAATTTTAACCTGCACCGACCTCGGCGACGAATCCTTTCCTCGTGATTCGATGTCTTCGGCCTTGGCACCTTCCGACCTGCTGTCGGGAGGGGTGATCCCCTTTTCTCCACTCTCCTGCCCCTGCATCACATCCCTCGTTCAGCGACTATCCCCGCCCCAGCAAATGGGCCAGGAACCCTTCCGTGTCTCCGGCCCGGACCAGGCTCTCGCCGATCAGGAAGTTGTGGATGCCGGCTTCCAGAAGCTGCTCGATCTGATCTCGGCCGTGAATTCCACTCTCGGACACCAGGATCTGACCGGGCTTCCTGAAGCGGGCCAGCTCCAGGGATATCCCGATATCGGTCCGGAATGTCCGGAGATCCCGGTTGTTGATGCCGACGAGCTGCGCCCCCGTCGCGGTGGCTGCCTCGAGCTCCGGCAGTGAATGGACTTCAACCAGAGCATCCAGATCGAGCTCCCGACACAGATCGAGACAGGCCTGCAGAAACGCCGGCGCCAGCACGCGAACGATGAGCAGAATGGCGTCGGCGCCCATGGCTGCGGATTCATAGATCTGGTAGGTGGAGACGATGAAATCCTTGCGGAGCGCCGGCAGTCCGGTAGCCCCCCTGGCCGCATGAAGATCCTCGAAGCTGCCGAAAAAGAAAGAGCGGTCCGTCAGCACCGAGAGCGCTGCCGCCCCGCCGCGCTCATAGGCCGCCGCAGTTTCGGCTGCATCCAGGTCTCCACGCATCAGGCCCCTCGAGGGCGATCCGCGCTTGATTTCTGAAATGATGTTGACCCCAACAGGTCCGGGATCGGACAAGCGTTCCATAAAATGCCTGCGGTCCCGGCGCTCTTCGGCTCTCTTCCTGAGCTCGGATTCCGAAATGCGTTTCTTCGCCTCCTGCACCTCGATGAACTTGTGATCGACAATGCGTGAGAGAATATCGGACCCAACCGTTTTGGCCGCCCCTGAACCACTCATCATCCATTCTCCTGCGTGAATCGAACGAGGGCTTCCAGCTTTCCGAGCGCTTCTCCCTTGTCGATAGCGGCCTCCGCCATGGCGATCCCTTCGGAGAAGTCCCGGGCTACACCGGCCGCCACGAGGGCGGCACCGGCGTTGACGACGACCACGTCCCTCCTGGGGCCCTTTTCCCCGGTGAAGATCCGTCGTGCAATGTCCGCATTGACGGTCGGGTCCCCGCCCTGAAGATCCTGAGGATTCGCGGTTCTTCCCAGGAGCTGATCGGGAGTCACATCGTAGGTCCTGATCATGCCGTCATTGAGCTCCGAGACACGCGTCGGCGCGCAAATGGAGATTTCGTCCAGGCCGTCGTGGCCATGCACCACGAAGGCGCGCCTCGTCCCGAGGAGCTTGAGAGCCTGGGCGAACATCTCCGTCAACTCGGGCGCGAATACACCCAGGAGCTGGCAGTTGGCGCCCGCCGGATTGGTGAGAGGGCCCAGCATGTTGAAAATCGAGCGGATTCCCACTTCCTTCCTGGCCTTGGCCGCGTGCTTCATGGCCCCGTGAAAGATGGGGGCGAACAGGAACCCGATCCCGAGGGACTGCACGGCCTCCTCCACAAGCTCGGGCACGATGTCCAGCCGCACCCCCAGCGCTTCGAGAACGTCGGCACTGCCGCACTGGCTCGACACGGAACGGTTCCCGTGCTTGGCCACCGTGACTCCGCAGCCGGCCACGACAAACGCCGCAGTAGTCGAAATGTTGAAGGTATTGGAACGATCGCCTCCCGTACCACAAGTGTCCACCACGGGATCCGCCGCCACCTGGATTCTTGTGGCTTTGCGCCGCATGGCCCGGGCGGCTCCAGCCAGCTCGGAAAACGTCTCTCCCTTGGTGGCCAGAGCCGCCATGAACGCACCGATCTGAGCATCCGTCGCGCCGCCCGACATGATCTCCGTCATGACCTCAGCCATTTCGGCTTCCTGCAGGTCCTCCCTTTGAATGATCTTCTTCAAAGAATCCAGAAACATGATTCACTGCTCCCCTTCTTTTCGGTTTCGAGTTTCGAGTTTCGAGTTTCAGGTTTCGAGTCTCGAGTTCCAGGTTTCACATCTCAGTACATCTCCACACTATTGAGTGTCCAATACTTGAGTCGTCATTCCGGCCGTTTTCAAGCCGGAATCCACAAAAGAAATCTGGGTGCGGGCTACAGGACTGCCGGCATGACGAGGTGAAGACGCACATATGCAGCTGTGAACCTCCAAAGCCGTAACTCGAAACTCGAGACCTTTCAAAGCATCCAGCGGTTGCCCGCCTGAGCCATTTCCAGGAAATTGCGCAGAAGCCGCTTTCCCACCTGGGTCATGATGGATTCCGGGTGAAACTGAATGCCTTCCGTTGGGTGATCGCGGTGACGCACCCCCATGATTTCGCCATCTTCGGAGTCGGCGGTGATCTCCAGGCATTGGGGCAGATCCTCCCTGGATACGACCAGGGAGTGGTATCGCATGGCCTGAAAAGGGCTCTTGATCCCCCGGAAAACCCCTTTCCCGTCCGCCGTGATCGTGGACGTCTTCCCGTGCATCAGCTGTTTGGCCCGGATCACGCTGCCGCCAAAGGCTGCCCCAATGGCCTGGTGCCCCAGGCAGACCCCCAGGATCGGAACGCTCCCCGAAAGACGCTGAATCAATTCCACGCAAATCCCGGCCTCTGCAGGCGTACAAGGTCCCGGTGAGATCACGATCCCCTCGGGCTTCCAGCCAGCCACCTCCTCCACCGTCACAGCGTCGTTGCGGACCACCCGGACATCGGCTCCCAGCATCTGGAGATACTGTACCAGATTGTAGGTGAACGAGTCGTAGTTATCGATCATTGCGATCATGATGAGCCTCCCTGTCGAATCAGCTGAAGGGCCCGCTGGATGGCCATGGCCTTGTTGACCGTCTCCACGCGCTCGCGCTCGGGATCGGAATCCGCCACGATTCCCGCACCCGCCCGGACTGTCAGGCAGCCGTCATGGATGCAGGCGGTGCGGATGGTGATGGCCAGATCCATGTTGCCCGTGAACGAAATGTAGCCGATGGCTCCACCGTAAGGTCCTCGGGACTGCCGCTCGAGCTCGGAGATGATCTCCATGGCCCGGATCTTCGGTGCGCCGCTGAGGGTTCCCGCCGGAAAAGTGGCCCGGATGAGATCCCAGGCATCGCAGTCCGATTTCAGATCGCACGTGATGTTCGAAACCAGATGCATCACGTGGGAGTAGCGCTCCACGACCATGAGATCCGTCACCTGCACGGACCCGATTTCCGCAATGCGCCCCAGGTCGTTGCGCCCCAGGTCCACCAGCATCAGGTGCTCCGCCCGCTCCTTGGGGTCCTGGAGCAGCTCGTCGGCCAACTGGCGGTCCTGCTGTTCCGTCGCTCCCCTTGGACGGGTTCCGGCAATGGGTCTGAGCGTGGCCACTCCGTTTTCCAGCCTCACCATGGTCTCCGGAGACGAACCCACCAGCACTGTGTCATCCAGGTGCATGAAGAAGAGGTAAGGAGATGGGTTAATGTAGCGCTGAGCCCGATACAGCCACCAGGGATGGATGGGATCCCTGCACTCGAAAGGCTGCGAGAGAACGGTCTGGATAACGTCGCCGGCCCCGATGTACTCTTTCACACGCAGGACCTGCGAACGAAACGACTCAGGGTCGATGGGGGTTTCCAGATGGTAGCTGCCGCTCACTTTCGCAGCGGGTTCGGAAATGCACTGAGCCAGCTCCTGCTGCATGGCGTTGATGGAGGCCAGGGCGGCTTCGTAAGTCACCTCGGGAGGCACACCGTCCAGAAAGGCATAGGACACCAGAGCCAGGGTATGACGCACGTTGTCGAAGATGAAGAGGCGGTCGGGAAGGATGAACCGCGCCAGGGGAAGCGCATCGTCGTGATGCACGGGAATGGACTCGAAGAAAGACACGGACTCGTAAGTCAGGTATCCCACCAGCCCACCCCAGAAACGCGGCAGTTCGGCAAGGGACACCGGTTTGAATTGCGCCATGAAAGAGCGCAAGACCGAGAAGGGATCTCCGTGGTGCTCGATAGCCCGGGTCTCCTTTGCATCCTCGATCTCCACGCGGTCCCGATACACGCGGAGCATGGCCCGGGCCGAAGCACCCAGAAAGCTGAAACGCCCCCACCGCTCCCCACCTTCGACACTCTCCAGCAGAAAGACCGGCCCGGCATCACGATACACTTTGGCCAGAACCGAAAGGGGGGTTTCCGTATCGGCAAGGATTTCACAGCATACGGGGATGACGTTCCCCTTCTGAGCCAAATCCAGAAATTCCTCCCTGGAGGGAAATGAGCGTATCTTCATATCGTTTCCCTCCTCTCACGCGCTGCGCCTGATGCCCGCCAGGTTATCCTGGTACGGGCTGAACATAGTATGAATGGAGCGCACCTGCCGGCACAGCTCCTCAAACTGCTCGGGATAGAGGGACTGGGCTCCGTCGCTGAGGGCCGTCTCCGGAGCGTGGTGCACTTCGACCATCAGCCCATGGGCCCCCACGGCCACCGAAGCACGACTGAGAGGGATGACCTGATTTCGCCGTCCCGCCGCATGGCTGGGATCGGCGATGATGGGCAGATGGCTCTCCTTCTGGACGACCGGAATCGCCGAAAGATCCAAAGTGTTGCGGCTGTGGTGGGCAAAGGTCCGGACACCCCGTTCACACAGGATGACGTTGGGGTTGCCGCCTTCCATGATGTATTCCGCCGCCATCAGCCATTCTTCGATGGTCGCGGCCAGACCCCGCTTGAGGAGAACGGCCTTGGTCGACCTGCCGGCACGCCGCAGCAGGCTGAAGTTCTGCATGTTGCGAGCTCCGATCTGGATCACGTCGGCATAGGCCTCCACCAGGTCGAGAACCTCATGATCCATGGCCTCGGTCACCACGGGCATTCCCGTTTCCTCGCGAACCCTGGCCAGGATCTTGAGCCCCTCTTCGCCAAGCCCCTGGAATGCGTAGGGCGACGTCCTCGGCTTGAAGGCCCCGCCCCGGAAGAGCTGAGCCCCCGCCTTTTTCACGTGTCGAGCGATGGTGAGGGCCTGCTCCTCGCTTTCGACGGCACAGGGGCCCGCAATCATCGTGAGGTGTCCGTTGCCGATCTCCACATCTCCCACCCGAACGACCGTATCATCCAGCTGGAACTCCCGACTGACCAGCTTGAAGGGTTTGGTGACGGGGATGACTTCCTTGACTCCGGCAAGTCCGAGAAACATCGATGCGTCCACGGCCCCATGGTTGTGGAGCACTCCAATGGCCACCCTCTGACCACCCGGTATCGGCCTGGCCGTGTACCCCCTCGCCTCGATAGCGGCCACCGCTGCATCGATCTCAGCCGGGGTAGCCTGTTGATCCATCACAATCAGCATTTCAAGCTCCTTTCAGTCTTCCTCTGGTTCGTCCTTTTGTTCTGCAATTCGAGACCTCAACACCCCCAAAATGGAAGGGGGCCGCAGGATGACTCCCACGACCCCCAAAAAAGCAAAAGGACCGTGGGCCAGGTGGCCCACGGTCCTTGATCTTCACACTCAAACTGATGGTTCAGCTCCAGCTAAAGCCCGTCGGCACACCCCTCGCCTGTTCCGCACCACCAGCGCCAGAAACGAATTTGCGTGTTACAGGGCTTCAACATGCTGTCTTCTACTCCAATGCGCTTCCAAAAAATCGTGCCATGCCATCCCAATAAACCCAGCGGGGCGGCCATGTCAAGTCATTTGTTGCCAACGGACATTTGTCGGGCGCCACACCTCAGGGCTTCAACATGACCCATTTCCCCTTCTCCACCTTCACCATGACCATGGAATCCGTCCCCAGGCCGTTGTGGTCCTCGGCGGTGAGGTTGTAGATGCCGCTGACTCCGACATATCCCTGGGTCTTCTCGATGGCGGCCCTCAGCGGTTCGGGGTCGGAGCCGACCTCGCGCAGGGCATTGGCCAGAATATAGATGGCGTCCCAGGCATATCCCGAATGGGTATTGATGGGATACTGCTTGTCGTAGTGGTACACTTCCGTATAGAGGTTGATGAATTCCTGGATTACGGCTTTCTGAGGGTCGGTGTCCGGGAGCTGGTCCACCACCATGAGCTTGGTGGACGGCATGATGCTGCCCTCTGCAGCCTCGCCGGCCAACTCAATGTACTTGGGATCCGGCTGTCCATGGCACTGGACCAGCGGGATGGTCAATCCCAGCTGCTTGACATTCTTGGCCACACGAGCCCCTGCAGGCCCGATGGTCCAGCAGATGAGCGCCTGGGCGCCCGTTTCCCGGGTCTTGATGATCTGCGGCGTCATGTCCGTGTCGCTGACGGCAAAGACTTCCTGGGCCACGATCTCCAGTCCGAACTCGGGGGCAAGCTTCTCCAGCCAAGCCGCGCCGTCTTTGCCGAAGCCGTCGGAAGCGGTGAGCAGGGCCACCTTGGTCATTTTCTGGGAACGGAGATAGTCGTAGACCTTCTTCACCGCAACAGATGTGCGCTGAGGCGTTTTGAATGTCCAGTTGAAAGGACCGAATTTACCTCCGGCGATCACGGGATCGCCGCCGATGGTCATGATGACCGGCACATGAGCGGTATCCTCAAAGAAAGGCTTCACCGCCATACCTTCGTCCGTGCGCGTGGGGCCGATGACAGCGACAACCTTTTCCTGCTCAACAAGGCGCTTGGCCACCATCAAAGCTTTTGTCGGCTCGCTTTCCGTATCGCCTACCACCAGCTCGAGCTTACGTTTGTTGACACCCCCGTGCTTGTTGATCTTGTCCACCACCATCTGGGCTACCAGTTTCGTGGGTGTCCCGATGGTCGCGGCAGGACCGGACAGAGCAAAGAAGGCTCCGATCCGGATCGGCTGGTCTTCAGCACCCATGGCCGGAATCACGCCTGAAAAAACGAACAGGGCGCCGAGCATGCACACCAAAAGCCCCCTCAATCTTCTGAACTGCATGGTCCTCCTCCTCCTTCTTTGGTTTCGAGTTTCAGGTTTCAGGTTTCAGGTTTCGAGTAATATGTTCCCGGTCCGCAGTCCCCGGTCTCGGCTTCTGACTCTGCCCTCCTCCCAATGAAACCTGACTTCCGATTTCCGTTTTCCGCCCAGCGATTCTCACGTTTCGACCACTCGGTGGTCGAACACCCTCCGGCTTTTCCTTTCCGTCCTGGGCAACGCTCCATAATCCACCAGCTCCACCTGGGCTCGAACCATGATCTGCTTTCGGATCTCAGCGGCAATGGCGTCGGCCAGCTCCCTGTCGGCGTCGGGGGAATCCAGCCCGGTGCGCTCGACCTTGATGAGCATGGTGTCTCTTCCATCCTCACGCCGGAAAAGGTGCACCTGATATTCGCTTCCAACCCCCGGCATCCCGGACAATACATGATCGATCTGGCCCGGGTAGATGTTGACGGCCCGGAAGATGAACATGTCGTCAGAGCGTCCCAGCAGGTGGTCATGCCTCGGGAGAAGGTTGCCGCAGGGGCAGGGCTCGGGAATGAGGCGCGTGAGATCACGGGTTCGGTACCGGATGAGCGGGCACGCCTCCTTGCGGAGGGTCGTCACCACCATCTCTCCGACCTCACCGGGGGGCATGGGTTCAAGGGTCTCGGGATCGAGGATTTCAAGAATGTAATAGTCCGCCCAGTAGTGGACCCCCTCGTGGGCCGTACACTCGAGGCCGGTGCCGGGTCCGTAGAGCTCCGTCAAACCGGGGATGTCAAAGAGGTCCTCCACTCTGGTGATCTCGGCAATGCGCTGACGCATTCTGTGGCTGTGGCGTTCCGCTCCGAAGATGAACTTCCTAAGCGCGATACGGTCCCGCAGGTCGCGCCGCTCGATCTCCTCGGCAATAAGAAGAGCCATGGAGGCCGTGGCGCAAAACACCGTGCTCTGCATATCCACCAGCATCTGGCAGTGGATTTCGGTGTTGGCCGGACCCACCGGAATGGCCATTGCGCCGAACCGTTCACAGCCCAGCTGAAAGCCGACCCCCGCCGTCCAAAGCCCGTAGCCGACCGCGATCTGTACCCGATCCTCACGGGAAAGCCCCGCCATCTCGTAGCAGCGGGCAAACATGTTGGCCCAGTCGTCAATGTCTTTCTGAGTGTAGCCCAGGACCTTGCGCTTCCCCGTTGTCCCGGAAGAGGCATGAATCCGGACGATACGATCATGGGGAACCGCCCGAAGGGGAAAGGGATACCCTTCCTGGAGGTCCTGGGCCGTGGTGAAGGGCAGCCGCCTCAGATCCTCGAGCGTACGGATCTGCTCCGGCTTCACTCCAGCCGCATCCAGCCGCTCGCGATAGAACGGACTGTTGGCATGGGCATGACCCACCGTCCACTTGAGCCCCACCAGTTGAATCTGCTCGATATCCTCCCTGGCTGCTCGCCCTGGCATGAACGAGTGATCCATGAATGTTCTCCTTTCCTCGCCATAACTCGCACGCGCGAAGCCGCGGATGAATCGCCGGGATGATTAAAAGGGGCGCAGGCTTTCATTTCACGAATGCCGACGAAGAATTCTGTCCAAAGGTTTTGGCTTCAAATGAAACAGTTTATCCTTATCTCACAACGATCCAAAATCACAAAGGGGATTCAGATCAATCATCGACCTCTCGTCATGGGATGGACTCAGCGAACAATGAGCCGGCCGACCCCGGGGGCTCGTGACTCGAAGGAACTCGTGAAAAGCTGGTTTTGGATAAATATTCTCAAGACCACCCTCGACCATTCCGAAGGTAATCGGCGTGCTCCGAAGCGAGCATGTATTCACGCCCCCGTATCTGGACAGTCAAACTGGGTGAATTTGGCGGTATAACGTGAATCAATGCGGCAAGAATGCGGTGTGTAATTGATTAGAAGTAACTATTTCCCAAATCACGTTAATGAGTAAACTTACGTAGAAATTTTGATGATGGCTGTTGTCACGGACTGCATTGGATACTGAACCGAACGTTGTTGATGGAGACCCATAGTCGGCTGCGGCCGGAAGAAAGGAGGCCCCATGAAACTGTATGCCAGCCACACGGCGAGGTCGCACAGGCTGAAATTTGCAGCCATGCTGTGTGCTTTGAGCTTGCTGGCGGTTGCACCGGCGCAGGCGCAGGAGGTGCAGGTACTTTCGCTGAAAGATGTCATCGCGCCCGAGCCACCGGACCTTCTGAACTACGTAGCCGACCCGGCAGCCGCCATCAGGCTGGGCAAGGCCCTGTTCTGGGACATGCAGCTGGGCAGTGACGGCGTTCAGGCCTGCGCGACCTGCCACTTCAATGCGGGAGCCGACGTCAGATCCAGAAACCAGATCTCTCCCGGGCTGCTCGACAGTGGTTTTCCAGCTGGGCTGCCGCCGATCTACACGAGCGGCGACATCGAGTTCGGCAACTCCACCATCCCCGGCAAATCGGGCCGTTTGAATTTCGACGCCAATATCGAGCTCACCATCGACGATTTTCCTTTGCATCAACGCTTCCCGGCAACAGCAAGGGTCCCCAGACCTGACCTGTTGAACCCCGCGCCGGTGGAAAACGAATTCGACAGCGTCCTGTTTGACACCAACGACGTCGTGTCCTCGCAGGGGGTGCGACTGACGGATTTCATCGGGCTGAACCCGAGGCGGCCATCCCATCTGGATGTCGGATCCCGCCTTCACGATCCGGTTTTCAAACTGGTGACCAGGCGTCCTGCGGAATCGCCCCGGGAGACCATTCGAAGGGTCGAACCGCGCAATGCCCCCCCGACCGTGAATGCCGTCTTCAACTTCGACAACTTTTGGGACGGGCGGGCCAGCGCCGTTTTCAACGGTGTCAACCCGTTCGGATTTCGTGACCGCTCCAGTACTCTCCGCAAAGGTGACCGAGTCAACCCGGCTGCTCCGCTGACCGAGGAGAAGGTGCGCATCATCAACAGCAGCCTCGCATCCCAGGCGGTCGGCCCCCCTTTGAGCGGTTTCGAGATGTCATTCGAAAATCGGAGCTTCCCCCTGCTGGGTAGGAAGATGCTGGCTTTGAGACCTCTCGCGAGGCAGCTTGTCCATCCCGAGGACAGTGTCCTTGGGCCCCTCTCCCAGGCTCGCGCCCTGCGCAACGGGAGGGTGGCCGGCCGCAGAGGCCTCAGCGTGAGCACATATGCCCGGATGATTCAGGATGCCTTTCAGCCCGAGTGGTGGAATTCCACGCAACCGGTGGATGGACCTGGCGGCCCGTTCACCCAGATGGAGTGGAATTTCTCGCTCTATTTCGGTCTGTCGGTCCAGCTCTACGAAGCCACACTCATCGCTGATGACACCCCCTTCGACCGGTTTATGGGCGCAGCCCTCAACGTCCGGGGCGGCGGCGTTCCCATTCCCCCGGATCCGACCGCCCTCACCCAGCAGGAACTCCTTGGCCTCGACATATTCCAGGGAACCAATCTTTCACTGTTGAATCCGCCCCCCGACAGCACCCTGCAGCTTGCTGACGGTCGATGCATCAACTGCCACAAGCTGCCAGAGACAACCAATCACTCGGTCCGAAATCTCCAGGTGGACGCGAACGGCGTCCCACAGAAGATTGTGGAACCGATGATGATGGGTGACGGACAGTCCGCATTCTACGATAACGGGATGTACAACATTGCAGTGCGCCGCAGCAGCGAAGACACCGGAAGGGCCGGCAGGTCGCCCGCATTTCCTGATCCTGTGACGGGCGAGCCCCAGAGTTTTCCACTCTCCTACGTGGAGCTCAGTCTCCTGAAGAGCCAGGGACAGCTGCCCGAGGATGTGGCCAAGTTCGTACCGAACCTCCCTGCCCAGTGTGGAGAGGGGCTTTTCCCGGACCCGGAGACAGGCATCTGCAGCCTCCCTGCCCCCACTGGCAACCGGGCTGCTGTGACGGGCTCATTCAAAACCCCCAGCATCCGAAATGCGGAGTTCACCGGCCCCTATTTCCACCAGGGAGGGGACGCCACCCTGCGACAAGTGGTGGAGTTTTATGTGCGCGGCGGCAACTTCCCAGCCACCAACTTTGCCAATCTTGACCTGGATATGGGAGGGATTCTCGAGCTGGATCCATCCCGACCCGGCATCACTCCCGAAGAGGCTGCGGCCGCTGAGGAGAGGATCCAGGCGCTCGTGGCCTTCCTCGCCAGGGGGCTCACGGATGAACGGGTACAGTTCGAGCGCGCGCCTTTTGACCACCCCGAGCTGCAGGTGCCTGCGGGGGTCAGGGGAGTGAGTGCAGGAAGAGACACAATGGTGAGAATCCCGGCAGTGGGACGAAATGGCCGCGCCACAGCAATCCCGCGATTCCTGGGTCTCGACCCGCAAGCACCGTAAGTATGGCTTGGGCGCGTCAGCCGCTCGGAACGATCCCGAGGGCAGCGCCTCAAGGCAAACAAAGGCCCGCATTCCAGCGATGCCATCGCATTGGGCGCGCCGGGTGAGGGCCTTTCTTATTGACGGCACTCAGCCTGCGCCGGGCACACGCCCAACTTAAAATCTTGACGACTTCCTTCCCATGATTCAAAGAAGAGCGGAATGTCAGACAAAGTGGGAGGAATTCGAATGCAGAGAGACCACACGGAGGCTCCGAAAGCCTCCCAGGCAACGATCCTGGTCATCGGCACCGGAGCCATCGGAGGGTTTTACGGAGCAAAACTGGCGCAGGCGGGCGCTCGCGTATCGGTTGTGGCCCGTTCCGATTTCGACAGGGTCCGGGCCGAGGGGATCGACATACGGAGTGACGCGGGAGATTACCGGTTTGTCCCTGAAAGGGTTCTCAAAAGCGCGCAAGACTTTGGCAGCGCGCCGGACTTCATCGTTGTCGCGACCAAGGTGGTTGCGGGGGCCGAAACACCGGACTTGATCCAGGGGATTGTCGGCCCGCAGACCACCGTGGTTCTTATCCAGAACGGCATCGACATCGAAGAACCGGTCCAAATGGCTTTTCCTAAAACCGAGATTCTGAGCGGCCTGGCCTTCATCGCGGCCAACCGCATCAGTCCCGGCCGCATCCTCCACCTGGACTACGGACGCCTCACCCTCGGGCGCTATCCCTCAGGCGCTTCGGAGAAGGCGGAGACCTTGAGGGATCTCCTGGAATCCGTCGGGGTTCCCTGTGTCGTCACGGAGGAGGTGGTCACGGCCCGCTGGCAGAAGCTGGTCTGGAACGCTCCGTTCAATCCCATCTCGGTGCTGGCAGGTGGAGTCGACACCAAGACCATACTGGATTCGGAGGAGTCCACCCGGCTTGCTCGAACAGTGATGGGGGAGGTTTGCCGGTTGGCTGCCGCAAGCGGGCATCCTCTCGCACCGGATGTCATCGAGCAGAATATCCAGGGGACCCGCGTCATGAAACCGTACAAGACCAGCATGCTCCTGGACTACGAAAACGGCAGACCGATGGAGGTTGAAGCCATCCTCGGAAACGCGGTGCGCATCGCACGGTCCCTCGACGTTCCCGTCCCGCACATGGAAACACTGTACGCACTCCTCAAGCTCGTGGATGACCGGATCACGTCAAGCCGGGATCGCTCGGCTCACTGAGCAAAGACAGCTTCATTTTCAGGTGCGGGACCTGACAGCGGTTCCGTCTTCGATGGATTCTTCGGGATGGGCGATGACGCTTTCTCCCTCCGTAAGCCCCGCGATGATTTGTGCCGCGAGGCCGGTGCGGCGGCCCACCTGGACCTTTCTCAGGCTCGCCCGGCCGTTCTCGACAACGAAGACCGCCCAATCATTCCCCTTGCGAAAGAGGGCGCTTGCGGGCACCTGGAGCACGTCTTCCCCTTCCCACACGATGAAACTGGCCTCCACCCGGTAGCCGTCGCCCAACCGTGCGGCAGCCTCTCCGTTCTGCTCGATGTCCGCAATGACCAGGACTCTCTGTTCCTCCACGCCGAGGCTCGACACCTTGGTAAAGCCTGCGGGCTCGACCACCCTTACCGCACCCCTGAGGGCCGATTCACCCCCCCAGCGATCGAAAATCACGGGAGCTCCGGGTTTGATCCGGATCCCATCCTCCGACAAGACCTCCACCTGGACCTCGATGCGATTCGTGTCTCCAATATCCAGGAGCGCTTCCCCGGATGACACTACTCCCTGGCTCTCGCGGTGGATTTTGAGCACAACCCCCTGGTCGGGACTCCGGATTTCGACGGTCCTCGGGAGCTGAACGTCCTCATCGGCTGCGGAATACCGAAGTCTGCTCCGAGCCCTCTCGAGGTCCGAACGAGACCCTCTCACCGCCGCTTCAGCCGAGAGACGCTCCGCCCGGGTCCGCCGGGCATCGGCATTTGCCTGATCCAGCCGGTCTTTGGGAATCACCCCGGCCT
Source organism: uncultured Syntrophobacteraceae bacterium (assembly GCA_964557955.1). Taxonomy (GTDB): domain Bacteria; phylum Desulfobacterota; class Syntrophobacteria; order Syntrophobacterales; family Syntrophobacteraceae; genus JALOOX01. The sequence continues at coordinate 63,398 of CAZLCS010000007.1, forward strand.
CAAACAGATTCTTGAGCCGTTCCAGGTTCCTCTGCACGTATTCTGCCTCCGCCGCAGCCGCCCGGGCCCGTTCTTCCGCCGCCCGCAGCGCCGCCATGGCGGCCGAAACGGCCGCCTCCGCCTCAGCGCGGCTCCTCGGGTCCAAAACATCCGATGGGAGAGGTTCGAGCCAGGCCACCACCTGGCCCTCTTTCACCGGATCGCCGACGTCCAGCTCGATCCGGCGCAAAAAGCCGGGCACCGGCGCCGAGATCACAAACCGCTCCTTGACCCTCGTCTCCCCCTCTTCTTCGATGGTCACACGGAGCGGCCCTCGGGCAACGCGGATTTCATCCACGGGAACGGGCCCGGGCAGAAAACCATAGACGATGGCCCACAGAAGCAGTACCCCCAGAAGCGTGAGAAAGAGCCATCTGCGGATGTTCACCCTGTTTCACTCCTTGGCCTTCAGGACCTCGACCAGGTCCAGGTGATCCAGCTTGCGACGCACGATGAGGCCCGACAGGAAGGCCGACACCACAACCACGGTCGCAGCCAGTGAGTAGGTTCCCGGTTCCATGATGACGGGCACCCTGAAAAGATCCGATTCCAGGGATCGGGCGACGATAATGCAGATTCCCCGACCCATCAGGAATCCCAGCGGAATCGCCGGCAGGGTCAGAAACGCCAGCTCGCCGAGGAAGATATAGGATATTTCGCCCCGTGTATAGCCGAGCACTCGAAGGCTGGCAAGCTCATGGCGTCTTTCGGCCAGGGCGATCCGGGCGCTGTTGTAAACGACGCCGAAGGCAATGAATCCTGCCAGGATGGCTGCCACAAAGACAAAGAAGAGCAAAAATTCCGCCTGCGTCTCGTAGAAATTTCGGATCTCGTTCCTGCGCACCACGGTGCCCGCCACTCGGGGCATTTCGACCAGCTCTCTGTAGAGCTCATCCTGGTAAAGCGAGTCCACCGTCAGGTAGGCTCCCGAGAGGGCATGACCTTCCCGCATGAACCGGTTCAGCCCATCCAGGTCCATGTACGCATTCATGCCGATGTACTCGGCGACCAGGTGAACAACCGGCACCTCCCTCACAGGCCGGCTCCCTTCGAGGATTTCCACCGTCAGCTTGTCGCCCGGCGCGATACCGAGAAGCCTGGCCAGGTAATCCGTGAGCACAACACCTTCCGCGGGAAGATCAACGGGGCTCAGGCTCCTGGTGAGCAGCCGATGGAGGCGCCCATCCCGATGCACACCCTGAATGGAGGTTCGATAACTGCGGTGCTCGAACCGGAGCCGGGCCGGCACCGCGCGAAAGCCCTCCGCATCGAGGACTCCACGGGTCCGCTTCAGGGCGAAGAGCGCGTTGAATGAGGTGGGCTCCGTGAAGGTGACGGCCATGTCCTGTCTCTGGGAGAGCCTGAATTGAACATCCACCATGAAGTCCACAGCATCCGTCGTGAAGGTGCCCGCGATCATGATGGCGCAGGCGGACGCGATTCCCGTCATGGAAAGCAGCGACTTGACCGGCTGGCGTTCGATATTGCGGATGATGATCCGGGTGGGCTGGGCAAGGAACCGCCAGAGCCCCATCCGATCCAGCACCGATCTTCGGTACCGGGCCGGAGCCTCCGGCCTCATGGCTTCCGCCGGGGGGAGCTTCACCGCCCTGCGGATGGCCATGAAGGTTCCCGCCAGGGCGGAAGCAAAGAGAATGAGGCCGGCGCCCAGTCCCACGGAGGGCTGAACCTCATAGATCCAGGTGGGAAAACGATAGAACTCCATGTAAATTCTGCCGAGACTGTTTCCGAGCCAGGTTCCCACGACGAAACCGGCGGTGAGCCCGATGGCCTCGATCACCGCCACCAGCTTGGCGTAGTGAAACCCGATGTCCCGGTTGCTGTAGCCGAAAGCCTTCAATATTGCGATCTGCTCCCTCTGCGTGTTGATGGTCCTGGTCAGGACAACGTTGATGAGGAAGGCGGAAACGGCAATGAAGATGGCGGGGAACAGCCTGGCGCTGTTTTCGAGCTGACGGAACTCCTCGTCGAGATAGCGGTGGGACAGCTGATCCTCCCGGGTGTAGGAGCCCAGTCCGCCATACCGCTCCAGGAGCCGGTCCAGCTCCGTCAAGACCCCCTTCGGGCTCACTCCGGCGTAGACCGACAGCACGACGTCGTTGAAGGCCCCATCCATGTCGTAGGCCTTGCCGAGAGCCCGCCGGCTCATCCAGAGAATGGCGTAGCGCTTGTAATCGGGACTGATGGCGCCCGGCTTCACCTGGAGCACGAACTCCGGAGAGAGCGCCACGCCCACCACGACCAGCTGCTTCCACCGGCCGTTGATGATCGCCCCCAGGGTGCTTCCGGGCTCGAGGCCATGAGCCTCGCCAAAGGCATCGCTGATGATCACCTCGTCATCCCTGAAAGGATCGACCTGGCGCCCCTTTCGGATGTGCAGACGATTGAGAAGGGGCTCTCCCCTCTCGGGCACGGAAACGATTCTCCCGGTGACGGGATCTGAGAAATGTTCCACTTTGAGCTTGACTTCGGCTACGACCCGGGTTTCCACCCGGCTCACGCCGGGGATTTCGGCAATACGCCACCTCAGGCTTTCCGGTGCTCGCTTGAGGGATGCGAACACGTGCGCAAATCGATAGTCCCGGTAGAAACCCTCCCGCATCAGGGTCAGGGAATTCATGGTGCTGAGGAACATGACGAAGGTTGAAATCCCGCTGGCGATCACCAGGGCGATGGCCAGAACCTGGCCTTTCATCTTCCAGGTGTCCCGGAGGATCTTCCGGTCCAGAGCTCTCATGTTTTCACCACCGTATGTCCTTCGGGGACTTCTTCACCGTGTTGCGGGTGATCTCTGAAACCAGGCCGTCGCTGAGACGCACGACCCGGTCCGCCATGCCGGCGATATCGGCATTGTGCGTGATGATGACCGTGGTGGCCCCGAGCTCCCGATTCACTTCCTCCAACACCTCCAGCACCAGTACGCCCGTTGCTGAATCCAGCGCCCCTGTGGGCTCGTCACAGAGCAGGATATCAGGGTTCTTGGAGACGGCCCGTGCGATGGCCACCCTCTGCTGTTCGCCGCCGGACAGTTGGGCCGGGAAGTGGTCGAGTCGCTCGCCGAGCCCCACCATGCCCAGCGCTCTGCGGGGATCCATGGGCTTCCTGGCGATCTCGGCCACCACTGAAACGTTTTCCAGAGCGGTGAGGCTGGGAATGAGGTTGTAGAACTGAAAGACGAAGCCGACGGAAAAGCGCCGATATTCCGTCAGTTCCTGGTCGGAGGCACGGGTGAGGTCCTTTTCACGGTAGATCACCCGGCCGCCGGAAGGGCGATCCAACCCTCCCAGGATGTTCAGGAGCGTCGACTTCCCGCTGCCCGAGGGACCCAGCAGCACGATGATCTCCCCCGCAGCGAGCTCAAGAGTGATCCCCCTGAGGGCAGGCACCCGCACTTCCCCCATATGGTAAACCTTCGTCAGGTCGGTGACCTGGAAGACCGGCCGACTCAACATCTCGGCGGATTGCTCTCGCATCTTGGCTGCTGACATATGAGGTCCTTATGGTTCAAACGATTCGCCATCGACTTCAAGGTATCAGATGGAGCACCCTCTCACCGAACAAAAAGCTGATCACACTGGGTTAAACGCTGAAATCAGGTGGAGTTTTGCCGAGAACTGATCATTCGATCATGGGTATCATCAGTCAAGAAAATGAAGAGAATCGGCCGCAAAAGCAGAACGATGCGCCCACCTCCCCAGTCTCTTCCGGCGTGAAGGTGAATGTGCGCTCCAGGGAATCGGCGGGAGTCATCTACCTATGCCTTGTCCTGAGCCGTTGAAGCCGGTAAAAATCTCACTGGTATTTCGGTTGGGAATGAAGCATAAATTTCCCCACTTTGCGAGGGGTCTGCTTCATGCCCCGTGTTGAAGAGAACCTTCATATACATACTCGGAACCCTTTCACTCAAATGGTGGTCAGGTCTCGTAATGAAAAGGAGAAAGACAGGGGTTTGGCTGATCGGCGCACTGGGGTCCATTTCAACCACGGTGATCATCGGGGCACTGGCCCTCCGAAAGGGACTCACTTCTCCCGTCGGCATGATCACGGCCGGCAGTCTTTTTGACGGCATCCCTCTGGCTGCGTTGGAGGACCTCGAGTTCGGCGGGTGCGACATCCGGCCGGGGAGCCTGAAGGACACGGCCGCCCACCTCATTCGAGAGACCGGAATGATCCAGAGAGACCTCCTGCCGGAAATCCGGCACGATCTCGAGGAGATCGAGCCTCACATCTCGCGGGGAACCGCCAGCAACTGCGGCGAAGCCATCGAACAGCTGGCCGCCCGGCCCGCAGCATGCGGATGCCGCCCGGCCCGGGAAGAGATCGATCTCATTCGCAGCCAGATTTCGGCTTTCAAAGCCGCAAAATCCCTGGCTGAGGTGGTCGTCGTCAACCTGGCATCGACGGAGCCTCCTCTTGACGCCACCCCGGTCCATGAGGACCTCGCCTCTTTAGAGGCATGCATCGAGGGGAACGGACCCGGAACGGTCCGGGCGAGCACGCTCTATGCCTATGCCTCCATCCGCGAAGGATGCCCATTCGTCAATTTCACGCCATCCCAGGGAGCCTTGCTCCCCGCCCTGGTCCAGTTAGCCGGCGAAATCGGCGTTCCCGTCATGGGAAATGACGGGAAGACCGGTGAGACCCTGGTCAAATCCGTATTGGCCCCCATGTTTTCGTATCGCAACCTGGAGGTGCTGAGCTGGGAGGGGTTCAACATCCTGGGCAACCTGGACGGCCGGGTCCTCGAGAACCCCTCGAACAAGGCAGCCAAGATCCAGACCAAAGACCAGGTGCTCTCGAAAATACTGGGCTACTCTCCCCACAGCCGCGTCCATATCGATTACGTCCCTTCCCTCGACGACCAGAAGACCGCTTGGGATTTCATCCATTTTCGGGGCTTCCTCGGGGTCAGGATGTCCCTGCAGTTCATCTGGCAGGGGTTCGACTCGATCCTTGCGGCGCCCCTTGTGCTGGACCTGGCGCGGCTGGCCGAACTGGCCAAAAGACGCGGGGAATCGGGCCTGATGCCTCACCTCGCCTCCTATTTCAAAGCTCCGCTGGGCGTGGAAGCCTACGGCCTTCACGAGCAGTACGGCATGCTTGCCGATTACGCCGCCCGGGCCCGGGCGGAGCTCCAGCCGAAATGACGACCCGTCGGACGACCGATCATGCGGGTGTTTCCACGGCAGCCACAAAACGTCCATGCCAGGATGAGGGCATCATGAAGCTCTCCTTCAGTACCAATGCATTCACGCGGTTTTCGGTTTTCGAGGCGGTGAGCCGAATCGCCGCAGCGGGGTACGAGGGGGTGGAGATCCTGGCTGACTCGCCGCATCTCTTCCCGCCCGCCTTCGGCAGCCGGGACCTCGACCGCCTGGCTTCTACCCTTCGGGAGAGCGGCCTTCAAGTGGCCAACATCAATGCGAATACCGCTATGGGCTATTATGGCCGCGACTTCTGGGAACCTCTCTTCGAGCCTTCCCTCGCCAACCCGGTGGACGCTGAGCGGAGGTGGCGCATTGACTACACCCGGCGCTGCATCGAGCTCGCAAGCCTTCTCCACTGCCCTTCGGTGAGCGTCACCTCCGGCCGCATGGTTCCGGGGGTGTCTCCGGGAGTCTCCCGGGATCTGCTGAAGCAGTCGTTCAGGGAGCTGATCCCTTTCGCCGAAGAGCATGCCGTCCGCCTGGGAATCGAATATGAACCGGGGCTGCTCATCGAGAACTGCCGGGAGCTCGCGTCCCTGCTGGACGACATGGACACACCCTTCCTGGGAGCGAACCTCGACCTGGGCCACAGCCACGTTATGGGGGAAGACCCCGAAGCCGTCCTGAATGCCTTGAAAGGGAGAGTCTTCCATATCCACATGGAAGACATCGCGAAGGGCAAGCATTACCACCTCATCCCCGGAGACGGGGACCTGGATTTCAACCGCCTCTTCACACTGCTCCGCCAGTTCCGCTATGACGGGTTCGTCACCGTTGAGCTCTACACCTATCCCCACTGCCCCGTTGAAGCAGCCCGCAAGTCGCTGGATCACCTGCGGCCGCATATCGACAGGAGATGCGCCCCATGAAATTCGCTTTCAGCACCAATGCCTTCCGACACTTCAGCCTGGCCGATGCTATCCGTATTGTGGCCGATGCGGGTTACCAGGGGGTCGAGATCATGGCCGATGTCCCCCATGCCTTTCCCCTGCACCTGAGCCCGGCCGACGTCCTGGATATCCGTCGCACCCTGGACCGGTGCCGAATTGAAATATCCAATATCAACGCGTTCATGCATCACGCCGACGGAGACACTTACCATCCCTCGTGGATAGAGAACGACCCGGCGCTTCGAGCCAAGCGTGTCGACTACACGCTGCGCTGCATCGACCTGGCCACAGAGCTGGGAGCGCGGAATCTGTCGACCGAGCCCGGCGGCCCTCTCCAGGAGCTGACCCGCGACGAGGGGCTCCGGCTGTTCAGGGAAGGCCTCATGCAGATCGAGGAGCGGGCTCGTGCCAGGAACATCCTGGTGCTCATCGAGCCCGAACCGGGGCTTCTCATCGAGAATTCCCAGCAGTTCCTCGAGCTCTTCCGCGAGCTGGACCCGGCGGTCTTCGGCCTGAATTTCGATATCGGCCACTTCTTCTGTGTGGGGGAGGACCCTGCGGCCCGCGTGAAGGAGCTCCAGGCAGCGACCCATCATTTCCACCTGGAAGATATCGCGGCCTCCAGAGAGCACCACCACCTGATGCTCGGCGAGGGCGCCATCGACATTCCCGGCGTGCTGGACACCATCCGAGAGACGGGATTCGAGGGCTTTGTGACCGTCGAGCTCTACACTTACGAGGATCAGCCCATCGAGGCGACGCGAACGGCCATGAGGTATCTGCAGGCGTGGCAGGGAAGAGGATGATCTTACCTGGCGAAACGAAATGAAAGGATGGTTCCCATGCCGACCTGGGATGCCACGCAGTATCTGAAGTTCGCCGACGAGCGCACGCAGCCGGCACGGGACCTGGTGGCGCGCATCGAGATGGAGCAGCCGCGGTCCATCATGGATCTCGGCTGCGGACCGGGAAACAGCACGGCGACTTTGCGGCAACGATGGCCCGATGCCGAGGTCACAGGCGTCGACAACTCGCCGGAGATGATCGAAGCCGCCCGCCGGGAGCATCCCGAAGGCCGATGGGTGTTGGCGGATGCCGGGACGTGGACCGCTGACAGCCCTTTCGATCTGGTCTGCTCCAACGCAGCCCTGCACTGGGTGCCCCACCACGAGCGGCTGCTCCCGCACCTTCTCGGTCAGGTCGGGCCGGGAGGCGCCCTGGCTGTTCAGATCCCCGCGCATTACGGCTCGAAGGCTCACCGGGTGATTTCCGAGGTTTCCTACGACCCCGAGTGGCGGGACCTCATGGGAAAGGCTCGGAACGCCATGACCCAGGAGACCCCCGAATTCTACTACAATGTCCTGCAGCCCCTGGCGACGCACCTGGTTTTGTGGGAGACGGAATACTACCATTTTCTGGACGGCCCGGGAGCCCTGATCGAGTGGTTCCGGGGAACGGGCCTTCGGCCTTACCTCCAGGCGCTCGAGAACGATCCTCAGCGAGGACGGTTCGAGGAGAAGCTCCTGGCCGGCTTCGAGCGCAGCTATCCCCGGCAGCGCGACGGCCGAATCCTCTTTCCATTCCGGCGTCTCTTCTTTGTGGCCTATCGATGAGGTGATTTCATGTCGAGAGTGTTGATCCATCCCGCAACCTACGAAAACATCCGGCAGGCGGTGGAGCGGGTTTTTGAGCTCTTCCCCATCAAGGTTCAGGGCAGGAAGGTTCTCATCAAGCCCAATGTGCTCCGGGCTTCCCAGGCCGGGGAAGGGATCGTGACCCATCCGGCCCTTCTCCGGGCCGTCGTGGAGGAAGTCGAAGGAATGGGTCCGGCATCTCTCATCGTCGGGGACAACCCGGGTCTTTTCAGCTACGGGGCCAACGAGGAAAGCTTCAGGCAAACGGGACTCATGGAAGCTGCCGGGATCTATTATCGGAACATTGGGGACGACTCCCGGACCGTCGAGTTCAATCCGGATTACATGCCGACCGTGAGCCTTTCAAGGGCCGTCCTGGACGCGGATATTGTCATCAGCCTCCCCAAGTTCAAGACCCATGGGCTCACCGTCATCACGGGAGCCATCAAGAACAGCTACGGGTTTCTCCCCGGCGCTCAGAAAGCAAAGCTGCACCAGGCGGCGGGAGCTCCCGAACGGTTTCACGAGCTCATCGTCGATGTATTTCGGCTGCGGGTTCCCGATCTGTTCATCGTGGACGCCGTGGTGGGGATGGAAGGCAACGGACCGGCCTCCCCGGATCTGAGGGAAATCGGACTCATCCTGGCCTCGGACAACGCCGTGGCTGTGGACTCCGTCATCGCCCGCATGATGGGGTGCGACCCCGGCCGGCTGAGATTTCTCCAGAAGGCCAGGGAGCTCGGGCTCGGCGACTATGACCTGGATCGGCTGGAAATTATCGGTGAGCTGCGCACCCTGCCCGATTTCAAGCTTCCTCCGCTGGGCGGAGAGGCCATCATGAACAACGAGGTCATCCAGGGCATGATCCATGGCAGGACCCTCCTGAGACCCAAGGCGGACCCCGAGCTCTGCACAGGCTGCGGCACCTGCGTCGATCAGTGCGCCGTATCAGCGCTCTCCATGGGCACAGACGGCCTCCCCGTCGTCGATGCCGACACCTGCATCACCTGCTTCTGCTGCCAGGAGATGTGCCCGGAAAAGGCCATCACGCTGCAGTAGAGGGGGTAATCCCAACATGAGGCCTTAAATCGGCAATTTAGCGTTCACTTCGGTGCAACGGTGTGACCCCAGGGATCTGCTGGAGTGGGAAATCAGGCCCTCTTAGGTTTTTCCCGGATCTGAAGAGCCTGACTTCACATTGACGCCAATCACTTGGTTCCCTTTAATGCCCTGCCCCCTGTCGCTGCTGGATCAGGGCTTCAACTTCTCTGAGATTGCCTTTTGTACGGGCAGCGTAGTAGCTGTGCTGCCCCCGTTCGAATTCCTTGAGCGCCTCGCGGTAAGCTTCAACCGCCTGGGAGAGAAGCGTCGATCCTTCCTCGCCTCCCGTTCGGATGCCCTGCTCTTTGAGAACGTTCCCCAGATTGTTTTGCGTCATGGCCCAGTCCTGGGGCAGGTTTTCACGGGTTCTGACCTTGAGCGCCTCGCGGTAGGCTTCAACCGCCTGCGAGAGAAGCTTTGATCCTTCCTCGCCTCCCGTACGGATGCCCTGCTCACTAAGAGCGTTCCCCAGATTGTTTTATTGCCAAGGTGACGTCCTGCCGGAAGGTCGCAACCCCGTCCTTTTGAGCCATCAGTCGTACACCCATCTGTTTTTGCCCCTTAACATCAAATGGAAAACCGCCTTTGCTGTCAGTCCGGCAGGAAACAGCAAATTCCAGGAGGCTCATCAGGACATCGGGCAGGGGGTTTCCGGCCTGATCCAAAACGGTGCCTGCGAGCAGCTGTTCTAATATTTCAGTTCGTGAGGAGTCATTTTGCTCCTGGCTTCGGATAATTTCAGGGGGCGTTACCTGATAGATCAGAAGAAACAATCCAAGCGCACCGCCTGCCGAGATGAGCTTTATTGGCGGCTTGTAAGTTGGGACTACCCCTAGAGGGAGTACCCGTCCCAGCCAAGTGTGGTTGTGAATCGGACCTGATCCGAGACTTTGTTGCAGGAGCATCCCTGCAGCGCCCAGCTTCTCATGGCAGCAGGGATGTCGTTCCGACCAAGGTCAGGCCGACTCCGTCTTTGCATATCCCATGGTCATCGATAGGTGACCACGATGTGCCCTGAAAGCTGGCCGTTCACACCCGCCTGGGGGCTGTAGGCCGGCAGGGTCGACTGGGCGCATTCGTGAAAGCCGTACCACGGATCGCGGAAAAAGACCCTGCCGTCCGGGTCCACATACGGGACCACGACAAAATGCCCTCCCCCACCCGACCACCCGACCCTCACGATGGCCGGGGTCCTCTCGGAAGCGTAAAACTCCAGGTACCGGTGCAGCCCGGCGGGAGTCACGTTGGTGGCTCCGTAAGCCCTCACCCCTTCAGCGTTCAGGACGTAGGAAAGATTCATCATGGCCGTGGTTCCGCTCGCCAGCGTCCACCTGCCGGGATAGTTCTGGGACAATCGGCGGGCCTCTCCTTCACCGTCCACCATGCACTGCATCCGGTAAGAGCTCTGTACCATGGCCACACAAGCCGGTCCGCAGGATGTTGCGTACTCCTGCATCAGCACGTAGTGCAGCCGTCCCCTGCTGTCCGTGAAGAACCGCGCTCCCATAAGCTTCGAGCCTCCTCTTTGGATTGGTTTTCCCGATATTCAAAGGCGAATCCCCGACCATACCATCAACGCACCTTCATCTCGGCCCGCCGGGCCTTGCGCGCCCTCCACCGCTGATTCAGTCCCTCCAGCAGCACAAAGAAGACCGGCACAAAAGGGATGGCGATCAGCGTCGAAGAGACCATGCCCCCGAAGACCACCGTCCCGATGGCACGCTGGCTGGCGGCGCCCGCCCCCGTGGCGATGAGGAGCGGCAGCACGCCCACGATGAAGGTGAACGACGTCATGACGATGGGACGAAACCGGCGCCTCGTGGCTTCCACGGCGGCCTCGGCGAGAGGCATCCCGTCGCGGTGGAGGTCCCTTGCGAATTCCACGATCAGGATGGCGTTCTTGCTCGCAAGAGCGATCATCAATACCAATCCCACCTGCGTATACAAATTGTTGTCGTATCCACGGGAAATCAAGGCCAGGAGCACTCCCACCAGCGCCACGGGAACCACCAGGACGATGGCCGCAGGAGAGGTCCAGCTCTCGTAGAGCGCCGCCAGGACCATGTACACCAGGATGATGGAGAGGGCATAGATCAGGTAAGCCTGGTAGCCGACCTTCTTCTCCTGGTAGCTGGTCGACGTCCAGTCGTAGGCCATCCCCTGAGGCAGGGTGTTTTCCGCCAGCTGCTCCATGAGCTTCAGGGCTTCGCCCGAGCTGAATCCCGGGGCGCTCGATCCGAAGATGGTCGCGGACGGGTAAAGGTTATAGCGGGTGATCAGCTCGGAGCCCAAGATCCGCCTCACATCCAGCAGGGTCCCCAGCGGCACCATCTCCCCTGCCAGGTTGCGGGCGTGCAACCCCTTGATGTCACGCGTTTCCAGCCGATGGACGCTCTCAGCCTGGACATAGACCTGGAAAACCTGGCCGAACTTGTTGAAAAGGTTCACGAACGACGAGCCCAGGTACGACTGCAGTGTCTCGAACACACTGGCCAGGGGAACCCGCAGGGACTCCGCCTTGGTCCGGTTGATGTCCAGGTAGACCTGCGGGCTGCTGTTGCTGAAGGTGCTGACGAGTCCCCGCAGGCTGGGCTGGGAATTCCCCAGCTGAACGAGCTCGCGCGCAGCCTGCTGGAGCTCCTCCAGCCCAAGGCTGGCCCGGTCTTCCACCACCATCTGGAAGCCGCCCGTCTGGCCCAGTCCGCGAATGGGAGGCGGGATGAGCACGAACGCCAGGGCATCCTGAATGCCCGCGAGCTGACGATTGATGTTTCCGACGATCGCATCCTGGCTCAGCTCGCTTCCGCGCTCGCTCCAGTCCTTGTAGACCAGAAATGTGGTGGAAATCGTCGAGACACTGGCCCCGTCCAGGAGCGAAAATCCCCCGATATTGACCCAGCTGTGTACCCCCGGGGTCTTGCTGAGGATGTCGTTGATCTGCTCCGAGACCACCCGGGACCTCGGCTGGGACGCACCGTCCGGGAGCCTGGCGATCAGAACGGCGTAGCCCTGGTCCTCGGTGGGCAGAAAACCCGTGGGCTGCCGCAGGAAATGATACAGGGTCACATTGATGATCACCGCAAAGATGACCAGCATGAGAACCGGCCGCCTCACCATTCGGGCCACCATGGCGATGTAGACGCTGGAGACGGCCTCAAAGCCCCGGTTGAAGCCGCGGGCCAGCCAGTTGGGCCGCCGGTCGCCGCGGGGTCTCAGCCACACCGCGCACTGCACGGGCTTCAGGGTGAGGGCGTTGATGGCGCTGATGACCGCCGTGGCGGCGATGACGAGGGCAAACTGGCGGAAGATCTGCCCGGTGATCCCCGGCAGAAAGGCTGCAGGGAGGAACACGGAAACCAGGGCAAGGGTAATGCCCATGACCGGGCCGGTCAGCTCCTCCATGGCCTTGATGGCCGCATCCTTTGGCGACAGCCCCCTTTCCACGTAGTATGAGCTGTTTTCCACAATGATGATGGCGTCGTCCACCACGATGCCGATGGCCAGAACCAGGGCGAAGAGCGTCATGAGGTTCACGGTGAAGCCCAGGGCCACCATGGCGATGAAGCCTCCGATGATGGTGACGGGCACCGTCGTGGCCGGGACCATCGTGCCGCGGAGGTCCTGGAGGAACACCAGGATCACGATGAGCACCAGGATGGCGGCGATGATGAGGGTCTCATAGACCTTGGCGATGGCCTGCCGAACGAAGGTCGTGGTGTCGAACCGGATCCCGTATTGCAGACCTTCGGGGAACTGGCGGCTCATGTCCTCCATGGCCGCGTAGATCTCATCGGCGACGGCGATGGCATTGGCGTCGGGAAGGGCAAAGACCACGATCTGTGCAGACTTGCGGCCCGTCACCATGGCATAGTTGCCGTAGAACTGCTGGCTCAGATCCACCCGTGCAATGTCCCGAATGCGGACGATCCGCGGAGCCACTCCCTCCTCCGTTTTCACGATGATCTCGTCGAACTGGCCGGCATCTGACAGCCGTCCCAGAGCATTGATGGTGAACTGGAACGGATGATCGTCCGGAACGGGCGGGGCACCCAGCTGCCCTGAAACCACCTGGATGTTCTGGCTGCGTATGGCCGCCATCACCTCCTGGGTGGTGATCCCATAGACCTCGAGCTTCTGGGGATCCAGCCAGACCCTCATGCTGTAGGGACCGGCGCCGAAGACCCTTACCTGCCCGACACCCGGAATCCGGGCCAGCGGATACTGCAGGTTGATGACGGAGTAGTTGGAGAGGAACGCCTCCTCGAACCGATCGTCCTCAGAGTACATGCTGACCACCAGAAGAATGTTGGGAGACACCTTACGAATGGTGACCCCCTGCTCCCGGACACCCTCGGGGAGCTGAGCCAGAGCCGTGTTGACCAGGTTCTGGACCAGGGCCAGCGAGGTATCGAGGTTCGTGCCGACCTCGAAGGTGATGGTAAGCGAATAGGAGCCGTCGCTGCTGCTGGTGGAGGACATGTAGATCGAATTCTCTACCCCGTTCACCGCCTGTTCGACGGGCACCCCAATGGTCGAAGCCACGACCTCGGCGCTGGCCCCCGGATACCGCGTCGTCACCTGGATGGTTGGAGGCACGATCTGAGGGTACTGGGCCACGGGCAGGTTGTAGAGGCACACCAGCCCGATGATGATCGTGATAAAGGCGATGACGTTGGCGAATATGGGCCGCTCGATGAAGAACTTCGAAATCATGGGCAACCTGTGAGTATGGTCAGTTTCGAGTTTCTAGTTTCTGGTTTCTGGTTTCTGGTTTCTGGTTTCGAGTTCGGGTTGCGGGTTTCGAGTCAGGCCAACCTGCCGGGAGAGAATGCGCCCATTCCCGATTCAGCCATAGGCTGGTCGTACGGTAGCGCCGGGTCCCACCCCAGCCGCGAAACCTGGAAACCAGTAACGAGTAACCAGTAACGAGTAACCAGTAACGAGTAACCAGTAACGAGTAACCAGTAACGAG
>CAZLCS010000007.1:77361-151740 GCA_964557955.1 uncultured Syntrophobacteraceae bacterium
TAACTAGAAACTAGAAACCAGAAACCAGAAACTACAAACTACAAACTACAAACTAAAAACTAGAAACTAGAAACCAGAAACCAGAAACTACAAACTACAAACCAGAAACCAGAAACCAGAAACCAGAAACCAGAAACTACAAACTAGAAACCAGACTCCTCCGTCGACACGGGCTGGCCCGGGCGCGCTTTGAGGAGGCCCTTCACCACGACCTTCGCCTCCGGGTCCAAACCGCTTTCAATGACAATCATCGAGTCCTCAACAGGGCCGGTCGTCACGGGTCTCCGCTCCACAATGCTTTGTCCATTCACGACCAGAACAAAAGAGCCCAACTGATCGAAGCCGACGGCCACTCGAGGCACCAGGATCGCGTCCCGCTCCGTCCCGACCGGCACCCGGACTCGGGCGAACTGTCCGGGCAGGATCGTTCCGTCGGGATTATGGAAAACACCGCGCACGAGGAGGGTTCCCGTGCCGGGATCGACGCTCGTCGACCTGAAATCCAGCACTCCTTCGTGCGGATGGCCTTCTTCGCCCGTAAGACCCATGAAAACAGGATGTTGAGGGCTTCTGCCCTTTCCCTGTGACGCCCCGGAAACAGCACGGATGGTGGCCGCATCGGTTTCGCTGACGTTGAAGTACACATACAGTGGATCGGTTTGGGTGATCTCGGCGAGGACGGTTGCTGAACCGGCGCCCACCAGGTTGCCGGGATCCACCAGCCGGCGATCGATGCGGCCGGTGAATGGGGCCGTGATTTGCGTGTATCCCAGGTCGAGCCGGGCCAGGTCCCTTTGTGCCTCGGCGGTGATGAGGGCCGCCTGGGCGCTGTCGCGTTGGAAGCGCCAGTTCTCAACGTCCGTCTCGGCCGCAGCCTTTTGGCCGAGCAGGCCGGTGTACCGGATGAGTTCCCTCTGGGCGTGCGCAAGGAGTGTCTTCTGGGTCTGGACGCTGCCCTCGGCCTGCTGAAGTCTGGCCTCGTAGGTATTGGGCTGGATGATAAACAGCAATTGGTCCTTCTTGACGACATCTCCGTCTCTGAAAAGCACTTTCTCGAGGATTCCCTCCACACGCGCACGAAGCTGAACCGTGTTCACGGCCCGGGTGTTTCCTGAGTAGTCCAGGTGGTCCGTCACCGTCTGACGGACGGGTTGGCTTACCGTGACTTTCGGGGGGGGCAGCTTCGGGGGAGCCTGCTTCTCGCAGGCGGAGGCGAACAGGAGAAGCAGGCAAGGGAGAATGGCGACTGCGCTCCTGAATGGCTGGAAGGACTGGGTCAACGGTTCTGGCATCACGTCCACTCCCGGTCTCTCGTCGATTCAAGCGGTGCACTCAAGAGGAATGAGGATGGCCCGGATAACGATTCTCGGCAGCCCCATCACGGCTCCTGCTCTTGAGGTTTCTCTGCGCTCTCTGCGGCACGGCGCAAGTTGAAAGAATCCAGACTGTAGAAAGCTGTAACACCCGGAGGCTGCCGAAAGCTTTCTCACCAGTCGGGGGGACGGACGGGCGCCGATGCATCCGGTCCTTCCGCAGGGTAGACGGCCGCATCGAGCAGCTTTCCCCAGTTGGTCCGCCGGGCCATGATCTCCTTGATTTCGGAAGACACGAATTCCTTCCCTTCCCTGATCTGCCAGCCACCCCCCAGGGCCCGATACAAAGCGACCAGGTTGGCGCTGATGCTGCCCAGGGCGCTGGCCAGGTTGTCCTGCGCGCCCAGGAGGGCCTGCTGGGCCGTCAGGACCGTGGTAAAATCGGTGATGCCCTGCCGATATTGAACGAAGGCGAGATCCATGGATCGCCTGGCCGCTTCGGCACTCAGCGCAAGGAATTCCGCATTCTCCTGAGCACGAAGGTACCCCGCCAGGGAGTCCTCCACCTCCTGCTGAGCCCTCAATACCGCGTTCTGATAGGCGATGAGCAGCTCCTGAAGTCTCGCGTCCTGCACCCGAACATTGTTGGTGATCCGACCATAGTTCAGGATGTCCCAGCGAACGGAAGGACCCACGGAGCCCGTTCGGGCCTCCCAGGAGGAAATGTCCGAAAGCCCGAATCGCCCCACGTCGGATGCAGCAAAGCCAAAGGTCCCCGAAAGGGAAAAGGCCGGGAAGAGATCCGCCCTGGCGACCCCGATCCGGGCAGACTGTGCCATGGCCTGCAATTCGGCGCTTCTGACATCCGGCCTTCGTCGGAGCAGGTCCGCTGGAATTCCCACCGCGACGTGTGGAGGCGGCGCCGGGATCATGGCAGGACCGTGCAGGTATTCCTCGAGATTCCCGGGGGGCAAACCCAGGAGAACGCTCAGGGCGTTCTCGGCCTGCCTGAGCTGGGCATCCAGGAGGGGGATGGTGGCCCTGGTATCAAACAGGACGGTTTTGGCCTGCTCGACATCCCGCTGGGTCGTCGTTCCGCCCTGGAACCTGGCCTGGGCAATCCGAAGGGATTCCTCCTGGGTTTCCACGTTCTGGCGAGCGATCTCGATCCGTCGCTCGAGGGTCCGGACCTGAACGTAAAGGGTAGCGACATCGGCGGTGAGGGTTACGAGGGCATTGTCGTAATCGGCGACGGCTCCCCGAAGGTCCGCTTCGGCGGCTTCCACGGCCCGCCTGAACTTCCCCCAGAAATCGATTTCCCAGGCTGCTCCAAGGCCAAGCCGGTCCTCCCAGATGCTGAGATCGATACCGGGCTGCCTCCCCGCTGCAGACGAACGGCCGCTCGACCTCGTAAACGTGACAAACCCGTCGGCAAACTGGTCCTGGGGATAAAGGCCGCCGACGGCAATGCCCAGCTGAGCCCTCGCCTCCAGGACCCGGACCCCGGCAATCCTGAGCGAGAGGTTCTCGCGGTACGCCAGATCGATGATCGCATCCAGAATGGGATCACCCAACACCTCCCACCATGCCCTGTACTCCGCCGGGTCGGTCTTGACCCGGGAGTCACGGGCTTCCAGCCACTCGGGAGAGATGGAGGTCTCGGGACGCACGTATTCCGGCCCTACCTTGGCGCAGCCGCACAGGATGAATGCAGCGATCACGGCCATCAGCGCGGACCTCCCCGCCGTCACGGCCGGAATTACGGCCCTGATAGCCTGCCTGGAAACCTCCAGGAATGGTGCGACTGGGACTGGGACAAACCCCGCGCCACCCCAGGTATGCCCCGCTCTCCGTGCAAAGGTGCAGGGTCTCCCCGGCCAGCCTGGCAACTCCCGCCACGGGTCGCGTATTCCCAGACAGGCCCCAGGGCCCGACATCCCCTTTTCAGCCTCTTGATTGGAAAAGCCGGTCATCCCCCTCCCCGTGCTCGTTTTCACGATTCTAAACCAGCCAGGAGAGGAAGGCCGCTCCGACCAGGAACGTCACCAGGCCGACCAGCCTGATCACGTTGTCTCCTGCCTCGTCCAACCACCAGTCTCGCAGGCCTTTGATCTGCTCCCGGGGCCCGAAAGCAAGATACGCTGCCTTGGCGAAGGCCAGCAGACCCAGGACGAACGCCAGGCCGAAAACCTCGCGCACCTTGAACGCGCCAATGAGCAGAAGCGCTCCCATGACAGCGGGCGCTGCAGCCAGAGACCGAGGATCAAGTCTGGTGAACCAGTTGCGGATGTAGAGCCTGGTTTGGTTTGAGTAGAGGACCATCATGGTCCCCAGGGAGATGAAGAGAATCGACAGAAGAAAAAAGAACCACCGCATGGACCCTCCTGAGCTAAAGTTTCTCAAGCTGAATGGATGGCGCGGTCTCCGACGAGATCCTCGCGCCGTCAAGAGGGAGGTATCGGAAAGGTGTGAGGGCGATCAGCGCCGCCGGGGGACGGGCCTTCGCGGCCTATCCCCCGGAGAGGCCTCTTTCGCTCGTTCAAGGGAATCTATCCGCATAGCGAGCCATGATGAACAGCAGGAAACCAAGTCGGTTGATATAGCTCAATACTTCCGGGCGCTGCAATCCTTCCGTTTGGTGCAGGGCCACGATGCTTCGCTCAGCCCGACGGACCACCGTCCGGGCCATGTCCAGGGCCGCGCTCACCGGGTTCGCGCCCGGATCCACGAAATTGCGTGATAACGGTGCCTCCATTTGCAGTTCGGAGATCCACATCTCCAAGTCGGATATCTGGGCCTCCTCGACCCTGTCAAGCTCCCTCTCCGGATCGATGTTGGACAGTTCGGCCCCGAGCCACACAAGGTCCTTCTGGATGGCTGTCAAGATTTCCCGGATCCTGGGATTGGCGGCCAGAGCCTTGGCCAATCCCATGGTTGCATTGGACTCGTCGAGGTTACCGCAGGCCTCAATTCGAAGATGGGTCTTGGAAACCCTCTCGCCGGAAAGAAGGCTGGTCTCTCCCTGGTCTCCCCGCTTTGTAGAGGCGATGATCCTCGCCTTGCCACGACTCGCTGCCACCGCTTGCGCCTTCCCTTCTCTGATAGCCTGATTGGGGGCACTTGGTTTACCGAAGCCGGGTGGGGATAAACCCCGTCCCTCCAACGGCATGCCGTGATTCCCCAGCAGGGGCGGGTCCTGTCCCCACCTGGCCTGCTCAATCCCGCCGTGGGTCACTCATTCCCAACCAGGCGGCCTGTGTGGTCACAATCCGGCCATTTGCCCTGTGAGCGACTCCAATCAGAGACTACCTTTTTTCACGGCCTCATACAATGCTTTTGAGGGCAAGACGATCGGAGGATCACCCAGGGTCTCAGCAGTTGGAGCCGTTCGTCACACCCGCTTCCCGGAAGGTGAGGACTTCCTTGAACACCCGCGTCGCGCCCTCGATGACGCCCATGGCCAGGGCGCCCCCGGTGCCCTCACCGAGGCGCAGCCGCAGATCGAGAATGGGCTCAAGCCCGAGGTGGCTCAGCATGGCTCGATGGCCCGATTCCTCCGAACAGTGGCCGGCGAAGAGGTAATCGGCAACCGCAGGACAGAGGGCGTGCGCGATCAGAGCGCCAGCGGTGGAGATGAAGCCGTCGATGACCACGGGTCGCCGATGGTACGCCCCGGCCAGGATGCAGCCGGCGATGCCTCCGATCTCGAATCCACCCACCTTGGACAGCACATCCAGCCCGTCCGACCCGTCGGGTTGGTTGGTCGCCAGCGCCTGTTCAATGATGCGGCGTTTGTTGGCAAGGGTCTCGTCGTCAATGCCCGTTCCCCTGCCAACCATTGTATCCGTCGAGACCCCCGTGATGGCCACCCCGATGGCCGCAGACGGCGTGGTGTTGGCGATGCCCATGTCCCCGGTCCCGATGAGCTGCACACCTCGGGCAAACTGCTCCGAGGCAATCCGAAAGCCGTGCAGGATCGATGCTTCCGCCTGTCCCCGGCTCATCGCGGGTCCGCGTGCGAGGTTGGCCGTCCCGCGGCCCACCCTGCACGACCGGAAGCAGCCGTTTTCCGAGTGGCAGAATGCGTCAACGTCCGGGATGACGCCCATGTCCACGACGATCACTTCCGCCCCCACACACCGCGCCAGCGCGTTGATTCCAGCCCCGCCGCGCACGAAGTTCCTGACCATCTCCCCCGTCACTTCCTGGGGGAAGGCGCTCACTCCCTCCGCCGCAACACCGTGATCTCCGGCCATCACCAGAATGACCCGGCGGCTGACATCCGGAGAGAGGGTGCGCGATATGCCGCAAAGCCTTTCCGAAATATCATGCAGCCTCCCCAACGCACGGGGAGGGATGGCCAGCTGGGCTGTCCGTTCACGCGCCTTTTCCAACCATGTCTCGTCGATGCGTTGAATCCGTGCAACAATCTCCCTGATATGCATCTCAACTCCTCTTCCGGGGAAAGACCGGGAGCTTGTCCGGGAATAGGCTCAGGGCTCTTCTTCCTGAGTTCTCGGACAGCCTCATGGTCCGCTCCATCATTCACGCCTGGCCGTGCCAGCATACGCGCCGGCTTTCTGGATGGTTTGTTCGAGCTCTTCCAGCGCCCCTGCCAGCAGACGTTCAGTCTGGATCTCGTCGGGCGCCATATTCAGGGCCGCCGCAACATTCAGCAATCGTTTGAAAAGATCGACCAAATGGTCATTCACGGCTTTGAAGCCGCTCCCCTCCTCACATTCCGCCTTCCAATGGATCAAAGAGAGCTCCTTGTTCATTTTTCTAAGTATAAACTGGCATATAGGCCTCATCACCCTCGCGAGCCAGCTCACACGCCCATCTTCGTAAAGCAGTCTCCCTTCGAACCCGAACACACCGCTCGCGACCAGCGCCCCTCGACGACGAGCTGCCAGATAGCCCGGGGTGTTCCAGAAGGCGATGTGCTCGTGGTAAAGCAGGTTGGCGGTGCGGCCGAGCCTTCCCAGGAGACGGTTGCGCTCCAGGAACCTCAAGTTCTCCGCGATATCCTCAGGGGTGCTGGAGGGCTCGAACATGATGAAGCCGATCTCCGGCTCGATGCCGACTCCCCGGACAGCGGCAATGGCCCGTTCGTTGTGCGCGACGGTGGCGTTCTTTCCGAGCCGTTTCAGCACGCGGGGACTGCCGCTTTCGATGCCCAGGAGCAGGCTCTTGAGCCCTCCGTCCCTCAGACTGGCCAGAAGCGGTTCTGTGACATCGTTAGCCCGAGTCTCCATGCCGAAGGCGATCCTGAGCCCCGACAGGGCCCGGGCCAAATTCATCGCTCCCTCCCTTCCCGACTTCCCCGGACCGATGAAATTGGGATCCACGAAATAAAGGTCGCGTTTTCCCCGTTCCACCAGTTCCGCCACCTCGGCCGCAACATTGGCTGCCGTGCGGCTGCGCCACACGGTGCGCCCGCCGTCCAGGGTCGGAATGAGACAGAACGAACATCCGTTGTAGCAGCCGCGACTCGCCAAAACGCTCACCGTATCCTCTGCATCGAGGCATGGCCGGAACGGAAAAGGCAGTTGGTCCAAAGGATCGATGGGAGGCCGAAGACCCCGGAGCATGGGCGCCCCATTCATCCTGACGGCCAGGCCATGCACCCGGGGGACTTCCCCTGAGCCCAGCGACCGGGCCAGCTCGACCATGGTCTGCTCCGGCTCGCCGACGACCACACCGTCCACCTCGGGAACTTGCTCGAGAATCTCCTTCCACACCAGCGTGGGAAAGAAGCCGTAGAGATGGACCGCTCCGCCGTAGCCCCTATCCCTCAGTCCGGAAATCATGGCGAAGAGCTCCCCGGTTCTCTCCCAGAAATAGACAGCGTGAATCCCCAGCAAATCAGGCGAGCTGCCAATCACCTCATCGATCGTTTCGTCGAAGGAAAGATACCGTGCGTCGATCACCAGCACTTCAAAGCCTGCATGCAGGAGGGAGGAGGCCGAATAGCCCGTCATGAGGCATGACCAGAGGGGGGTGTTGGCGATGTCATTGAAATGATGCTCCGAAGGAAGCCGTGGGTGCTCAAGCAGAACGACGCGCATGCGCACTCTCCTTCGACCCCGGCAAGCAACGACCCGCCAGGTAGCTCAGCGTGCTCCGCTCCATGCAGCGTGCGGTCAGCTCATGCCGCAAGTTGTCCCAGGGGGGCGGATTGTAATAAGTTGGATAGAGGAGATCCTGCCTCGCATCCGCAAGCCCCTCCCGGAAGATCAGTTCCGTGAGGGGGGCCCCCGGATAAAGCCTCAGATTGTTGACGACCACGGCTCCCAAATTCCCCGTCGCGCCATGGAGGTCGATGAGCCGGTCGAGGAGCTGCCGCGTTTCGTCGACGGAACGTCGCGTCTCTCCCGGCAGGTTCACCAGGAAGTGATAGACGGTGATGATTCCGCTCTCCGCCGCAAGGCGGCCGGCGCGCAGAACCTGATCGCGGCTGAGGTCCTTGCCGAGAAGCTCGAGGGCGTGTTCCGATGCTCCATCCGCCGAAAAATACCAGGTGACAAGACCCGCTTTCCGATAGAGCTCCACGTCCTCAGGAGAGAGGGCATCCTCCCGGAAGAAGCCCGTCCAGCCAATTTCCAGGCGCCGGCTCAGAATCTCCCTGCAAATGCTCCGCAGGTGCTCTGCGGGCTGGTTCGCCACCGGGTCGGTGAAATGCACCAGCCGCACGTCGTGAACCTCGCGCAGGAGCTCCAGCTCATCCACCACAAGCCTGGGCGACCGCAGCCGGAGCCGGGCCCCCTGAAGGGTGGGATACAGGCAGTATCGGCAGCGATTCCGGCATCCCCTCTTCGTCTCCACTCCCATGAAGGCCACATACTGGTTCACCTGCCGGTATCGACCCGGATCAAACAGCTCCCAGCATGGCAACGGCAGGGCATCCAAATCATGGCAGCCCTCTGCCCTGATGTCTTCTTCCAAGCCTCCGTCCCTGCGCCGCCACAGAGTCCCCTGGACTTCCCCCGGAGTCTTGAGGTCCTGGATGAGCCGCGGAAAAGAAAGATCGGCCTCGCCGCAAAAGCCCACCGAGACTTCGGGGACTTCTTCCATCAGCCTCCCGGCAAAAAGTGTGAACCCGGACCCTCCAAGCAGAATCGTGGATTCCGGCGCGTATTCACGGAGAAGCCCGACCAGGGTCTTCAGATGCGGGACGAACGAGATCAGGCAGCCGGCCAGCGGATCGAGGTTCCTGAAGGAAATACAGACTACCCGGGGATTGAATGCCTGCAGGGTGTCGACGAGCTCGGGCCACGGATACGGGTTCAGGTTGAGATCCAGGCCTCTCACCTCATGGCCGTCGCCGAGTGAGGCGGCCAGCCTGGCGAGTCCGAGGGGGAAGACGAGCTCTCCGCAGTCATGAGTGGAGACGGCCTGAACCAGTAAAATGCGCATGGTTCCTCTCACTGTTGAAAAGAACGAGTCCCACGTATTTGACATAGCCCAGACGGTGCACGACCGGCTTAAGATGGAGACCCGCCCGGCGGGCTGTCTCATAGACGTCCACGCCACAAGCCTCAAGCGAAGGCCTGGCCTTTCCCGGGAATCGGCACGGGCCTTCCCTCGGGCAGTCGCTGCAGAGCGGACAGGGCCCCGCCCCGAAAGCCAGCGCTTCGTCATGGCCGGCCAGAAAGAGGGCCCGCTCGAGAGCCAGCAGCCTATCGTGGAAATCCCTGCAAGGGGGCGTAGACTGGACGATCAGGGCATGGGTGTAACGGGCCAGAATCTCACGCATTCTCCTTTCGTCCGGGGAGAATGGCGGGCACTGGAGCGAGGAGTGGTAACGGTCGCATCCGAACTGGCATTTCAGCCTCACCCATGGTTCAACTGCGACTTCCCGGCTCTCGATGACCCGGGCGAACTGAAAACCCAGCTTCCGGGCTTCAGCGCAGAACAAGGCATGGGAAGAAGCGGGTCGATGGCCCGCCGATGCCTCCCTCCGGGCCAGCAGCATGGAAGTGTCCGACGGCAGATCCAGGAGTTGAACCCCCTTCAATCCCGCAGCAGCACACATCTCCATCAGTTCCTCCAGGGTGTACACACGGCCGTTGTAGGTGTTGAGCATCATGTGGAGGTCGTAGAGCCTCCCCTTGAGAAGATGGTTTCCCTGGACATCGGCCAGGTAATCGTGGATGAGGATCGCGCCCCCCGGCGCCAGGCTGCGAAGCGCTTCCTTGAGGAGGGATTCGGCTTCCCCGGGACCGTAGGCATGGAGGATGTTCGAGAGTACCACCAGGTCGAAACACCCTTCGTCGAACGATCCATCCAGGGCGTTGCCGGCCACCGGTTCGATTCCCTGCCACCGGGATGCGTCGACATAGATTTTCCTCGCGGCATCGATCGTTTCCGGGAGATCCAGCAGGACAGCCCGCGCTTCGGGCCATTCCTCCAGCAAAGCCCTGCACCAGGCCCCCGCACCACCCCCACAGTCGAGAATCCTGAGCGGCGCCGGCACAACAACGGACGCAATCATCTTCCGGGTTTCGGCGGCCTTGATGCGGGCCTGGAAGTCCATGGCCCTCACGTATTCCAGGACCCTCCGCTCATACTCCGCCCGCGGTTCGACCTTCGGCCGGTCATTGGCGGCCCTCCCCATCCGTAATCGGGGAGCCAGACGCTCCCACTGAGCGGCCAAAAACTTACGGTAGCGCAGGAAATCCCCAGCGTAATGCTCGCCCCCCCGAAGCAGGTATCGAGCAGCCAGCGGGCCGTTTTCAAACCTCCCGTCCCGTTCAAGAACCAGCCCCAGCGAGACGAGGGCCGCCAGCAGCCTCTCCACCCCATCGCCGTCGTATCCCGTCATTCCCGCCAGGTCCCGCGCCGACCACGACCCGGCGCCCAGGAGCTCAAACAGGTTCAACTCCAGGGCGGAAAACAGGACTTCGGAATACCAGCAGGCTGTGGCCAGATCCTCCAGCAACTGGAAGTCCTCTCTGGCCACATCCGTCTTGTGATGGGGAAAATTCATGCGTTTTCGTTCCGGATCTGGACCACCGGCAATACTGCGGACTCAGCCGCGTCATCACAACTGAATGCTGAAATCGCCGAACGTCATCACGGCATTCAGGCTTTTTCTCCTTCTCCGAGGAGATGTCCGAAAAGGTTGAACGAGCCTTTGTTGGCGCAGAACTCCCCGCACATGGTGCACACTTCCTTGTCCTGGGGAGATCGGCTGTCTCGGATGGATCGGGCTACGTCGGGGAACAGGGCGTGCCGGAACTGGCCCGCCCAGTCCAGGTCGCGCCGCGCCTTGCTCATGGCCATGTCCCGGGCTCGTGTCTTCTCGGGGTACTTGGCCATATCGCCGATATAGGCGCCCACGCGGGCCACGCGCACCCCTTCGACCACGTCTTCCTCGTTGGGGAGGGCCAGGTGCTCGGCCGGCGTGATATAGCAGATGAGGTCCGCCCCGTAGCGGGCGCTGTAGGCCGCACCAATGGCCGCCGCCACATGGTCGTAGCCGGCCGCGATGTCCGTCGGGATGGGTCCCAGCATGTAGTAGGGCGCGTTGTTGCTCATGCGCTTCTGCAGGATGATATTGGCTTCGATCTCGTCCACCGGCACATGCCCGGGACCTTCCACCATCATCTGGCAGCCCATCCGGCGCCCGATCTCGGCAAGCTCGCAGTTGATGAGGAGCTCCTGAACCATGGCCCGGTCGAAGGAATCCCATATAGCCCCGGACCTGAGGCCGTTGCCCAGGGAGAGAACCGTATCGTACTTCTTGAGGATGGACACCACCCGGTCAAATTTCTCGTAAAGCGGGTTCTCCCTGCTGTTCTTCTTCATCCAGGCGACCATGGAGGTGCCGCCTTTGCTCACGAGCCCGCCATAGCGGTAGCCCTGCCGTTCGAGACGCTCGATGGTGTAAAGATTGATACCGCAATGAACGGCCATGAAGGAGATCCCATCGGCACACTGCTGTTCGATGAGGTCGAAGAGCAGCTCCTCGTCCAGCTTGTTCGGGTCTCCGTAACGACGTGTAGCCTCGCAGAAGGCCTGGTAGAGGGGGACGTTGCCGACGGGGAGCTTGACGGCGGCCAGGACTTCACGGCGCACCTTGTCGAGGTCCCCGCCCACGGAAAGCTCCATGAGGGTGTCGGCACCTGCCGCCTCGGCTGCCTGCGCCTTCCTCACCTCGGCGTCGATATCGACGATATCCGTAGACGTACCGATGCTGGCGTTGACCTTGGACCGAAGCCCCATGCCGATCCCAACGACCCGGGCGGAGCGATTGGCGTTGAGGGGAGCCACGATCTGACCCTCTGCCATACGCTGGCGCACCGTTTCCGGCGCCAGCCCCTCCTGCAGAGCGATCTCCTTCATGACGGTTGTGACGGTGCCCTGGACTGCCCATTCAACTTGCGTGGACATGTTAAACCTCCCGACGTGGGGTGTCGTGCATCCGCGTATCGGCGGATTCTCGACACCGGGTTGCCCTGCGCCGGGAACAAAAAAATCCCCAAGCGCAGGAAGAAGCGCCTGGGGATTTACCATCTCCCCTGGAGCGTACCGGATGCTAGGTCTTCTGACTCTCGGATCGTCCTACATCCCGCGCCTTCCCATTCCATTTGGGGGTGGAACAGTGGCATCGTGCGGGATTCGTCCCCGATCACAGCGGCGGGTCCGCACCGGAATCTCACCGGTTTCCCTTTTCACAGCCCAGGCGGGCCAGCATCCCAATACCGAACCTGTTTGGATCCGTTGCATGAATAGAGAATGGAGCACACTCTGTCAATCCATTTTTCTTCCTGGTCGGCAAGCCTCCGCGTGTCCTGAAATTTCACGCGGCAGCACACATCTTCATTGGCCGGGTGATGATTAGAATACCTACTGAGCGGTATGACAAAGCAGGGACCTCAGTACACCTCCACAGGAGAAGATGTCCATTTCGCCGCTCGTCATTCCGGCAATCTTTGAGCCGGCATCCAGCTTTTTTGTGGATTCCGGCCAAAAGACTGCCGGAATGACGACTCGAGAGGTGGACACTCCATTGTGATGAGCTGTACTTAGCGGAGCGGTTGACCATGACCATGAGCTCAATGGGCAATCCATCGGCTGTGCGGCGAGCCGAGAGCTCGGCGGAATGCGCCCATTGAGCGGGCTGGGCGCCGATCGGGTAAAAGACCAGTTCGAAAGACTCCGTCCCCTGGCTCCTGCTCACCCGCACCCTACCCGGATTCGACAGGCGGGTCTGCCCGTCAGAAAGGGATTTCATGGTCACGGAGCTCCAAACCCGAAGCGCATTCTACAAGGTGGCGGCGATTTTCCTGGTTCTCGCGGCGGGAATCGGAGCTGCAGGGTTCATCTACTTCGAGCACAGCAGACAACAGATCGTACGGGCCAAACAAGATGAGCTCCTGACGGTGGCCAAGCTGAAGGTGAAGGAGATCACCTGGTGGCGCACGGAGCGTCTTGGAGACGCAACGGTCCTGTCCAAGAGCCCTCTGCTCGGAATCGAGATCGAGCAGTGGGTGTCTCACGCGGCGGAATCCGGGCGCACCCCGGAGACTTTCGCCTGGTTGAACGCATTCAAGGAGCACTACGACTACAGCAACGTGCTTCTCCTGGATGTTCACGGAAATGTGCTCGTTTCGCTCTCGGGCCAGAGCAGCATTGACCCCGAAATCGCCCGGCTTCTGCCCACCTTGGTGAGCTCGAAACAGATTTTTTTCAGTGACCTGCAGTGGTCCGAAACCACACACTCCATTCGAGGCGCTCTCCTGATCCCCATCCTCGACAGGAAGTCGCCGGACTCGCCGGTCGTGGGCTTTCTGGTTCTTGAAATCGATCCGTACCAATTCCTGTATCCCTTGATCCAGACATGGCCGACCCAGAGCCCCACTTCCGAAATCCTGCTGGCGCGTAAGGAAGGTGAGGAGGTGGTTTTTCTCAATGAGCTGAGACACCAAAAGGGCACGGCCCTGTCCTTGAGACTCCCCGTGACCGATACGCGCCTGCCCGCCGCCATGGCGGTTCAGGGAAGGTCGGGAATCGTGGAGGGAGTGGACTATCGCGGGATTCCGGTCCTCGCCGCATTGCGGAACATACCCGATTCCCCCTGGTTTCTCGTGACCAAGGTGGACCGGGAGGAGGTTTATGCGCCCATCGAGGAGCGGGCGCGATGGGTGGCGCTGGTGGTGGCCGTCCTCATTGCCGGCGCCGGGGTGGGGATCTCCCTGGTTGGGGCTCGCCAGCACGCGAGGCTTTACCGGAGAGAGCAGGAAGTCCTTCAGAAGGCCCACGATGAGCTCGAGAAGAAGGTCCTCGAGCGCACGGCCGAGCTCCTGGAAAGCCGCGAGCGGTTTCGCCAGATCGCGGAACATATCCGGGAGGTTTTTTACATCACCAATGCCGACCTCAGCCAGATTCTCTACATCAGCCCCGTCTACGAAGAAACATGGGGACGAACGAGGAGCAGCCTCCTGGCGAACCCACGATCCTGGATGGAAGCCATCCATCCCGAGGACCGTGAATCGGTGCTTCGGACCATGGCGGAGGTGGGCACAGCGGGACACGCCATCGAATACCGCATCGTGCGCCCCGACGGCTCGGTGCGCTGGATATGGGACCGGGGATTCCCGATTCACGACGAACTGGGAAGGACATCACGTTACGCGGGGATCGCCGAGGACATCACCGAGAGGAAACGGGTCGAGGATGCCCTGCGGCTGGATGAAGCACGTTTCGAGGCGTTGTTCCGTCTCAGCCAGATGGCGGACCGCTCGCCCAGGGACATCCTGGAATTTGCCCTGGAACAACAGGTGGCGCTCACAGGCAGCGAGGTCGGATTCCTCGGTTTCTTGAACGAGAATATGACCCTTCTGACCATGCAGGCCTGGTCCAGGAATGTCATCGAGAAATGCGAGATCAACGGTGATTCCACCCATTTCCCGTTGGAGGGAGCCGGTCTTTGGGCCGAAGCCATTCGAGCGCGCCAGCCTGTCATCGTCAACGACTACAGGGCCCCTCATCCCGCCAAGAAAGGCGTTCCCGAGGGACACATCGAGCTCAGGCGTTTCATGAGCGTCCCCGTCGTGGATGGCGAGCGGATTGTGGCTCTCGCCGCCGTGGCCAACAAACCAGGTGAATACGAACCTTCAGATGCGCGTCAGCTGGGCCTTTTTCTCGATGGTGTCTGGAATCTTATTCAGCGCAAGAGGATCGAACAAACCCTGCGGGAATCCGAACGGATGGCCTCCATGGGGCGGGCCCTTTCCAGTGTGGCACACGACCTCAAAACCCCTCTCATCGCCATCGGCGGCTTCAGCCGCCTGGTGCGCAATCACCTCGATCCCGATTCGCCCGATCGCGAAAAGCTGGACATCGTGATCAAGGAGACCGAGAGACTCGAGAACATGGTCCGGGACATGCTCGATTTCTCCCGCCCCCTCGAGCTGAACCGAAGCATCGAGGATCTCGACCGAATCATAGACGAAGGTCTGGTCATTCTTGAAAGAGTGGCCGAGGAACGGAAGGTCGCCATTCGGCGTCCCCTTGCACCCTGGCCGATCCGAACCTCGATGGACGGCATGCGGATGAAGCAGGTGATCATGAATCTCGTGCTGAACGCCATTCAGGCCTCCCCCGAAGGGGAAACGATAACCGTTCAGGTTGTCCATGACGGACGGAACCCGGCGATAGAAATCATCGACCACGGCCCCGGCATCCCCCGTGAATATCGCGAAGAGATCTTCTCGCCCTTCTACACCACCAGGAAGGAGGGCACCGGCCTTGGGCTGGCCATTGTCAGGAAGATCGTCGAAGCCCACGAGGGCCGCATCACCCTGCTGGACAACCCGGACAGGGGCATGACCTTCCGAGTCGAGATTCCCCACTCTCCCGAGACCGAGTTCCCATGATGCGAAACGTGCCGGACAGGCGCCCGCATCTCCACGGAGCAACAAACAAGCCGCTACTCCAGGTATTTGTGCAGGAACTCAAGGGTGGCCGGCCATGCCTGGCGTGCAGCCTCCAGGTTTGCGCCGCCCCGATCATCCTGAGCCCGCAGAAATCCATGTCCTGCACCCTTGTAGGTATGCGTCACGAAGGGCTTCCCCAGCGCTTTCATTTTCTCGGCGGCCGGCCCCACGGTCGTGTTCACGCGGGCGTCGTCCTCGCCGTAGAGACCCAGCACAGGGGCGCTGACCTTTTCAAGGGCCTCCTCCTGCGGCGAGGCTCCATAGTAAACCACCGCAGCGCCGAGGTCCGGCTTCATCGTGGCATAGGTGAAGCTCTGGGCCCCGCCCCAACAGAATCCGAGGGTGGCCAGCTTCCCCGTCGCACCGGGCACCTTCGTCGCGTAATCGCCCACGGCATTCAGCATCTGAGCCACGTTCGGAACCGACAGCTCCCGCACGGCCTTGACCACGTCGTCACGGCTGCCGATCGCCTCGGTTCCTCCCCCACCCGGACCCCGGCCCGAAAGCAGGTCGGGAGCGACAGCAATGAACCCGTCGGCTGCCAGCTGGTCGGCCACGGATCGGATCCAGTCCGTCAGTCCATACACCTCGTGGATGACGATCACCACGGGGGCCTTTTCCTTGCGCTCCGGATAGGCCACAAACGCCGTGACTTTCATCTCGCTCCCGGGGACCGAAACATCGACCCATTCGTGGTGTCGCGGCGATTTCTCCAAGGCAGCTTTGGCGCCGGACTCTCCAGGCGGGATTGCCGCAGCGGAGGCCCATGGCCCCCCATCCCAAAGAATACTCAACAGGGCTGTCCAGACAATCAGCATAGACACAGAATTCATTTTCATGGCGTTACCTCCTTTTGCTAAGGTTATGCACCCCATGAGCTGGAGACAATCTCATGCCGTTCCCCGGATCACTGGATTCCAGCGACCAGGCGCGACTTGCAGGCCTGTGGAACAATACGGAATATGGAACAATCCGGCTCACGGAGTCGAGCAACTCACATGAACCATGGATCGCTCTTTTCAAATCCTTGCTCTCACTGTATGGATGTCTGGGTTGCACGTACCGAGTGACGGAACGCTGCTGTGGAGTGCCAGGGCGCAATGCCGCTATGGATCTGAGGACGTGTGCATGGATGAGTCAGACAGGTGTGCAGGACTGGAGCGCGAACTTGTTGAGACGCGACGCCGACTGGCCCGCGCCGAGTCAGAGCTCTCCACCATTAAAACCATTATGCTCACGGCCATGGAACAGGCTCCCGTCGGTTTCCTCATTCTGGACTCACCGACCATGACCGTGCGGATGGTCAGCCTCGAGGGGCTCGGCATCATCGGGAAAGACGGGACACCCACGCGAGATGTCACCATTGAGGAGTATTTGAGAGACTGGCAGCTGCTGCATCCGGATGGCACGCCCTACGAGGTCGGCCATCGGCCTATCGTTCAGGCCATCCGAGAGGGCACGACCCTGACCAATGTGGAGACCATCGTGCGGGGCGCCGACGGGGTCGAGCGGGCCGTGGCAGCCAATGCTGCACCAGTTCGAAATGAAGCAGGGGAAATCGTGGGAGGCGTGGTGGTGTTTCAGGACGTCACGCCTCTCAAAGCCCTGGAGGCAGAACGGGCGCAGACCCTTTCCTTTTTCGCTCACGACATGAAGTCCCCCCTCTTCGGCGCCGTATCTTTCCTGGAGCGCCTTCTGGCAGGCAAGGTCGGTCGTTTGGACACCCGGCAGGAGGAGTACCTGCGCACGATCACCGGACTCGTGAAGAGAGTGCTCTCCCTTACGGTGGACTTCCTGGACGTGGCGAGACTGGGAAAGGCAGGGGCGCCCCTGCTCAAGGCTTCGATCGACGTCGAGGCGATCCTGGACAAGCTGGAGGCGGAATTCAAGGAACGGGCCTACTGCAAGGGACTGGTTCTGGCCTTTGACATCGAACGTCCTCTGCCGCGTGTGACCGGAGACGAGCAAAGGATCACACGGGCGCTCGCAAACCTTCTCGATAACGCCATCAAGTTCAGCAGCACGGGCAAGGTGGAACTGCGGGCATTCTCCCCGGCCCCGGGTCTGGAACTGACTGTGGAGGTGCTGGATCGGGGTCCCGGTCTTTCATCCGAAGATTTGGCCAATCTCTTCAATCCTTTCTACCGTGGAGAGGCCGGCAAGGGGGTCGAGGGCACCGGCCTTGGACTTGCTGCAGTTCGAGCTATCGTCCAAGCTCACGGTGGCAGGATCACGGGAGAAAACCGCGCAGGCGGCGGCAGCTGCTTCCATATCACGCTTCCCATCGAAACCGGCTCTCCAGAGGAATAGCCCGTACGAAGAGACTCAACGCATTATGGGCCGAGACGCCATGACGACCGCATGGCGCAGACTTGATGAACAGAAAGGACGGACTCAATGAGCGAACATCGAGTGGTCTTTCAGCCGTACAATAAGGCGGTCGTCGCCTCCGACGGGGATAATCTCATTCGCACGGCCATGGAAGCCGGTGTTCATATCAATGCATCGTGCGGCGGAGCAGGAGTGTGCGGAAAGTGCCGCGTGATCATCGAGAGTGGGACGGTCGAAGGCGGCGTGACGGAGAAGCTGAGTCCGGAAGACGTGGCCAGGGGGTATCGGCTGGCATGCCAGAGCTCCATTCGGAGCCCTGTTTCGGTGCGCATCCCCGTCGAGTCGGAGGTCGACGCCAGTGTTCTCAACAAGCTGGCCACCCCCAGGAAGACCGCCCGTATTCACCATGTGAACTTCGAGGAGCTCAAGGAACAGGGGCTCTTCATTCCGCCCGTCGAGAAACGCTACCTGGAGCTGCCTCCGCCCAGCGACCAGGA
Organism: uncultured Syntrophobacteraceae bacterium; assembly: GCA_964557955.1. Taxonomy (GTDB): domain Bacteria; phylum Desulfobacterota; class Syntrophobacteria; order Syntrophobacterales; family Syntrophobacteraceae; genus JALOOX01. The sequence continues at coordinate 95,446 of CAZLCS010000007.1, forward strand.
CCGCCTCCCGGATGTGACCCGGCTCATCAGCTTCCTCAAGGCCAGGCACAACGAGCACCGCCTGGTCGCCCGGCTGCCCGTGATCCGCAAGATTCCCGACCTGCTGCGCTCGAGCGGCTTCAAGGTGACGGCCACCCTCGCCCGCCCGGTGCAGCCCGGCCGGAAAACCCATATCATCAACATCGAGCCCGGAGACACCACCGGGCGCAACTTCGCCATCGCAATGGATATCGGGACCACCACCGTCTACGGGCAGCTCATCGATGTCAACAGCGGCGAAGTGCTGGCCCAGCACGGGGAGTTCAACGGTCAGATCAGCTACGGCGAAGACGTGCTGAGCCGCATCGTCTTCGCCGAAAAGCCCGGGGGACTGGAAAGGCTGCACCAGGTGGTGATCGCGACCATCAATACCATCATCCGAAAGATCGTCAAGGATTCCAAGGTCAGCCTCGAGGAGATCTCGAGCATCACCATCGCCGGCAATACCACTATGACCCAGCTCTTCCTCAAGATCAACCCGCGCTACATCCGCTACGCACCATACGTTCCCGCAGCCACATTGTATCCGCCCATCACGGCCTCCACCCTCGGCCTGGAGCTGGGGGATCACGTGACGGCCCTCGTCTACCCGGCCATCTCCAGCTACGTGGGAGGCGACATCGTGGCCGGCGTCATGGGCGCAGGCCTTTACCGGACCGAAGACGTGACCCTCTATCTCGACATCGGCACCAACGCCGAGATCGTGGTGGGCAACAAGGACTGGTTCGCCTGCGCCGCCTGTTCGGCCGGTCCCGCTTTCGAGGGGGGAGGCCTTCAGTTCGGCATGCGGGCCGCCAGGGGCGCCATCGAAGATTTCTCCATCGACCCGGTCACCCTGGAGCCCATGCTCATCACCGTCGGAAACGCCCGGCCCAAGGGGATCTGCGGATCAGGACTCATCACCATTGTGGCCACCTTCCTCGAGCTCGGGATCATCGACAACCGGGGGAAATACCACAGGGACCTGAAGACCAGCCGCATCCGGGAAAACGACGGGGTCTGGGAATACGTCCTGGCCTGGGCCGACGAGACCCAGATCGACCGCGACATCACGCTCAACGAAAACGACCTGGACAACCTCATCCGGGCCAAGGGGGCTATCTTCAGCGGCTATCAGACGTTGCTGGAAGAGGTCGGACTCACCATCGAGAATCTCGACAAGATCGTCCTCGCCGGAGGCTTCGGAAGCTACGTGGACCTGGAGAAAGCCATGGTCATCGGGCTTCTTCCCGAAATCGATCCCGAGAAGATCACCTACATCGGGAACGGCTCTCTTCTGGGCTGCCGCATGGGCTCCCTCACCAACCGGCTGCGCCGGGACGTCGTCGAGGTGACCAGGAAGATGACGAGCTTCGAGCTCTCCGAAACCCCGTCCTACATGCATCACTACGTCGCCTCCCTCTTCCTTCCCCACACCAATATCGACCTCTTCCCGAGGTTCAAGGCCCGCATGGAGGCAAGGAGAGGTTTGCAGCCTCAGTGCAGCTCATCACAATAGAGTGTCAACATCTCGAGTCTTCATTCCGGCAGTCTTTCGGCCGGAATCCACAAAAAAGCTGGATGCCGGCTTAACGGCCATGAGCATCCGCGGCGCTCACCCCCATGCATGGAAATCTATTTCCATGGTAAAGATTGCCGGCATGACGAGCGGCGAAATGGACATCTCTCTCTGTGGAGGTGTACTCAGCGGGGCTCCAAAGAAAGAATCGCGATGGCTCTCCCATATCCCCAAGCACGATCATGAATGCTGCAATACTGATGCGACCGATGCCATACGGCATCGGGCAACGGCTCACTCCGCAGTCGGCCCGCCAATCGCCCGCGCCAGCCGTCCCAGGGTCTCGATGGCCTGCTCAACCCTGCCGGACCAGGAGGAGGCATTGAGCCTGATGCAGTTCGGGTATTTGCCGGTAGCCGAAAAGATGGGACCCGGAGTGATGCTGATCCCGCATGACATGGCGGCATCGTAAAGGGCGAACGAGTCGATCCCCTCGGGCATCTCCACCCACAGGAAATGGCCGCCTTCGGGATGCGAAACACGGGTTCCGGGAGGGAAAAACCGTCCAACGGCCTCCGCCATATGGGCCGTCTGGGAGGCATAAGTCCGGCAGAGCCGCCGCAGGTGCCGGTCGTAGCCGCCGTTGGTGAGGAACTCGGCCACAGCCAGCTGGGTGGGCGTGGGCGTCGAAATGTTCGTCATCAGCTTGATCTGCTCGACCTCCGCCTGGTAGCGTCCCGGTGCAACCCATCCCACTCGGTAACCGGGGGCCAGGGTCTTGGAAAAAGAGGAGCACAGCAGCACGATACCTTTGCGATCGAAGGCTTTCGCGCTGACCGGACGCTCGGAGGTGAAAGTGAGATCCCCGTGGATGTCATCCTCGATGAGGGGAATGTCGCGGTCCGTCAGCAGTTCCACAAGCTCCCGCTTTCTTTCCGCCGGCATGAGGCTTCCAATGGGGTTGTTGTAGTTCAGATTGAAAAGGCACGCGCTGATCCGATTGTGGTCCATGGCATAGCGAAGCGCCTCGACGCTGACGCCGTCCCTCGGGTGGCACGGCACCTCCAGGGCCCGAAGCTTCAGATTCTCGATGAGCAGGAGGAAGTTGTAGTATGTCGGGGATTCGACCACCACGATATCCCCGGGTTTGCAGGTGGCTCGGAGCGACAGCATCACCGCCTCGACACATCCGGCCGTCGTGACGATCTCCTCGGGCGCCAGGCTGCAGCCGAAGCCCAGACTTCGTTTGGCGATCTGAGTCCGAAGGCTCCTGCAGCCGGGAGGCACGTCATAGGAGACGCTCGGGACGGGGTGGCGCCGCACGGCCGCAGCCAGCATCCGGTTCAGCCGCTCGATGGGAAGATGCTCGGGATTCGGGATGGCCGCTCCCAGAGGGATGACGCCCTCCTGCCCCGCCGCGCGAAGGATGGAAAGGCTCAAGGCCGTGTTTCCCACCCGCGTGGGATTGAGGGACTGGCGAGAAAGGTCAGGTGCCGCCGGAATGGCCGGGACCCTGGCGTTCACATAGTAGCCGGACTGGGGGCGCGCCTTGATGACTCCCCGGTCCTCCAGATAATTGTACGCCTCCAGAACTGTACTGACGCTGACGCTGAACTGCCGACTGAGGGCCCTCACCGACGGAATGCGCTCACCCGCCCGAAAAATCCCCTGTTCGATCATCTTCGCCATGCGCCCGGCCACCTCTTCGTAGAGTGTTTTGGGCGCGGCGGAACCGCAGCTTTCCCAGGTCATGGTCTCAGCCCCTTCCCGGTCACGGGGAAACAGTTTTCCCGATAGAAGCGCATAACAGTTGATCAAATTAACCAACTGTATTGATCACAATTCAATCCATCTGCATCTGTTATGATTTCACGATTCGCCTATCCTGTCACCATGATTCGTTGGATCGGTGCAAACCTCGGGGATGCAAGGAGAGGATGATGTTTCTCAATCTGGAAAAAGGCTCCATGGTGACGGTCGAACTGGACCAGCAGGACTGTCTGGTGCAGTGCCGGGGCGGCAGGGTATGGATCACCGTTGAGGGCAATCTGCGGGACTATTTCCTGGAGGGAACCGGCGAGCGCCTGGTTTCAGGGCCCGGCAGAATGGTGATTGAAGCCCTTGACGGGACGTGTCTCGGAATGCATTCCGAATCCGAGCTCACCGTACACATCAACGAAGATTACTGCGCCGCGGCTCCCACACTCCGCAGAGGCGCCCACGGGAGCAAGCCTCAAACCTTCTGGAGGAAGCATCTGAAACGACCAGGCACCCTGCTCATTCATACCAAAGCCGGCCCGGTCTGATCGCAGGGGGCGCCACACGCCCCCTTCAACTGAAAACCCGAGACTCGATACTCAAGCCGAGAGACCCAAATCCTCCTCCATCACCAGGTAAGCCTCGTTCCCTGTCCAGAAGAGAAAGCGGTGGCAATGGGGGCACTGGAGGATGGTCTCATCTCTCTGAAGCTCAATGAATTTCTGAGGCGGAATATTCAGATGGCACACCTGGCAGGTGCCGCCCTCCACCGGGGCGACGGCGATGCCGGCCTGCCGGGACAGAAGGGAGTCGCACCGCTTGAGGAGAGCGGGATCGATCTTCGCCCTGATCTCAGCGGCCACGGCATCGTAGTGGTCCAGTCGCTCCTTCAGCCGGTCGGCTTCTTCCTGCAGAGTCTTCTTATTCGCGTCCATGCTGATTTTGTGCGCTGCAACCTCTCTCTCCAGCGTTTTGAGCTCCTTGGCCAGAGAGTCGAGCTGCTCCATGACTTCAAGAGCTTCATCCTCTTTTCGCCTGATTTCGGCCTTGAAGTCATCGATTTCTCTCAGGATGGCCTGGTATTCCTTGTTCGTCTTCACTTCGTTCATCCGAATCTTGCATCGGGCGATCCGGTTGTCCAAATCCGCTATGGATTGCTCCAACGCGCGGTGCATCTTCCTGGCATGGTCGCTCTCCGCCCTTCGGGTGAGAAGAGCCTGTTCGTAGCGCGTGTATTCCTGTTCGATTTCGGCGATGCGCTTCGGCGTCTCATTGTAGCCGCGGATCAGTTCACTCTTTTTGTCCTCCAGGACCTGGAGCTCGATGAGATATCTGAGTTGTTGGAGCAAGGCATTCCTCCTTTATCTTACAGTATCCAGAACGGGTCTTCCTCCCGGCTCGCCGTGAAGACCTCCAATTCACCATGATTCAGAGACGCTTGAGACCGCAGATATTCAGCCAAGGGAGCAACAATGATTCTCTCCGAAGCGAAGTGTCCCATATCGATGAGCGCGATTCCCTCCTCAAGGGCACGCCGAGCCTCGTGATACTTGATGTCGCCCGTGAGATAGACATCCACTCCTTCCCTGGCCGCGAGCTCGACAAGGCTGCCGCCGCTGCCCGTGCACAGGGCCACACGCGAGACGGGGCGAGATGGGTCTCCCACCACCCGGATCCGCGCCCCGTTTGAAATCCGGAGCACTTCCTCCGCAAATGCTTTCAACGGAACTGCACGAGGCAGCACACCGATTCGCCCCAAGCCCGAGTAGAGCTCCTCGTGACGCAATGACGGATCCACCTCAAGAGGCCGCAAGGAGCTCAAAGAGAGCATTCCCGCCAGGATATCATTGGTTCCGGCCCTGGCCACATCGAGGTTCGTGTGAGCAGCGATCAGATTGACGCCGCTGCGAATCGCCCGTATGATCGGGCTGCCCGGAAACTGATCGACGCGCACGACATCCAGAGGCTTGAGGAAAAGCGGGTGATGCGTCACCAGGCACTGACAGCCGAGCTGCTCCGCTTCCCCTATGGTTTCCGGGGTTGGGTCCAGGGCCACCAGAACACGCTCGACCTTCGCCGTGGGATCTCCCACCTGCAATCCGCACCGATCCCAGCCCGCAGCCAGGCGAAAAGGGGCATGGGCATCCAGCCATTCGAGAATGTTCCTGACGCGAACCATGGTCTCCGATTCTTCCCCTAAATGAGAGAAGGGGTGTTCCTGTTCAGAACACCCCTTCATCTTGCCTCGAAGTCAAGGGTTGAGCGACTGTTTGTGTCGCCTTCGATCCCCTGTAAGTTTTCTCGGGCGCTACCTTCGAGAACCTTTGTCTGACTCTCATTTCCATTCGAACCAACTCTGCCTGCGAAAACTGATGGGCCCACCTGGCCTCGAACCAGGGACCTACCGGTTATGAGCCGGTGGCTCTACCAACTGAGCTATGGGCCCCAAACCTGAAACCATCCTTGAACCATTCAATTAAAGAAAAGGGCTCAATCCTTGTCAAGCTATTTTCCACGTCAAAACCACTTCCTGCCGCGTTTGGACGTCTCCTTTGCGTCCGCCGCCGCCTCTGGTGCGAGCGATTTCGGCTTTGGAGCCGATTCGGGAGAAAGCTGCCGAACCTTCTCATAATACAGAGCGGCCTCATCCGCCTGGCGCAACTCCTCATACAGGCGGGCAAGGGCCAGGTTGATGCCGGGATGCTCCGAATCCAGGGTCAGGGCCTTCTTCAGGCACTCGACGGCCTTCTGAGGCTTCCTCTGACTCCTGAAGATCCGGGCTGCACACTCATAAAAGGCCGGCTCCCGCGGATACTCGGCGATCGCATCTCGAATCCATGTCTGCGCCAGCTCATGGAGCCGTCCCTCGATCAACATCTCGACGATCCGCAAATAAAGCTTCTTCCCGAGCCTGTCCCCTTCTTTGAACTTGTTGAGCATTTCGCCCAGGGCTTCGTGCTTCCCCTGCCGCATGAGGCAGTAAGCCAATCCGAGCCGCAGCTGGATGTCGCCGGGGTTGAGGAGCAATCCCTCCTGGAAGGCCTGGAAGGCGAGCGCGATGGTTCTGGGGGAGTCCATTTCCTTGAAAAAGCTGAGATCCACATCGGCGGTCTGCTTTTTGGTCGACCCGCCCAGAAAACGCCGCTCCACATCCAGGAGGATGGTGCCGATCCTGCCAAAGATCTCAGGGCTCCGAACCCGGGCGCTGACCTCTCTCAGCTTCGTCAATGCCTGGCTGATCTTGCCGGCGTTGATCAGATAATCCGTCACATCCTGGTGCACGACCACACGGTCATGGGGAAGGGTGAGGAGCTGACCGTACAGCTTGGCTGCATAGACGGACAGCCCCAGAACCTGGGCTCTGACCGCCATACCGTTCAAAACCTCCGCCACTTCCCCCAACGGCCCGCTGTAGGGCGGAAAATTCATCATGGCTTCAGCGAGAAGCCTGGAGATCTCGTTGAAATTGTCCTGCTTGAGAAGCAGCATCAGCAAAGGCTTGAGGCTTGCCACGTGATAGGGGTCGAAAGACACGGAAGTCTGGTAGCTCTTGAGCGCTTTTTCCAGGATGCCGCGCTTCTCATAAAGCTTTCCATACTGGTAGAAGGCCCGGGACAGCAGCCAGTGCGTCAGGACGCGATTGGATTCAGACTTGGCGATCTCCAGCGCCAGGAAAAGATTGCTCTCGGCTTCAAGCCACTCCTGCCTATCCGTTCCAATCCGGGCAAGCCCAAGGTAGACCTCGAAGCGCTGATCCCTCGCTATTGCCTCCATCTTCAGGCATCGCGAATAGAGCCGATGGGCATCCTCCAGATTCCCCTCGTCAAAAAGACTCCGAGCGATGGAGATCTCCCGGTCTATGTGATCAGTGCCGAACCTCTCCCTGAAGACCTTCCGGACCATCGCCTCCAGGGACTGCTGACTCAGCGGATCCGTTACAATATGGTTCACTCCCTGAGCCAGCAGGCGGAGGCCCTCCATGACTTTGACCTCGGACATGATGGCCACGACCGGCAGGGCCGATGTGGCTCCCAGACTCCGGATCTCTCCCAGGAGATCGATCCCGGTCTCGTCGCCCGAGCATGACAGCATGACCAGGTCGATTTTGCTGGAAACAATCGCATGGATGGCGTCCGGAAGATTCTCGGCGATGAGGATCTCGCGCAGCCCACACATTCGCAAGCAGGAGAGGTAATATTTGCGCTTCTTCGGCAGCTCGTCAAAAAGCAGCACCTTGATTCCTGACAAGCCCGCCATTTCCTCATCATCCCTCATGATCCGGCTCGCTGAATGGGTTTCGGGTTTCGGGTTTCGGGTTTCGGGTTTCTAGTTTCTAGTTTCTAGTTTCTAGTTTCTAGTTTCTGGTTTCTGGTTACTCGTTACTCGTTACTCGTTACTCGTTACTGTTTACTGGTATTGGGGGTTCGAGCCAGATTATTCGACTTCGAGATTCCGACCTCCGATTCCCGACTTCCGACCACCGATCTCAGGTCTCGATGAAGCTTTTGAGCTCCTTGCGACGGCTCGGGTGCCTCAGCTTTCTCAGCGCCTTGGCCTCGATCTGCCTGATGCGCTCCCTCGTTACGGCGAAGTCCTGCCCGACCTCTTCGAGGGTGTGATCCGCCTTTTCACCGATACCGAAGCGCATGCGAAGGACCTTTTCTTCCCGGGGCGTCAAGGTCGCCAGAGCCTTCCGCGTCTGCTCGCTCAGGTTCAGGTTGATCACCGCGTCCACCGGCGAGGCCACCCGCTTGTCCTCAATGAAATCCCCCAGGTGACTGTCCTCCTCCTCACCAATGGGGGTCTCCAGGCTGATGGGCTCTTTGGCGATCTTCAACACTTTTCGAACCTTCTCCACGGGAAATTCCATTTTTTCGGCGATCTCCTCGGGAGTGGGCTCGCGGCCGAGCTCCTGAACCAGGTAGCGCGAGGTGCGGATGAGCTTGTTGATCGTTTCGATCATGTGCACGGGGATGCGAATGGTGCGCGCCTGATCGGCTATGGCCCGGGTGATGGCCTGCCGAATCCACCAGGTTGCGTAAGTGCTGAACTTGTACCCGCGTTGATATTCGAACTTGTCGACGGCCTTCATGAGCCCGATATTGCCTTCCTGGATCAAATCCAGAAACTGAAGCCCTCGGTTTGTGTATTTTTTGGCAATGCTCACCACCAGCCTCAAGTTGGCCTCGATGAGCTCGCTCTTGGCGATCTTTGCCCGGATCATGCCATCTTCCACGCGACGCAAAATCTGCCGGAGCGACTTGGAGTCCATCTTGGCTTCCATCTCCAGCTGAGTGATCCGCTCCCTGGCCGATACAGCACGGGAGGCCAGGTGGAGGAACTGCTCAGGAGCCACGCCCAGCAACAGCGCACATTCCTCGAGCTGAGCCTGTCCCTGAAGAACATTGTCGTAGAGCGGCTTGAGCTCCTGGAACGGCTTTCCACAAGTCAGCAGGCTTTCCTGGAGATCCTTTTCGGACTGCTCAATGCTGCTGAGACAATCCCGCAATTTATTGATGATATTATCAATATGCCGGCGCCCGAGCTGCATTCCCTTGAGCAGGTTCACAATCTGCTCCTTGTTTTGCTGTAGCTGAGCCTTCAACACCGTCTGCTCATCCAAGGTGATGTTGTGAGACAGGAGCGTGGTCTGCATGATCTTGTTCGACTCATCGAGCTTCTGAACCTCTTCGAGCATCCGGATGACGCGGCCCTTCTGATTCTCTTCCTCCTCGGGGCTGATATCCTCTTCCACCTCTTTGAGCACATCCGGGATCCGCACGATGTCGTTTTCCAGCCGTTCCCGAAGGCTCATGATCTCCTTGATGCCAATGGATGACTCCATGATCGCATTGAAGACTTCACGCTCCCCTGCTTCGATACGCTTGGCGATTTCCACCTCTCCCTCACGGGTCAGGAGCGATACCTGCCCCATTTCCCGCAAGTACATCTTGACGGGATCCGTCACGCGACTGGACACATCGGATTCCAGCTGAAGATCGTCCTCTTCCTCCTCCAGACACTCCGAATCCACCGACATGGACTCACGGACCACCTGAACCTGCTGTTCCGAGTCCACAATCTCGATGTCCATCTCATCGAAAATCATCATCATATCATCCAGCTTCTCCGGGGACACGAGGTCTTCAGGCAGGGCTTCGTTCACCTCGTCGTAGGTGAGGTACCCCTTTTCCTTGCCCACGGTGATCAGGCGCTTTATGTCATCCATTTCGGGCTTTGACAGAGCAGGGTCACGCCGCTGCTTCAGATCCTTGTCCGTCATCAAGTGATTTCTCCTTCAATGGTTTGGAGTCGAGCATCGGTTCTTCTTCTTTACCGATTGCAGACTCTGTATCTGGCCAAGAAGAGCCTTGACCTCAACCATGTTTCCATCCCGCTGCGCCTGATCGAGAGCCTCGCTCAGGGCACACAGGCGGCTGCGCCTGGGCTTGAATTCACACAACGCCTGCAACCAGTCGCGCAGATGCGTTTCCACATCCGCCAACTCTCCGGATTCCATCATAAACCGCGTCAGAAGGGCTTTCAGTTCAGGGTCTTCCAGGTGCAGAAACACCTCGGAGGCATTGAATGATCCCGAAGGAGGATGAGGGCTCTTCACCAGGGCCTCTGCCAGCCTCCTGATCATGGTATCTCCAAAATGATCGATGGCCCCTGACCTTCCCACTTCCCCTATGAACCCGGGATAATGAATCATGAGGCGAACGATGCTCTCCTCAAGGGAACCGGGTTCATCGACGCGCTCTCTGAAAACCTTCCTCGAAGCCCCCTGCACCGGAGCCCTGCGGCCTCTCTCACGCCCGATCTGATCCTGCACCGCCCCTTCGGACGTGGAAAGCCGTTCAGCCACCATGCGAACATAGTCGGAGTGCAGCACGGGCTGACGAACACTCTGCAAAAGAGGCTTCAGCTCGTTGACGATCCGGGCCTTGCCCCCTGTGCTCCCGTCCCATCGATCGAGAGTCTTCCCAATGGCAAACCGGCCCAAATCCTCACGCTCGGAGAGGATCCTCTCGAGCCCATCGGCACCGTATGCTCTCAGAAAGTCATCGGGATCCATCGCATCCGGGAAACGAATGCATGAAACCGTCAACTCCTGTTCCAGAAACAGCGGAAGCGCCCTCAGCATGGCCTTCTCGCCCGCTTCATCCCCATCGTAGGCGAGCACCACTTCGTCCGCCATGCGAGCCAACAGCCTCACCTGATGAGCTGTCAGCGCGGTGCCCAATGTCGCGACCACCCGGTGAAAGCCATGGACGTGGAATGCGAGCAGGTCCATATAGCCTTCCACCAGCACCACCTGCCGGTTGTTCCGACAGGCCTCGCGGGCCCGCGCGATCTGGTAAAGCATACGGCCCTTGTGATAGAGCAGGCTTTCAGGGCTGTTGAGATACTTGGGCTCCTCCGAGCGAGCCGAAACCGCGGAGCGCTGCTCTGAAGCCCCGTCCCGAGGCAGGCTGCGGCCTCCGAAGGCCACCACCCTGTTCTGTTCATCGCGAATGGGAAAAATAAGTCGATGTCGAAACCGGTCATAAACCTTGTCCCTGGCGCTCCTCGTGAGCAGCCCGACCTTTTCAGCCAGTTTCAAATCGAAGCCGGAACGATCCAGATGGTTCAGAAGGCCATCCCAAAGATCCGGCGCAAACCCCAACCGCTCGACCTCCACGATCTGCTCGGGAATTCCCCGCTTCTTCAGGTAATCCCTGGCCGCACGGCCCGCAGAACTGTGATGCAACTGCCCGTAAAAAAAATCCGCACCCGCCTCCACCACCCGATACAACGCGTCACGATCCTTGCGGGAGGCTTCGGAAGTCACGGCCGTCGAAGTCGACGTCTCCGGCAGCACCACATGATACCGATCGGCCAGATAACGAATTGCATCGCCGAAGGTGAGATTCTGGTGCTTCATGACAAAGGTCAGCACATCCCCACCCTGGCCGCATCCAAAGCAATGGAAGAACTGGTTTTCCGAATCGACATGAAAGGAAGGGGTCTTCTCCTGGTGAAAGGGACAGAGCCCGACGTGGCGGTGGCCTGCTCGCCGCAGGGACACCACGCGGCCGATCACGTCCACGATATCAGCGGCTTGCTTCACCAAAGCGGCAAGATCCGTCGCACCCACTTTCGACAGTCAACTCCTCGTTTCAACCAGATCATAAAGGAGGGGTTAGAAGCCAAACTTTTGGTTTGTACCCATTCGAAAGGTCCAAATCAAGCAATATGTTCTCAGGCAGAGAGCTTCCTGCGAACCATTTCGTTGACCAGCTTGCCGTCCGCCCGTCCGGCAACCCTGGGCATGAGGAGCTTCATCACTTTGCCCATGTCCCTGGCCGACTGGGCGCCGGATTCGGCAACGGCGGCCTCGACAATCACGGCCAGATCCTCCGGTGCCAGCTGCTCGGGCAAAAAGGCCTGCAGAACCTCGATCTCTGCTTCCTCGAGAGATGCCAGGTCTCCGCGACCGCCGCGAAGGTACTGTTCGGCAGAATCCCGGCGCTGCTTGATCTGCGAGGCGATGACCTGTTGGATCTCAGCCTCTTCCAGAGGTCTCTTGATCTCCTTTTCCCTGACCTTCAAAGCCGTAAGGAGAAGGCGAACAGCGTTGAGCCTGCTCTCCTGTTTGCTCCGGATGGCCTCCTTCAAGGCCGCATCGATGCGTCGCAGCAATTCCATCGTTCCCCGTTTCCTTCCAATGACCGGTGGTCATGGTTCGGCCACCGCTCTCTTCAGGTGTGATTGAACACATGCGAGGGCATCTTTCAACCTCAGCGTGCCATTATAGAGCGCACGTCCGGTGATCACGCCCTCCAGCCCGACCTCGATCAGGGGGAAAAGGGCCTGGATATCGGAAATGGTGGCGACGCCACCGGACGCAATCACCGGAAAACGCGTCTCGAGAAGCATCTGCCGCGTGGCTTCCACATTGACACCCGTTTGCATGCCATCGCGGTGAATGTCCGTGTAGATGATGGCCGCGAGGGGCAGATGATCAAACTGCCTGACCAGTGAAACCGCATCCTGCTGCGTCGTCTCCTTCCATCCTTCGACTGCCACCTTCCCACCGCGTGCATCGATTCCCAGGGCCACTCTCCCGGGGTATCGCTCGGCGGCTTCCCGGAGCAGGTCCGGCTGTCTCAGTGCTGCAGTCCCCAGAATGACCCGATGCAGACCCAGGTCCATGTATTCGTGGATGGTTTGGAGGCTCCTGATCCCACCCCCCACCTGCACCGGAATCGTCACAGCCTCGACGATGGCCTGGATGCTCCCGCGGTTCCTGGGGGATTTGGAGAACGCACCATCCAGGTCCACCACGTGGAGCCATTCGGCTCCCTCCTCCTGCCATCTCAGGGCCATCTTCGCGGGATCATTCCCATAGACGGTCACCCGATCGGGGTCACCCTGCATGAGGCGCACACACTGCCCGTCTTTCAGATCGATTGCGGGAAAAATCACCATATTTTCACCTTGAGGAGCTCGATGAATCCAGGATAGCTTTGAGGTGCTCCGGAGGTCGCAGAACCTTTCGCTCACTGTTGACACAGGCGTGGACCGTGTACCCTTTCGCCAGAGTCTCTCCGTTTCTCGATACCTCATAGTCAAACTGAAGCCGAGCCGGTCCCGCATATTGAAAGGAAGTCGCAATGGTCAGCACGTCATCGTAAAATGCCGGCTTGTGGTAACTGCAATGGGCCTCAACCACGGGAAGGTAGACTCCCGTTTTTTCGAGCTCACGGTAGCTCGTCCCGAAAGTGCGGAACCATTCGGCACGCCCCACTTCGAACCATTTCAAATAGTTGCCGTAGTAGGCCTGCCCCATGGCATCCGTGTCGCCATAAAGAACTCTGAACTGCGCTTGAACCGCCATGCTGGATCCATCCCTGTCAGCGCTGCCCGATGAGTCGATTGAAAAGCGCGACCCCGTCGGCCAATTGCAGGCCGGCCTCACGGGCATGTTTTTCATTGAAACTGCCCTTTCCGCTTGCGGGGCGGGTGAGAGCGGAATGAAGATCGTAAATAAGGAGGAAAGGCACGGGGTCGGACACATGCGTTCGAACATGAATGGGGGTCAAATGATCGGTCACGATGAGGAGGTTCACACTGGGAAACCGTCTGAGTCCTTCCACCATGGGCCCGACAACCTCCCGGTCGAAGGCCTCGATGGCGAGAATCTTCTTTTCGAGGCTTCCCTCGTGGCCCGCTTCATCCGGGGCCTCAACGTGGACGAAAACGAAATCACCTTCTTCAAGGGCTTTCAGGGCCGCCTGAACTTTTCCGGCATAATTGGTATCCAGGTAGCCTGTTGCGCCAGGCACCCTGATCGCATCCAATCCGGCATAAACCCCCATACCCTTGAGAAGGTCCACGGCCGAGATCATGGCCCCCGTCAGCCCCGCCTTTTCCTGGAGCGTGGGCATGGAGGGCGCCCTGCCCTGCCCCCAAAGCCAAACGGAATTGGCCTGACGCTTCCCGGCCTCCAGGCGAGCCCTGTTCACCGGGTGGTCTGCCAGGATTTTCGCCGCCTTCTCCATGAACTGCAACAGGATGGACTCACTCCGGTAGACCTCTGCATAGGGCGCGGAAGGCTCCCCCGTGATGTCGTGAGGCGGCGTCGTCTTGAGCTCCTCGCGCCCGCCGGACCAGACCAGAAGATGGCGGTAGCCGACACCGGGATACAACTTCAGGGGAGTACCCTGAACGGCTTCCTGGAGAGCTCCCACCAGTTCATGGGCTTCAGGGGTGGAAATATGCCCCGCCGAATAATCGGCCATACGATGGATGCCACCATCCCCCATCTCGATCGTCACCAGGTTGCACCGGAAGGCCACATCCGCCCGGTCCAGCCGGATTCCCATACTGGCGGCTTCCAAGGGCGCCCGGCCCGTATGGTACAGCGCAGGGTCATAACCCAGGAGGCTCATGTTGGCCACATCGCTTCCGGGCTCCATTCCCTGGGGAATGGTCAGAACCGTTCCCATTTCTCCATGGAGGGCCAGGCGATCCATATGGGGCGTCGAGGCGGCCTCGAGAGGAGTCCTGCCGCCCAGCTCAGCCAACGGATAGTCCCCCATTCCGTCCCCGACCAGAACAACGAATTTTGTGTGCAGGTTTTCACTTTTTTTCAAAGCGGGCGTTGACATGGGATAGGCTCGATGGACTTGGATTCAAAGGTCAAAATAGGTCTCTCGGACCCACAACGCAAGGCGGACCATAGAATAAACCCCTTTATCCCGAGGCTCGGCTGCTCCGACCGAGGGATTGGATACGAACCGTCAACGGACAGTAACCGTCACGCCTGGCTCAGGCCGCTCGGCTCCTGATCCTCGATCCGTATGATCTGGGTCGGAGCCAGCACCACGTCCAGCCGGTCCATCTCGGCCATTGCTTTCCTCACGTTGCTTTCCAGAGCCTCGTGGGTGATCATGACGATGGGCACGGCGCCCCGTGTCTGGCGGCCTTTTTGAATCACGGCAGCGATGCTGATCTGATTTGCCCCCAGAATGCCCGAAATCTTGGAAAGCACGCCGGGGCGGTCCACCGCCGCAAAACGAAAATAGTAACAGGTGCTCACATCGGAGATGGGCTTGATGGGAATGGATGTCAGCTGATCTCTCTTGAAGCCCAGATGGGGAATCCCGGGGGCTTTGTCGGCCGCAATATCCCTGGCAATGTCCATGAGGTCGCTCACCACGGCGCTGCCCGTCGGCATCATACCGGCCCCGAGGCCGTAGAGCATGATGTTTCCCACCGCGTTGCCCTGCACATGGACGGCATTGTAGGCCCCCCGAACACTGGCCAGGACATGATTGGCCGGAATCAGCGTGGGATGCACCCGCATCTCCAGACCGTTGTTCGAATGCCTGGCAATGGCCAGCAGTTTCAGCTGGTAGCCGAATTCCTCGCCGAACCGGATGTCCACCGGATCGATGCGGGAAATTCCCTCGATGTAGACCTGATCGAACTGAATGGGAGTCCCGAATGCGATGGCACTGGTGATGGCCAGCTTGTGAGCGGTATCGATCCCGTCGATGTCAAGGGTTGGATCTGCTTCCGCATATCCCTTTTCCTGGGCCTCCCGGAGGGCGTCGGCAAAGGAGAGATCCGCCTCCGTCATTCTCGTCAGGATATAGTTGGCGGTGCCGTTCAATATACCGAATATGTTCATGATGCGGTTCGCTGCAAGCCCTTCCCGGAGCGACTTGATGAAAGGAATCCCCCCCGCGACGGAGGCCTCGAACCCGATGGCCCGGCCATTGGCAAGCGCCGCATCGAACAGCTCGTTCCCATGATGGGCCAGGAGCGCCTTGTTGGCCGTCACCACATACTTCTTCCGCTCGAGAGCGGCCGTGATCATCTGCCGTGCGGCCCCCAGCCCGCCGATCAGCTCCACCACGATGTCAATGGACGGATCTTCCAGGATGTCTTCAGCTCGGGAGGTCAAAAGCTCCCCGGGAACGGCGACGGGCCGCGGCCTCTCCAGATCCATATCCGCAACGCGCTTGAGCTCCAGCCCAAATCCCAGGCGCGCCGCAATGACCTCAGCATTTTCGCGGAGGACCCGGATCACCCCGCATCCCACCGTCCCCCAGCCAATGAGCCCCACTCCAATCGAACGCACTTTTCTCCCCCGTTGGATCCATTCTCTGCTGCTTGCCCGGAAAAGCTCCATGACTCACCCCAAAGGCACACAGATCCCAGTGAGTCTTCTGAGCTCCCTCGGCGGCTTCTCTGCCTGTTCTGCGCTTCCGGTGAGCGGTCGCTAACCCTTTTGAAGTGCCTTCCGAAGACCACGGATGGCCTGCTTGGTCCGCATTTCGTTTTCCACCAACGCGAACCGCACGAACTCATCCCCGTATTCCCCGAACCCCAAACCGGGTGACACAGCGACCTTGCCCTCTTCGATGAGGTACTTGGAGAACTCGACGGAACCCATGTGTCGAAAGGGTTCCGGTATGCGCGCCCAGACAAACATGGTGCCTTTGGGCCTCTCCAGCGGCCACCCGATGCGGTTCAGCCCGTCCACCAGGACATCGCGCCGCGAGCGGTAGACTTCCACGATTTCCTGCACGCAGGACTGGTCCGAGTTGAGTGCTACCGTCGCCGCGATCTGAATGGGCTGAAAAACCCCATAGTCCAGGTAGCTCTTGATGCGAGTCAGGGCCGCAATGATCTCCGGGTTCCCCACGCAGAACCCCACGCGCCATCCCGCCATGCTGTAGCTCTTGGACATGGAGAAGAACTCGACTCCCACATCCCTGGCTCCCGGCACCTGCAGAAAGCTCGGAGCCTGGTAGCCGTCGAAGGTGAGATCCGCATACGCCAGGTCGTGGATCACGAGCAGGTTGTTCTCCTTCGCGCAATCGACGATCTTTCGGAAAAACTCCAGATCCACGACAGCCGTGGTCGGATTGTGTGGAAACGAGATGACCAGCAGCTTGGGCCTGGGCCAGGTCTGTTTGATGGCATGCTGCAGATCCTCCAGGAAGTTTCGGTCCGGACCGATGGGAATCGACCGAACGTCCCCTCCGGCGATGATGGCCGAATAAGGATGGATGGGATAGGTCGGATTGGGCGACAGCACGACATCCCCCGGACTGATGAGCACCAGCACCAGGTGGGACAGCCCCTCCTTGGCTCCGATGGTCACAACGGCTTCGCTTTCGGGATCGATATCGACGTCGTAGCGCCGCTTGTACCAGCTGCCGATGGCTTCCCTCAGCTTGGTGATTCCCCGGGACGCGGAATACCGATGATTGTGCGGCTTCTGCGCCGCTTCCACCAGCTTGTCGATGATGTGCTTGGGCGTCGGCAGGTCCGGATTCCCCATTCCCAGGTCGATGATATCCTCTCCGGCCCGCCGCTTTTCCATCTTGAGCGCATTCACCTGCGCAAAAACATACGGCGGCAAGCGATACATGCGGCTGCACTGCGCGATATTGAGACTCATGGCGGCATCTCCCCCCTGGATTAAATTGCAGGACAATAGCTTAGCACTCGAAGGGTTGTCAAAGCAATTCCCGTTGGGTGTAAATCCTTGAAGTGAGTGCAATCCTTCTGCTAATTTACCCATCGAAGACATGATTCAGAGCCGGAAGCGTCTCACAGCAATCTCACGAGCCAACGGACGAAAGTGAACCCATGAAGCAGGTCGTACTGGGAACTGCAGGACACATCGATCATGGCAAGACCTCCCTGATCAGGGCTTTGACCGGGATCGACACGGATCGCCTCAAGGAAGAGAAGCTCCGGGGCATCACCATCGAGCTGGGGTTCGCCCACATGGTCCTCCCCAGCGGAGAACGGCTCGGGATCGTGGATGTTCCAGGACACGAGCGCTTCGTCAAGCACATGGTGGCGGGAGCCACGGGCATTGATCTCGTGGCCCTCGTGATCGCGGCCGACGAAGGCGTCATGCCCCAGACGCGGGAGCACATGGAAATCTGCGAGCTGCTTCGGGTCAAAAAGGGACTGGTGGTCCTGACCAAGAC
Organism: uncultured Syntrophobacteraceae bacterium; assembly: GCA_964557955.1. GTDB lineage: Bacteria > Desulfobacterota > Syntrophobacteria > Syntrophobacterales > Syntrophobacteraceae > JALOOX01. Next base: position 113,245 of record CAZLCS010000007.1, read on the forward strand.
GGATCTCGTTGACGACCCGGAATGGATCGAAATGGTGAAAGACGACGTGGCCACATTTCTCAAGGGCACGTTCCTCGAAGGCAGTCCGATCATCCCCGTCTCGGCGGTGAAGCGAGAAGGCCTCGATGAACTCCGGGCCGCCCTCGACCGCATCGTCTCCGGAATCGAGGCCCGCAGCCCGGACGGCCCGTTTCGACTCTCGGTGGATCGGGTCTTCAGCATGCGGGGCTTCGGGACCGTCGTCACGGGAACCAGCCTCTCCGGAAGGCTCAAGGTGGGCGATCCCGTCACAATATACCCGTCGATGCACAAGACCAAAGTGCGAGGCTTGCAGGTCCACAACGAAGAGGTCCAGGAAATCTACCCCGGCCAGCGCACGGCCATCAACCTGCAGGGCATCGAGCGGCTGCTCATCCAGCGGGGAGAAGTCATCGCAACCCCCGGCGCCCTGGTGGCCACGCACATGGTGGATGTCCACCTGCACATGCTTGCCAGTGCTCCCCGCCCCCTCAAAAACCGGGCAAAGATCCGGTTCCATACGGGAACGGCCGAGCACATCGCCACGGTGGTCCTGCTGGACCAGGACGAAGTCCTCCCTGGAAAACAGGCCTTCGCACAGATCCGGCTCGACCATCCCATCGCCGCTCTCAGGGGCGATCGCTTTGTCATGCGCTCCTACTCGCCGGTCCAGACTATTGGAGGCGGCAGCATCCTTCATCCCCTGCCCATCAAGCACAAGGGGCATCACAAGCTCGAGGCCGCCAAAGGGCTCGATGTCCTGCTCCATGGCGACGAGCCGAGCATCATCCTGTGGCATGCCCGCGATGCGTCGAGCATGGGGCTCAGCGAGGACCAGCTGCGGCTCAGGGCCAACGTCCCCTCGAAGGTTCTGGAAAAGAGTCTGCAGCAGTTCATCAGCCAGAAGAAGGTCATCCTCTACGACAAGGAAAACCGTCGACTGATCCATACCGAAGTGCTGGATGAGCTCAAGCAGACCCTTCTCGGCGCACTGGCAGAACATCACAGGAAGTTCCCGCTCAAGACCGGCATGGCCAAGGAAGAGCTCGCCGCCCAGTTGCCCGAAACGGTGGATGCGAAGCTCTACAACTTCATTTTGAGGCAGCTTGTGGAAGAAGAGCAGATTGCCCAGGAGATGGAGTGGGTCCGCCTCACTTCACATAAAGTTGACTTGACCAAGGATGAAGAGGTCATCCGTGAGAAGATCGAAAGGACTTTCAGAGAGGCAGGCCTTCAGCCGCCGTTTTTCAAGGAGGTCACCGCCAAGCTGCAGGGGACGCCCCGTCAGCACCAGGACGTCCTCGAGTGGATGCTCTCCCAGGGCATCCTCGTCAAGGTGAAGGAGGACATCTACTTCCACTCGGGGGCATTGACCGACCTCCAGCGGAAGCTGGTGGAGTTCCTGAGGGAGCACGGAGAGATCTCGACTCCCCAGTTCAAGGAAATGACCCAGGCGAGTCGCAAGTACACGATCCCACTCCTGGAATACTTCGACACCCAGAAGATCACCATCCGGATCGGTGACAATCGGAGGCTGCGCGAGAGCCGGGTGAGCGGGAGCTGAAAGGAGAGAAGCATGCTGAAGCACGTGGTTTTCATGAAATTCAAGGACGAGACAACGGATGCCCAGATTGCGGATCTCGAGAAGTCGCTGGGAGCGCTTCCTGCGAGCATCCCTGAGATCAAGCAGTACGAGTTCGGGCGCGACATCATCCATTCCGAAAGATCCTGCGACTTCTGCCTGGTCTCCGCCTTCGAGAACCTGGATGCACTCAAACGCTACCAGGTCCATCCGGACCATGTGGCGGTTCTGAATAAGGTGCGGGAGATGTGCAGCAGCATCCTGGCCGTTGACTTCGAGCTATGAAATCTTTTTGCTCGATGCGGCAATGCTGTGGAATGAAGCTCCGGCAGTCTCGCCAAACCGGGTGCAAGGGCTGAGCTAAGCTTGCCCGTATGAAAGGTCATCCTTCAAAAATTTTATACGATGGCCCAGTCTCCACAAAGACACCAGTACGACTACTTTGTCGACGAGCACGGCAGCTGGTTCTGTGAGGGGAACCCCGTCACGGATGAACAGCTTTTCCGCATGCTCAGCCGGTCTCTTTTCGAAAAAGGAGGGAGCTACTTCCTCCGGTGCGAAGGGGAGGTGCACCCCGTCCGGGTCGCCGATGCCCCCCTCTGGGTCCGGTATGTTCACCCCAGGAAGGACACCGGGGGGCAGCTGGCCGAGGTCGAACTGGAGCTTCAGGACGGACGGCGGGAACCGCTTCTCCCCGAAACCCTCTACGTCTCGCCCGGTTTCGCCGCCCTCTACTGCCTTACCACCCCCCGGCGTCTGAAGACGCGGTTCGGCAAGGTCGCCTACTACGAAATCGCCCAGCACATTGAGGAGGATCAGGGGGCCGGAACCTATTATCTCGAGATGGATGGGACGCGCTTCGACATCAGGCTTCACTCTGCAGGGGAGAAGGGGGAGTAGGCCCTGATGTGATCCGGAGCTCACCGCCGATAGAGCGCACCTTGAGCCTTTCAGGGGCAAAAGGGGCGCTTTTCAGGTCTCGGCATATCTACGCTCGATCAGCCTCACAAAAAGCCCCACCCCGACGTCCAGGGCCCGCTCGTCGATGTTGAAATAGGGCGAGTGAAGGCCGTATTGAAAGCCCGCTTCGGGGTCGTGACAGCCCACACGGATCAGAACACCCGGGAAGCGCTGCAGAAAGTAGGCGAAGTCCTCGGCTCCCATCCTCGGAAGCTCCACGTGAACCCGGTTCGGCCCCAGGACTTCCGAGGCGACCTTTTGGGCGTATTCACTCACCACGGGGTCGTTCTCCAGCAGCGGATAGCCGTTCACCACTTCCAGCTCGGCCACAACACCGTAGGCCGCCTCCAGCCCCTTCAGCATTTGCCGCACCCGCTCGATGATCACCTCGCGCACCTCGGTTCGGAGCGTGCGCAAAGTCCCATCGAGGGTGGCTGTCTGGGGAATGACGTTGGACGCCGTACCCGCATGGAACTGCCCGATGGTGAGGACCGCACTCTCGATGGGGGAGAGGTTGCGACTGATAATACTCTGCAGCTGAGTCACAAGGGCCGCACCGGCGATGATGGGGTCAACACAGAGGTGGGGTTGGGCGCCGTGTCCCCCCTTTCCCGTGATCCGGATGGCCAGCGTGTCCGAGGCGGCATTGCTCACGCCCATAGCAATTCCGATGTGCCCTGTCGGCAGCTCGGGGTGCATGTGGCCCGCGAAGATCGCTTCGATAGGCTCTGAATCGAATATCCCCGTCTGGAGCATGGCCAGGGCTCCGGCTCCTCCCTCCTCGGCCGGCTGGAAAACCAGGAGAACCCTCCCCTTTCCCTTTCGAGGCCACTCCTTCTCCATCAGCGTGCGCGCCACCCCGAGTCCGATGGTGATGTGAGCGTCATGGCCGCAGGCGTGCATCACCCCCTTGACAACAGAGCGATAAGGCACATCGGTGAACTCCTGAAGCGGCAGCGCGTCCATGTCCGATCGGAAAGCCACGACCGGCCCGGGCCGCCCGGTTTCGATTCGAGCCACGATCCCCGTTCCGCCAATCCCCGTCCGGACCTCCACCCCCAGATCCCGCAGCACTTCGGCAATCCTTCGGCTGGTCTCGGTCTCCCCATAGCACAGTTCGGGATGCTGGTGGAAACCCCGCCGCAGCTGAACCAGCCAGTCATGCATGGGTGAAAGATCGATACGATTCATCATCCGTTTCTCAAGGCAACTCGAAACCGCCCTACATCGGTATGTTCCCGTGCTTCTTCGGGGGCAGCGCCATGCGCTTGGTCGCCAGAATATCGAAAGCCTCGATGAGCCGGGGTCGCGTCTGCGATGGAACGATCACTCCGTCGATATAAGCGCGTGAAGCCGCGATGTAGGGATTGTAGAGCAAATTGCGGTATTCCTCGATCTTTTCCACCCGTTTGGCAACCGGGTCCGGAGCTTCGTTGATGTCTTTGCGGAAAATGATGTTGGCGGCCCCCTCGGCGCCCATGACCGCAATTTCCGCCGTCGGCCATGCCAGAACAATGTCGGCCCCAAGGTCCTTGGAGCACATGGCGAGATAGGATCCGCCGTAATCCTTGCGCACGACGAGCGTGACTTTGGGGACGGTGGCTTCGGAATAGCACCACAGGAGCTTGGCTCCATGCCGGATGATGCCGCCCCATTCCTGTTGTTTGCCGGGAAGGTAGCCGGGCACATCGGCAATGGTCAACATGGGAATGTTGAAGGCATCACAGAAGCGGATGAAGCGGGTGGCCTTGTCCGAAGAGTCCGTATCGAGGCATCCGGCCAGGACCTTGGGCTGGTTGGCGATGATCCCGATGGTCCTGCCGTTCAGCCTCGAAAACCCCACCAGGATGTTTTGAGCGTAATACTCGTGGACTTCATAGAATTCGCCCAGGTCCACCACCGACCGGATGAGGTCCCTCATGTCATAGGCCCCCATGGGATTATCGGGGATGATGGAATCCAGGGCCGGGTCCATTCGAGCGGGGCTGTCGCCGTTGGGAACGACAGGAGGGTCCTCCATGTTGTTGTCGGGCAGATAGCTCAGGAGCACCTTCATGCGGTCGATGGCGTCGGCATCGCTTTCGCAAGCGAAATGGGCCACGCCGCTCCGGCTGCTGTGGGTCATGGCTCCGCCCAGTTCTTCCTGGGTGATCACCTCTCCCAGAACGGACTTGATGACATCAGGCCCCGTAATGAACATATAGCTCGTATTTTTAACCATATATACGAAATCGGTCATGGCGGGGGAGTAGACGGCACCGCCGGCGCACGGTCCCATGATGGCCGAAATCTGCGGGACCACGCCGGAGGCAATGGCATTGCGATAGAAGATCTGTCCATATCCGGAGAGGGCATCCACTCCCTCCTGGATACGCGCTCCGCCCGAATCGTTGAAGCCGACAAAGGGTTTCCCGGCCTTCAGGGCGAGGTCCATCACCTTGCAGATCTTCTTGGAGTGCATTTCACCGAGGGTTCCGGCCCGAGCCGTGAAGTCCTGGGAGAACGCGAAGACCTGCCTTCCATTGACCGTCCCGTAGCCGGTGATGACCCCGTCGGCTGCGATGTCCAGCTTATCCAGCCCGAACAGAGTTCCCCGATGCTTGACGAAGATATCGAGCTCGCGGAAACTGCCGGGGTCGAAAAAGTGATCCAACCGCTCACGTGCGGTCAACTTGCCGCGCTCGTGCTGCTGAGCAACCGCTTTGGGGCCACCCATCTGCTTGATTTTCGACTCGCGTTCCTGGAGCTCCCTGATCTTGTCAGCAACCCTTCCCATCTGCGGCTCTCCTTCGTTTATCTGAATCCGTGATCATTCTGCGATTGGTATTCTCAGTACATCTCCACACAATTGAGTGTCCAATACTTGGGTCGTCATTCCGGCGGTTCTCAAGCCGGAATCCACAAAAGAAACTGGATGCCGGCCAAAAGACTGCCGGCATGACGAGGTGAAAACGGACATACTCTTCTGTGAAACGGTACTGATACCGGCGGCATTCTATCGGTTCAAAGGGGCTTGTCAAGCGCTGGATATTCGATCTGGATATTCGAGATGGCCAACTGGGCTTGATTGCATCGTAGTTCGAATAACCAGAGATTGTTTGAATCTGTTGATGGTCCGGAGACAGTGTTGTATTCTTTTGAGCACACTCGCGCATGCTCGCTGGACATGGCTGGTCGTCCGCCCCCGTACAGCACGAAATCGAGTTGTCAATAGCGACGTTTTCAGTTCAGCTTCTCCAGGTGAGTGCGCGCGATCCACGAGGAGAGAACCAGGAGAGAACGAGGAGAGAAACGATCCTCGTATGTGCCTGGCAGTCCCGCCGGTCGATCCGCGAGAACCGCCATTGCGGTAAACCTTGAGGAGGTTATGGGTAAGGCACCCGATCTGCCATTCACCGACATACTCCCGTGAGAACCTTATTCTCATCATGGGAGCTGGTAGCGTGTCCTTCGAGGGTGGCGAATCATCGCCTTCATCCAGTCCTTGGGCCTCCAACAGCCCGTGGAATCCGGAATAAGCCTCCATACGCCGAAGACCGGGCAGGGTTGACCCGGCTCCTCGGCGGAGAACGGATCTGAGAGATATGGGTACTCCCGCCTCCCTGAAGCCCCCCACTGCACAGTTCGATCCCGGAGATGGCTTGCCTGTACCGCCGGCAAAGGCCTTTCTGCCCGGCATGACGGGCGAGCATCTGGTGCTTGGACTTGCTTTTGCGATTTTTTTCTGTTCGGGTTTTGCCGCATTGCTCTACCAGGTCATCTGGCAGCGCATGTTGGGCATGTTTTCCGGCGTGGATATCTATTCAGTGACGATCATCGTGGCAGCGTATATGGCCGGCCTGGGCTGCGGGAGCCTCGTCGGCGGCCACCTCGCCGACTACCTGCCACGTCGTGCCAATCTGCTTCTGTTTGCAGGCTCTCAGCTCTGCATCGCTCTGTTCGCACTCGTCAGCAAGACACTCTACTATGACACACTCTACATGCAGTACCACGAGCTGGCCGGTTCTCCAATTACGCTGGCGGTCACGCTTTTTGTCAGTCTCCTCTGGCCGACATTTTTCATGGGAATATCTCTGCCGCTGCTCGCCCGGGCCCTGACTCGGGACATCACCACAGCAGCTGGAACCGTTGGCATCCTCTATGGCGTCAACACACTCGGCGCGGCAGCCGGATCACTTCTGACCACCTGGATCGCGATGCGGCGGTACGGTTTTGAAGCGAACCTGTATCTGGGAGCGATGATCAATCTGGCAGCCGCTGTGTGCATTGCTCTGCTGGCCGTTTACCTTTGGAAACGCCCCCTGCGGCCAGCGGGCAACGGAGAGAGCGGGGCTCATTCACCTGGGGAGTTGCCGACTGCACATGGGCCGGAACGCGGCACCGGATTGAGCCTGAAAGTCTGGCTCTTGATCTATGGCCTCTCCGGCTTCATCGCCATGTCCCTCGAGCTGGTGTGGTTCAGGATTCTGGGTATCATGCTGAAATCCACAGCTTTCACTTTTGGGACAATGCTGGCAGTCTACCTGGCAGGCCTGGCCTTTGGGGCCATGGTGGGCGTCCCGATGGTGAGACGCAGTCGCCGGCCCGCCCAAACATTCTTCCTTCTTCAAACCTCCATAGGCCTCTACGCCTGTGTTTCCTTGATTCTGCTCATGGCTGCCTTGGGCAACCACCCTTCGCTGACTCAGCTCTGGCAGTATCTCGGCGGGTATGAGCCCATGGATATTGGCTGGGATGCGAACACATTGTGGAATCAGTTGTCGCTTTCCGATCACGGAGCGGTCGATCCCTCGACAAGAGGATTGGCGACCAGGCTGGCAGCGCTGTATATCGCTCTGCCCACTTATCTGGTAGGTCCGCCCACGGTGATCATGGGAATGAGCTTTCCCTATCTCCAGAAGGTGATTCAGCAAGACGCCTCTTATCTCGGACGGAGGGTCGGATGGCTTCAGACAACCAATATCGTTGGCTGCACTCTGGGAGCGGTGCTGACCGGATGGGGTTTCCTGGCCTGGCTGGGGACCGCAGGGACCATGCAATTGATGCTCGCGTTGACGGGGGTCTTCCTGTTGTTGTGGGCGCGGGGGCGTTGGGTCAGTCCGGCCCGCTGGCTGCCGGCGGCAGGGGCCATGACGACAGCGCTGCTTGTCATTGGCGGCCTGACTCCAAATGGGTCTACCCTCTGGGCTAAGATGCATGGCACCCACCGGGAGCGCATTCTATTCGTTGAGGACGGCAGCGGTCTGTCGCTGCTCAAGAACGCCGAAGCCGACAGTGGAGGCAAGGGCAGCAGATGGGTCGTCTTTGCCAACGGGCGAGGTGAAAGCTGGATACCGTACGGCGACATCCACACGACCCTCGGCGCCCTGCCGGCATTGCTCCACCCCAAGCCCGAGCGTATCGCAGTGATCGGATTGGGATCGGGTGACACCCTCTTTCATCTGGCTATGCGACCGGAAACCGTTGAATTGACCGCCATCGAGATCGTCGGCTCTCAACTTTCCAGCCTGCGCCGGCTGGAAGCGCAATGCGCGTACCCCGCGCTCAAATCCGTTCTTCACGACCCGAGGATCCACCACGTTGTGGCTGACGGTCGGATCCATATCATGCAGCGCGGACAGAAGTATGACATCATCGAGGCCGACGCTCTCCGTCCCAACAGCGCCTATTCCGGCAATCTGTACTCCAGGGAGTATTTCGAGCTGCTGCGGAGTCATCTGGCGCAGGGCGGGATGGCCGTCACATGGAGTCCCTCTTCACGCACATGGAACACGTTTCTCAGAGTGTTCCCCCACGTTCTCAGCTTCGGTGGCGTAATCCTGGTTGGCAGCAACGATCCCATCCCGTTTGACCTGGAGGCCATCAACCAACGGTTGGAGCATCCCTTCACCCGATCTCATAATGCCCGCTCCCTCGTGGACATCGGAAAGACCGTGAACGCGTTCATCAGCGCCAACAGACCGGTTTATTTCGATCCAGCCCATGATCGCTCACCCCTTACCGACGTCAACTCCGACCTTTTCCCAAAGGATGAGTACATGGTCTTTCACAGGTAAGGGATTCGGATTGCCAGCCTTTCCTTCTTCGAACGAAACAATCCACCATATGAGAGCAGCGAAGCCAGGAATACGCCAATGAGGATGCTCCAGCTCATCACGAGCAACCAGGGAAATCCGGAGGGCCTGAACGTGAACCTGACCCGGTTCAGCCCCTCGGAGACCTTGATGGCCCTGAAGATGAAGTTGCCGCCATACACCGTTTCTTTCTTTGAACTGACTTCCACTCTCCAGTTGCGTGCCCATCGATCGGTGACCAGCAGCCAGCCTTCGCCGGGGCACGTGACTTCAAATGAAAGCTCCTCCGGCAGGTAATTCAGCAGGCGAACCTGAACCTGACTCAGTGGAGCGAGTGAATCAAGACGAACCGACCTCTCTCCATCGGTCGGAGTCCCAAGATCGGAGCTGACCCCAAGCATTTCCTCCGGCGGGTGCACGAGGAGTGTCGGGGCTCCCTCCCGAATGACCCTTGCAGCCCAGGCATCGAAAAACTCCCTGGAGACAGGAGTCTGAAGCGCCTCCGGTGAAAACCAGATGCGATCCTCCCCGATCGCCGGCCTCCGAAGTGCTGGCTGTGCCGTCATGAGCAAGTGGTAGACATTGGTCTCCTGACCGTAAGCCAGGAATACGGGCCCTTTGGAGATCATCTGATCGTTTCTCAGCTCTTTCGCCTCACTGTGACGACTGAAAGAGGTCTTGCCGCGCCAAAGCCCGTTTCGGGTCAGATCGATCTCGCTGGAATGCAGCCGGTCCAGATCCATCCAGCGCTCTCGCGAGATGAAGTTGAACACCGTGTGATGGGCCAGGGCGATTGTACCCATTGCGTCGACAACCACCAGGAGCATGAGGAGCAGCACCATTCGGAACCGTTTATGCCCGGTCCCCCAACAACGGCCAAGGGTCGCAGCTGCGAGGAGCCCCACCCACACCAGGAACATGTGAAATACCGCCATTCTGGTCTCGGTTCCGTAGCCATTGGGGATGGCGGCGAACAGCAACGCCCCTGCGGCAAGGGCGGACGGCGCCAGGAAGATCGAGACCATGAAGAAACGCTCCCAGATCCTCTCATCTCCGCGCCGCATCGCCTCTCCGAAATCGCGGGTCGCAAGGAGAGCAAGAACAATCACGGCAAAAACAAAGTAAACGCGGAAGATCCCCGAATGCCTGAAGAAGCGCATGGGGAAAACATAGTCATACAACCACCCTCTCAAGGGAAAAGTGCGGCCCATGGCACAGGCAAGGCTGAGAAGACCCAGAAAAACCAGCCACCACCTCCAGCTGTCCCTGCCGTCTTTCAGCAGCGCCAGCAGGCCAAACGCTGCCATGAGCGACCCCGTGTATATGCTGGACATGGAGATGTCCGTCCGTGGCCACAGATAGTCGCGGTTGCACATCTGAAGGCAGGACAGATAATTGCTGACGGCAGTGAGCACGGCGCCGGGATCCATGGCATTTTCTCCGGTGACGGATTCCCGGCTCAACGGACCGACCCGTGAGTGAAGCCCGGCTCCTTCATGGAGGAACGAGAAATAGGTGGGGAGCATGACGAGGGCGCCCACAACGCACATAAGGGCCAGGGCGGCAACCATGAATCCGAGCCGGGGGCGGGCGGATGCCCCTGAGACGGGTCCACTGGCTGCGGACTCAGCGCAGCACTTCCATGACTCATTCGTCGGATACCGCCCGAGAGCCCACATTCCCGCGAAACATCCGGTTATGATGGTAATGCCCGGATAGGCCGACAAGGCTGACAAGCCCCAAAGAGCACCTGCTTCCAAGGCGGGCCGGAACTTGCTGGACATCAGCGCGATATCGAGGCGCCAAATGATCCAGGGGAGAAATGAGAGCCCGATGACGATCGAAGTATGCTGGGCGTGGCCTGTGTAGGCGCCGCAAAAGAGATAGCCCACGGATGCCGCGAAACCTCCCCAGGGAGGGGCTTCAAAGTGTCGGGCCAGCTTCATGATTCCCAGCCCGCCCAACCACCACACGAAAAGCCAGTAAACGATGAAACCTCTGGTTGTGCCTCCCGTGAGCAAACCGAAAAGCAGCGTCAATGGTGAAAAGGCGCCGACCTGAGGATCACCCATCATGGGCATCCCCGCATTGGACCAGGGATCCCAATAAAGAAAGCGACCTGCCCTCGCCAGGTCTGCGACCAGGACGTAATAGGCCATGTAGGCGCCGTCCACATCCCACTTTCCAACGGCTCGGCCCAGGATGAGAGGAAGATTGCAGACCAGGAACAGGGCCGTCAACGCCAGAGTCCAGAGACGCCAGCCCCCCTTGTTGAAAAGGCTTTCCTCCAGGAAGTCCCGGATGCGTCGGAAGTTCCCCGAGGTCTCGAGGCGCTGGACTGCAGGATCGTTCATGGTTCTTTTCTGTGGGCTGTGCTGAATTCCATCACCAGCTGCCCAACTCTTTCTGCCTGGATTGGGGTCAGATGAGGATGAATGGGCAGGCTCAAGATCTCGTGGCAGAGGCGTTCGGTCTGAGGCAGCCCCTCTTCAGCGGTGAGAACACGGCCTCGATAGGCGGGCTGAAGATGGACTGGAACGGGATAATGAACCAGGGTATGAACTTGGTGGTTTCTGAGGAGCTCACGCAGCTCCGCGCGATACGGGGTGCGAATGACGTATTGATGATAGACGTGAATCGCGTCATCGGTCACTCCGGGCAAGACCAGCCCGCTGTTTGCGAGGCATCGCTCATAGACGCCTGCAAGCTCCTGTCGCTTCCGGTTTTCTCCATCCAGATAACGGAGCTTCACCCGCAGCACAGCCGCCTGCAGCTCATCCAACCGGCTGTTGGTCCCGGCCAGGAGGCTGATGTACCGTTCCTTCCATCCATACTCCCTCAGAAGCCTCAGCCTCTCCGCCAGCTCGCCGTCATCCGTCGCAATGGCGCCGCCGTCTCCGTAGCCTCCGAGGTTCTTCGTGGGGTAGAAGCTGAATGCTGCGAGATCTCCCCAGGTTCCCACTCTTCTGCCTCGGAAAGTGGCTCCATGGGCTTGCGCACAGTCTTCAATGACCAGCAGATCGTGCCTTCGAGCCACATCGAGGATGGCTTCCATGTCTGCCGGGCAGCCATAAAGATGCACCGGAATAATGGCTCTGAGCCGCGGGAACTCCGACCTGGATCGATGGGCATTGACCGATTCCTCCAGCCTTGCCGGGTCCATCGTGTAGGTGCGGGGGACGACATCGACCAGCAGCGGTTGCGCTCCACAAAGCTCGACGGCGGCAACCGTGGCAACCGCAGTGTGGGAGACCGTCAGAACCCCATCTCCGGAGCCGATATTGCAAGCCCTCATCGCAAGGCAGAGGGCGTCCGTGCCGGAGCCAGCGCACACCACATGCTTTGCCCCCAGGTACCGGGCAAACTCTGCTTCGAATGCCGCCACCTCTTCACCCAGGATATAGCGTCCGCTCTCCAGAACTCTTTGAATGGCTTCCTGGACCTCGGGTCGATGGGCCTGGTAGCCCTGCAGCAGATCCGCAGGCAAGACAGGGGCGGGTTGTTGAGAGCAGGACGCATTCACAGGTAATGACTCGAGTGCTTGCTGAAATAGGCAAGGGTTGCAGCGAGACCATCTCGGAGCGATGTCCTGGGCTGCCAGCCCAGGATCGACCGGATTCGCTCATAATTGGAGTAATAACTGCCAATATCTATAATCTTGCGTTCCGGAGGAAACTCCTGGACCTGGTACTCTCCTCCGCCATGCACCTCGACGACCAGATCAGCCAGATCTTTAAGGCTGATCGGCCCATCGCCGCCAACATTGAAAACCTGACCGTTGGCCTCTTCGCTGACGGCAGCCAGGAGGAAAGCATCAATGGCATCCTCCACGTAGGTGAAATCTCGGAGCTGAGAACCCTCCCAAACCTCAAAAGGCTGGCCCAGGATCAACTGCTGGATCCAAACCCCCAGGAAGGTCTGCCGTGCATCCTTGATCCGCATCCTCGGACCGTAGGTGTTGGTGAGCCGCAAAGCGCAGGCGCGCGTGCCATAGGTGTTGTTGTAGAGAATATGGTACCACTCGCCCGCCATCTTGTTGATGCCATTGGCATCCACAGGGCGCAAAAGATGGTTTTCATCCACGGGAAGATAATCGGGCTTGCCGTAGATTTGACGGGTGCTGGCAAAAACAATTTTCACGCCGGGATTCCACTTGCGACAGGCCTGCAGGATGGAGAGCTGGGCCCGGCAGTTGATTTCCAGGTCCGTATAAGGATCGAGCATTGAATCGAGATGGCTGGTTTGGCCGGCCAGATTGAACAGGACCTGCTGCCCCTGAACCAGGTATTGCAGACTGTTTTCGTCGCGGACATCCGAGATGTTCAACCGGACCCGCTGCTCGATCCCATGCAGGTTGAAGAGGTTGCCGCCATGCTCCGGAATCAGGCTGTCTACCAGCGTCACCTGCGCCCCGAGCTCCAGCAGCCGCCGCGCCAGGTTGGAGCCGATGAAGCCAAGTCCGCCGGTAATGAGTACTCTGCTCCCTGTTAAGGCATTCTTCATAGCTCTATTGGCGCATCGTGAGGGACCGCTTGAGGCTGATCTGTTTCCGGGATGCGGCGTGCCCGCATTGACCTTTGATGCTCCCGGAGAATCACCAGTCGAAACCATAGGCGGGATAGCTCCACGGCGGTTCGCCCCAGCCGTCTGAAATTGAAAAACTGCGAGCGCCCGTATGCCCTGTGGAAATGGTGGACCGGGACTTCTGAAAACACACATCCCAGGTCCTGAAGTTTCTTGACAAGCTCCAGACAGATGGTTCCCGAAGTCGAATGCAGCGTGATGCTGTCAAGCACTGCGCGGCGAATCAGGCGGAAATCACAGTCCACATCTCGCAGCTTGAACCCGAACAGCACTCGGACGCCATGATGATAGATGCGGCCGAAGACTGCCCGATACCACGGATCATTGCGTGATATCTTGAAGCCATTGACAACATCCACGCCAGGACGCCACGCCTGCAGCAATCGAGTGAGCTCACGCGGATCGTATTGGGCGTCTCCATCGGTGTAAAAGATCCAGTCCTTGGTCGCGGCCGCAAAGCCGCTCCGCAGAGCCGAGCCATAGCCTCGGTTTCTGCCGTGATCCACCACTCGCAGATGGTGAGGGTACAGGTCTTTCAGCTCTTCAAGTATCTCCATGGTATGGTCTGAGCTGCCGTCATTCACCACAATGACTTCGAAGTCAGGGGTCAGCCGCCTGAGCGTCTGGATGGTGGAGATGGCCATGCTGGCGATGGTGCCGCCATCATTGTAGGCCGGGAAGAAAGCCGAAATGCTTCCTACCGTTCGAGGCAGTGGAATATCCATGCGGCAGATCTCCTGATTCGAAAGAGTACGCGAGGGTTACCGACGACGGCCACAGAGCTGAAACCGCCATCAGAGCCTCGATCTCTGCCATGCGTCGTCGGACCGGACTCTTGGATGTTCCCGCCAAACCGACCGAGAGTCAACGTGAAAATGGACGCCACAACACAGCCGCATATCTTGCGGTGAAAATCCTGGTTTCGCGCCACCAGGAAGAGAATCGTGATCGGGACGAGCTCCCCGTCACTTCTTGCAGACAATCAGACTCTGCGAGCAACAGCGAGTACGGTCAAACCGAAAGGCATCCCTCGCCTGGCTACGTGCTTGGCCTCACTGGAGAGTATACGCGTCAAAATCGGATTCAGTCTCCCGGGATCGAAGCTCAAATCCGACTCTTTCTGAGGAGACCGGAACCTCTCGCACCAACGTTTCATAACCGCAACGGGAAGCATCAGGGAGTTGGCGTAGCTCAAATGCTCCAAATGGAAACCTGCCTTGAGCAAAAGCCGACTCACAGTCCCCGCGGTATAGCGTTGTCGGATATCCACCGCGAGGTCGTGAGCTCCCCGCAGCCAATCATAAGCGGGCAGCCGGAGAAACAGGCGGCCATTGGGTACCAGTGAGTGATGGAACTCTTCCAAGGCCAATTGATCGTGGGGCCCCAATGTGCACAGCACATCGAAAGAGGCGATGAGATCGAACTGGTTCGGGGCGAAGGGCAAGGAGGTCACAGAGCCTCGCACCAGCAGCGTGAGCCCGCGAGCAGAAGCCAATTCAAGGGCATCAGAGGAAAAATCTAGCCCTGTGACCATTCCATAGTCATTGAGATACCTTGTGGAGCCGCCGGTACCGCAGCCGGCATCCAGAATTCTCAGGTGAGAACCGCGCGGATGGAATTTCTCGATGACGGCGCGGCTGATCTTTTCCATACCCACATACCACCACAGCCAATCTTCGGCATCATACATGAGTTCATATTCTCGCCTGCGCATGCGTCAATCTCCTGCAGCCGGCTCGCTATGTCAAGGCATCAATCATCAGCTCCCCCCCTCCACAACCTGACTGGGATTCAGAGGGGGTTGCAGCGAGCACGCCTTCACGTTTCCGGGGCTGTCAGCACACCCTTCATCCAGGAAGCGGAACCGGGGCGAGTGCCATGAAGGGGGCTGATTCATTGCGATGCATCTTCCATTGTGCATACGATTCTGCTATGTGTGGGTGCACTCCCACCCTGAGGATGCACGATCCCCTGCATGGGGGTGTGCACCCGCCCTCTGAGCTTGCCGGCAAGCTTGCGCCGCCTCACGGGGAGTGGAATGGCCATTCGGAGCGGCCCCGGAAGCTCTCAGGCCAGTTGAGGAGAAGGTGTTTGAGCCACGGGATCTTTAGAAAAAAGCGATTCTGGTTTGCAGCGGCCCTCGGCTTGTCGATTCTCGTCATCACTTTCAACCGGGCCGATCTGAGAAAGCTGGGGGCAAGCTTTCAGGAGCTTGACCCTTTTTGGGTCTTCGCGGCCCTCCTGGCGAGCGCTGTCAGCTATACTTTCATCGCCGCCGTGCTTCATCGCCTCCTGCGCGGCATGAGACATCCGCTTCCATTCGCCGCGTCCTTCCGCATCTCCCTGGTATCCACCGCCTTGAACTACGTCATGGCCATGGGAGGCCTCAGCGGAATGGCCGTTAAGCTCTACCTGCTGTCGCGAGAGAAGGTCCCGCCAAGCAGCACGCTCTCCATTTCCATGGTCCATGGTTTCCTGACCAATACCGTTGCCGTGGTGTTTGTTTATCTGGGATTCTTCTTCCTCTACAGCCAGTACAAGATGAGCAGGCGTGAAATGGAAGTTGGCGTCGTGATTCTTGTGGTGGCTTTCATTCTCACCTGGGTGACCATCCACACCATCATCAGCGAATCTTTTCGCAAGCGCTTGTGGCAGTGGCTGATGCGGGCCTTTTCCTGGTTCGGCGGCAAGGTCCGCAACCCCTCGTGGCAGCATTCGGAACGGGCAGAAAGGTTCTTTCAGAACTTCAATCGAAGTATGAACCTGCTGGTTAAGGATTCGAGCATCCTTCTCGCGCCTGCCGTCTTCGCCGTGCTCGACTGGCTGAGCATGTTCCTCTGCCTGAAAGCTTCCTTCCTGGCCGTAAACTATCCAGTGGACGATCGATCCCTGCTGGTGGGCTTTTCGGTGGGTATATTTGCAGGCCTCTTTTCCATCACTCCTGCCTCCATAGGCATCATGGAAGGCTCCATGGCCGGATGCTTCTACCTGATGGGCCTGGACTATGACCGAGCGCTCATGGCAACACTGATCTACCGCATCGTATACTATTTCCTGCCCCTCTCTGTGAGCATCTTTTTCTACAAGGATTTCTTTGTTTCGTCCGCCGAACAGCTGGAATCAGAAGACCCGGCTCCAACTACGTGACGCTCGCACTTCCGATTTCACTTCCCCCGATCCGCTCACTTCCTTACCGGAACCTTGAAATGCTCCCTGATTTGCCAGACCATTTTGAAAGGCCAGAGGATCATCGGCTGCCAGAAGGTTTCAACCTTGATGAGATCTCCCCTGACAAAGGCATCATGGAGGGTGATCTCGGGGCGGTTCTGCCACTTGAGAACGGCCGGCCCGAGGGAGCGCGGATGCAGAAACTGAGGGTTTGCCCCGTTTTCACTCATGAGGCGCCCCTTCCAGGTGAAGGAGTAGACGTCCTCCACTGTTTCGCTGCCGGGAAAGGATTCATAACAGATCCGGAATCGGCTCCATGGTGTCGTGATGTGCTCGCCGATCATCTGTCTTCCCGGCCATGTCTCGAAGCGGACGAAGGGCAGCGGAACAAACAGCACCGCGACGAGAAATCCGGTGACCCAGATATTCCACCTTCTGGCCCTTCTTTCATGATGGATCATCCCGGCCGAGGATTCGGTCGAGATGCTGGAATCTTCCACAGTCAAAGAAGCCTCTCCCGGCTTGCAGCCCTAGAAATTGAACCACCCTTTCGAGCTCCCTCCCGGCTCACATACCCATTGGAGCATTTTTCCGCAAGACCTATTTGCTCAGACTCCCATGAGACTCATTCGCACGCCGTGTGCAGCCCATCTGCGACCAACCTTGAAGCCCGTGTTAGAATCAGCGCACCGGACCGGGAAGATGCGGAAGACTGAACTCCAGATCAGCAGCTCCAGGGGGGAGCAACCGGGCGCGATCTTGCCGGGCCTTTCTTCCATCGATATGCATAATCGACCCTTTGAGGGAGAAACAACCATGAACCTGCTGTACAAATCCTGGATGAGAAAGCGCATGGGGTGGGCGGCCATAGGCCTGTCCGGTGTATACTGGATCGTCGAGTCGATGCTGGATTCCTTCGTATATGGGCTCGGGCCGCTTGATTCACGCATCGTGACTCCGGATCTCAACGAAACGATCATGCGGCTGCTGGCCATCGGCCTGCTCATCAGCTTCGGATTCTATGCCCAGGTCACGGTCGACAGGATGGCAAGAACCGAAGCACGGTTGACCGGTATGAATGAATGTTTCGTCAGTTTCGGAATCAACCCCATGGAGAACATCCAGCGTCTCACGGAATCCTGCGGGGTGCTCCTGAAATCCTCGGCGAGCTTCTACAGCCTGTTGGAGGATGGAAAGCTGCATCTCTGGGGAAGGTACGGAACACTCCTGCATGGAGAAGACGGCACACTGCCACAAGGTCAGATCTGCCGGGAGCTCATGGAAACCAAAGCCATCGGACCCCGCCTGATTCCGAATCTCGACACCTCTCTGTACGCAAAGAAGGACCCGTGGATTGCGGTTCACCGCCTCAAAACCTACTTCGGCCAGGTGGTCAGAATCGGGCCTGAGCCGGTTGGCTCCCTCTGCAGCTTCTTTGATCGTGACGTCGTGCCGAGCGAGGAAGAAAAAAGGCTGACGCAGATCATCGCCTCCGCCATCGGAATTGAAGAGCAGCGGCACCGGGCTCAGAAGATCATCGAGGACTCCGAGCATCAGCTCAAGGTCCTATCAGCCCAGCTGCTGTCTGCCCAGGAGACGGAACGCAAGCGCATCGCCATGCAGCTCCATGACAGCATCGGGCAGTCCCTGAGCGCCGTGAAGTTCAGTATCGAGGAGTCCCTGGAGCGGTTGATTCCCCTGGTCTCCCCCGAAAAGCTCAGTTCGCTCGAAGCCGCAGTTTCCCTGATTCAGGAGGTGATGCGAGAGCTGCGGGGTATGCTGAAAAGCCTGCGTCCGGCCATGCTGGACGATCTGGGGATTCTCGCAACGATCGCCTGGCTGTGCAGGGAGATTGAGAACATCTATAAAGGCATCACCGTGGAGCGGCATACCGAGCTCGATGAGGAGGAGATTCCGGGGCACCTCAAAACCGCGATGTTTCGAATTCTTCAGGAAGCCCTCAACAACGCGGTCAAACACAGCGAGTGTGACCGGATTCTCCTGGAGCTCAGGCAGAACGGCGAATTCATCGAGCTCGAAGTCCGGGACAATGGAAAAGGACTGCCCCGACATCTCCCGGTCAGTGATCCTGAAAGCGAAACCGGCATGGGACTCTCGAGCATGAGGGAGAGAGCCGAGCTATCGGGCGGTCGATTCTACATCAGTTCGGAACCGGGGGAAGGAACGCAGATCCTTGTCTCCTGGCCCAGGGAAGGCTAGGATGACTTTCGACCGATCAGCCCTTTTTCGAGAGCATAGGCCGTGAGGGCCTGCGGATTGTGCAGATCCAGCTTGGCCATCAGGCTGGCCCTGTGTTTTTCCACGGTCTTGACACTGATGAACAGCTGGTCGGCAACGGCCCGGTTGGTATGCCCCTCGGCTACCAGCTTGAGGACCTCCAATTCACGGGGTGTCAATGGCGATGAGGTTTCGCCGCCGGGTTTTCCTGCCGACCCCTTGATGAACCCCCGGATCACCTTCTCCGAAACACCGGGTGAAAGATAGGGTCTCCCCGAAACAACCGTCTGAATGGCCGCAATGATTTCCGGGCGTTTGGCGTCTTTCAGGACATAACCGTCTACTCCCGCCCGGAAGGCTGCCGCGATGTATTCATCGTCCATGTGCACGGTGACGGCGAGAATGATCGTTTTAGGGCAGAAACTCTTGATGCGGCCGGCGGCTTCGATACCATTCATACTGGGAAGGGAGAGGTCCATCAAGACAAGGTCGGGTTTGCAGCCGCGACACAGATCGATGGCCTGCAGACCGTCCTCAGCTTCTCCGACCACCTCGTAGCCCAGGGAGGAGACCACCAGGGCACGCAGACCTTCCCGAAAAATGGGGTGATCTTCGACCAGAACAACCCTCAGTTTATCTCCCACCCGGCACCTCCCTCGTCCGTCTGAAACCCTGCGCTGGATCCTTTCGATTCATCCTCTCACCAAACCCACCCCGTATCCAGATACTCACGCCCCCAGCCTCCGTGCCAGACCCTGTGCCGACAAGCCTTTCCAGTGCGATCGCGATACGGCTCCCATGGAAAGGGAGCTCTCATGGCAAAAGATATCTTTAATAATTCTGACTCCAAATTGGGCAATTGTCAAAATCAGGATCGGTCGCCCGGACGGCGGAAGGTCCCAAGAACACTCCGCCCCTGCGTGACAGTCCCCTTCAGCTCAGGTTGCCTGCAGAGCAGTCCATCATGCCCCCCGGTGCACCCAAACCAATGGAATGGGGCTCACACGGTACTGGTTTTCAACTTGAAACCTGAAACCTGTAACGTAAAATTTGAAAACTGAAACCTGAAACTCGAAACCTTTCGTAGCAGACTTGCGAGCCATCATTTCCGAATCCGATGGGGCGTGAGGAATGATCACACACTGGAACAGGGAGAGACGACATGCTGGAGCGGTTAAGAGAAGAGGCCGGCCGGGTGGTGTCGAATTGGGAGAAGGAAAGACCACGGGATGGTCTGTGGCGTGAACCGCTCATGGCTGTGGCGTCTGCCGACGATCCTCTCTTTTCCAGTCTGCGCACCGTGGTCGCCCCCGATCACGCCATGCCGACGGACCTCCTGCCCGGAGCGCGCTCCGTACTCGTCTTCTTCATCCCTTTCCACAGAAGACTGGGGCGGGAGAACGATCGGGAGCCTCATTTCACGGCGAGGAGCTGGGCACAAGCGTATGTCATCACCAATCAGCTCATCCAGGCTGTCAACGAGCAACTGAGGACAGCCATACGTCAGCGTGGATATGAAGCCTGTATCACACCCGCTACGCACAATTTCGACGAAGAACGGCTGGTGAGCGGCTGGTCCCACAAACATGCGGGGTTCATCGCCGGACTGGGGACCTTCGGCTCCCACCATTGGCTCATTACCGAAGCCGGCTGCTGTGGACGGCTGGGAAGCCTCGTGACGACGATGCCACTGGAACCGACTCCTCGTCCCGATTTCGAGTACTGCCTCATCAAGGCAGGCCGGAAGTGCGGGGGATGCATCGAGAAGTGCCGCTACGAAGCCCTTTTCCCGGATCGCTTCGACCGCCAGGCCTGTTATCGGCAATGCCTGGTGAACGATGCGCACTACGCCGACCTTCCGTTGGTGGATGTGTGCGGCAAGTGCGGCTGCGAAGTGCCCTGCAGCTATGCAATTCCCCGCATCGCTTCCTGACGGGCTTCGAAGACGCGCAGAGCATCCCTCAGATGGTCGAGCCAGATCTCCACAATGGCGGGATTCTCAGCGATTCCAGCCATCTGAACCTCGCAGTCGATCCCGTTTTGGGCCAGCACCGAGCGCCAGCTGTCGGGACCGTCGCCGGCCATGTCCTGCCGCGCGTGCTCGCCCGCCACGGTCATGAAGGGAAGCAGCCAGGCCCGTTTCGTCTTTCTGTCTCTGAGCTTCGGGAGAAAGTCATCGATGCCCGGCCTCCCCTGGACCGTGGCGACGTAGACATTTTCCGAAAGGTCCGTAAGCACGAAGTTCATGGCCGCGTAGACCATGTCCGCCGGATGTTTCTGATTGCCGTGGCCCATGAACAGGACGGCCTCATCCGTCCGGCGCCGGGCGGGGATCTGCAGCAGCAAGGCCCCGGCCGTCCGCACCAGATCGTCATAGGAGGAGAGCAGAGGCCTGGCCACGACGACGTTTCGGAATCCCTTGGCCATCTGCGCGAAAAACATCGCCGTGCGATAGAGATCATGAAATTCCCGGCCTGGAAACACGTGGAGGGATTGGATGGCGACGTGGGAAAACCCCTCGTCCTTCAACCTGGCGAGAGCCGCTTCCGGTGAATCCAGCTCTTTTCCTTGCCGGGCCAGCTTCGCCCGAATGAATCTGGACGTGTAGGCCCACCGGATCTCCTTCCCCGGAAAAGAGTCGACGGTTCTTGCCTGTATTCGATCGAAGGCCGTTCGGGCCTCCGGAACACTGGTGCCGAAAGCCACCAGAAGGATGGCAGTTTTGGGCGGTTCTTCTTCTCTCTGCATCGATGCTCCCTTCGATTCTCACATTCTGGGATGAAACATGAGTCCGTCAGCCTCGCACCGAGACGCGGAGGCATGCGGAAAACCTTATACGTTCAAAGGCCTGGGTTGAAAATGGAATGATGAAGGGCGTCCGGGAGCATCGACTCCCGGACGCAGACAGGGTTTAAAGGAAGCGCGATGAGGAAGAAACGCATGGGTGTGGCGGACCCTGGTGCACGTTTCCCCAAAAAAAAACCTCAGAACCCGGCGGCCCTGAGGATTGCACCCTGATGAAGCTTCATCCCGTGAATCGGGCGGCAAGCACGCGTACCACCCTCATCGACGCCCAGGCAGGTCTTCTGGCTCACGGATCATCCTACTCTCCACGCCTTCCCGGCTTCCCAGTGGCCTGTGTGGATTTCGTCCCCGTTTACAGCGGCGGGACCGCTCCCGAATCACACGGGATTCCCTTTTGAGCTTTTCAGCACCTGATCGTCATCAACTCGATGTTCCCTACACGTAGCAAATCGGGCTCGAGGCTGTCAAGCAGCTTTTGATTCCCCCGGCAAGCACGGGATCGAACGCTGAACCGAGCGCCCGGGTGCGGCATCCCCGGGAAGACATGGAAAGCATCTCATCCTTTCGCAGTCCTTCATGCCCCTTCGCGGCGCCCTGAACGATGAAAGGGCTCATGAGGGGCTGGTTTTCAACTGGAAACCCGAAACCCGAAACTCGAAACTATCCGTAGCAGATCTTCCCTCCTCATATGCACCGGACCCTACCGGATGCGCCGCTCCAGCTCGCTTTCATACCGGACGCCCAGGGTGGTCGAATGCTCCCGCGCCCAATCGGTGAGCCTGGTCCGGCCCGCTGGGGGCGCATCGACGTAAAGCAGCTCCGCCATGAGGCCCTCGATTTCATCGCGTGTGATCAGCTCGTCTCTCAACACGGTCCCGAGAAGGCGTCCCGCAAGGAACCCGAGGGCCGGAGGGATGGAGACAATCGGCCTGGGCTCTCCAATGATGTGTCCGATCCTCTCGACCAGCCCTCGATAGGTGAACGTCTCAGGACCGATGGCATCCACCACGCTGTTTTCGGAGCGCTTCCCCTCCTCCACCGCCAGCCTGGCCAGATCGTCCACAAAGATGGGCTGGAGACGGTAACTCCCATCTCCAAAGACACCGAAGACGGGGAATTTCCGGAGCATCCAGGCGATGTTGTTGATGAGGATCCCATCCTCTCCGAAGAGCACGGCGGGCCTCAGGATCGAGTGGGAAAGCCCCGACTCTCCCAGCAGCCGCTCGATCCTTGCCTTGCACCTGAAGTACTCGAACCGGGAACCCTCTGACGGGTTGGTGATGCTGATGTGCACGATGCGCTTCACCCCCGCCGTCTTCGCCGCCTCAAAAAGGGCCGCACTGTTTTCAACAGCCTGTGCGTAGGAAAATATGACCCGACCGCTGTAGTTGAACCGAACATAGTAGGTGTTGTAGAGGACGGATACCCCCTCGAGCGAGCGTCTGAGCTCGTCCGGCCTGTCGAAGCGAAGGGGATGGACGGTGATCCTGCCCTTGAATTCAGCCGGGCGGTCGGATGAATTGGTGAGCGTCACCACTCGATGGCCCAGATCGAGGAGACGGCGTGCGATGTATCTCCCCGAGAACCCGAACGCTCCGGTGACCGCATGCACTTCACTTTCAACCATTGTCGCCTCCTTTTCCCTGTGGAGCGCGCATGTCGGAACCTTGCATCAGGGGAAGGGGTGTGTCACATGGGGAGGATTCGGACTGAAGCCCTCGCCCAGGAGCCAGTCGACAGTCGCCCGAATGGCCAGCTCCCGGCAGGATTCATCCAGAAAGCGATGGTCGGCCTGCTCGAACAGCATGAGCCGCTTCGGTTCCCCGAGCCGCCGGTAAATGCTTTCCGCGTCGGTCCACGGGACGGTTTCGTCCTTCCGGCCGTGAATCACGAGAACCCGGCGGGGGCCGGCAAGCTCGGAAAGATCGAGAGGCTCCCCCACCTCAAAACCCGGAGGGAACTTCCGACGCAGCTCCTCCGATTGGATGAAGGCAGCCTGGATTCTCCTGAGATCGAACGGGGTGGCCCAGCAGACCGTGGCCCGGATTTCCGGCCTTTCGGCTGCGGCAAGCAGCGAGAGGTAACCTCCGAGACTCGATCCCATGAGCCCGATTCCGCCCCGGAGCCAGGGCTCCCCGGCAACGTGGTCGATGACGGTCTTCAAATCCTGAAGCCTCGAGCCAATCAACGCGTTGCCCTCAGGCGCGCTGCTCTGGCCGCATCCCGAGAAGTCCAGGCGGACCGCCGCCAGTCCTGCAGCACGGACGGCTTCGGCTACGGCGGCGAATTTCCGGCTCTCCTTGCTGCTCAGCATCCCGTGGCAGCAGACGACACCGCCACACGGGGTTTGAACCGGAAGATGAAGAATGGCCGCCAGGTGACCCGATCCTTGAGCCTTGGGGATCTTGAACCTCACCTCGTCGGACAACCCAGCCTCCTTCAGTTACGCTCCACCGATTCCATGGCGCCCACCTGGTCGGCGAGGGGGGGCTCGACGGCCCGCTTCCTGAACAGCCCGGCCACAGCCTTCTGGAGGGAATCCATGTAAACATAGACGACGGGAGTAATATAGAGCGTCAGGAGCTGCGAGAGCAGCAATCCTCCGACGACAGCAAGGCCCAGGGGACGCCGCGCCTCAGCGCCGGCTCCGAACCCCAGGGCAATGGGAAGCGTTCCCATGAGAGCCGACATGGTCGTCATCATGATGGGGCGGAAACGAAGGATGCACCCTTCGTAGATGGCCTCGAGCGGCTTCTTCCCGTCATGCCTCTGGGCATGGAGCGCGAAGTCGATCATCATGATGGCGTTCTTCTTCACGATCCCGATCAGCATGATGATCCCCACGAAGGCGTAAATGCTGAGATCCACCCCGAACAAGAGAAGAGTGAGGAGCGCCCCCACCCCAGCCGAAGGCAGTCCCGAAAGAATCGTCAGCGGGTGGATGAAGCTCTCGTAGAGGATCCCCAAAACAAGATAGATGACCACCACGGCCAGGATCAGCAGCAGCCACATGCCGCGCATGGAAGATTGAAAGTGCTGGGCCGTCCCCTGAAAACTGGTGGTGAGCGTCGCCGGCATCCTGAGATCCCGCACCGCTTGCTCGATGGACCGCACCGCATCACCCAAAGCGACTCCGGGGGCCAGGTTGAACGAGATGGTCACCGACGGCAGCTGTCCCGTGTGATTGACCGTCAAGGGGCCCACGCGGGTCGTGAGCTTCGCCACCGCATCGATGGGAACCAGCCTTCCGCTGCTCGATCGGACATAAAGGAGAGAGAGGGAGGTCGGCGATCGCTGATAATCGGACTCCACTTCCAGGATGACCCGATACTGGTTGACGGACGTAAAGATGGTCGAAATCTGCTTCGATCCATAAGCGTTGTAAAGCGTCTTTTCGATCTGCTCCGCCGTGACGCCGAGAGAAAGCGCCTTGTCCCGGTCGATCTCCACCAGCACCTCGGGGTTCGAAATCTGGAGGTCGGTGTTGACGTCCTGGAATCCGGGGAGCTCCCGCATTTTAGCTTCCATCACCTGCGCCCAGTGGTGCATCTCGGGGATGTCGGGCCCCTGGATGGTGTACTGGTAGAGGCTTCTCGCGCTCCGACCGCCCATCTGGATCGCAGGCGGATTCTGCATGTAGACCTTGATTCCCGGGACGGCCTCCACCTTGGCCCGGAGATCCTGGATCACCTCGTTCACGTGAGGCCTCTCGGAGCGGGGAGCCAGGTGCATCATGACGCGGCCCGAGTTGCCGGTGGGAGTCACTCCGCCGGCCCCCGCCACCGACATGAACCCCTCGACGGCCGGGTCCCGGCCAACGATTTCAGCCACCAGCTTCTGGCGCTCGACCATGGCCTCAAACGAGGTCCCCTGGGCCGTCTCCGTCGCCGCAATGATCTGCCCCGTGTCCTGGCTCGGGATGAAATCCTTGGGAATGACCATGAAGAGATAGCCCGTGAGAAATACGAGGCCGATGGAAACGAAGAGGGTCAGCGGCCGATGCCGCAGCACCCACCGAAGGCTGGCGTCGTATATGCTCAGCATGCCGTCGAAAAACCGCTCGAGGGCCATGTAAAGCCTGCCGTGCCGGGCCTCGCCGTGAGGGCGCAGCATGCGGCTGCCCATCATGGGGGAAAGCGTCAGGGACACCACGCCCGAAACCAGGATGGCCGCGCTGATGGTCACGGCGAACTCGTTGAAAAGCCGTCCGAGAATGCCTCCCATGAAAAGCAGCGGAATGAACACGGCGGCGAGGGAGAGTGTCATGGAGATGATGGTGAACCCGATCTCCCGGGAGCCGTCGAGAGCCGCCTGGAGCCTCCCCTTCCCCATTTCCATGTGACGGACGATGTTTTCCAGCATGACGATGGCGTCATCCACCACAAAGCCGACGGAGAGGGTGATGGCCATCAGCGAAAGATTGTCCAGGCTGTAGCCCATCCAGTGCATCACCGCGAAGGTCCCCGCAATGGACATGGGAACCGCGAGGCCCGGAATGAGGGTCGCGGAGAGGTTTCGGAGGAAAAGGAAGATGACCAGAATCACCAGGCAGATGCTGAGGTACAGGGTGAACTTGACATCCTCGATGGACTCCCGGATCGATTCCGACCGGTCGTAGAGGACATTCAGGTCGACCGAGGCCGGGAGCTGGGACCGGAAAGCCGGCATGAGCTTCTTGATGGCATCCACGACTTCGACGGTATTCGTGCCCGGCTGGCGCTGAATGGCCAGCACGATAGCCCGCGTCCCGCTGTACCAGCTCGCCACCTTGTCGTTTTCGACGCTGTCGATGACCCGCCCGATATCCTGGAGTCGAACGGGAGACCCGTTCCGGTAGGCCACGATGAGGGGCCTGTACGCCTCGGCGTCCAGGAGCTGACCCGTCGTCTGCACCGTGAAGGCCTGGTGCCGGCCGTAAATGGTCCCCGTGGGCAGGTTCACGTTGCTCGACGCAATGGCCTTCTCCACCTCGTCGATCCCGATGCCCAGATTATTCAGGGCGTTGGGATTCACCTGAACCCGAACGGCATATTTCTGCGCGCCGAAGATCAGGACCTGGGCCACACCGCTCACCATGGAGATGCGCTGGGCCATCATGGTGTCGGCGTATTCATGCACCGTGGAAAGCGGCAGGATGGGGGAGCTCAGAGCCAGGTAGAGGATGGGCTGGTCGGCCGGATTCACCTTCCTGTAGCTCGGAGGCGTCGGCATGTCAGCAGGGAGGAGCCGCTGGGCCTTGGCAATGGCCGTCTGGACATCCTGGGCGGCCGCATCGATGTCCCGGTCGAGCGCGAACTGCAGGGTGATGCGCGTCACCCCGAGGGCGCTGGTCGACGTCATGGAATCCACGCCGGCGATGGTCGAAAACTCCCGCTCCAGCGGGGTCGCAACCGATGAGGCCATGGTCTCGGGGCTCGCCCCCGGCAGGTCGGCTCTCACCTCCAGCGTCGGGAAATCCACATTGGGGAGCTCGCTCACGGGAAGAAGCCGGTAGCCGATGACTCCGAAAAGCAGGACGGCCGCCATGACGAGGGTCGTCGCGACGGGCCGGCGGATGAAAACCTCGGAGACGTTCACGGCTTCACCTCCGCCGAAGCCCGGGCTCCGCCCCCATCCGCCACCTTCACCCGGACGCCGGGCGCCAGGCGGAGCTGCCCCTCGGTGACCACCTTCTCACCGCCGGCAAGTCCCTTCTTCACCACCACCTCCTGGTCGATGGCCCGCCCCAGTTCCAGCAGGCGATAGTCCACCGTCATGTCCGGCTTCACGACGTAGACATAGGAACCCTCCTGACCGGTCTGAACGGCCTGTATCGGCACAACCACCACGCCCCGCTCCTCGGAGAGCGTCAGGACCACTTTCACAAACTGGCCCGGCCACAACCGGCGTTCTTCATTGGGGAAAGCCCCTTTGAGCTGGATCGTCCCGGTGGTCGAATCCACCTGGTTGTCCACGAAAGTGAGTTCACCCTGGACCGGCCCCCCTGCATCTCCAGGCACGGTGGCGAGCACTTCGAGCTTCCCGCGGGCCATGTGATGCCGGATTTCCGGGAGATTCTGCTCGGGCACCGAAAACACCACGTGGGCCGGGCTGACCTGGTGGACGGTCACCATGGGCTGATCGTTGTCATTGGCCTTGATGATGTTTCCCGCATCCAGCTTCAGGTCACCCGTCGAGCCGCTGATGGGCGAGCGAATGGTCGCGTATTTGAGCTCGAGGCGGGCCAACTCCACGGCGGCTTCGTCGGCTCGAACCGTCGCATCGAGGGCTGCGGAGCTCGCGACCACCTGATCATACTGGTCCTCGGCCACGTAGCCCTTCTGTACGACCGAGCCATAGCGCTCCACCTGCTTTCTCGCATTCTGGAGCTGCGCCCGGCTCTTGGCCAGGTTGGCCTCGGCCTGCTTCAAGCGCGCTTCGAACGGCCGGGGATCGATGGTAAAGAGCAAGTCCCCCCGGTTCACGAACTGCCCCTCCCGGAAGTGGACACCGGTCAGTTCTCCGGCCACCTGGGCCTTGATCACCACCCGGGCCGAGGCTTCCACGTTCCCGATCGCGCTCACCTGGACGGGAACGTTCTTCTCCATGGCGGCTCCGACCATCACGGGAACGATCAGCTGCTTTCTCGGATCTTGCGCCTTGGCCTTGCCCGTCGCTTCATTGGAGCAGGCCTGAGCAAGAGCCAGAACAATCCAGATCCAGATGAAACAGGAAGATCCTGGTTTTCTCACCGCAGGGAGCTTCATCGTCAGGAACTCTCAGAAGGAGTCATGAGCATCCATCGCATTGTGGCCGGCCTCGGCAGCCAATTGCCACCCCGTCAAAATACCAACGACGCTTTGGTCAATGGGCGCAATCAACTACCAAATATACAGCATCCTGTGAGGCCGGCCAAGGGACTCTCATCTCATGGCGGTGGGAGACTTCCAGACCCAGTCGTAGGGATTTTGCGGCTTTTGTTTCTTTTTGCTGTAGAGGAAAACGATGCTGATCCGCCGGTTGCGCGGATCTTCCAGGTTTTCCTTGAAAAGGGGGTCCTGGTTTGCGAAACCGACCACCCGGTCCACCCGCTTGGGATTGATGCCCTCCAGCTCCAGTTGCCGCCTGGCTGTGCAGGCCCTCAGGGATGACAGCTCCCAGTTGGACATCTGTTCGCTGCGGATGACCGAGGAGTCCGTATGCCCCTCGATGACAATCTTGTTGGGCACGCTCCGCATCGTATCCGCCGCCACCTTCAGGATTCTTTTTCCCAGATCGGTCATCTGGTAGCTGCCGGGCGGAAAGATCAGACCGTCCTGAGTGTCAACAATTTGAATCCTCACCCCGGAATCCGAAAGATCCACCAGGACGTTGCTGGACGTGGAGCCCATGCCCTTCTGGAGCTCCGTGGTGAGATGGCCCTTCAACTCTTCCTCTGTAAAGCCGGTGCTGACGTTGTCGCCCTTCTCGTAGTATTCCTCGCCGCCCTTGGTATCCATGGGCTTCATGCCGCCTTGTTGCATGAAGGACTGGCCTCCGTGCTCGAACAGGCTGAAATGTTTGAAATACAGCGCCATCACGGCGCGCTTTTCAGGCGAGACCATGGACAGGAGCCACATCAGCAGAAAGAAGGCCATCATGGCCGTAACGAAGTCGGCGTAGGCGACCTTCCAGCTTCCGCCGTGATGCCCCCCATGCCCCTTTTTGACGCGCTTGATGACAATGACTTTGGGTTTGTCGTCCATCAGTTATTTCTTCGACTGTTTGATGAGCTGCTCGAGCTCCAGGAAAGAGGGCCTCTGGTCCTGGGGGACCACCCTCCGGCCGAACTCGACGGCCATCTGAGGCGACGGGCTGTTGACGAAGGAAAGAAGCGCCACCTTGATCACGTTGAGATACTCGCGACCCTCGCCGGCGTTGTTTTCAAGGTTTTTGGCCATGGGCCCCACAAAACCGTAACACATGAGAACACCCATGAAGGTCCCCACCAGCGCGGCGCCGATGTGGTGCCCCAGGACTTCAGGAGGCTGATCCAGCTGACCCATGGTGATGACGACGCCCAGAACGGCGGCGACGATCCCCAGCCCCGGGAGCGCATCGGCCACGTTGGCGATGGCTCCGGAGGGAATCAGCGCCTCCTCGTGGTGCGCGTCGATTTCATAGTCCAGGAGATTGGCCAGCTCATGGGCATCGATATCCATGATCGTGAGCGTCCGCAGGGTGTCGGCCAGGAATGCCAATGCATGGTGATCCTTGAGAAAATTGGTGTATTTCTTGAAAATCTCGCTCTTCTCGGGATCCTCGATGTCGCTTTCGATGGAGACCAATCCCTCCTTGCGGATCTTGAAGAAGATTTCATTCAAGAGGAGCAGGACCTCTTCGTAATCCTGGCGCGTGTAGGCCTTGCCCCCGAACAGCTTGGAGATGCTGCCGAGGGTGGCCTTGAGGACTTTCGGGGGGGAGGAGATGATGAAGTTCCCGATGGCGGCCCCGAAGATGATGACCATCTCTGCGGGCTGGAACAGAACCGCCAGGTTGCCATGCCCCATGATATAGCCCCCCACGACACAACCCAGCACAACGAGAATGCCGATTCCGGTAAACATGGATCGAGTCTATTGCCTCCTCTTCTGTCTAAGCTGTTCCCGCTGCTTTTCGAACACGAATTTGACGATCTTGGCCCGGATATCCTCGTCAATGACGGTGAAATTGACACAGACGTTGTGGCGGTCGCAGGAAGACGGCTCGCTGCGGACCACATGTCCGTAAATGTAGAACAGGACGTCAGGCTGAGCGGGAAGGAGAAATCTAATCTCCAGGACGTCCCCCACAACGAACCGCTCGGAGCTGTAGAACCGCAATCCGCTCCCGCTGATGTTGACGGGCGACACCTGCGGCGCCTGCATCTCCTGCCCCTGGAGGCTGAGGGCTTTGAGAATGGCATCCAGTTTGGCGTTGACGATCTGCATACACTGGGCGAGGGCCTGATCTTCGACATCCGGGAGAGGAGGGAAGGAGACACCCAGAAACTCATGAGAAGTGCGCGACCTCAGGTTTTCAGTCTCTCCGGGCGGCACCCGGCTCACCTGCAGGGACAGGTAGGTGTCCACCCTCGAATACTCTCTATCGTTCCGACATTGCGATTCTTTCATGACCTGCTCAACCTTGGATTCACATCGATTCGGTCCGTTCCACACTGCACCGCAAAGGGCAGCTTTCTTTAGCAATCATGATGCCACACGGGGGAGAGGGAGGGTTCCAGGGGGGTCCCGAGTCGGTTGCGCCGAGCAGCGCCAGGGAAGTTGGTCAGGCAAAAATGAGGCCGAAACAGGGATGCCCTGAAGGGTCATGCCTGGACGGGGAAGAAGGGTGGAAGGGTCCCTTCGGTCGCTTTTGTCCCTCGCGTCCCTTTCCGCCCTTCCTGCCCAGTACACCTCCACAGAAAAGGATGTCCGTTTCGCCGCTCGTCATGCCGGCAATCTTCAAGCCGGCATCCAGCTGTTTTGTGGATTCCGGCCTGAAGACCGCCGGAATGACGACTCGAGAGGTGGACACTCTATTGTGATTCATTCTGTTTGATGATCTCGGCCTGTTTCTGGAGAATGACGACTCGAGAGGTGGACACTCTATTGTGATGGCCTGTACTGAGGCCTGAAAAGGAGCAGAAAGAAACCTATGACGCCGGTCCCCCGACGCCGGCCCCATGCTCCCAGCCTCCGCCCAGGGCCTTGAAAAGAGCCACGAGATTGGTGGAGAGCGCCTGTTCGCTCACGGCGAGCTGGTCCTGGGTTGCATCGAGGGCCCGCTGATTGATCAGCACATTGAGGAAGTCCACCAGGCCTTTGGAATAGAGCTCGCTCGAAATCTCGACGGCTCTTCGGCTGGCTTCGACCGCCTGGAGCAGGGCATTGCGGGTCGCATGCTCCTTGGAGTAGGCCACGAGAGCATCCTCCACGTCCTTCAGCGAATTCAGCACCGCCTGCTCATACCGCACCAGGGCCTGTTCCTGCCGAGCGTCCCGGACCTTGATGCCGGAGCGAATCCGTCCCGCATCGAATACGGGCCAGCGAACCGAGGGGCCGAATCTCCAGAAGGTATTGCTGGGCATCGCCACATCCACCAGTCCGACTCCATCCTGCCCGGCGGCGCCCGTCAGAAAGAAGCGGGGGAAGAGGTCGGCCGTGGCGACTCCAACGCGAGCCGTCGCCGCCGCGAGCTCGCGCTCGGCCCGGCGCACGTCGGGCCTCCTGCGGAGCAGATCCGAGGGCAGCCCCACGGGCACATCCTCCGGCCCCACCGGAATGGGCTCCTCCTCATTCAGTTCGGCCAGCAGCGCGCCCGGTTCAATACCCAGCAGAACTCCCAGTTGGTGAATGGCCTGCCTGGCCGAGCTCTCGAGTACCGGGACCCTCGCTTCCGTCGTGGCCAGCTGGGCTCGCGCCTGGGCCACGTCGAGCTCGCTGCTCAAGCCTGCATCGTACCGTGCGACGGTCAGCTCCAGGGTCTGTTCCTGGGACTTGAGGTTCGCCCGTGCGATGGTGATGCGCCGCTGGTCCCCTCGCAGCTGAACGTAGTTGCGCGCCACCTCGGCGACGAGAGTGACCATCACATCCCGAAGATTCTCCTCCGTCGCCTGGATGTCCGCATCAGCCGCCTGCACGGACCGGCGCACCCCGCCGAAGATGTCGATCTCCCAGCTGGCGTCGAATCCGACCTGGAAGAAGTCCTGGGTCTGCCTGGATCGGCTGCCCCCATCCCCGCTTCCCGTCACCCGGTCCCCGTTGGTGTTGACGCCGCCGCTGCTCCGCGAGCGCGAAAAGGAGCCCGCCGCATCCACCGCCGGGTAGGCATCCGCAGCTACGATCCCGCGGGCGGCCCTGGCTTCTCGAATGCGGGCCTCCGCGAGCATCAGGTCCTTGTTGGATTCCATGGCCCGATGGATCAGGGAATCGAGCTTTTCGTCATTCATGAGGGACCACCATTGCGCGACCCGGGCCGTCCCCTCCGCGACTCCCGCCGCCGGGAGCTCACTCCATCGAGCAGGCGTTTCAAGCCGGGGTTTCACGTAATCAGGTCCGACGGTGCATCCGGCGGCCAGGCACCCCGCGATTCCCAACAAAACCCAGGTAGATCCCTTCATGAAAGATCGCATGCGACTCAATGACTCCTCGTCTTCGATGGCGCAAACCAACCGGAACCGCAAGCCTTCGGTGACTGTCTCAAAACCGACCCGGCTCCGCCGGCCGTCATTCCCGCATTTTCCTGTCTTGAAGCTTCACCTTCCCCGAAGGGTCTTAAAGGGCACGGATCTGGCCTGAACACTTTCTCACAGCCTTTCTCGGCGTCCTCTGCGGCTCTGCGGTGAATTCAGCATTGCGGCGTCCCGCCATCCCGGCCGAACTGGTTGCGGTAGAGGGCGGCGTAAACCCCGTCGAGAGCCAGGAGTTCCCCGTGCGTTCCCCGCTCGACGATCTCGCCCCGGTCCAGCACCAGGATCTGGTCGGCGGCCAGGATGGTGCTCAGCCGGTGGGCGATGACGATGCTCGTCCGGTTGGCCATGATGCGCCGGAGCGACTCCTGGATGAGCGCCTCGGATTCGCTGTCCAGATGGCTTGTGGCTTCATCCAGAACCAGGATTTTCGGGTCCTTCAGGATCACCCGGGCCAGGGCTATCCGCTGCCTCTCGCCCCCGCTCAGCCTGTAGCCGCGCTCCCCGACGACGGTGTCGTATCCGTCCGGAAGCGCCGCGATGAAATCGTGGATATTGGCGGCGCGGGCGGCGGCCTCGAGCTCATCCTGGGTCGCATCGAGCTTGGCATAAAGGAGGTTGGTCCGGATGGTATCATGGAAGAGGTGCGTCTCCTGGGTCACCATGCCGATCTGCGCGCTCAGCGAATCCAGGGTCAGGTCGCGCAGGTCGTGGCCGTCCAGGAGGATTCTTCCACGGGTCACGTCGTAGAGACGCGGGATGAGATAGGTGAGCGTGGTTTTCCCGGCGCCGCTGGGACCCACCAGGGCCACCAGCTGCCCCTTCGGAACACGAAACGAGACCCCGTGCAGGGCATCTTCCCTCGCCTGGCTCGGCGCCGTCCCCGGAACGCGGTCCCCTTCGTCCCACCACCCGGCCCTCCCGCCGGAGTCCGCGCCATGACTTCCTTCACCCCGCATGGACCGGTCGCGCCCCCGCCCTTCCCCATCCGCCGAAAAAACCGCCGGAACATGGGCCATCATCCCGTACCGGCGGACTTCCCGAAGCAGGAACCTCGGGTCGATGCCGTACTGGAAAGAGACCTCCTCGAAGACGAGCTCGCCCGAAACATCGGCCAGTGCCCTGGCCTCGGACCTTTCTTCGATCTCGACGGGAAGATCGATCACCTCGAAGACCCGCTCGAAGCTCACCATGGAGGTCGCGAACTCCACCGGCGCGTTGGCAAGGGACCGCAGCGCCCCGTAAAAGGATGCCAGGTAGGCGGCAAACGCCACGACCGTGCCGACGCTGAAGCTTCCCTCCATGGCAAAATAGCCGCCAACGCCGTAAACCAGGGCCGTCCCGACCGCACTCACCACCCCGATGATCATGAGGGTGGCGGACCCCATGACCGCCCTCTGAACCCCGATGTCACGCGCTTTGGAAGCGCGGTCCCTGAACCGTTCCACTTCCACGGGACGGCGCCCAAAGAGCTTGACCAGGAGTGCTCCCCCAATGGAAAGCGTCTCATTGGCGACCGTATTCATCTGGGCGTTGGCCTCCATCTGGCGCCGGGAGAGCGCCCGAAGTCGGCGGCTCATGGGACGCGACACGGCGAAGTAAAGCGGAAAGATCACGACACTCAGCAGGGTGAGACGCCAATCCAGGTAAAACATGACCGAAAGGAGCACCACCACCTGGATGAGGTTGCTCGCGATGTCCACGATGGTATTGCTGATGGCGTTGTGGGCCCCCACCACGTCCATGTTCAGGCGGCTCATGAGCTCGCCCACCTGGGTGTGCGTGAAGAAGCGCAGGGACATGCGCTGCAGATGGCTGAACAAGGCCAGGCGCAGATCGCAGATGACGCCTTCGCCCACCGAGGCGTTGAGGCGCCGCTGGACGACCGTCACGAACCCCGTCACCACCGGGAGCAGGAGAAGCGCACCACTCAAAAGGAGCAGCTCATCGAAATCGCGGGACGGAATCGTCCGGTCGATCAGCCGCCGGAGGATCAGGGGCTGAACCAGGTTCAGCCCGGATAAACTGAGAATCAGCAGCAGGAGTCCGGCTACCCTCCAGCGGTAGGGAAACCCGTAGGAGAGAGCCCGCTTGAGGAGGCTCCAGGTGATGTGAGGTTTCTCATCGGAGGCCAGCAGCGAGCCGCGAAAGCCCCCACCTTGAAAAGCCATCAATCTCCTTCCAAATCTTTGGAGCCGGCCCGTTGCTCGTGCAGCGAGAGAACACTCTTCACCCTGTCGGAGAGGTTTTGAATCTTCGCCTTGAGATCGGGCGCCATCCTGGCCGTTTCTGCAAGGATCGCGGCGGCCGATGCCCCATACCACCCGGTGAATGTCGCAAGCTCCTCCGCCGTGAATTCCCACCCCGCGCGGCGACTGTACTCGGCTGTAATCCGGCGCTCATACAAATTGCCCATCTGCCTTCCAACCTGAACCGGCAGACTGCCCGGTTTGACAAAGTGCTTTCCGAGAAGCGTGAGGATTCCCTGATGGTATTGGGCCTCGACGCCGATCGTCAGCAGCAGCGCCTTCGCGAAATGCTCCAGGGAAAAATAGAGGTCCGAAGTTGCACTTCTGAATCGCTTCGAATCCAGGTTGGACATCGCTGCATCGAACTTTTCATGTCCGATGTCCAGCTCCATTTCGATATCCTCCTTCACGATCTCTTCCATACGGTAACCCCCTCGCGATCCACGTTAGCCCGAAAAAGGCCGGGGTCCTTACGGTATTCCGCTTCAGCCAGAGGAATGAGATTGACGTAGAGGAAGTCTTCCATGTCCGGGAGCGCCAAAGCTTTCAGGGATTCGATTTCTCTGAGCAGCCCGGGATCCCGCATGGATGTCAGAACAAGAAGATCCAGGTCCGAATCCTCGCGGGACTGTCCTCGAGCACGGGAGCCGAAAACGATGATCTCCACCACTTCATCGAGTCGCGAAAGCTGGGAGATGACGGATTCGAGCAGCTTTTCCTCGTATGGACTGAGAACCACCCGGAGCACCTCCTGTGCCGGCCACGGCATCATGAACAATGCCGCCCATTGTAAAGGCATTCACTGGATTGTGCCGCAGGGAAACACGGTACCATTCCCCGGAGTATCTCAGTGCAACCTTGTATTTCATATCCTTTCCCCCTGTCCTCTACGCCTTGACCAGCTCCCGGCTGTACAGAAACGCTCCGTCGCGCTCGATCCATTCCGCGCCGCGCCGCTCAAGAATCCACCCGCTCTCCTTCCTGCCGCCGAAAGGCAGCCGGAGCGGTGTGAATTCGAAATCCGGGTTGTCGTGAACCATCCCGAAGTTCTCGGCAAAGAGCTCTCGACCACCGTCGGGAGGCGTCCCGAAATACACCAGGAGGAAGCCGTAGCGCGTCGCGAGCACTTCCCGGACCGCCGCCCCGGGATCATCGAAGGGCTTCAGGGCCAGGAAAGGCCCGAACATTTCCAGGTCGGGGATTTGCTCCATCTCGAGAACCATCGGGTGAACGTACGGTTTGTCGATGCCTCCCGAGAGGACCTTCGCCCCGTCGCACTGCTTCAGGGCGTGCTCGAGGATCCTGACGGTCCGCTCGACCCGGATGGGGCCGATGTCCGTATCCGTGTCCAGCGGATCTCCCACCTTCATCGCCCCGGCTCTCCGAAGGATGTCGTCCCGAACCTTCTCGTACAGGCTGCTGTGGACCAGGGCTTTCTTCATGGTAGTGCAGTACTGCCCCCCGTTGATAAAGGCGCGGCGCGCGATGAATCGGCCCGCCGCCTCGGGGTCGGCGTCCGGGAAAACGAGCGCTGCGGGCATGCCGCCCGGCCCCGCAAAAAAGAGCTTCTCGAAGCTCTCCCGGTGCTCACGGTAAGCGGCCCCCACGGCGGACGCGCCGGACATGAAGAGCACGCGAACGGCTCCATCCCGGACGCACCGGTGGCCGAACTCGCGGTTGTCCTCCCCCACCATCGGCTCGAAGGTCGAAAAAGGCTTCGCGATGTCCGCAATCAGACGGGCCGAGCGGGGCGTCCACGAAGAGAAGCTGAACCGCAGCCGATTCCCGCTCAGGAGCGCGGCGCCACCCAGCTTGGACATCATCACGACGGGAGCGTCGTACGGGAAGATCGCCGCAACCGTCCCATACGGTTTCCCGCCCGCCACCCAGTCTACCTCCTCTTCCATGCTCCGGAGATGCTGGACGCTGATATCCGTTTCCATCAGCGTGACCTTTACGGGAAAACCCGCATCGGCGGCACCGGCCTCGGCCAGGTCCTCGCGGCGACCTTCCATCCGCTCCGCCAGTTCGTAGATCGCCTCCAGGCGAGGCCTCAAATCGTTGTTATCCTTCATGACATCCTCCCGCTTTGGACCCGCTTCCGCCATTTCACAAATTTTGAAAAGTATAGCACTTCTCCCCGCTGGAATGGAAACCTCTGTCAATCGTTTTAATGCCTGGCAAAAAAAGACTGCGAAACTGGATACTTCTTCCAAGGTCGGTATGACTTCGGTTATACTGCTTCCCAAAGGAGGCGTGGTCATGAAGACCAGAAAGACCGCCATTTCACTTCCGGAAGACACCTTCCTCCAAGCCGCAGAGCTTGCCAGGCGTCTTGGCATGAAGCGCAGCCAGTTGATATCAGCCGCTCTGAAGGAATATCTGGAGCGTCACCGGGAAGACCGCATCACCGAGGCCCTGAACGATCTTTACGCCAGGGAGGCTTCCGATACGGATCCTCTGCTGGAAAGGCTGCAGTTCTCCAGCCTCTCCGGGGAGGACTGGTGATGCAGCGCGGGGAGATTTGGTGGGCATCGCTTCCGGCCACTCCGGGATCGGAGCCGGGTTATTCACGCCCCGTACTGATCGTTCAGGCCAACTCCTTCAACGTCAGCAGAATCAGCACGGTCATCGTGGTGGCGATCTCCGGAAATATGGCCCTGGTGAATGCTCCGGGCAACGTGATGCTGAGCCGGAAGCACACAGACCTTTCCAAGGACTCCGTCGCCAATGTCTCGCGGCTTCTTACACTCGACAAGTGCTTTCTCACGGAAAGAGTGAGTCGCCTGCCGGCTTCGCTCCTGAAGAGGGTTGAGGCAGGGCTGCGACTGGTGCTTTCCCTCTGACCCTTCATGCCGCGTAATCACAATTTACAGAAGCGAAATCTTTGTGCTATAGGGCTTCACAAAAAAAGAAAAGTAATTTAAGGTGCTTAGTTGATGTCAGGTTCATACCGGTTTCAGGACCACTATTTTCATCGCGCCAAGAAGGACCATTACCTGGCCCGGGCCATCTATAAGCTCGAGGAAATCCAGAAGCGCCACCGGCTCATGCGACAGGGAGACAGGGTGCTCGACCTCGGGGCGGCGCCGGGGTCCTGGGTCCAGCTCGTGAGCGGCGTGGTCGGACCCAGGGGGCGCGTGGTGGCTGTTGACCTCAAGCCCATCGACCATCCTTTCGAGGGAAACGTCACGATCCTGCAGAGGGATGTTTTCGAAGAGGCGCTTATTGAAGAACTGAAACAGGATCACGCCCCCTTCGACGTGGTCCTGAGCGACATGGCGCCGGCCACCTCTGGGATTCGGTCTGCCGACAGTGCCCGCTCGTCGCTCCTTTTCGAGCGGGCTCTCGCCGTCGCCGAAGGAACGCTTCGTCCGGGCGGCCATTTCCTGGCGAAGATTTTTCAGGGATCGGAGTTCCACGACCTTCTGGTCGCGGTGAAGCTCCGCTTCAGGAGGGTGAAAGTGGTGAAACCGGATGCGTCCAAGAAGACGAGCAAAGAGATTTACGTCCTGGGGATGGAGTATAGGGGCGGTTTCTAGTTTCGGGTTTCGGGTTTCGGGTTTCGAGTTTCGGGTTTCTAGTGCTTAATTGCAATAGTCAGCGTTATATAGTACAATTCTGGGCAAG
>CAZLCS010000008.1:0-149542 GCA_964557955.1 uncultured Syntrophobacteraceae bacterium
GGCTCACTTTCTCACCGATGAAAATGGCTGATTCTCAGCCCGCTGTTAATAGATTCTCTAACATAACCAAAATCAAAGGTGAGATTTTCCTCTATTAGGTGCCTTGGGTGATCCTCCCCGGCGGCGATTGAAAGCTGAGCCATGAGAACCCAGATGCTGAGTTAAATGAAAGGAGGGAGCTGATGATGAAGACATAATATGGGCGGGACAGGATAACAGACAGCCAAGATTGAGTGCGTCTGGGAAGCACCCAGAATCCACGGCGTAACCTCGAAATGATAGGTTAACGCTCATCTAGGAACGATCACAATGAAAGGCATTTAAAATGAACAATGATTCCATATCGTTGGACCATGCGCTAGCGCGCATCAGAGTCGGCCTGAGCTTCCTGCGCGAGCACGCTGAAAAACTTGAACATGGCGAACGCCGCCCATTCTACGAATGCGAAGCCGTGGCTGAGAAAATTGAGAGCGGCGTAATTGAACTATTCAGGCGTCTAACCAGATCTCAGGGAAGTGATGAGGAAGTCCGGCTCCAGATGTTTTGGTGGGTGGTACCGACAGATAACACAGACCCGCAAAAGGTTAACAGGGCAATGGAGGTAGACTTTGATTTCAAGGCCGCGATCCGAGCCCTGAGATAAGCAAAGAGCCGTCGATACACGGCTCGAGCAGGACCGCCTCCGCGGCAGTCCTGCTCGCTCCAGATTGACTCTCATCCAGAGGCCGACCATGCTCTTCGGAGGTTCGCCAGTTTTCCACGATCCAAAACCTGGTTAATCTGCCTAGCTTCTGACCTACAGGAAGAACTGGGCGCTGCAGCACCTACAAACCACATTCGATGGAGCAAGCCGAGGCTGCCCATCATTCGACATGACGGCGCAGCAGCCGCAATCGACTTCGAGGAAGCGAAGCTTTCGCTGTTTACGACTACATGATCGACTCAACGGCATTTCCTTCCACTTCCGCCACAGAGAGGATCTGGCACGCATGTGAGTTCGCGGCCCCTTAAAGCTTTCAGGGGAATTCCAAATCGTTACAGGAATCTAAAACTACTTCAAGAATAAGCCTAAACAACCACAAATCATACCAAAACACCTCTAAACAAGACCCTCTAAGTCTCGAAAAACACTCAAGGCACTGAAAAATTTCCAGTCAGGCGGCCGAGCTCAAGCCCGGCCGAATTCTCAAACCCTGGTCGTCGAGACATCCCTGCTCAGGGGCAAACCCTGTCCCCTGAGCAGGGGTCATAAATAGAGGTGCCTTATATGAATTGCGATTATCTTGTTGCCAACCTCGGAAAGCGGTTGGATTCGGAGGAAGTTGCCGATTTTCTTGGAGTTGACGTGGCATTCGTTCGGAGACATTATGCAGACTTGGGTGGAATGCGGCTCGGAAGACGCATCTGGTTCTTTGAAAACCTCATAGTCGAGTCCATCAGGAGGAACTGCGATGCCTTATCGGGACAAGACCCGCAACAACAAATGGCGGGCCAAGGTGACGAGGAGTGGGAAGGTCAAGACCCAGCTTTTCAACACCAAGACGGAGGCCCAGAAGTGGGAAGCCGAGCAAAAGGCCATGCCATTGGACAAATACTTAAACGGGACACCCATGGTGTATTCGCTCGCCATGTGGGCTGAGAAATACCTGGACCACTCCAAGACCAGGTATACTGCCAAGTCCTATTCGGAAAAGAGGCTGGCATTCAGCCTCTTTTTTGCCACCATAAGCCCGACCCTGGAACCCACGAAGCTGCACCCAGGAACCATTCTCAAGCACTTTGACGCCCAGGCCAAAACCAGAAGTGGCCATGCCGCCAACAAGGATCGAAAGAACCTCATCGCCGCATGGAACTGGGCCAGGAAGTACTTGCCAGGGTGGCCCAGGGAGAACCCCTTTACGGACACCGACCGACAGACAGAGGAAAAGCACCCCAGGTATATTCCCCCGGTTGAGGACTTCTGGGCCGTCTGGGATTCGCTGGAGGATGGAAGCCAGGACAAAGTCATGCTCTTGGCCTACCTCCACACGGCGGCCAGGCGAAGGGAGCTCTTTGAGCTTACATGGGACGATGTCGAATTCGCCGGACAGCGAATCCGACTCTGGACGAGGAAACGTAAGGGAGGCAAGGAATTCGATTGGATTCCTATGACAGCTGAGCTTGCCAAAACCCTGGAGGCCTGGCAGAAGGCGCGGCCGTACCAAGACACCACAAACGTCTTCGTATGCGAAAGTGAAATACCAGCCTCCCAAGACCGGCTCGGGCAGCCGTTTATGGCTCGCCGAACCTGGCCAATGAATCTTTGTGCGAGGGTGGGCGTCCAGCCTTTCGGACTTCATGCCCTACGCCATCTTTCAGCAAGCATCCTGGATGACAAGAATTACCCTATCACCGTAATCCAGGCCATCCTGAGACATAGGAGCGCCAACACTACCGCCAGGTACCTACACAGCCTGCGCGGGGTGAGGACAGCGCTCGATGATGCCTTCAGGAGAGAGGCCGGCCCAGTCGCATCACCGGTGAGGCCCCAACGACCAACCCTCCGCATTGTCAAATCAGCCTGAAAAGCACACGGCGGAGGCCTCAACCGAAAATTTAAAAGGCACACAATGAAGCACACGGACGAAAAAAGGGGCTAGGTTTTCGACCTAACCCCCTGATCTTCCTTTGGTAGTCCCAACGGGACTCGAACCCGTGTCTTCGGCGTGAGAGGCCGATATCCTAGGCCACTAGACGATGGGACCCTTCATGGCTGGGGGACTAGGATTCGAACCT
Source organism: uncultured Syntrophobacteraceae bacterium (assembly GCA_964557955.1). GTDB lineage: Bacteria > Desulfobacterota > Syntrophobacteria > Syntrophobacterales > Syntrophobacteraceae > JALOOX01. The sequence continues at coordinate 2,776 of CAZLCS010000008.1, forward strand.
AGGTAGGCAGATCCAGAGTCTGCAGTCCTGCCGCTGGACGATCCCCCAACAGCCGTGTGAGTCCGTATAGATAGAAGAAATCGCATGGTCAGTCAAGAAAAATGGCAGAAAAATGGCGAGTAAGACGGATGTGACTCTGAACCTGGAGAAACACACCCCCCGTCCCCCCCCTTTCGAAGGGGATAACAGAAAACAACGCCCCTAGTGCCGGGAAGGTTTGCACTGCTCGAACCTGCAGGGATTGTTATTCAAGGCTGGCTCATGTCTGGCGATGCCTTTGTGTTTGTTATCACGAATCTTGCCCCTCAGTTGCAGCAAATTTGTGCATTCTAATTGACAGCGAGTTTTCCTTTTGATAATAGTGCGCCCCGTGGTGATTCAGTAACTCTCGATCTCGCGATCATGCTCGTTCTCGTACTTTGCGGTAGTGGCTCTTCGTCTTCGACCGCTGGCGGAAACTCAGGCTGCACATCCTCACTGCTTCACTTTTCTCAATTCCTAATTATTTCATTTACTTATCTCTGGGTGGCCGTCCTTGAGGGGCGGCGTGGTGAAACAATGTACTTTTCAGGAGGATTCAATGGCTAACGAGTTGTTCCCTGTTCCGGAATCGTGGAAGAAATCCGCCTACTGCGACAACGAGAGATACCTCAAGATGTACGAGCAATCTGTGTCGGACCCGGAGGGATTTTGGGCTGAACAGGCCAAACGCATCACCTGGTTCAAACCCTGGACCAAGGTCAAAGACACCAGTTTCACCGATGGCGTCTCCATCAAGTGGTTCGTAGACGGAAAGCTGAACGTCAGCTACAACTGCCTGGATCGTCAGCTGGAAAAGCGCGGCGACCAGGTGGCCATCATCTGGGAAGGTGACGATCCTTCCAGCAGCAAAACCTTCACCTACAAGCAGCTCCATGAGCAGGTCTGCAAATTCGCCAACGTTTTGAAGGCTCAGGGTCTGAAAAAGGGCGATCGTGCCACCATCTATCTGCCCATGATTCCCGAACTGGCCATAGCCATGCTGGCCTGTACGCGGCTTGGCGTGATCCATTCCATCGTTTTTGCCGGTTTTTCCCCCGATTCCCTGGCGGGCCGCATCGACGACTGCGGCGGCACCATCGTGATCACGGCCGACGAAGGTCTGCGCGGCGGAAAGCGTGTGCCCCTCAAGGCCAACACGGATGAAGCCCTCAAGAAATGCCCCGGCGTCAAGAGCGTGATCGTTGTGAAGCACACGGGCGGAAATGTCCCCATGACCGCCGGCCGCGATCTCGACTGGGCCGAGCTCATGAAGAACGCCCCGGCCGACTGCCCCTGCGAAGAGATGGATGCTGAGGATCCTCTGTTCATCCTTTACACCTCGGGCTCCACCGGAAAGCCCAAGGGCGTTCTGCACACAACCGGCGGCTACCTGGTATACACCTCCATGACCCACCAGTATGTCTTCGACTATCACGACGGCGACGTCTACTGGTGTACGGCCGACATTGGCTGGGTCACCGGCCACAGCTATATCGTCTACGGCCCCCTCGCCAACGGCGCCACTTCCGTCATGTTCGAGGGGATTCCCAACTATCCCAACTGGTCCCGCTTCTGGGACGTGGTGGACAAGCACAAGGTCAACATCTTCTACACGGCTCCCACGGCCATCCGCTCCCTCATGCGCCAGGGTGACGAGCCCGTGAAGAAGGCCTCCCGCAAGTCTCTGAAGCTTCTGGGGTCGGTGGGCGAGCCAATCAACCCGGAAGCCTGGCTCTGGTATCACAACGTGGTCGGCGAACAGCGCTGCCCCATCGTGGACACCTGGTGGCAGACGGAAACGGGCGGTATCCTCATCACGCCTCTGCCCGGAGCGACAGCCCTGAAGCCGGGCTCGGCAACGCGCCCCTTCTTCGGTGTCCAGCCCGAAATCGTCGACCCCGAAGGGAACTTTCTGAAGGGCGCGGCCGAGGGCTATCTGGTCATCAAGGATGCCTGGCCGGGCATGCTGCGTACGGTCTACGGCGACCACGAGCGGTTCGTTCAGACGTATTTCAGCAACTACAAGGGCCTGTATTTCACCGGTGACGGCGCTCGCCGGGACGAGGACGGCTACTACTGGATCACGGGCCGCGTGGACGACGTCATCAACGTTTCCGGTCACCGCATGGGAACGGCCGAAGTCGAGAGCGCTCTCGTGGCCCATCCAGCCGTGGCCGAAGCGGCGGTGGTCGGGTTCCCTCACGACATCAAGGGCCAGGGCATCTATGCCTATGTCACCCTCGTTGCGGACAAGGAGCCTTCCGAAGCGCTGCGCAAAGAGCTGGTGCAGTGGGTGCGCAAGGAAATCGGCCCCATCGCCACACCCGATTTCATCCAGTGGGCCCCCGGTCTGCCCAAGACCCGGTCGGGCAAAATCATGCGGCGCATCCTCCGCAAGGTGGCCGCCAACGAACTGGACAACCTGGGCGACACCACGACCCTCGCCGAGCCCGCAGTGGTCGACGATCTGATTGCCAACCGTGCAGCCGCCGGTAAATAAGGGCAGCTGACGTCAAGTGATCTGGGGGGGCTTCGGCCCCCCTTTCTTATGGTTTTTCCGGAACGATTCCCATGCGCTCGCGTACGGATTGATCGAGCATCGAGGGCAGCCCGCCCCTGTCTTCCGGCGAGTAACCAAACACGTCCCGCCAGATGTCCTCCCCTTCCATGCACAGATAGACGCACAGATCCGGGGCCGCCTTGTGAATCCGCTCTCTCATGAAGCGGAAAAGATCCACACGGATGTCTCTGAAATAGCGCATCTTCCCATCCAGCCCCCGGATGAATTCTCCGTAGACGATGCGGCTCCGCGGGTGGCGGGCCTGTATGATGGACTTGAGCTCGGGCATGAAGCGAAAGGCTCCCAGGCTGATGTAGACGATCACTCCCGGGTCCACGGCCTCGAAGAGTCGATCCAGGACCTCGCCATACCCCGCTTGCCAGCCGGGATGTTCAATGAGGGGGTCGAAATGGAAGGCCAGTTTGTAGCCCGCCTCGGCAACACGGCGTGCCGCCCGGCAGCGCTCGGAGATAGAAGCCGCCCGGCTCTCCTCGCTTCGCCGGAGGAAGGGGGAATTCAGGGACCAGGCCACGATTGTGTTTCCCCCGTGGGGAAGGTCCAGCAGGTGGTCAATGAAATTCGTCTTGGTCTTGAGCTCCAGGATGGCATTGCTGCGACTTGCGAAGAAAGGGACAAGACGGCTGGTGAGCTCCGTCACCGGGTCCAGGAGCAGGGAGTCGGTGAACTCTCCCGTCCCGAATCGGTGCAGCTCGTGGGGGTGTGAGGCCAGCTCGTCGCCCAGCAGCCGGAGCATTTCGTCGGTATTTCCGAACAGACGGAGATTGGGCTGGTTGAAATAGGCCTGCAGGATGCAGTAGGTGCATTCCAGGGAGCACTGCATGCCGATATGCAGAATTCGGTAGCCGCAACACAGGTAGTGGCGCGTTCCGGGGCACTGCCGCAGAAAGCGCCCGCGGTATTCGACCACCTCCAGGAGACGAGGATCGAAGGGAGTGTCCTCGGGGATCTCCTCAACCACTTCGAAGGCAGCTTCGGGCAGGTTCTTTCGGAGCCGGGTGGCGACAAAGCCTGAAGCCACGGCCTCCTCGATTCGTACGATGCTGGGGCGGGGAATTTTCATGGGATGGATCGCACAGGGGGTGACGACATGGGTGAATCTCAGTCTGACGCCGATTGGGAGGGTCTCACCGGATCAGGTGCCAGCAAAGCACTGAACCCGGCTGAAAGCGACCACGTGCTGAGCTGGCCGAGGCGCTCCCGCAGCTCGTCTCCCGAAGAGAAGTCAACCTCCACTCGCCACCGGCCTCCTTCGAAGTAAGGAGGTGGCACGAGCTGAGCTCCGGCGGGCGGCGGCGTTCGACGAAGAAGCTCGGAAAAACTCCGCTCACGGGCTTTGAGCCTGGGAAGGCGCACCTCGTCGAACCATAGTCTCAGCGCCTGGGTCTTCTCACGATGGTTCCATTCGGGATGATCCAGAATGGCACGGACATCGCTGCACCTGAACAGCTCTCCGGCCGGCATCCCCCGCATCATGGAAATATCCCGTAATCGTTCGATGATCTCCACCTGAATGCTGGCACTGCAGCGCAAGCGCTCGAGAATGAGAAGCAGCTCCTCCCTGTCTTCGCGGGCTTCGGGCCATTGGGCCAGCTCCAGGGCAGCCCGCTCGTGGATCGTCTCCAGGGCAGAGGCTTCCTGGATGCTTCGATCGGCTTGTGAAAGCCGTACCCACTTTTGCAGGATCTCAGTCCGGCGGGGCAGGCCGAACCCGTCCAGGAGCCTGGTCAGCCCCTCTCCTTCGAACAGGCCGCTCGACACGATGGCAGCTACCTGCGCCTTTTCGGCCGTGTTCAGGGGAGGTCCGAAAAGCCGGGCTTCCAGGCGTCCGGCCCAAAGCTCCCGAAGGCTCAAGTCCGCCGGGAAGACCGCGCAGAGAACCCGCTCCTTGCCCTGCTCGCGCAAGCAGTCCATCCGCTTGAACCCATCCACGATAGCGAATCTCTCCTCGGCAGTCGGCAAGACCCAGGGGGGCGAAAGGAGCCCCACCCGAGCGAGAGAAGCACCAAGCTCGCCAAGAGGTCGAAAGCTCTCGATGGCAAATCGGCGGTCATCCCAGTCCACGCGGCTCAGAGGTATCGGCTCAATGGCGGCTGCGCAGGGCTGCATCTAGGCTTCCAGCCCCTTCCCCGTAAGCCGTTGGAGGGCTTCCAGGTAGCGATGTCGCGTGTTGGCCACCACATCGGCCGGGAGCTGCGGCGGCGCATCCGATGTCTTCCAGCCGGAGGTTATCAGATAATCCCGCAAATACTGCTTGTCGAAGCTCTCGGGACTGCACCCGACCTTGTAGCGGTCCTGGGGCCAGAATCGGCTGGAGTCGGGCGTGAGCACCTCGTCCACGAGGGTGAGCCGACCGTCGATGAGTCCGAATTCGAACTTGGTGTCCGCCACGATGATCCCCTTCTCCAAGGCATAGGCGGCCGCTCTTTCGTAGATTTTCAATGACGCATCCCGTACCTGGCCGGCAAGGTCGGAGCCGACCATTTCGGCCATCTGCGCCATAGAGATGTTCTGGTCGTGCTCTCCTTTTTCCGCCTTGGTGGACGGCGTGAAGATCGTTTCGGGCAGCCGCTCCGCCTCCCTCATGCCGGCCGGAAGCGCGATGCCGCAGACACTCCCCGTTCTGAGGTAATCCTTCCAGCCGGTCCCCACCAGGTAGCCCCGCACGATGCACTCAATGGGCAGCACCCGCGCCTTGCGAACCCACATGGAGCGCCCCTCAAGGTGCGGCGCGTAAGGACGGCAGGCTTCCGGAAAAGCGGCCGCCTCGGTGCTGATGAGGTGGTGCTCCACGGTGTCGCCCAGGAAGCTGAGCCAGAACCGGGAGATCTGGGTCAGGATTTTGCCCTTGTCGGGAATGGGGGTCGGCATCACCACGTCGAAGGCCGAAATGCGGTCGGTCGCAACGATCAGGAGGGAATCCCCCAGATCGTAGATATCCCGTACTTTGCCGCGTGAAACCAGTTTCAGGTCAGGAAATCGCGTCTCGAAAAGCGGTCCATTGGGCATGACGTCATCCTTTTTTAATATACTGATATCTATGAATAAATATCGAAATTCGTTGACTCTGCGGCTTCGAAATCCCGGTTGACCCTCTGGTCTCCATTTGGTATTTTGCCACGAACTGCGATATCTGGGATTTCTTGCTGGAAGTCAAAATAAAAGACTCACTGGGAGCAGGATTACCGTTATGAAAACAGCCAATCAGACGCCGGCGGACAGGCATCGCGGTCTCGCCGGCTTGTTTGACGATTATGAACGCAAGGAGCTGTTTCGCAAATACATTTTCTTCCTTGGCTGGTTGCAGGTCCTCATTTTTGTGGTCGCCTACCTTTATCAGCTGGGCGACGCAGGCATCGAGCAGGTGGGAGCCGTAGAGCAAGGCTTTCCCTGGAAGACCTACTTTTTCATCGCCTTCATCATCCCGGTGGCCATCACGTTTCTCATTGGGGTCGTGATCGTCGGATTCAACCGCTACCTGTCCGGCGGGGAGGAGGCGGAAACAGCGGCGGAGGATGCTCCTTCTCCTTCAGAGAGTGCATCGAGCCGCATGGCCCGCCTGCAGAAGGTGGTGCTGTGGGTGCAGCGGCTGCCTTTTCTGGCGCTCCTGGTCCTGGTGGGCCTGGGCGCCGGATTCATCTACAAGCTGGACAGCATCCTGATCTTCCTGGAACAGGTGGGCGAAAAATCGGTGAGGATTCTGCTCATTTCCGGGGCGGCCGTATTGGGGATCGCCTCTATTTTCGGCTTCATCCTCATCGTCCTGAACTACCAGCTGCGCAAGAAGACCATGGCATACCAGTATCGCAGCGAAGTGGCGGAGCGTTTCGGCCTGATCATCCTCGACGACAACACTGTCCTCAACAGTGAAGGCAAGCTGTTGATCCAGGGCCGAAAATGGAAGACTTCGGTCCCCCTCCTCCCCGGTTCGACCCAGGAACCGGCTGTGGAGGCGAAGGCGACGGCAATTCCACGGCCTGTTGACCTGGAGACTACTTGAGAAGCACCGACAGCTTTTCGTCAGCCAGGAAAGGACTGGCAGGCGATCGATGACGGTTTACCATCCCGGCCTTCCCCACGGAACGGTCGGGTTTTTTGTTCATTCGGCGCAAGGGATCCACAGGCGATGTCTCAAAGGCAGCCGCTTCCACTGAGGGCTCTGGACTTCATTCGACGTCATCAGATGATTCGACCGGGCGGCGGGCTGCTGGTGGGTGTCTCCGGCGGCCCCGATTCGGTGGCACTGTTCCATATCCTTAAAGCGTTGCAGAGCGATCTCGGGATCCATCGCCTGACCGTCGCCCATTTCAACCATCGCCTGCGGGGAGTTGAATCCCTGGAAGACCGCCGCTTTGTGGAGAGCCTGGCAGCCGATCTGGGCGTGGAATGTTTGTGCGGATCGGACGATGTGCGCTGCGTAGCCGGGGAGATGCGGCTTTCGCTGGAAATGGCTGCGCGGCTCTGCCGTCACCGTTTCTTCCAGAGTGTCGCATCATCGCTGGGCGGGAAGCCGGCCATCGCCCTCGCCCACAACGCCAACGATCAGGCCGAAGAGGTCCTGATGCGGCTTTGCCGTGGAACCGGCCCGTCCGGATTGGGAGGTATGCGCCCCCGGGAGAGTTCCGGAATCGTGAGGCCTCTCCTCTTCGCAACCAGGACAGAAATCCTGCATTATCTCAATGGATTGGGACTGCCCTACCGCCTGGACTCATCCAATCAAGTCCCCGCCTGCCAAAGGAATCGCATCCGCCTCGAGGTCATGCCACTCCTCGAGGACATTCTGCATCCGGGCATTGTCGGCTGCATCGAGCGGCATACCCGGCTGGTTCGCGATGAGGAGGAATACTGGGAGGCCACTCTGGCGTCCCTGTGGCCGAAGGTGTGCGTGGTGGAATCCACGAATGAGATCCGACTGCACGGCCTGGAGCTCAAGAACCTGCACCCCGCCCTTTTGCGTCGGGCTCTCAGGAGTGCCGTAGAAAGGCTTCAGGGGCATCTTCAGGGCGTTTTGGCAGACCATGTCGAGAAGCTCTGCGCGCTGCTGCGATCCGGATCCTCGGGAAAGCGAATCCACTTGCCCGCAACTCTCCGGGCTGAGCTTCAGGCTGGTGACTTGGTTCTGACGACTGGAGGAAGAGCCGGAGGGAAAGCCCTCCTGCCTGAAGAGCCCCTATCGATCGAGACTACGGGATGCTGGCCATGGGGAAAGCTGGTGCTGAAGCTGCAACTCCTCGCAAGGCAGGACCTCACGCTGCCGCAGGATTTTCGAAGGGCAGGGCGCAACCGGGCGTTCCTCGACGCCGATGGCATCCAATGGCCCCTCTGCGCGCGAAGATGGCGGTACGGAGATCGGTTCCAGCCGCTGGGGCTCAACGGGCACAAGAAGCTCCAGGATTTCTTTGTGGATCTCAGGATCCCGCGCGAGTCACGGGGAAAGATTCCCATTTTGTGCGATCGGGAGAAGATCTGCTGGATTGTGGGATATCGCCTGGACGAACGTGTGAAAGTGACTTCCCGGACCCAGCGAGTGCTTTGTGTCGAGGTGCTCAGTTCCGGTCCCCTGGGATGACGGCCTGCCCCCAAAAAGGAGCTGGGACCGGTCTGATGCCGGCAGGCTCGGTCACATCTTTGCCGGCATGGCCTGCGACGCCCGGTTCAAATTGATCCGGGACACCGCCAGAGCCTCATCACTGGCCCACTGTGATCTTGTCCTTGATGGACTCGTATTTCTTATCGCCCACCCCTTTCACCTTGGTGATATCCTGGGTGGTTTTGAAATCTCCGTTGTCCGTGCGGTATTTGACGATATCTTCGGCAATCTTGGGACCGATTCCGGGGAGCTTGGCCAGTTCTTCAGCATTGGCCGTATTGATGTTGACGGGACCGGACAGGGCGCTTTCAGCTGCCTTGGTCGCAGCCTTTTGGGCCCCGGCTTTGACGGGCTCGACGGCTTTTTCTGCTGCTGCAAGAGCACTCTGCGGTGCCAGGATCACGAACGCAGAAAACAGTATAAGAAGAAGGGGAAGGATTGACATCTTTCTCATAGATTACCTCCTTGATGGAAGCAGGTGCGGAAGACCTCTCTGGGAGCAGATGGTGAAGAACCGTCATACCTGCCTCTCACCATACCCAACCCAACCCGTTTGTCAAGAATTCAATCACCACTTTCCAGTGGAAATAACTCATCTTCTCTGTGCCTCTGCGTCTCTGCGCGAGATAGCAAGAAGATCTTATCAACCCTCACGCAGGTCTCGCAGGAGCTCCAGGTCGTCCACGGTCAGGGCGCAGGAGAAGCGATAGCCTGCGAGGACCCGTTTCGGGGCCAGGTCGGGTAGCTCCAGGTAAGGATGGTCGAACACCCGAAGCTCCGCATCGCCCTTCCAGATGGGCGAGATGTGGACGTCGCGGGATTTGAGCTGCACCAGTTCGTGCACAGCCGGCCGGTCGTGCCTGCCGGCGATGAGCTCCGGAAAATGCCTGGTGTTGACAGCGCCGGCGAAGGTCGGCGTCGGCAGCTGCGTGGTCGGTTCCCTGAGGGTCACCACGGCCTCGACCAGCCTGCGGTCCTTGACGGCCAGGGTGGCTCCGAATTTGCCGCCGGGCCCCACCGCCGGCGTTGCAGGCGAGGGAAGATCGTAGGCGCGGGTGATCCAGGTGGAGCCTATCTGCTTGGGCCACCCCTGAGCGAATCCCCGCATCATGGAAACATCCTGGTCAACCCAGATGAAAGGGCAGTAGGCATAAGGCTTTCCCCCATAGGCGGCGGACAGCAGGAAGATGGTCTCACGGTACTGGCTGCGAACGGGATCAAGGAATTCCTCCCCCGACTCACTGGCGTACTGCCATTCCACAAAATAGGCGGCACACTGAGCTGAGTGAAACTCCAGCCCCGTCGGCAAAAAGGATCGGACGGCATCGGGATTGGCTTCATATTCCACGGCCAGGCAATTGCCGACATAGTGCCATGGCGGAAACGGAGCCAGGCTGGAGGTGCCTTTGGGCGTGCGGGGCGCGGTGTAGCCTTTGAGCATGACTTATCTCCTTTCAAACAATCGAATGACCTTGTCAGGACGACAACGAGACTTCGAATCCCCATCCCCCCCGTGGCGGGGGAGAGGCAGGGGCGAGGAGGTTTGCAGAGCCGATCTTCCCTCACCCTAACCCTCTCCCTGAGGGAGAGGGAACAGCTGCAAGTCTGCGTACCGGCAGAAAGCCTCGTTGTCGTATTAGACGTCATTCCCGCATGTTCCTGGCGGGAATCCAGAGTTTTTCAAGATCCTGGATCCCCGCCGCCAGCACGCTGGGATGACGAACGAACAAAACGATCGCCGAATTCCGCGGACATCTGCCCAGAAGGCTGTCCGAGAACTGTCATTTCGAGCGACAGCGAGAAATCTCGTTCATTGCAGCACCACGAGGTTGTGAGACTTCTCTCTCCGCTACGCACTGCTCGAAATGACAAAAACTTGCTCTCGGACAACCTCCTAGGGCACACATGTTCTTCGGGTTGTCAATCCTATTCTGGTGAATTACGGTGGAAATACCCATGCATTCGCTCCATGATTCTCCGCATGCTTTCTACCCGGAGAATTTGACGCATCCGCACGTTGTGAACATTCACGTGGAATGCGGATCTGCTCCCATTCCAGATTGCCCGGCCCCATTCCATTCTTAGATTATCATGCAACAGCAGGTGGATTGAATGGAAGGAAGGAAGGAGGTGAGTGATGGCCAAGCCCGCTGGCAGCCCAAAGATCACGAAGGAAAGATTCGACGGCGTGTTGCTGGACCTGGACGGCGTCATCACCGACACGGCAAGCGTCCACTCCCGCTGCTGGAAAGTCCTTTTCGATGAATTCCTCCTGCAGCGCAGTCGCGCGACAGGGGAGCCGTTCATCCCCTTCGACATCGAGGACGACTACAAGAAAGCCGTGGACGGCAAGCTCCGCTACGACGGCGTCCTGGCCTTCCTGGCCATGAGGGGCATCGAGCTGCCGTACGGCGACCCCGATGAGCCCGGCAATTTCAAGACCGTCTGCGGACTGGGCAACCGCAAGGACGAGCTGGTCAAGGAGACGCTCACATCCGAGGGGGCGAGAGTGTACCCGGACACATTGGATTTCGTCCACCGAGCCAGAGACATGGGGCTGAAAACGGCGGTCGTCTCATCGAGCAACAATTGCCAGCTGGTCCTGCAGGTGAGCGGGATCGAGCATCTTTTTGACGTGCGCGTGGACGGCGTGGTCGCAACAGAGCTGAATCTGGCCAGCAAGCCCGCGCCGGACGGGTTTCTCGAAGCGGCGCAGAAGATCGGCGTGTCACCGGATCGGGCGGCTGTGCTCGAAGATGCCATTGTCGGAGTCCAGGCGGGCCGAAGGGGAGGTTTCGCTCTGGTCATCGGCGTGGATCGAGGGGGCGACAGGGAAGCCCTGCTCCAGAACGGAGCCGACTTCGTCTCGTCGGACCTCCGAGAACTGCTCTGAGCCCGCTATATTCCCTTCTCTATCCAACACCACCGCCAGGAAGGAGCCCATACCCATGCTGCATCATGAACGGTTGACCCCGCCGTCTTACGTCTACCCACCGCACGAGTGGAAATTCATCGAGAAACGGTTCTTCCCGCGCTTCCTGGCTGAGATGGAGACCATCTTCTCCACCTCCAACGGATATCTCGGGATGCGCGGAAATTTTGAGGAGGGCGAGCCCTCGTTCCAGCACGGCACCTACATCAACGGTTTTTATGAAACCTGGCCCATCGTCTACGGTGAGACTGCCTTCGGCTTTGCCCAAAAGGGCCAGACCATCGTCAATGTTCCCGATGCCAAGATCATCAAACTGTACGTGGACGACGAGATCTTCTCCCTGCCCACGGCTCGCCTGCTCCATTTCGAGCGTGCGCTGAACATGCAGAATGGGACCCTTGAGCGGGATATCCTCTGGGAGACTCCGACCGGCAAGCAGATTTCCATAAGATCCCAACGGTTGGTCTCCTTGGAGCACCGTCACATGGCGGCGATCCGCTACGAGGTGACGGTACTCAACGCCAGGGCTCCGGTGGTCATCTCCTCCGAGATTGTGAATCACGAAATGGAAGACGACGAAGGAGCGGATCCCCGCCGCGCCAAGATATTCGGCAGGAGATCCCTGGTGCCTCGAGGCCACGCCTGCGAGAATCTCAGGGTCCTGCTGAGCTACACCACCCTGGAGAGCAAGCTGTCCCTGGCATGCGGCATCGACCACATGCTGGATACGGAAAACAACGGACACAATGAAATCGCCTGCACGGAGGACGAGGGACGGGTGGTCTTCTCCGTCGATGCCGAGCCCGGCAAGACCATACGGCTAACCAAGTATATCTGCTATCACACCTCCCGAAATTCCCCGCCGGAGGAACTCATGCGGAGGACCCGCTGGTGTCTGAAACGAGCGGTGGACCGCGGATTCGCCTGTCTCCTGGAAGACCAGCGCCGTTATCTCGACGATTTCTGGGATCGCAGCGACGTCCAGGTCGTGGCGGACCCCGAGCACGCCAAGGCCACCACCGAGGAAACTCAGCTGGCCATTCGCTGGAACCTGTTCCAGCTGCTGCAGGCTTCGGGCAGGGTCGACGGGATCGGGATTCCCGCCAAGGGCCTCACGGGCTTCGGCTATGAGGGCCACTACTTCTGGGACGTCGAGATTTATGTTCTGCCTTTCCTGATTTACACGGCGCCGCATATTGCGAGGAACCTCCTTAGGTTCCGCTACAGCATGCTGGACAAGGCGCGCCGGCGAGCCCGGGAGCTCAACCAGGCGGGAGCCCTTTTCCCCTGGCGCACCATCAACGGGGAGGAAGCGTCCTCCTACTATGCGGCGGGAACGGCCCAGTATCACATCAATGCCGACATCATGTACGCCCTGCGAAAATATGTGGACATCACGGGAGACCGGGAATTTCTCCACAGGGAAGGCGCCGAAATGCTCGTCGAAACTGCCCGGCTCTGGTGCGACCTGGGCTTCTTCTCGAAGCGGAAAGAGGGCAAATTCTGCATCAACGGGGTCACCGGGCCCGATGAGTACAACACCGTGGTGGACAACAACACGTTCACGAACCTCATGGCCCGGGAAAATCTGCGCTACGCGGTCGAAACCGTCACCTTCCTCAGGGACCACGCGCCCGGCCTTTACCGCGAATTGACCGACAAGACGCGGATCGAGCCTTCAGAGATCGAAGCATGGAAGAAGGCGGCCGAGAAAATGTACATTCCGTATGACGAGGAACTGCAGATTCATCCCCAGGACGACAGCTTCCTGGATCGCGAGGCGTGGGACTTCGAACACACCCCGCCGGACCGCTATCCGCTGCTGCTGCATCACCATCCGCTCGTGATTTATCGGCACCGGGTCGTCAAGCAGGCGGACATCGTGCTCGCCATGTTCCTGCTGGGGCATGAGTTTACGGAGACACAGAAGCGGCTCAATTTTCAGTACTACGATCCTCTCACCACGGGGGACTCATCGCTTTCGGTGGGCATCCAGAGCATCATGGCCTCGGAAATCCGGGACGCGGACAGGGCACTCCGTTATGCGCGATACTGTGTCCTCATGGACCTGGCGGACATCGGCGGGAATGTCCGGGATGGCGTTCACATCGCATCGGCCGGCGCGAGCTGGATGGTGATGGTCTATGGATTCGCCGGACTGAGGGATTTCGGGGGCCGGCTCTGCTTTGCACCCTGGCTGCCCCCTCAGCTGGACCAGATCAAGTTCAAGCTCATGGTGCGGGGCTGTCAGCTGGAGGTTTGCATCGCGGAAGACCGCGCTGCGTACCGGCTGATCGAAGGCCATCGACTGACGATCTTCCACGAGCAGGAAGAGATCCTGCTCACTGCCGATTCCCCCTCGGTCTGCCGGGAACTGACTCACATCGCCAAGCAGGATCTCCCGACCGATGATTCGTAATCGGCAGCCTTGAGGGTTCGGCTAAGTACAGGCCGGCACAATAGAGTGCCCAATATCTGGGTCGTCATTCCGGCAGTTTTCAAGCCGGAATCCACAAAGAGACCTGGATGCCGGCCAAAAGACTGCCGGCATGACGACGTGATAATGGACACCTTCTTGTGTGGCGCTCTACTAAAGCAGGCGAAATAGAGAGGCCCGAAAAGCACAAGCGTAATGCGCTGGCCCACCGAACCACTGAGTCAGGTGACATCCCCAGAATAAGCTGGCCACTTACTTTGCACGTCACCCCGCATGTACCACGCCTGAAAGTCTGCGGGGAGAGGCTTTGGCGGGGATTGAGGCATCGGAAAAGACTCTGGATTCCCACCGGGTAGATGCGGCAATGACAATCTAACCGGTCGTTTTTTTCTGCAGAGATGAAGTCAGAGGCACCCAAGGGTACTTCATACCCTTCCTCTGCCAGTTCATTCCGTACAGCTGAGGTTCCCCCACGGCCCCCTTGCCACCATCGCGCTTCGAACCCCTCCACCCACCCCCGATCCTCCCCCCCTTCAACGCCTTAAAGATCAGGCACGTGTGTTGCTCAGAATTGCAGCCATCGAAGAAAGGTGACGGACCTTTCTCAAAGTCGTCCCCGTAAAACTCATCCGGGCTATTTGCGTGCCAGCGTCTACAAGCATGGATCGTGATCTGAGGAATTGAGAATTGAGAACCATGCGCTGGAGTGCAACCCAAGGGAATGGAGACTGGTATGGCCAGGAATAAGATAGGCCTCATGTCGCTGACTTGCGCTTTCTTGCTCATAGCTGCTTTCAGCTTGTGTTTTCAGCCCGCTCTTCGGGCCACCCCCGAGAGGCGAGGCGGTTTGTGGGTCGGGACCTCGGATGGCATCGCGAGATTCGCTCTCCAGGATTATTCCCTCGAACTGAAAGTGGGCGACCTGGGAGAGATCCGCTCCATTGCCCTGGATGACTGGAATGCGCGGGTCTGGGTCTATGGAAAGGGGACACTCCAGGCGTTTGGGTTCAGCGGAGAGAGTCTTCTGAGCGTTTCCGTAGAATCGGAAAAGCGAAAGAATGGGCACGGACACGATTCTCCCAGAGACGAGGACCATGAGCGGTGCAACCTGATCGTCGATCCTGCCGACGGTGGAGTGTGGCTGGCCGAAGGAGCCTCGCTCTACCGGTTTTCCATTCAAGGCGACCTCGAAATGCACCGCGACTTCCGTCGGTCCATTCGTGGACTGGCCCTCGACAGCGTGCAGTCCCGTCTTTGGGTGGCAACGCAAAGGACCCTTACGGCCTATGACCGAAGCGGAAACGAGGTCGCCTCCATCGACCCGGGCAGGCGTCCCAGGATCGAGGAAATCGCCCTCGATCCGTCAACTGGAGACCTCTGGGTGGCTTCGGGCCATTTCCTGGGCCGAATCGACTCCGGTGGAAACACCCTGTTCTGGAGGTTCTTCGAAGGCTTCAGCCGAATGGTTCACGACGGCCATGGTGGACTCTGGGCGGCGCAGGAGAATACCCTGTTGCGCCTCAATTCCTCAGGAAAGGTCCTTTTCAAGGTCCGTCCCTTCGGGAAGTGGGGGGGCGGAGACATCGCGGATTTCGCCCTGGATCCAAAGGACCACTCCCTCTGGGTCATCGACCGAAGATCCGCAGCCCATGTGAGCCCGGATGGAGATGTCCTCGGGTCGGCCAACCTCGGACGCGCCGTCCGTGATCGGCTCTTTGCCGTTGCCCTCTACCGCGACGTCCGGCCGCCGACGCTCCGCATCACTTCCCCCGCTGAAGGGAGCTTCCTTTCCAGCGCAAGACCTGAAATAGAGCTCACGTTCTCCGATGACCGGAGAGACAGAAGTCGTCACTGCCGGCAGCGACGGAAGTTTCACCCTCACCATTGGAGCCACTTTCGGTGAAAGTCTCTCCATTGTTGTGATGGATCCCGCGGGGAATACCGGCAATCCGGCGACGGTTTCCGTCTCCAACCGCCTCCCACCGGCGGCTGAAAAGATCCCACAGGGGAGCTTCGGCGCCACCTACCGGGACCTGGTTCCCCAGGATGCGACGATCGAAGAATACGCAACCCACCGGTTCAGCCTCGTGACCGGACTCGTTTTCGACATCGAGGGGCAGCCTGTTTCCGAAGTCACGGCCGGCATTCACGGCCATCCGGAATACGGGACCGTCGCGACCGATGCTTCCGGGCGTTTCAGCATCCCCGTGGAGGGAGGGGGGACCCTGACCGTCGCCTTTCAAAAGCAGGGTCTCATCACATCCCACCGGCAGGTTGACGTCCCCTGGAATGACTATGCCATCGTCGAGCCGGTCCGGATGATTGCAGAAGACAGTGCCGCGACGGTGGTGACCTTCGACGGCAATGCATCACCATGAGGATGAGGTGGCAGGCCTTGATGACGCAGCGCGTTATGCTGCAGACGCGACCTTCTGGCGCGTGTCGGTCATGCACTTCACGCCCTGGGACTGCAACTGGCCTTCAGCGGAGACGGGGGGCCCGGAGCCCAGGCGCAGCTGAACTGGCCCTTGCGCGCAACCGTGCACCCGTCGGGAGACGTCTACGTTACCGATGTCAGAAACAACCGCATTCGCAACATCGATACAGAGGGCATCATTTCGACCGTGGCCGGCAACGGGTCCCGGGCCGTTGGAACCGAGGGACAGCCGGCAACGGGAACCTCCCTTTACGGACCTTTCGGCGTTGCGGTCGATCCGACCGGAAACATTTATGTGACGGAGCCCGACGCCCCCCGCGTGAGAAAGATCTCATCGGGAGCACGGTATTGCGGTTCACTCCAGGCCGGCGAAATCCCCTTCGCCGAAGCGAACGGGCTCGGGCATATCTTTTCCGCAACCGGCGATCACTTGAAGACACTGGATCTCGACTCGGGCACAGCCCTTCAATCGTTCGAGTACGACGATCAAAACCGCCTGGCCTCCATCATGGACCGGTTCGGAAACGTTACGACGATCGAGCGCGACGAAAGGGGGTGGGCGACGGCAATAATTTCTCCCGACGGCCTCCGAACCGGGCTCGCCATCGACAGTGATGGTCATTTGACCCGAATCAGTCACCCCGACGACACGCATACCGACTTCGAATACAGCCCGGACGGGCTCCTGACGGCCAAGATCGAGCCCAATGGGAACCGCTACACGCACACTTTCGATTCCAACGGCCGATTGACGGATGCGTCGGATGAGGAGGGCGGCAACTGGCGCTACAGCCGCTCCCGCCGGCAGAACGGCGAAATCCTGGTCGAGCGGACGACGGCCGAAGGGAACCGCACGAGCTACCTGGACCGGACGGATTCCACGGGCGCCTACACCTCGCGGATCACGGACCCCACAGGCGGTGAAACAGTCTTCGACAGTTCCGCCGATGAGCTCACGGCCAGAAAATCTCTTTCGTGCGGCATGGTCCTCGACTTCCAGTACGGCCTGGACCCGCACTACAGGTTCAAGGTCGCCAAACAAACCGTCGAGACCACTCCTTCGAACCTCAAGCGCACAACGGTTTTTGACAAGACCTACGAAGACACGGACGGCGACAAGGTCCCCGATCGGATCACCGAGAAGGCGACGGTCAACGGGAAGACCACGACCTTCCTCAAAGACGTTCTCCAGGCGAGGAATACCTCCACGACACCCGAGGGGAGAACGGCCGCCCTAACCTACGACCCGGAAACACTCCTCGCTTCGAGCATCAGCATCCCGGGACTGCACGACACCCTCTTTTCCTACGATGACAGGGGAAGACTCACCGGCGTGACCACGAACAGCCGGGAAACGCGCTTTGCCTATGACGAGAGGGGAAATCTCTCATCGGTTTTGGACCCCGAGCAGCGCACGACCACCTACACCCACGATGCGGTCGGACGAGTCACCCGAGTGCAGCGCCCGGACGAGACCACCCTTGGCTTCACCTATGACGAAAACGGCAACATGATCGTTCTCACCACGCCTTCAGCTGTCGGCCACGACTTCGGCACCAACCGGGTGAACCTGACCGACTCCTACGAAACGCCTCTCAGCGGAAACTACGGCTACACCTACGATCGCGACCGGAGGCTCAGGGCCATCCGGTTTCCTTCGGGCAGGACCATCGAAAACATCTACGACAGGACAAACCTCGATCGGGTCCTGACTCCCGAAGGCGAGATCGACTTCAGCTACCTCTGCGGGAGCAAGGTGGGCTCGATTACCATGGGGGCGGAGCAGGTGAGCTACGGCTACGACGGCTCCCTCCTGACCTCTGAAACCCTTTCGGGAACGCTCGGCGCAACAGTGGCCTTCACGTACAACAACGACTTCCGCGTGAGCCGCATGACCTATGCGGGAGGGGCCTTCGACTTCGGCTACGACGATGACGGCCTTCTCACCCGTTCCGGACCCTTCACCATCGAGCGCAATCCGCAGAACGGCCTCCCCGAAACGGTTTCGGGCGGCCCCCTTTCGCTCGCCCGCACCTTCAACGGCTACGGCGAGATGGATGGCGAGATCTTCAGGGTGAATGGGTCCGACCTCCATGCCTGGAGCGTCACGCGAACGGATTCCGGAAGGATCCGCTCCAGGACCGAGACCGTCGAGGGGGCCTCAACCGAGCTCACCTACGACTACGACGCCCTGGGCCGCCTCGTTTCCGTCACCAAGGACGGGACCCTCGTCGAGGAGTACCGGTACGGACCCAACGGAAACCGGACCTTCGAACGAAACCTCCTCCGGGGAATCGCCGGAAGATTCTACACATATTCTGACGAGGATCATCTGCTCGCTGCCGGCGATGCCACCTACCAGTACGACGCCGACGGGTCCCTCACCTCCAAGACCCGGGGCTCCCAGGTGACCGAGTACCGCTATTCATCGAGGGGCGAGCTTCTTTCCGCGACGCTTCCCTCGGGGACCCTGATCGAGTACCTCCACGACCCCCTCGGCCGAAGGATCGGAAAGAAGGTCAACGGCGTCATCACCGAAAAGTACCTCTGGCAGGGCATGACCCGCCTACTGGCCGTCTACGACGGAAGCGACAACCTCCTCATGCGCTTCCAGTACGCCGATTCCCGCATGCCCGTCTCCATGACCCGGGGCGGCGCAACCTATTACTTGACCTACGACCAGGTGGGCTCCCTCCGCACCGTCTCCGACGCCACCGGCAGCCTCGTCAAGCGCATCGACTACGACTCCTTCGGAAACATCCTCTCCGATTCCAACCCGTCGCTCTCCATGCCCTTCGGTTTCGCCGGCGGCATCTTCGATCCCCACACAACCCTTGTCCGCTTCGGCTTCCGGGACTATGATCCCGATACGGGACGATGGACCGCGAAGGATCCCATCCTTTTCGGGGGCGAGGATACGAACCTGTACGGTTACGTTCAGAATGATCCTGTCAATTTCGCTGATCCCGATGGTGAACACCCGGTTTTGGCCGCTCTGCTTGCGGGAGCTTATTATCTGCTGGCGGGAGGAGGACTTGATGTAGGGAATGCGCCAACAAGCCCCACTGCTACTATTTATAGTTCGACACCAGAGATCCAATACTGTGAGATACCAGTTCCGGGGCATGGTAGCGCAGCTAGAGCCTTACCGATACAATTGCACCACTTTGCTACTAACAAAAGTTCCGTTTTCACCCCTCAAATGGAATCCATTGCCAACCGCTTCGGCTTGAAGCTTGAAGGGGCATGGAATAGAGAGTTATTGGAACATCTTGGTCGACATCCTAACGCGTATCATGATTTTGTACTTCAAGGTATGACAAGAGCTGCTGTTGAAGCTGGTGGCAGCCAAGCAGCGTTTATGCGACTTTTTAACCAATACGTGAAACAGCCGGTGATAAGTAATCCCCAGCTGCTCAGAAAGGCTGGATGGGAATGAAATATTACTACTTGTCTTGGATTGATAATAGAGATGTCAAAGCTGCAAGAGCTCCTGAAGGTACCTTAAATTTTGAATTAGCTGATATAATGAAATGTAACGAAGAGTTGCCATTCGTTCTTGATTTGGAGGACGATGCAGAACTGCTAGACTATCAGCCGAATACCATAGCTTGGCCGTTGATGTCGGAAAAGCTCAAGAATGTTATTTCAGAAAATCTGACTGGTAAAGAAGGATTGTCATGGATAAGTGCACAGATAAAGCATAAGGGAGCTATGTTCAAATACTTCATACCACGATTTGCCTACAAATTAGATATACTGTTTGATTCAAAGTCAATATTTGCAGGAAAGGATTTTGTTGTAAAAGCCCACCTCTCTTTAACTAAGGTTAGAGACTATAGTTTCTTCCCATTACCTGATTTACCATTTACCAGCCGCAATGTTGTCTGCGAGGAACTAAAGAAGAAAATAGAAAGCCATGGTCTATCGGGTATCAATTTCGAAAAGGCTGCCGCTAGTTGATTATTCACTTTCACTACCGGGCGAGTGAGAACAATGGGGTCAAACCTACACTCTTGACCTAGCAATGAACTATGACCACAGATGTCAGTTGGATCGTTGCCTGGCAACGAATCGTGCGTTCCAGCATGCCATACTTGATCACCGTTCTCTGAATACGGGCTCAAGGCGATCTGTGTTGGCTATCGTAATACAATGAAACATAACATGCCGAATACAATGCTAATATCCGGGACATCCTTTAATTTGCGCGAGCCTTCGAGGGGCTTGGCAGATCCAATTGTTTCTGATAATGTATTGCACAGTTTCTCCAGATATTCGGTTGGATGCAATACTTTATCAGGAGCCCGTCATGCCACCCAATCCGAAGCCAAGCGAACGCCTGTCCAGTCTTTTCCTCGAGCAGCCATGCTGGAGGATCGAGCCCCTGGCCGGTCAGTTGAGCTGTTCGGTTCCCTCTGTTCGGCGTTATCTCGCCGAAGTGGGATACTCGAGCAGCTTCACTCACAATGGAGGCTGGTACACGCTTCGCTCGATCCCGCGCTTCGACCGGGACGGGTTGTGGTTCCACCGCGATATCGGCTTCTCACGTGCAGGGAGCCTCACCAACACCCTGGTGGACCTGACCGCCGGAAGCTCGGCGGGTATGACGGCAGAACAGCTCGGCGCAAAGCTGCGATGCAGGTGCCATTCGGTTCTCGTCCAGCTCTGCCGACAGGGCAGGCTCCAGCGCTGGAAGATCGGACACTCTCACATCTATCTTGCCGTAGATCCCGATATTGCAGCCCTCCAGCGACAGACCCTGGAAGGCTTGGCGGTAGCAGAGCTTCCAGCGGAAATCGCGGTTTTGATCCTGGCGGAGCTCATCCGCAACCCCGACTACAGCTTCGATCAATTGGCCGGGACGATCTCTCGCGACAGGGGCGTTACCGTAAAGGCCGCTCAGATCGAGAAGCTTTTCGATCGGCACGGTCTAAAAAAAACGATCCCAACCGCCCGGCAAGGGCCTTGATGGCGCTGAGTGACAGTCTCACGCGATTGTCCCGGGAGATGTTGCCCTCCGCTCTCTTTCCGCAACCTCCGGTTGTGCGCTTTGCTCCGGAAACGAGCGCTTGTCCCTGTGGCGCGGGCCTTCTGGTGCAAGAGACACGGCGAAAGCAGGTCTTCACCATGATCGGACCCTTCATCGCCCACGAGACACTGGCTCAATGTCCCGCCTGCTCCCGCACCTTTCACTCCGACACCATGCTTAGGCTGGCTGCGAGTCGCTCCAATGTCGCCTTCGATGTCCTGGTCTTCGTGGGGCAGGCCCTGTTTCGGCGACAACGCTGCTCCAGGGAAGTCCGCGCCGAGCTGATTGCCCGCAACGTGCGGCTCTCCACGTCCGAGATCGACACCCTCGCCGCAAGTTCATAACGCTCCTGGCTCTCGCGCATCAGAGAGCAAAACCGCGCATTCGCCGGGCCATGGAGATTGCCGGCGGCTACGTCCTCCACCTCGATGCCATGCACGAAGGAGATGCTCCCGCGCTGATGACGGGAATGGACAGCTTGAGCGAGATCGTGCTCGGAAACGTCAAGCTGCCAAGCGAGCACGCCGACCATATTGTTCCCTTTCTGCAAAAGCTCAAGGGCGACTACGGAACGCCTGCGGCCTGTGTCCACGACATGGGCAGCGGCATCCTGAAGGCTGTTGCGGAGGTCTTTCCCGATACCCGCGATTTCATTTGCCATTTCCACTTCCTGCGCGACATCGGAAAGGACTTGATCGAGCCGGCCTATGCGAAACTCAGATCCCGCCTCAGGAGCCATGCCACCAGTACGCGACTGCACGCCCTGGCACGGGAAACGCGACAATGCCTGGTGGAGCTCGGCTCACGGTGTGCCATGCTGGCAAAGACCATTCATGGGCCGCTCCCGCGGAGGATGCTGCACTCATGCCAGCTGCCGCCACCTATTCGCTCACCCTCTGGGCCTTGCATGGCAAGCACAGCGGGGACGGCTATGGCTTTCCCTTCGACCGCCCGCTCCTTAACTTCGCAGAACTGCTGCTCACTCTCTACCGTCGTCTGCCGGAACTGCTCGACCTGCTTCTGACCGAAGAGGAGCCCCACGAGGCTCAGACCATCTTCAAGCTGGCATGCGAGGTATCGTATGTCGGAGGTGACCGATCACTGTGCCGGGCAGGGAAGAGCTGCGGTGGCGCACATCTGTCTTCGACCGGTTGCGCAAGGCCATGCGCATCGCCCTGGTCGACGGAGCCCATGGCCTCAACGATGAGGGCACCGCCGAGGCCATGACGACCATCCGCCAGGGTGTCGAGACCTTTCGCAGGGAGCTCGATACGGACCCGAAGCTCGCTGCGGATCCTCTCTGCATCAAGATGGCCAAGCAAATCGACAGGTACCGAGACAAGCTCTTTGCCGACCCCATCACGGTGGACACTCCCAATGGATCGGTCACCATCACCCCTCAACGCACCAACAACATCCTCGAGCGGTTCTTTCGAGATCAAAGGCACGCGCACCGTCGCAAGACCGGCAACGATTCCATGGGGCGCGCCCTGCAGGCCATGCTGGCCGATACCCCGTTGGTCAAGAACCTGGACAATCCCGAGTACATGAAGGTCCTCCTCGGCGGGAAGAAGAATCTCGAGGAGCTGTTCGCCGAGCTGGGAACGGTGAATCGTGCCGGTACCGACGCTTTGCAGGCCGATACAGATCGCATACTGCCAGGATTCCGAGCCCCCATGAAGCTCCCAACCCTTCCCGATCAATTGCTTCGCTCACTCGGCAAGCCTGTGGAGATGCCGAAATCCAACTGAATTTTGCGACCATGGCTCTTTTCCTATGATGGGAGAGATAATTGTCGTTGATCACTCACCCGTTCCGGACCCTTCACCATCGAGCGCAATCCCCAAAACGGCCTCCCCGAAACCGTCTCGGGCGGCCCCCTTTCGCTCAGCCGCACCTTCAACGGCTACGGCGAGATGGATGGCGAGATCTTCAGAGTCAATGGGTCCGTCCTCCATGCCTGGAGCGTCACGCGATTGGATTCCGGAAGGGTCCGCTCCAGGACCAAGACCGTCGAGGAGGTCTCAACCGAGCTCGCCTACGACTACGACGCCCTGGGCCGCCTCGTTTCCGTCACCAAGGACGGGACCCTCGTCGAGGAGTACCGGTTCGGACCCAGCGGAAACCGGACCTTCGAGCGAAACCTCCTCCGGGGAATCACCGGAAGGACTTTCACGTACTCCGATGAAGATCACCTGCTCGCTTCTGGCGACACCACCTGCCAGTACGACGCCGACGGGTTCCTCACCTCCAAGACCCGGGGCTCCCAGGTAACCGAATTCCGCTATTCATCGAGGGGCGAGCTTCTTTCCGCGACGTTTTCCTCGGGAACCGTGATCGAGTACCTCCACGACCCCCTCGGCCGGAGGATCGGGAAAAAGGTGAACGGCACCGTCACCGAGAAGTACCTCTGGCAGGGCATGACCCGCCTCCTCGCCGTCTACGACGGAAGGGACAACCTCTTCATGCGCTTCCAGTACGCCGATTCCCGAATGCCCGTCTCCATGACCCGGGGCGCCACGAATTACTGTCTGACCTACGACCAGGTGGGCTCCCTCCGCACCGTCTCCGACACCACCGGCAGCCTCGTCAAGCGCATCGACTACGACTCCTTCGGAAACATCCTCTCCGATTCCAACCCGTCGCTCTCCATGCCCTTCGGTTTCGCCGGCGGCATCTTCGATCCCCACACAACCCTTGTCCGCTTCGGCTTCCGGGACTATGATCCCGATACGGGACGATGGACCGCGAAGGATCCCATCCTTTTCGGGGGCGAGGATACGAACCTGTACGGTTACGTTCAGAATGATCCTGTCAATTTCGCTGATCCCGATGGTGAACACCCGGTTTTGGCCGCTCTGCTTGCGGGAGCTTATTATCTGCTGGCGGGAGGAGGACTTGATGTAGGGAATGCGCCAACAAGCCCCTCTGCTACTATTTACAGTTCGACACCAGATATCCTTTATGGTGAGATACCAGTTCTGGGGGCAGCCGGCCTAACTGCCTATAGGGTTGGCATACATAGGGAACTGCAGTGTCTGTCTTCCGTCGGTGATGATCTCGCTCTCCATCACGTGGGACAAGCTCACGTAATGCAGCAAGTGGCACCTGGTTTCACAAGGGCGGGTGGTGCATCAATCGCCCTTCCGACAGCCGAACACCTTGGAATCCCAACACTGAAAGGATCTTTTGAAGGTTCGGCGCGAAGTCTTCTGGCACGAGATATCTCGAATCTCCGGAATTACACAAATGCACCGAACAGTAGCCTGATTGAACTGATTCGCCTCAATAAACAACTCTATCCAGGGAGTTTCACAAAATGAATTCTCAATCATTTGTGGAAGCAATTTCAAGAGTAATGAAAGCTGGGCTGTCGGGACTCATTTCCAATATTACTTCTCCTCCCGGAAAACGGCCGGAAATCCCTTTGATCAGAGTTTCTGACTTTTACAACAGGCTAAATGAACACGACAAGCAAGTGTTTGAAGAAGCTTTATCGCTTGCTTCAAGACACAGTATAAACACTATTCTTTCTATACTCGACGGAGATCTCGCTATTGAACCCATTGGTAAAAAAGGAGAATTAAAACTTTACCATTTTGATGGAACAAGAGAAGTAAGAATCAATGACCCGGATCAAGCTCCATTGAGTGAAATCTTCAGGAGCTATGATTAACAGCCTCTAGACGGCCTTTGCATACTTAGGAGAGTTCTTCTGTGAGGACTCGGATTCAGTGAGTGGTGCCGAGGAGAGGAGCGACTGACAAGATGATAGTCCGAGTGGTTGAGAATCTCGAACCGTTGGAACCGGGGCTGGAACCGGGTGGAACCGGGGTCGGACCAAGCGATCATATTGTCATTTCATCATAAGAACGCCAATTGAGGGGGTTTCTCAGGGTTTAGAGATGCCTTTTCGCAGGAAAAATGGTCGTTCTAAGCCCTCCAAATGGCCCTATTCACAAGTGACTCAGCAGTAAGTTTGCTCACTTCAATTGGCCCAAGCCAAGCTGGCAGTCACCCAGTCCGGCAGTCCGAAAAATCAACACCACGGATTACCCCTGGATTTTGGGCCATACGAAATAACCCTTCTACGGACAAGGTTGATATTGCGAGGCAAACGTTACAGCTGTGCGGCGCGCGGTAGCGCGTCCGCACAGCCGATGGTTCGACTTCATAGTTTGTTGAGTGCAGCCTCCATCGTCTGCTTAACGAGCTTCTTTTGAATCTCTGGATCAGGCTTCTGAATAAATTCTACGGCAGCGAGATCATCGCCTCTCTTTCGATTCTGCCTTGGCTCGAGGGCTTCGATCAGCAGGGCTTCCAAAGCAGGTATAACGCTTGAACCAGTGAACGCATCCGGCATTGAACCGAGCTTGCCATCATCCGAAACTGGCAAAACTCCAAACCACGAGAACCGATTCCACCGGGAGGAGAGTCGATCAAGTGTATGCTCGTAGAGACGTCTCCCAAGCGAGCGTTCCGTAGCTCTGCCAACATAAATCACTTCTCTTCCGTCGTAGAGCAGGTAAATGCCGATCTGCTTGGTAAAATCGACCGCCTCTGCTCCGAGCTGCTGCATCCCAAGAATCTTTGGATTGGTACTCCACTCGATCGCGTCGCGGCTCCAGAACATGCCGAATGAGCTCACGACCGCGTACTGCTCCTCCTCGGCCTCCTCTTCTTCGACAGTGACGACCGCTGGTGCCTCGGGCGAAATGCCCGCCTTGGCCTTCCAAACATAAAGGCCTCGCCCGATCTTCTGCCAAGGACACCTGCCGCCCTCGTTCTTGATCGCCGTCGTAAGGTGGGCACTGACCGTCGCAGCGGGAGTCGCCCCAAGCTCTGTTCGCAGGCCGGCTTCAATTATCTTATCAGTGAGATCCTTGTAGTGCATCGCACCGGATGCCTCGCTGAGGACCTTCTCGATCGCTTTACGCCAAGTCAGTTGTCTTGCCATGTTCTATGCTCTCTTTGTCGAACGTTGTCCGTTTCAGCTGGGGTCGGACCAAGCGATCATCTTGTCATTTCATCATAATAACGCCAATTGAGGCCGTTCTCAGGGCTTTGAGAGGCCGCTTCACAGGCAAAATGGCCATTCCATGCCCCCAAAATAGCCCGATTCACAAGTGATTCAGCAGTAATTTTGGTCACATGAATTGGTCCGGCCCAGTCCGTCAGTCCGAATAAGAGCCAGGGTCAACCTGCCTGTTTTTCAATCAAGCTGGCAACATAACCGATCAGTTCTTCTGCCTTTGGTATCCATGGCAGAACCTGAGATTCTTGAAAACCGACGAAGTCGATGTAGTCCTCCTCTTGGCGTCTCTCAAAAAGATCATTGTGAATCTTGGCGATGTCCTTCGGGATTCTGCCTGGCTTCACATATTGCCGATCGAAGAGGCTGCGGACACCAGCGTGTTTGGGAGAGGAGAGGCCATCACGGACAAGAAGGGCGGATTCCGCGTAGAAGCAGGCATAGTAGAGACGATTCACGCAACGGGCGAATCAGGGGAGCGGGCTGCCATCAGATCCAGGTTAAAGATTTCTGAATGCTCCCGTTCACCCTCGGAGATGCCGAGGTCGGAGATCAGAGCGTCCTTCAGCTCGGGGGGACTGGCCGACCCGCCGAGCCTCTTCAACGCGTCGATGATCGGGAGAAAGAACTGCACGTGCGCTGGCAAGCTCGGGCCCTTCTTCATGTACTGCGTTGTCATTGCTGGTTCCTGCAGCCAACGTGGAGCATAACCGGCGGCGCCGGCCACAAAAGCATCAGGAAACATGGCGCGCTATCCCCGGCGTCCGGAGTTCTCCGCCAAGGTTACAAGGCTATCGGGGTCAAGGAGTAGACCCGTGCATGTTGGGAAGCTGCCTTCAGGTCTCCCTCTCGCAATGCTTCCCGCACATCGTCCAGTTTCTGAGCATCATCAAGCGACAAATAAGGTGACCAACCTTCGTCTGTGTAGATGAGATCAACATCGATTTCAGCAACATAATCGCCCTCATGGACCAGTCTTTTGTGCTTTTTCTTTCTCACTGCAATCTCCTTGGAAAATCACCTGACCATCGCTGTGGGTCAGGTCTGTAGGCGGTAACAATAACCGCCGGCGATGATTCTCCCTTCGGTATTCCCCACACAACATGGAGGGGCTTATTCTGGCTATCCTTCTGCAATACGAGGGTGCATGGACCCTTGTGGTAGTCGGGATAGTCTTCGACCACGACTCCCCTGGCAATGCCAGCCAATATGTCCCTCACTCGAATATCGTCAGCGGCCAATTCATCGTAACCGTGGATTGAAACAAGTACTTCGCTCAACGAGTTCAAGCATCCTCTCAAATGTCTTGTTCACAAGGTAATGCCCATCCTTTCAGGTGGTACTCTTGCATTCTTCAGTCTTTCACGCAGCATGGAGCTACCGGCCTTCTGCACGCTAACAACAGCTTAAGCGGCCCGGAACCACGCGGCTTAAGGGTTTGCGCCCAACACGACCCAAAGTGCTTTGCGTGGTACCGGGTCCGCTTGAAGCACCTCGTTAAGTCATTCTATCTTTATTCCATGCTGGTTTAAGCATTGACAGCTAACCTTATTGTTACTACAATTAGTCATGTGAGAATCGGATTCGACCCCAGAAAGAGTGCCAAGAATGAGGCCGAAAGGCAGCTGCCATTTGAGCGTGCCGCTGATTTCGGATGGTCTGACGCAATTATCATCCCGGATGACCGGAGCGACTACCCGGAGACTCGCTTCGTGGCCATTGGATATCTGGATGAGCGGTTGCACGTTCTGTGCTTCACGCCCATAGAAGGGGGAATTCGGGTTATCAGTTTTCGTAAAGCCAACAAGAGGGAGGCCCGTAGATATGGGAAACCGCTTACCACTAATCGATGAAGAAGGTGAAGTCCGTGAACTTACAAAAGAGGATTTCGCCCGTGCCAGACCGGCCTCTGAGGTCCTTCCCGAAATCCTTGGCCCTGAGGTGGCAGCCGAATTCCTTAAACCAAAGCCAAGAGGCCCGCAGAAGAAACCACGAAAGACCTCCACAACCATCAGATTGGATGTTGAGGTCCTGGAAGCTTTCAAAGCGATGGGCAAAGGGTGGCAGACGCGCATGAACAATGTCCTCAAAGACTATGTCAAATCCAGGAAGCGGAAGGCCTAACGTGCCGATAACCCGCGAGCAACCACGGCCACTGACTTTCGGATGAAACCGGAGAACTTGCCCCGTGGTTGCTCGTCGGGTTGATTGGCTGGTTAGCCGAGAAGCTCTTCAGACCGCGACCGTCTCAAAGGCAACTCTCAATTGATCTGATTTGGCAATAGAAAAATTGAGTTTCTCAAAACCAATGACGCGGCCCGATTTGTCCTTCATCAGCACTACTTCGTCGCCGGTCTCTTCGCAGATATACTCATCTTGGGGATTATCAAACCAAACCGTTAAGGTGTTCCCCACGTGATCGTAAAACAGCTTTACTTGGGCCATACTTGCACTCCCTCTTTTATCGCTTCCGTGGGATAGGTCGTAATTAGAAAGCCTTCACCGTTAAGTCTTTTTGCCACTGCACAGATCCATCTGTCGGCTAGGTCCTGCCGATAGAAGAGGTACACAGATGCATCGCTGCGGCTTATCCGGATCTGTGCCGGAGTCTGTAGGGTATCCTTTACAATGGAATCTTGCCCAGCCATCACTGGATGCTTGATCGTGGTGATCAATTCCCAGTAGGAATGGGTCACCCGCACTCGAAAGCCGAGCGGAGTTGGAACCTCAAACAGAATACTTTGTTCATGGCCTCTATCCATCATGAGCCTATTCTAACTCCGATCCGATTCAAGCGCACCTCACAGTTGCGACACCCCTTCCTGAACACATAATCGTGTCAGATCGTATGAGCGTGTGTTGCTGGGCGGATAACCACTGATTTTACAGTTTCAGTCAAACTCCGAAACGGGGGATGGATCATTGAACGACAACGAGACGATCGAGATTCGGTGTGTGGGTACCAGCGGAGAGTTGAATTCCCCCAATGTCCTGATTTGGCAATCTCGTATAGGAATGAGCTTTCTGCAACGGCATTCCGGTCTTACCGGCGCGTCTTTCTGTAAGACACGCCGGTTTGAAGGATCTGCCAAAATGGTCTCTGCGGATAATAAGCCCTTGGTTGATCAGGCCTGAGCGATGGCCTGCAGCTCCTCTTCGATCACGGCGCGAAAGAGGGGAATTTTGTAGGCGTTCTGCTCCATGGGCTTCGCCCGCTGCACCGAGGCTTCAGCGGCCTTTCGCATCACATCGGGCGTGAGATTCTGGCCGGTGATGACGGCCTCCACCTCTTTGGCCCGCCAGGGGACGGGAGCCGCGCCGCTCAGGAACACGCGGGCTTTGGTGACGCGATCCCCCTGAAAGACGATGGCGAGGGCCACCCCCGCCAGAGCGAAATCCCAGGATCGGCGGGCCCGGACCTTGCGATACGAGCTCTTCAGGCCGGGTGGCGGTGCCGGAATGTCGATGTGGGTGACGATCTCGCCCGGCCCCAGCACGGTCTCCCGGGTGGGATCGAAGTCCGGAAGGAGGAAGAAGCCATCCGCCGGAACGACACGCTTTCCCTTGGGGCCTTCGAGGTGCAGCCGGGCCTCCAGGGAGGCCAGGGCCGGGGCCGTATCCGAAGGATGGACGATGAAGCAGTCGGCCCCCCCGAAGATGCAATGGAACGCGTTCTCACCGTTCACGGCAAAGCACTGGTTCCCTCCCTTGCGAATGCAGTGGAATTCGCCGCGGTAATACCAGCAGCGCGGCTTCTGGCAAAGGTTCCCGCCCAGGGTACCCTGGTTTCGGAGCTGAGGACTGGCCACCTCGGAAGCCGCCCGTGCAAGCCCGCTGTACTGCTTTCGCATAACGGGATCCAGGGCAATGTCGGTGATGGTGGTGAGGGCGCCGATGCGCAAACCCCCATCCTTGCTCTTCGTCACCCCTTTCAGACCCTTGAGACCGCTGATGCTGACAACCTTGCCGGCGCTGAAAACCTGGTCCCGGAGGCAGCCGAGGAGGTCGGTTCCGCCCGCGTGCACCACGGCGCCGCCGGTAGCGAGATGCCGAACGGCCTCGCTTACTGACTCGGCCCGAACGTAAGAAAACGGATTCAGCATGGCTCAGCCCTCCTTATTCCGCCCCGCCAGCATCGCACAGAGGCGCACGGGGGTCATGGGGCTCTTGGTGACGCGAACGCCCGTCGCATGGCAGACCGCATTGGCGACGGCAGCCGCCGTGGGAATGGTCACGGGCTCTCCCAACCCCTTGGCGCCGGTGGTGTTGGCCTCCGTGTCTCCCGGATCGATGGGAACCGAAACCATCTCCGCCGGCACGTCCAGGGAGGTGGGAAGCTTGTAGTCGTGCCAGTTCCTGTTCACGACCTTTCCGGTGTGGTTGCGGTCCAGCACCCTCTCCTCGGTCATGGCCAGCCCAATCCCCATGGTGATGCCGCCGATGACCTGGCTGTCATAGGTGAGCCGATTCAGGACCCGGCCGCTGTCGTGGGCGCCGAGGAACCTCAGGATGCGGGTCTCTCCGGTCCTCGTGTTCACTTCCACCTCGCAGAACTGGGCGGCAAAAGGGTTCACCACCTTGCCTTCGGGGTTGGATCCCCTGTAGCCGACCCCGACGATCACGCCCCGCCTCTCCAGGTCCTTGATGTCCGTGATCTTGAGGCTCGCGGAAGGATCCTCCCTGACCACGATTGCGCCCCCTTTGAGCTCCAGCTTCGCAGGCTCCGTCTTGAGCTCGGCTGCCGCCATCTCCAGGAGCTGCCGCTTCACTTCAATGGCAGCGGCCCGCACAGCCGGCGATTCCGTGGGAACGGTCTTGCTGCCGCCACTGGGAGTGGCATACTGGGTGGTACCGGTATCGGCGTTCTCGATCTGGATGAGATCCGGCTTGATGCCCAGCTCCTCTGAGACGACCATGGCCATGACCGTTTTGGTCCCGGTCCCAATGTCGCTGGCGCCCATGTTCAGGTTCACGCTGCCGTCCGCGAACAGCTTGACGAACACCGTCGATGGAGGTCCTCCTCCACCCACGACCCACAAACCTGCGGCAACCCCGATACCGCGCCGAATGTGCCCCTCCTGCTTCTGCCCGGCCGGCTTCTCCCGCGCCTCCTTCCACCCGAAGGCTTTGGCCCCCTCCTCCAGGCACTCCTTGAGACCCGTCGAGGTATACGGAGGATTCCCCGGGCGCGCCTGGCTGAAGACCGGGACATTCTTCAGCCGCAGCTCGACGGGATCCATCTGGATGGCCTCCGCCAGCGCATCCAGCATCTGCTCGAGGGCCCACGCCCCCTGGGGATGGCCCGGGGCGCGCATGGGCCGGGCAGGCCCCGCGTGGATGTACACGTCGGTCATTACACTACGCACATTGGGACAGGTGTAAAGGTCCCGAACCACCCAGTCCACCAGGGAGACGCCGTCAGCGGGGTACGCTCCGCCCGTCCCGACACAGGAAAAGTCGAGGGCGGTGAGGGTCCCGCCCTTCTTCACGCCGGCCTTGAGCTTCATGTGGCTTGGCGGCCGGTTGCCGACGGCGAGGTAGGTCTCCTCGCGGGTGAGGAAAAGCTTGACGGGACGGGCCGCACTGCGCGCCAGCAGGGCGGCGATCACGCTGTACTTGTTGGCCCTGAGCTTGCTCCCGAACCCTCCTCCCATGTAGCTCCCGATGACCCGCACCTTGGAGAGCGGCAGGCCCAGAGCTTTGGCCACACCCGACTGCACCGCGTAGACGCCCTGGGTCGACTCCCAGAGGGTGAGGCGGTCCCCCTCCCAGTTGGCGACACAGCCGTGAAGCTCCATGGGGGTGTGGAGCTCACAGGCCGTGCGGAACGTCATCTCGAGGACTTTGTCGGCCTCGGCGAAGCCCCTGGCGACGTCGCCCCGCTCATACTTCTGGGGCTCGGCCACCAGGTTCCCCTTTTCGTGGACCTGGGGGGCCCCCTTTTCCAGCGCCTTGAGCTCGTCCACCAGGTAGGGCAGGATCTCGTAGCTCACCCGGATGGCCTGAGCAGCGTCCCAGGCCTGGTAGGGAGTCTCGGCAGCCACGGCGGCGACCGCTTCGCCCTCGAACCGGCAGTGGGGATCGAAAATTTTCGTGGGGAATTCGACCTTCGCAAAACTCGAGTAAACCCAATCGGGATTGGCTCCCCGGGTGAAGCCGCTGATCACGGCGTGGACCCCGGGCATCCCCTTCGCCTTGCCGATGTCCACCGATTTGACCCTGGCGTGCGGATGGGGGCATCTCAGAATGGCGCCGTACAGCATGTTGGGGAGCACCAGATCCGAGGGGTAGACAGCCGTGCCGCTCACCCGTTCATAGCCATCCACGCGGGGAATCGGCTTTCCGACAACACTGGTCCTGCCCCAGGGTCTGGGTGGCTCGCCCGGCTGAGGGATTTCGTGGACCGCCTCTGCCTGAACCGCATAATACTGATCCGAGCTTTTTCCCATGGCTCACCTCACTTGCCGCTGCGGGCCTTGGCCGCGTCTTCCACGG
The DNA here is from genome assembly GCA_964557955.1 of uncultured Syntrophobacteraceae bacterium. Classification (GTDB taxonomy): domain Bacteria; phylum Desulfobacterota; class Syntrophobacteria; order Syntrophobacterales; family Syntrophobacteraceae; genus JALOOX01. Next base: position 35,330 of record CAZLCS010000008.1, read on the forward strand.
CGCGGAAGATATGGACGTACGCGCCACAACGACACAGATTGCCGCTCATGCCCGTCTGGATTTCATCGAGAGATGGCTTCGGATTGGAGCGCAGGAGCCCCTCGGCAGCCACGATCTGGCCCGGGGTGCAGTAGCCGCACTGGAATGCGTCATGCTCGAGGAAAGCCTGCTGGACCTCCCCAAGCCCCTCTCCCTGCATCAGGCCCTCAATGGTCGTTATTTCAACCCCTTGAGCCTCCACGGCCAGGGTCAGGCAGGCATAGCGCGGAATCCCGTCCATGAGAACGGTGCAGGCGCCGCACTCCCCGCGCTCGCAGCCGACCTTGGTTCCCGTAAGCCCCAGCTTCTCCCGCAAAACAAACAGAAGCGACCACCTGGGCTCGACCAGCAGGCTGAACAGGCGACCATTGACCTTGAGAGTCGCCCGGTGCATGTCATGGGAATCCAGAACCGCGGATTCGGCCGGCGCAGGAGCCGACAGCGCCCCTGTTGCCGCCACGGCAGCAGCTCCGGTTCCCACTCCCTTGATGAAGCCCCTTCGGGTGATTCCCTGATCCGATTTGGGGTCGAGCACGTTCGGGTTCTCCGTCTTCATGGCATGCCTCCTTGAGAGGTGAAGGAAATGTGGACATCCTATACCATCAGGCGGAACGATTCAATTGAGAGTCACCGAACATAGAGGGTCACCGATCGTTTAACCGACGTGACAGGGTGGACAACGGGCCATTCCGGAAAGAGACCAACAGCATCCTGCCGGTTGCGACGGGAGACGCGCGATGATAAAGAAAACGCATGATGACTGCATCATGTTGATTGAACCTGCCACAGGAGGTCAGTGAGATGAGACAAACTCCCGGTGTCTTCGTGATGAGAACAGCTGCTGTCTGCTTTATGCTGCTCTGCATCTCCGCCCTGGCGGGATGCAACTATCTTCCCATGGGGACGGTTCCCGTCAAGGAGGTTCTGACCAACCCCACGAAATACGACGGCAAGGAAGTGAAGGTGAAAGGCGTGGTCTCCGACGTCACCAAGATTCCCCTGGTGGGTGTCAAATTCTATATCTTGAACGACGAGGGACAGCAGATCCTGGTTGTGCCCAAGGAATCCATCCCCGAATCCAGGAGCAAGGTCACGGTGATCGGGGTGGTGAGAAACGTTGCCATCATTGGCGGGGAAAGCGTCGGCCCCCATCTGGAAGAGGTGAAGAGGCTCGACTACGCTTTCTAGGGTGGGATGAAATGGAAGAGATCAGCAAGTCGCTCAAGGGCAGAATCGCCATTCGCACGTTCAAGATCATCGCCGATGCATTGCTTCTGCGTGGCCACTACAAAGTTTCGGGACCGTCGGGCCAGAGCCTGGAAAATGCGCTTCGCGGTCTCAGCCCCGAGATCTACGGCCAGATGAACGACCCGAGGACCATCGACCTGCATGGACTTCAGTATGTCCTGGATCGCCTGCCGCGGGGTATCGAGCAGTGCAGCCGCATTGTCCTCACGGCCCAGGAGGACCTGGAAGGCACTTCCTTTGAAAAGATCGTCCCTCCCAAGCGCAGAAGGGTCTCGTATCGCGTAGGGGAGAGCGAAATGTGCTTTGTGGTGACGCGGGGTCTGAGCGAGCTCTACGACATCCTGACGCACCTGACCTTTCTTCGCATTGAAGCCAAAAAGGTAGCCGAGCAGATGAGGGATGTCGACGGCAACCTGACCCAGGCCTGGAGGGAGCTTGAAAAAAACCTGGAGCAGGAGGATGAGCTCACCGGAACCCGACTCGATCATGCCATCTGGAATCTGAGCATTCTCCTGGGGACCACGTTTCATGAGACGAAGGATGCCTACGAGTACTTCGAGTCCTCGAAGCGCGAGACGCAGTCCAACAACGGGCTGCTGCGCATCATCCTGGATCTTGGCCGACTTATGGACGGTGAAAGGAACCGAAGCCATGAGCTGGCCATGTACTTCACTCCGATTCTGGGATACGTCATCCTCAACCAGGTTTACGGCAAGAAATGGGCGGCACGAATCAAGAACAAGCTCTTCGACCTGGGACTCCAGGATCGCCCCCTGCACATCATCAGTGCCAACCTGCACAGTGTTCTGAACACCCTTTACGGCTATTCAGCCCTGCCTTCGGGGGAAAGAGCACAATACCGGAGCGATTTCTACGAGCTCATGGGCGCCTTGAGACACCGGGACGGCCTCGTCGAGCAATATGCCTCAGAGCGAGGGTTTTACGCGCTGCCCGACGAGAGCGGAGCCCAGATCGACTGCCAGATCATCGATACAGCCAGGCTCGAAGGCGTGGAGCTCCACCCGGAATTGCGGATCAATCCCAGCCTGACAGCCGATTCCATGCCGGTGATCCTGGTCATGGATTACGCGTTCGGCGTCCAGGCCTTCGAGGTCATGGACGAGCTGCTCGATCCATTAACGGTGGACGGCGTAGAAAGAAAGATGGCGGTCGCCTCCATTTCGGTGATGGGAAAAGCAGGGACCCTTTCGGGAAAGAAGGGCGACATCATGCTCGCCACAGCCCATGTAATGGAGGGTATGCCTCACAACTATATCATCGTGAACGATCTGGCCCGGGAAGACTTTGCAGATGGCATGGAGGTTTATGTGGGGCCGATCATCACGGTGCTCGGCACCTCTCTCCAGAACCGGGACGTCCTCGAGCGTTTTCAGAAGACCAGCTGGAGGGCGGTGGGTCTGGAGATGGAGGGAGGGCACTACCAGCAGGCCATCAACGCCGCCATCATCCGTGAGCATATCCCCAAAGATGTGAAGGTGCGCTACGCCTATTACGCCTCGGACAATCCGCTCATCAGCGGGCAGACGCTGGCCTCGGGAAGCATGGGGGCCGCCGGGGTCAAGCCGACCTATATGATCACCAGGGTGATTCTGGAGAAGATTCTGGCATGATAAACGGGCGAGGAAGCACGCGTAAGCAGGTTGCGTGTTTGGGATGGCGCCGGCGGAAAACAAATAAAGCCGGATGTGAATCCGGCTTTATGCTAGACCAAAGAGGCAAGAACCAAGGGTTTAGAGCTTCCGAACCCGAGCGGCCTGGGGTCCCTTTGCGCCCTGTTCCTCGTCGAAGGCGACTCTTTCTCCCTCTTTCAGGGTTTTGAAACCAGACCCTTCGATAGCGCTGAAATGTACGAATACATCCCGGCCTTCACCCGTTTCGATGAAACCATAACCCTTGCTTTCATTGAACCACTTCACTCGACCTTCCGCCATGCTTTGAACCTTTCTTAGACTTTGTTTGTTTCCCTGGTACGTCATTTTAGAGCTACTTCAGAATGGCCCCACGCGGCGGGAAGACCAACTTCCGAATTCACTTAAAATAGCGACCCACACCTCATGCGCTCTGATATTCAATCCCGCTTCAAAAAGCAAGCTGTTTCTTGAGCGGGGGCATGATTGCCCTCGTTTTCCATCAGTCGGAGACCTTGAGAACGGATTCCCTTCCTTCGGAGACCCTGTCTCGATGGTCTTCCCACAGACCTATCACCTCTGATTCTGGTTCCAGGTGACCACCCGCCGTGCGATCCCATGGTTGGAGAGAAGAGCGTCCACCACTTTGTTGTCCACGGCATGCTGAACCAGGTTTGGATAGACACAACACTCCCGATCCTGTCCGAGCGTCAGCCCTCCGGCATCCTTGATGGCCTTCATGCCATTGGTTCCGTCAACACCCAACCCTGTCAGCAGTATGCCGCACGATCTGCTGCCGAAATAAGTGGCTGCACTGGTGAAGAGCTGATCAATGGGGGAATGGGGATCGTCCACACGAAGGAGGTAGCCACCGTTGGGCTGAGAGTTGCTGATCCTTGCACCTTGAAGCGTGGAGCCCATATAGACCTTGCCCGAAAGCAAAGGCGTGCTCTCAGTCAACGGGACCACCTCCACTGGACTGATCTCGTTGAAATATTTACAGAAAGGCCTGAGGATACGCGGATGGATCTCCTGAAGAGCGACGATGGCTCCATCAAAATTCTTGGGGAGGTGAGAAACCACATGCATGATGCTGTTGGGACCGGCAAGGGTGGTTCCGACAACTGTGACCGTCGTGGGCGGGATGTCATGGGCCAGCCCCTCGGGTCGTCTGATCTTGCTTCTCCGGACTCGCCGCATGCGCTGGACGTGCATGCCCGAAGCGATCCGAACTCTCAGGGTCAGCAGTTCCTCATCCTGTTCCCAGCTGCCTCCATTGATCCTGGAGGGTTTGGGAATGAAGTCCATCACGCCCAGCCGAAGGGCTTCGAATGCGAAGTAGCCATCCTCCACCAGCGAGCTGATCATAACCACGGGGATTCGATGGCGGATCATGATGTTCTTTACGGTGGTGATGCCATTCATGACGGGCATGTCGATATCGAGCGTCACGACATCGGGCTGCAGCTCGGTGATCTTTTCCAGAGCCTCTCTGCCATTTGCTGCTGTTCCGACGACCTCGATCCCTTCTTTTCGATACAGAATCTCGCGGATGGCTCTGCGCATCATGGGTGCATCGTCCACAATCAGAACACGGACATGACCATTGCGGCTGTAATCATTCATAGGAACCATTTTTCACCCAGACCTCCGTCAGGTTTTGATAGCCGGCACTCGTGAAGACGAGGGATTTTTCTTTTGCATATTTCTCAACGCTCTGGATCATCTGCCTGCAGACAATGGTCGTTGTGGCCGGGACGATGAGTCGACTTTCGTTCGCCATCAAACCATCCAGCACTTCCTCACCGATGGGATCGCTCCCTGAGAGGAAGCAAACACTCAGCCGGTTTCCCAGCAAGGACGAGAGCCTTTCGATCCAGACCTTGAGGCCTTTGGACCATGGAAAGAGCACGGACGGTGATTCCTCAACATCAACGCCAAAAGGCCCGGCACTGAGCGCAATGTCAACATCCCGAGCTGCGTTGCCCAGATGGAACGTTCCCGCTTTCATTGAAGCATTCTCGGCGATCGGAACGGTATCCGTACCCGTCAAAGCAGAGATACACTCAGCAAAGCCGGACAGCAGCGGGCCAGCTATCTTCTGCAAACCCAAAACCACCCCCCACCTGCAGAGCCGTCTCAGCGGGAGCCTGAACCACTCCATGTGAGCGCCTTCCCCTCCCACAACCAGAAGCATCCTTTCTCCCGGCTCCAATCCCGCATGGTGATCGAGGGAAGCATCTGTATCGTTCTTGCGATACCGCTTGAAGCAGCCTATTTCCGCGCGAGCGGCTCCCCGAATGAGAGCCCTGAGGCAGGAGCCGTACTCCGCGATATCTTCATGAGCTTCCGGTTTGGGTACAAAGTCCACAGCCCCCAGCTGAAGGAACTCAAACATTTTGCTGAACTGGCCGGAATTCAGGGCGCTCATCATCAACACCGGGATCGAATGCCGAATCATGATGTGTTTGAGTGTGGTGTCGCCCTGCATGACGGGCATCTGAATATCCAGAGTGATAACATCCACCGACGGATTGGAGCTGAGAAAATCGACGGCTTCCTTTCCATTTTTGGCAGTCCCAACCACTTCAATATCCTGGTCAGCTTCGATCAATTTCTTGAGCTGCCGGGTAAAGAAACTGGAGTCATCCACTACAAGCACCCGGATGTTTCGGTCCGATTCCGGCCGGTCTTGAGGCGCTTCGATCCGTGACAAATCAATGGGTTCGGCCTCGTCCCAGTGATCACCCCCAATGTCCACTCTTGTGGCCACGTTCTCTGCACCGAGCAGCGGAATGTTCTTTTGGAGGGTGCTTTCCCGTGCAACTGCCGGAGGCTCGCCTTCTCCACCACCCAGCAGATTCTCGTCCCGCTCCCGCATGGCCTCCAAAAGGAGGTGCTCCCAGGGTTTATCGATGGAAGTGGATAAAACGCTATCAGAAGACTGAATCTCAAACATTCCGTCCTTCCATCGAAGGATCTCGAGGAAGGCTCCCTCACCCTGCAGGGTGCTCGTTTCCGCATGCAGGACCTGGCCCTTTTTGATGCATATGAACCCATCAGTGGAGCCGGACCGGACACGAATGACGATGTCGGAACGGGACAGGCAGACCATCTGGATCAAGTCGGTCAGCGACAGGTTTATCATACCTGTGAATCCGCTACATGCGGCTTGGTCTGCTTGCATAGGCATATGGGTCTGCCATTTCCTGATCAACTGGCTCGAGTCACGCCAGGGAGAGAGAAGCTCAAAAGCCGGACGCCTTCCAGTGAACCCCCCGAGATTTCATCAGTGCAGCAGCCGCTGCTCCGGCTCCGGAGAACCGGCCGGATGCGATCCCATGGTGTCCCTCATCATCCGCAGCAGAGAGGAGACATCCACGATGAGCGAGACCGTACCGTCACCCAGCACCGTGGCCCCTGAGAAACCCCTAAACGCGTGGAATTCATCCTCGATGGGCTTGATCACCACTTCCCGCTCGCCCATGAGTCCTCCAACCACCAGACCCACATCCCGGAAACTCGTGGACACGATGATGGTGAACTGGCTGCCTTTGTCATCCACCTCATCCGGCAGGTTCAGAAGCTGGTTCAGATGGACAATGGGAATCGTCTTGCCGCGCAGCGAGATCACTTCGAACCCTTCGATGGTGTGGGTTTCTTTCCGCCTGTAGCGGAGGATTTCGGTAACGGCCGTCAGGGGCAGAGTGAATACCTGATCGGCGGCCTTGACCAGAAGCGCCCTGATGATCGCGACGGTGAGCGGAATGCGGATCAGGAATCGGGTCCCTTGTCCTCGAACCGAGAACACTTCTATGGTCCCGTTCATCCTTTCCACATTCTCCTTGACGACATCCAGACCGACACCACGTCCCGCGTTGCCGTCCACAGATTCGCGGGTCGAGAGCCCGGGGAGGAAGATAGCGTACTTGAGATCGTCCTCGGAGAGTCTTTCTATTTCCGCCGGACTCATTTCTCCGCGATTCTGAAGGACTTTCTTCAATTGGTCCGTGTCGATGCCGCAGCCATCGTCCTCGATCTCGAGAGCAACGTAGTCCCCTTCATGATAGGCAGCCAGCCGAATGGAGCCCACTTCGGGCTTGCCGGCCCGGATGCGCTCCTCAGGGAGCTCGATTCCGTGAGCGATGGCGTTGCGCAGAAACTGCACAAGAGGATCATGCATCTGCTCCAGAACTCGCTTGTCGATTTCGGTTTCACCGCCATCGATGAAGAGCTCCAGCTTCTTGTTCAGCCGGAGGGCCTGATCGCGGGCGATCCGCGGAAACCGCTGGAAGAGGTGGGAGATGGGCAGCATTCTGATCCGCATGGATGAATCCTGCAGATCGTTCGCCACTCTGCCCAGGGACAGGGTCGACTCGTGCAGTCGGAACCCGATCAACCTCAGCCGCCTGATTTCCTGTTTGGAGAGCTTCCCCTGGGTTGCGAGATCACGCAGCATTTCCCTGAAGGTCATGACGGTCTGTACGAACTCGGATCGGGTCACAACGAGCTCGCCGACCTGGTTGAGGAGCTGGTCGACTTTCTGGGCATCCACGCGCAATGTGGTCGAAGACGGCATCTCCTCCGCAGCGGCCGAGATCTTCTCGGATTGAGCAGCGCGTCTCGAGGAGATTTCTGAAGGCGTCCCATCCCGTTCGGTGCCATCCTCGGGCTCAGGAGGCTCGGCGCTGCCTGTGACTGCCTCAGCCGCCAGCGAGGCAGAATCCTCACCGGCCTCGCCGAAAGTGATATTCTCGAACACATCGAAGGACCGGTCGATTTCCTCATCGAGGTACTGCAGTATGGATGACTGCTCGACCTTTTCCCCGGAATCCACCAAAGCTCCCAGGGCGGGAAAACAGGATTCAAGCCGACGTCCATAGGTATTCAGGAGCCTGTCGTAGAGTGCCGGGTCTCCCACCCCATTGCGCATGGATTCAGCGAGCTTCTCATCCCATTCGATGAGAATGTCGGCCACACGGTCATAATCCATGTACTGAGACGAGGCGATCAGCTTCTTGATGAGCTCCCGGGCTCTTTCGAGAGCGGCTGTGGTCATCCCGACGCCCTCAGGGGCCCCTGACAAACCGGTCAACTCGGAGAATTGCTGATGGAACGTTTCAAGAAAGATGGCCAGAAGCTCTTCATCATCTTCCTGAAAGAGCTCTTCTTTCGGGGGCTGGAGCTCTACCGTTTCCAGAAGGTAGGTTGGCAGCTCGAGCTGTGGCATGTGCCCTTTGAGCGGCTCGGCGCAAAGCGTCCAGAATTCGTGAAACAGGACGCCACGCGCCTTGGAACCCTGGTATCCATTGGCGACGACCTCTTCAGCGCGCTTCACAAGGGCGGCAACCTCCTCATAGTCCATGTACTGACATGAGGCCTGGAGCCGGCGAAGGATACCCTGGATCTGCTGAGATTCCTTCTCACTCAACGGGGAATCCGCAGGGGAGGCGAGAGCCGAACAGACTTGATCGATACTCTCTTTAAAGGACCCGATGAAAATGGTCAGGAGCTCGGCGTCCTCTTCCTCCAACTCCCCAGAACTCTCCTCCTGCAAGCTCACGCTGGATGGACATGGTGGAACAGCTTCGTCCTCATGACCTTCCTTGCGAGACTCCGGCATGTCCGGAAACAGCACGGCTGAGAAATCCACCTCGAAATCGTCCGGGTTCTCATCGATGCCCCCTGGAGCCGCCGGCTCTTCGGGGTCCGAGCCCGGATCCGTGCTGCGAATGGTCTGGAGCGCATCCAACAGGGAGGCGGGAACAGAAGGCTCCGCACCCGAGTCCTGCAGCTGGCCGACAGCGTTGGCAATGTAGTCCACGCAGGCCAGAAGGGTGCTGATGCCCTTGGGGGTCACTTCCAGCGTGCTGGATTGCACTTCCGAGAAGAGACTCTCAAGCTCGTGGGTCAGATGGGCAATTTGTTCAAATCCCATGTAAGCCGAAGCACCCTTGATGCTGTGGGCAGCCCGAAACAGCTGGCTGATCTCATCCTGTTTCGTTCCCTCGCGCTCCAACGTCAGAAGGGATTTCTCCAGCTCCTGAAGGTGCTCTCTCACTTCTTCCACGTATTCCTGCAAGAAATCCTGAGGTTCCATTGGGTGCTCAATCCTATATATGCAGTCCGGTCAACTCATGGACGCCAGTGTTTGCAGCAGGCCTTGTTCATCGCCTTTTCGAATCAGTTTCTTCACGGCAAGCTGCTCGATTTGGGCGGTCAGATGCGGAGCGTCGAGCAAAGTGTAGAAGACGATGGCCGCCATGGGATCGATGGCCAGAATCTCTTTTGCCGCCGTGATCCCATCCTTGCCTCGCATGGTCGCATCCATCGTGACGACATCCGGAGCCAGCTGCCGGTAGAGGTCGATGGCCTCACCCCCGTCCTTAGCCTTTCCCACAACGTTGTGGCCCGCATCGGTCAGGCACTGGACAATACGATGCCGCATGAGATTGGAGTCATCTACAACGAGAACACGCTTTGACATCTGATCACCTCAGTCCTTTCTGGACACTATCCATTCTGCGTTGCGGGGTACCTGGTCCCGCGGCGGTGCTTCCGGCTCGGGACCAGGGTGTATTGACGATGATCGGTTTGGTGCACCGGCCTTGAATTCGGAGTCAAGGACCGTCACCGCTCTCTTACTTTTGTCGCGTTTCAACGCCGGCCCCGATCTTTCGGGGCTGGACGGCTTCAAGCATTGCCGTGATCCAATCCCTCAGGAGCCTTCACAAGGTCTTCGGCTTTCAGCATGGATGTCATGTCCACTTTGAACCCGTCGGCTCCCTTGGGAGCAGCCCGGCCGTTTCCATTTCCGTTACCCTCGCTGATCTTGAACTGCTCGATCAGCATGCTGAAGTGATCCATAACCTCGGACAGCCGCAGACTGAACTCCTGCGAGTTCTTGGCGCCTGAGGCGTTGGTGAGAGCGACACTGCTCATTTCATTCATGATGTCCCGGAGGTTCTGGCTTCGCTCTTTCTGGGCTGTCGTCATCTGAGTGATGTTTTCGGCGCGCTTGTTGGCTTCCACGACCTCTTTCATGACCTGGTCCGCACTTCGCACCTGCTCCTGCGTCGAAACGGACACGTTCTGCGAGAGCTTGGAGATCTCCTCGGTGATCTCGGCGGCGCGAAGACGACGCTTGCCCTGCTCCCCGGTCATGTCGGTGATTTCCTGGGAAAGCTGACGGAGTCGATCCATTTCCTGAACCACTCGCTCGATGCCTTTGGCCTGCTCGCTGGTGGCTTTGTCGATGTCGCGGACCAGAGCATTGGTCTGTTCGACGGCCGACACGATGTTGGCGAGCGCCTTCTGGCTCGATGTGGCCAGCCCGGCACCTTCCTTCACGCGCTCGGCACTGTTCTTGATGAGGACCGAGATCTCCTTGGTCGACTCAGCCGTTCTTTCGGCCAGTTTCCGGACTTCCTCGGCGACGACGGCAAAGCCTCGGCCATGCTCACCGGCTCGGGCAGCCTCGATGGCGGCGTTCAAGGCCAGCAGGTTGGTCTGGTCGGCGATGTCTGAAATAACTTCAATAATTTCAGTGATCTGTTCGGAACTCTCTGCGATACTTTGCATACCCTGAGCCACCTGCTCAACCGCCTGGCGGCCTTCGACGGCTGCTTCGTGCGAGAGTTCGGACTGCTTGTCAGCCTTGGACGCCTTGTCGGCCACGTCACTGATGGATTCAGCCATCTTGCGGGCGGCTTCCGCAGTCTCGACGGCTGCCTGGTGCTGCTGATTGGCGCGGGACGAAACCTCCTGGGCCGTTTCACCCATCTGGTTGATGATATTGCGAGCTTCCTGCACCATGGCGGCCTGAGTCTGCGCAGCCTGGGCGATCTCCTGAATGCTGGAAGTCAGCTGCGTGATGGAGACTGCGGTATCATCGTAAGAGCGCTGACTCTCCGCAGCATTTTCCTGGACCTGGCTGGCCGTGGTTCCCATGGTCTCGATTCGGGTGAGCACGTCCTGGGCGCGTTTGGCCTGCTCCGAAGCGTTGGTCACGATGCGGGCCGAAATCTCTTTCACGCGCTCCACAGCCATTGAGACCTGCTGCTTCCCGTCGACGATGGACCCGAAGGTTTCACGGAGTTTCTGGAGCAGCATGTTAAAAGCCTCTTCCATCCTGGCGATCTCGTTTTCGCCCTTCACTTCGATCTGCCTGGTGAAGTCCAGGTTCTTGGTAATCTCGACCATCATGCTGGAGGTGTTGAGGATAGGCCTGGAGATGTATCGGCTGAGGAAGAAGGCGCCGGCCACGAGGATGCCGATGAAGATGGCGGAGATGGCAATGCTTCGGTTTCTCAGGGTAGGCAGGGCCGCAAAAACCTCTTCATAATTGGCGCCAGACGCTACGCACCATTTCTTGGCTACATTGGCATACCCCTTGTTGTGCGCGAACCCGACCGTACGGTTGGCCGTCTGGTTGGTGGCGGGGTTCTTGAACTCATAGACGAGGAAGCCGGCCTCACTCCCCCCTATGGCCTGAGCCACCTGAGGGAGGTTGATTTTGGCATCGGTCAGCTTCATACCGACGATTTCACGGTTGGGGTGGGCAATGACCATCATGTCGGACAGATTGACCATGTAGGTGTAGCCCGTCTTGCCGACGGGGAAGGCTTCGATGATCTGGTTCATGACTTCCCAACGGACGAATCCAACCAGCCCCCCTTTGATTTCGTTCATGATCTTGACCGGGATGACGATGGGCAGAGACCATCCGCTGGAGTTGGGGACCAGATTCTTCACCACCGCGTAGTTGCCGAAATCCCCCACATGCTCCCTGCCTTCCATGACGCTGCCGAACCAGGCCTGATCGCCCAGCTTGGCGCCCACTGCGGCAGGAGTATTGGCCGCAATGCATTTTCCCGACCGATCCAGGAGCAAGATCAAGTCGAACGTTGCATAGTTCTTGACGAAGTTCTCGAACATGGCGTTGCCGCCAGCCTGGCCGCCGCCGATTTCCAATGCTGTTTTGACCGTTTCCAGGTTGGACCACGCCGAGACGTCTCCCACACGCTGTGCTAGAGCCATGTCGACGGCCTTGGTGATACGCTCGGAATAACCGCTCAACCTTTGGTCCTGGTCCTCAAAGAGCTGTTGGCGCGTCGTTTCATAGCTGATGATGTTGAGCACGCCGAGAGGGATGAGGGTGATGAGCAGAAGGATTGCCAGCAAAAAGCTTCTCAACGATTTCTTGAAGAAACCTAAACGAAACATGGTTTATGACCTCCCCTTGCCTTCTCATTGAACTTCTGAGTGAGAAACACTGGGAATCCCGAGCTTCGGGATCCCGACATCTTTGTCACCGGGTGGGGTATGGAAATCCATCCTGTCCATATCCCTCCCCTCCTGCGGGTTCAGAATACGACTGAAATCCAGCAACATAATCAAACGATTGGGCAGTTTGATCACGCCCTGGATGTACTCCGCGTTGATACTGGAGGCCACCAGGTGCGGCGTGGGCTCGATTTCCGCATCGGCCACCTTCATCACCTCCGAGACCGAATCCACGATGAAGCCTGTGACATGGGTGAACATTTCGACGATCAGGATGCGACTCCTTCGATCATTCTCCGTGCGTGCCCCGCCGTTGATCCGGAGCCTTTGGCGAAGATCTATCACGGGGATGATTTTCCCGCGCAGGTTGATCATGCCTAGGATGAAACTGGGCGCGTTGGGAATGGGTGTAATGATCGGCAAACGGATGATCTCCTGCACCATCAGGATGTCGACCCCGAATTCCTCCTCCCCGATTCGAAAACTGACCAGCTGCCTGGTCTGCCGCGGCTCTTCATCGAGTGCGCGGGGAGTACGTGACATTAAGGCAGGTAATCCCATACTTTCTCCTCCCCTGAAGGGAATGGTTGATGAATACTGTTTCAGTGGATCTGCTCAATGAGTGCGGCCATGGCTGAGGTGTCCTTGATTTCTCGGGCACCGAGGGATTCAACCACCCTTCTGGGCAGATCGGGTTTCAAACACGCATCGGGTGTGAGAGTGCACACACTCCCGCCCCCGTCCTTAACCTCCATCATCCCTTTCATACCGTCCGTTCCTTTGCCGGAAAGCAGCAGCACCAATGTTTCCGGCCCGAAACAGTCTTTCGCACTTCGCAGAAGCCGGTCAAAGGGCTGGCGTCCACTCTTATCGGTCGGTTGAGGTGACGCCTTTATGCCTTCCGCAACTCTGTGCAGGATCCAGTGGTCGTCGCTCGAACAGAGGTAACATTTCCCCGCTGCCAGGTTGTGATCGCTTTCGAGGGGCTCGACGTCCAGGGTGGAGTCTCTGGCGATATGGGGAAGCAGAGCTTCCACGACAGGGGCCGGCATGTCCAGGCAGGCCACGACGGCGTAGGGGAGATCCTTCCTCCTGATGGAGAGGAGAAGCCTGACCAGACCCGCAAATCCTCCCACCCCACAGAGAATCACAACCAGCCCTCGGGCCGGAGAAACTGCAGCCGGCTGGTTTTCCGCACATTCAATTCCGGTCTTCTTGGAGCGGATGTACTGAGCCGCTTCAATCCTCACCGCTGCGGCTTCTCTGATGCGCCTGCACAGCTCTTCCTGCTCCATCTTCAAAGAAAGGTCCGATTTCTGGGATGGTTTGGTCAGAACGTCCACTGCCCCAAGCTTGAAGGATTGGTACGTAAGGGGAGATGTCTGCGGTGTGAAGGCGCTCAGGACTACCACGGGCTTCGCATTGCGGATCATGATGTGCTTCAGGGCTGTCAGGCCGTCCATGCGCGGCATCTGCAGGTCGAGCGTCACCACATCGGGGTTCAGCTCATCGATGAGCTTAAGGGCTTCGATTCCATCATGGGCTTCTCCCTGGACCGTGATGGCCGGGTCTCTCGACAACGCAGCCGAGAGCGCCTTGCACATGAAGAGTGAATCATCGACGATCAGTACTCGGCAGGAGTCGTTCCGCTTGACCGCCTGCACCACGCCGATGTCGCCGAGGGAAAACCACTTCGCCAGGCAGCTCATGGTCCTCGGCAGCGAGAGGGGAGAGGCCTCTGCGATCTCGGCAATGGAGAAGTTGCCGTTGATCAGAGAATAGATTTCTTTGATGGATGTGAAATGAGCTACAGCTCCGTCATCCAGTGCGGATTCCGAACTGGTCCTGTTGATTCGCAGCCGCAAACTGGATACGAAATGAAAAAGGAGATTGGCGTCCTGCACCAGTCGCAAAGCTTCGCACATGAGGTTTGTAAGGGGCTGCGGTTCGATGCTGCAAGCGAGTGGTGCTTCGGAATCCCAGACATAGTCTCCACCCGACCAGCAAAAGAACTCAAAGAAACCTTCGATCCCGCAGAGATGCTTCAGCCGGGCATCAACCAGGTTTCCCTTCCGGAAAGTGAGCACTCCTTCTGACCCACTGAGGTCAAAGACCCTGAGGGTGCCGCTCGCTCCGCGAAGGGCCAGGGCGGTGATGAATTCAATGGGGGTTCTGTTCCGAAGCGATCCTTGATCCTCAATGATCATGCGGGATTGTTGCCATTCATGAATCTGCCCGAGCCACCCCTGGAGATCCTGCGGTTCTTGGACCTCTCGCACCACATCTACGGACAGGCTCGGCCAGAGACACTGGTTATGGAATAGTTCCGCTGATCCCGAAATCCAGCAAGGAACGAGGTAGGTGTCTGGATGGGTACGCCAGCTCAACAGGCCGTCTCGAAACGGGGGATTGAGGACCTGAGAACCGTCTGCAACGATGCAGTCCACACCTTGCTCTTCCGAGGGGTGTAGTTCGCCGGAACCGGGTGCAATGACCTGCACGTCGTCTCGCAACCGCTGCATCTGCGAAATCGTCTCGGTCAGACGATTCTGCGGATCCAGAACCAAGATCTTCATGAACGCTCCTGTTTACAAATCGCCAATAGGTCAGAGAGAGGAGGACTGTCTTCTGCAAGGACTTCGCGGGCGAAGCGGTCGTCAAATGCTGACGTTACGTCGATGTCTCTCTCAATCAAACCCGCATTCCTCATCTCCTGGGCGACAATCTGAAGCTCCTGGTATGCAGGCGCGGGCAGGTCATAACGGAACCGATGCGGGGGGGTGGTGAAGGTGAAACGGACCAGGTCAGGGGATTGCCCCCAGTAGCTTGACACCAGGTCGATGACTTCGTCCTGATGGCTTTGAGCCCACATCCCAGAGCGAACAGCCGCCGAAACAAGCCGTCTCACCCGTTCGGGATGGCTCTGAATGAGATCCTCGCGGACGATCATGAGGTTGCAGATGAAGCCGGGCCAGATGGATTCCACATCCATGAGCCGCCGCCCCACTCCGCTATGAATGGAACGGCTGGCGAAAGGCTCACCCACGAAGTACCCGTCGATCCCTCCCGTGGAGAGCGCAGCGGGCATATCCGGCGGGGGGATTTCGACCAGTTGAACCGCCGACTCTCCGAAGCCTGCATCCCTGAAGTAGCGCCTGAGAGCCAGCAGATGCCCGGAAAATCGAATGGGAACGGCCACTTTCTTCCCCACCAGATCCCGCATGCTCTGGATGGAGCTTTCGTTCTTGACGACCAGCGTGCTCTCATGCCGATTGCCGATGTACACGATCTTGAGCGGCACCCCCTGCTGGTGCAACGCGAGAGCCAGCGGCGCAATGATGTAGGCGACTTCAATATGACCCGCGCGGAACGCCTCGGCCATTTCAGCAAATGAAGGGAACTTGATCGCCTCGAATTGCAGATCCGACTGCCGCGATGCATGATCGATGAGAGGCGCAGCGAGGTTCGTGACGACCGGCATGTACCCCATGCGAAGAGTCACCCTCTCCTGGGCATGCTCCCCGTTCAGCTGGCTGTGGAGGCCGCCGATCAAAACGAGCCAGAGCATGGAGAGACCAAGGACTCGCGTGCCGGTAGGGATCTTTTCGAACAAGCCTTTCGTCATAGTGCCGAGTGAACTCCCAAATGATGGTGTATGAGTGAGCGCAGCTCACCCAGCTCCGGAGTCGTCAGTGTTCTGGGGTGTGGAACGCGTATCGTGCGGCAGCACTTGATCCGGGACGGAGGCTCCCCGAGAATCACCAGCTTGTTGCTCAGCTGCAGGGACTCATCGATGTCATGGGTCACGAAAAGGATGGTGGTATTGGGCAGCATGACGTGGAGATAGAGCAGCTCTTCACGCAGATGAAGCCGGGTCAGTTGGTCCAGCCCTGAAAAGGGCTCGTCCATCAGCAGAACATCGGGTTGAGCAGCGAGGGCACGGGCAATTTCGGCCCGCTGGCGCATGCCTCCCGACAGCATGTAAGGGTAGTGGTTCTCAACACCCTCCAGGGCAACGAGCTCAAGGTATTCCTTGGCCTTTTCGTAGCGCTCGCGCGAATCCTTCACGGTTCGCAGAGCCAGAGCGACATTCTCGATGATGGTCAGCCACGGAAAAAGGGCCCCTTCCTGAAAGATGAAGACGTGCCTGGACTGCGGTCCTTCCACCAGCTTGTCGTCAATCCACACTCTTCCTCCATGGGGCTTCAGGAATCCCGCAACGATTTTCAACAGCGTCGATTTTCCGCAGCCGGAGTGTCCGAGGATGGATACGAATTCGCCAGCATGGATCTCGAGATCGATATTGTTCAGGATGATCTTATCGCGGGCGGCGCCGTCTCCTCCATTGTCCGCGTCCCGATTCTCCTTTGCGCCGGCATGGCCGTTTCCGTAACGGACGGTGACCTGCTCGAGTCTGATTTTAGGCCTGTTCAAGTCTCCACCTCACGGATTGCAGTCGCTCGAGCCGGGTCATGATGCTGTCCAGAGCGAGTCCGATGGCCCCAATGCTCAGAATGGCCACCACCACATAATCCATCCGCAGGGCATTGCGAGCATCGATAACCAGATATCCAAGTCCACTCTTCACCGCGATCATCTCTGCCGCTACGACAACCAGCCATGCGATCCCGAGACTCACCCTGAGGGCGAGAACGATCTGCGGAAGGACCGCAGGGAGGATGAGGAAGCGCAACGTCTCTAAGAGACTGAGTTGCAAATTCGCTGCCACCTGAAAGTACATGGGATGGATGGAGGCGGAGGCCTTGACGGTGGAGACGAGCAGGGGGAAGACGCTTCCGACGAAGATGATGAAAAGCGCCGGCTTGTCTCCGATGCCGAACCAAAGCATGGCAAAAGGGATCCATGCCAATGGGGACACGGGTCGGAGGAATTGAATCACGGGATTCACGAGACGGTTCACCCTTTGTATCCGGCCCAGGAGTATCCCCAGGGGGACAGCCACAAGAATGGCCAGATAGAAGCCAACAGTGACTCTGAAGAGACTGGCCACACAGTAGCGCGCCAGAGTCCCATCACAGGTCAGTTCCCAGAATGCCCGGAGCACGTCGCTCAGGCCTGGGAAGCTGCTGGTCCCTTCCCAAAGGGTGAACCACATCGTCAGACTCCGCTGTCTGTCAGCTCAAACTGGACGCTGCGACGGTCAGTTGTAGAGAGGCTCCAGTCTCACGGGGTTTTCCTCACGACTCTGAGCCAGGTCTTCACCCGTATGAGCTTCGAGTACCTCGAAAACATCCCAGATGTCCTTTTTACCGGCCCCTTTGCCCCTCACCACATATACGCTCTGGATCGTCTGGTGATCCCAGGAACGGATGGTCTCTTCATCCTTGAGCCCGGTGAAGGCATGGCCCTCCAGAGCGCGAATCACGGCTTTCGGGTCGAAGGACTTGGACTGCTCCACGGCCCACTTGTACAGCATGATGTTGGTGTATGCCGTTGCGGCTCCCGAGCAGGGCGGCTTCCCGAATCGGGCTCGATAGTTCTCCACGAACTTCTTCCCCCCCTCGAAGTTGTATTTGTAGGGAATCTGCCAGTACCAGGGAACCGCCCCCAGGATGCCATCCGTCGCTTCATCGCTCGAGCCGAGCACCATGTGCATCTCGAGGTTCGGCACGACGATCTGCATGCTGTGCTTCACCCCCATGTTCATGCATTCCTGCAGGGCTGCCATCATGTCCCGCCCGAAGAGCACCAGCACGAGCACGTCGGCTCGCTCATCCACAGCTTTCTGGATGGCCGCCCGGTAGCGCGGCGACCCCAGGGGCTCTCCGAAAGGCATCAGGACATCGCTAGCCTCCTTGGTCCCAGTGAATTGCTTCAGAGAATCGCGGGTGGTCCATCCCCAGGAATAGTCCGAAGTGATGTAGAAATATTTCTTGTTGGCAAATTTCGTGGTGAGATGCTTCGACAACGCTTTGGCGGCCATATAGGAATTGTAGGTCTCTCGAAATGTGTAGCGATGGGCTTCCTTCTCGTTGAGGTCATTGGAGTACGTCAACGTCGCCATGAAGAGCCGCGACTGAGCCTGGCAGAGCTTGCTGACGGCGATGGCCACGGCGCTGGAGGAACCGCCCGTCACCATGTCGACGCCCTCTTCAATGAACTGTTTGACATTCTTGACCGAGATCTCAGGGTTGGACTGGCTGTCGGCCACCAGGTATTTGATGTTTTTCCCGAGTATCCCTCCCTGCTCTTCAATTTCCAGCTTCGCCATGGCATAGGCGTTGATCTGGTCTTTTCCCTGAAGTGCATATGGTCCGGTCTGAGGAACGTTCAGGCCGATGATGACCTCTTGGCTGGTGACTCCGTAGACAGAAGGACTGAACAATAGAAGAGCAACGACAACCCACAATGCATGAAATCTGATTCGACACATGGTTCTGACCTCCGACGAGATGCTGGGTTCTTGCCTCCAGCTGCATGCAGGGGGTATGGAGTCGAGGAGGAGAGGGCCGAGTGTGCAATTGGAAGCATGCAACCAGGGAAAACACCGGGTTCGGCGAGAATACTCTGGAAGCCCTCCGCCAAACCGTTGACGATAAAGGAGCCCTGTTTCATGGGTTACAATCGGGTGTGAACGTCAAAACTTTAACTTTTTGTGGGGCATTGCTGAGGGGATGACTCAGGAACAGGTTGGATGAATGCAGCCCCTTTTCAGGGGCATGCACTCGTTACAGCTTGACCTGCTGAACAGAGAGGATATTGGGGTGGCTCAGGAGATCATTCAGGGCCTGAGCCGGAGCCTCGGCATCGATCCGGATGATGGCGATGGCCCGGTCTTTGTCTGGCGTGCGGCTGAGATGCATATTGGCGATGTTGACCTGGTGCTGCCCCAGAGTGGTCCCGATGACCCCGATGGTTCCCGGCTTGTCCAGATTCTGGATGATGAGGTTGATTCCCTCGAGCTCGGCCTCAAGACGATAGCTGTTGAGACGGACCAGCCTGACCTCATCATGCTGGAACACCGTGCCGGCGGCCGCCCCCTCCTGGTCGCCGCCGCGAACCCGGACGGAGATGAGGCCGGTGTAGCCCCTTGAATGAGACGTGGTGGTGGTGACCAGCTCGACCTGCCGCTCCCTCAGAAGCAGCGGAGCGTTGACCAGGTTGACCTTCTCTCCCAGAACGGGCTCGAGAAGACCTTTCACCACCATCTGCGTCAGGGGCTGCAGAGGAAGATCCTGAAACTCCGGGCCGCTGTACTCGATCTCAAGGCGCTGCACGGGGGTGAAAAGCTGGCCCTGCAGCCGCCCGAGCGCTTCCGCCAGCCCCAGATAGGGCCTGATGCGCTCGTAGTCCTTGGCCCGTATGGAGGGGAAGTTCACCGCGTTGCGGATGATGCCGAGCTGCAGGTAGTCGAGGATCTGGGATGCGATGGCTCGTGCCACATTGGCCTGCGCCTGAACGCTCGATGCACCGAGATGCGGGGTGAAGATCACATTGGGAAGACTGAGGAGCGGGCTCGCAGTGGGCGGCTCCTGGGCGAAGACATCCAGGGCGGCGCCGGCGACCCGCTTCTCCACCAATGCGTCGTAGAGGGCATCCTCGTCGACGAGTCCTCCCCGGGCGCAGTTGACGATGCGAACCCCGGGCTTCACCTTCTGCAGCGCTTCACGGCTGATGATATGCTTGGTCTCGGCCGTCATGGGAGTGTGCAGGGTGATGAAGTCCGAGCGGGCGAGCAGCTCGTCCAGGCTCACGCACTCCACCCCCAGGATTGCCGCAGCCTCGGGGATGATGTAGGGATCGAAGCCGATCACCTCCATCTTCAGGCAAAGGGCCCGGTCGGCCACAATACTCCCGATCTTTCCGAGGCCGATGATGCCGAGAGTCTGCTCGTAGAGCTCCGTTCCCGTAAAAAGCTTCTTGTCCCACCGCCCTTCCCGCATGGACTGTGTGGCTTGCGGAATGTGGCGCGCCACGGCGAACATCATGGCGAGGCTGTGCTCGGCAGCGGCCATGGCGTTGGCTCCCGGTGTGTTCATGACCAGGATGCCGCGGCTGCTTGCGGCCTGGACATCGATATTGTCCACACCCGTACCCGCTCGACCGACCACTTTGAGCTTCGACCCGTCCGCCAGAAGCTCCTCGGTGACCCTGGTCCGGCTCCGCACCACCAGGGCATCGACATCAGGAAGCCTTTCTCTGATCTCTTCAGCGCTGGGCTGATCCGGTGCATCCACCTCGACACCCTGGGCTGCCCTGAGGAGCGAAAGGCCACTTTCGTGCATGCCATCACAGATGAGAATTTTCATGGACTACCCCTGTTCAAAGGCAGCCTCGCGCCGAGACGCAGAGACGCCGAGACGCAGAGAAGGAACTCATGTCCGACGAGCTAACCTAAATAAGCCTTGCGGATCTCGGCGTCGTCGGCGAGATCACTGGCGGAGCCTGACATCACGATGCGCCCGGCCTCCATGACGTAACCCCGGTGCGCGTATTTGAGGGCAATGCGGGCATTCTGCTCGACCACCAGGATCGTGGTCCCCGCCTCGTTGAGCTCTTTCAAGACCCGAAAGAGCTCCTGCATGAGGAGCGGCGACAGCCCCATGGAAGGCTCATCCAGCAAGATGAAGCGCACACCGCTCATAAAAGCCCGCCCCATGGCCAGCATCTGCTGCTCGCCTCCGCTCAGCGTGTCGGCCCGCTGGTGCTTGCGATCGGAGAGGCGCGGGAAAAGGCCAAAAACCCGTTCGTAATCTGCGACAATTCGCTCCGCATCACGACGTGCATAGGTCGCCAGCTTCAGGTTTTCCTGCACCGTGAGATTCCCGAAAATATGGCGTCCCTCGGGAACGAGACCGATGCCGAGCTGAGCCACCACCTGGTGGGCCGGAACGGGCAGCAGATCCTGCCCCCTGTACCGGATCGCCCCCTGGCTCACCTGGGGACCCTCGGGTGGCGGGAGCCGCATGATGCTCATGAGAGTGGTGGATTTCCCTGCGCCGTTTGCCCCGAGGAGTGCCACAATCTCCCCTTCCTCAACGAAGAGCGACACTCCGTGAAGGGCTTCCAGGTTGCCGTAGCGGACGTGGAGGTTCTCCACCTCAAGCATAGGAGTCCTCCTCGTCTCCCAGGTAGGCCTGGACCACCCGGGAATTCTGCTGCACCTCGGCCGGAGGCCCCTCGGCGATGGTCTCCCCGAAATCAAGCACTTTGATGATTTCGCACAGATTCATGACCACCCGCATCTGATGCTCGATGAGCCAGATGGTCAGCTTGAACTCATCCCGGATCCATCGGACCAGATCGATGAGCTGATCGACCTCGGAGGGGTTCATCCCCGCCGCCGGTTCGTCCAGGAGCAGCAGCCTGGGGTGCAGTGAAAGGGCTCGCCCGATCTCGACCCGACGCTGCATGCCGTACGGCAGGTTCTTGGGGAGCTCATCGGCATAGTGCGACAGGCCCAGGATTTCGAGAAGCTGCTGGGCGGTTTTCTTGATGCGGCGCTCGTTCTCATGGTAGCTGCGGGGTCGCAGGACGGCTCCCAAAAGCCCATAGCCCAGGTGGTGATGTTGCGAGAGACACAGGTTCTCGAGAACCGTGAGGCTGTTCCACAGCCGGATGTTCTGGAAGGTGCGCGCCATGCCCCGCGCCGTGACCTGGTGCGGGCGAAGACCGGCCAGGCTCTCCCCGAGAAACAGGACCTCGCCTTCCGTCGGCTTATAGAACCCGGAAACCAGATTGAAGACCGTGGTCTTCCCGGCCCCGTTAGGCCCGATGAGCCCCATGAGCTCTCCGCCTTCGAGCGTCAGGTTGAGGTTATATACGGCACGCAGCCCCCCGAAGTAATGAGTGACCTCGCGAATTTCCAGCAATGGCATCTAGGAGCGCCTTTCTTGCGGAGCCAGGAAACGACGGAGCCACGGGAAGACGTCCGTGAGCTCCCGATGACCCATGATCCCTTCGGGCCGGAAAAGCATGAGCAGGATGAGCAGCAGGGGAATCACCACCCACTTGGCCAGCTGCAGGGGGCGAAAGAGCTCGAGAATCACGGTGAAGCCGATGGCGCTCAGCACCGAGCCACTCAGGGACCCCATCCCGCCGAGGTAAACCATCACCAGGATCTCCGTGGATTTCATGATGGTGAAGGTTCCGGGGTTGATGTAGCCCAGGATGTGGGCGAAAAGCCCTCCGGCCACTCCGGCCAGTCCCGAGGAGAGCATGAAAGCCACAACCTTCATGTGGCGCGTGTTCACGCTCATGATTTCCGAGGCGATTTCGTCGTCCCGGATCGCCACGATCCCCTTCCCGTAGGTCGAGGTCACCAGCCGGTGAAGAATCCAGACGGTGAACCCGGTGAAAACCAGAATCCAGATCAAAATCCAAGGGATATCTACCACCTCCTTCATGGAGTTGATCACATTGCGCATCCCCATGAAGCCGCGGGCACCGCCGATCACCTGGATGTTCTCGATGGAGCTTTTGACGATGTAGTTCACCGCAAGGGTGATGATGGCGAGATAGTCTCCCCGCGTGCGGAAAGACGGTATGGCGACCAGCAGCCCCACCAGGGCCGCGCCGATCCCCCCCGCGAGGAGCGTCACGGGGAAGAGGTAGAGAGCGCTCGATGGCTGGAGGAGGCTGGGACCGAAGACGCTGCTGTCGGTGAATAACCATACATTCAGAATGGAGGTGACGTAAGCTCCGACGGCCATGAAGCCTGCATGCCCGACGGAGAACTCTCCCATGTAGCCATTGATCAGATTCAGGGAGGTGGAAAGGATGATGTTGATGCCCACGAACATGATGACGAGCTGCACGTAAGCGTTGAACAGTCCTGACTGCGCCCCCGCCAGAACGACTGCGCAGACAAGAAGGTAGAGAAGGATCGGTATCATTCGGCGCATGCTGCAGTCCCGCTATATCTTGGTGGCCCGGGCGACGCCGAACAGGCCCGTCGGCTTGATGCACAGGAAGATGAGGAGAATGCTGAAAGCCAGCAGGTCCCGAAGCGTAGACGGGAAAAAGGCTGCAACAAAGATCTCCACGAAGCCGAGGACAAAGCCTCCGACGAAAGCCCCGCGAATTTCGCCGATACCTCCCAGAACCGCTGCAATGAAAGCCTTCCAGCCCACAAGCGCCCCCATGTACGGCTCCAGAACAGGATATGCCGTCGCATACAGTACGCCGGCCACGGCCGCCATGGAGGACCCCAGCACGAACGTGAAGGCGATGACCGTGTCGATGGGAATGCCCATGAGCGGCACCGCCATACGGTCATAGGAAATGGCCCGCATGGCCATCCCCAGCTTGGTCTTGCGCACAATGGTCTCGAGCAGCACGAAAACGAGGACCGTCACGATGATGACCATCACCTTGATGTTGCTGAATGTCACGCCGCCAATGGTATAGATGGTCTTGTCGAGAAGCTCGGGAAAATTCCGCCGATTGGCCCCGAGAAGGAGGAGATTGCCGTTTTCCAGGAGCAGCCCGCACATGAGCGCGGTGATGACAACATACAGGCGTGACGCACCCTTACGCCGGAGGGGCCGGTAGGCCACCCGCTCAATGGCAACCCCCAGCATCGCGGTGATGATCATGCTGAACAAAAGCGTCAGAAGGAAGATGACCGTGGGAGGCAGTGCGAACGGGAGCGCCACGGCGTACTGGGCCAGCAGAAAGGTGGCGATGAACAGGCCGATGTAGGCCCCCACCATGAAGATATCGCCGTGGGCGAAGTTGATGAGCAGGAGCACCCCGTACACCATGGTATACCCCAGGGCGATGAGAGCATAAAAACTCCCCCACTGGAGCGCATTCAACAGATTCTGTAAGAACGTCTCGAAAAACAAAGAAATCGACCCCCTGAGCTCTATTCAACCTGCTTCACATCATAGACAAAGGCGGGAATTGCTTCCCGCCTCCATCTTGCTTCACCCTATATCAGAAACACCCTTCAGGGGCAAACCTGCTTGTAGAACTCGAACTCCCCCTTGTCGCTGATCTTGACCACCACGGCGCATTTGATGGGGTCCCCTCCAGAGGCGAAAGTCATCTTGCCGGTGATGCCTTCGAAGTCCTTGACTTTGCTCAAGCCGTCCCGGACGGCTTCGCGGTCTTTGTCCACGTTGCCCGTCAGCGCCCCCGCATTCTTGAGGGCCTGAATCAGAAGACCAATGGCATCCCAGGTGAGGGCGGCGACATCATCGGGAACGTAGCCGTACTTGGCATTGTACTTGTCGATGAATTCCTTGGTCGCGCCCTTGGCTCCCGCAGCCGCATAATGCGTGCTGAAGAAAGCACCCTTGCAGGCGTCGCCGCACAGTGTCATGAGCTCCGCCGAGCCCCAGCTGTCGCTGCCCATGATGGCTTTCTTCCAGCCGAGATCCTTGGCCTGTTTTACAATGAGGGCAACCTCACTATAATACTGAGGCGTGAACAGAACGTCGGCGTCGGACTTGACGATGTTGGTGAGTTGCGCGCTGAAGTCGGCATCCTTGGTGGTGAAGGTCTCGAAGGCTACCACGGAGCCGGGGCCGTGGAGTTTCTCGAAGGCTGCCTTGAAGTACTCGGCCAGGCCCTTGGGATAATCGCTTGAAATATCATAGAGAACAGCGGCCTTCTTGGCCTTGAACTCCTCGGTCACGAAGTTGGCAGCCACCGGCCCCTGAAACGGATCGAGGAAGCAGGCGCGAAAAACATAGGGGCGGCCTTCGGTCGTCTTCGGATTGGTGGACCAGGCGGAGATCATGGGCGTCTTGTTGGCATTGGCCACCTCTCCGGCCGGGATGGCCTGCTTGCTGGCCTGGGGGCCGATCATGGCCAGGACCTGATCCAGAGTGATGAGCTTCTGAGCTGCCGCAGCTGCGGATTCCGCCTTGGATTCGTTGTCCTCGTAGACGAACTGCAATTTGTAGGACTTGTCGCCCAATTTGAGACCACCGGCGGCATTGAATTCGGCCAGGAAAATCTCGGCTGCGTACTTGGAGCTCTCCCCTACCTTGGGAATATCTCCTGTGAGGGGAATGTTGAAACCCACCTTGATGGTCTGTGCACCGGCTCCGCAAGGAGCCAGCATCATGAACGCAGCCATCAAAACCACCGAAGAAATCACGACTGCCTTTCGCATCCCGTCCTCCTCTCCAATGAATGAAACAAAGACGACAAGCCTCCTGCCGGCATAACGGATTCCGTGACTCTCAAATCTCGATGGGACCCGTCAACCGGCCCCATACCTTCCGAAACTCACTCGGAGCCAATCGCGCCGGTACAATGTTGTGCCATATTGTTCATTGAATTGAACTGGATCGGTTGTCTTACAACACAAAAAGCAAACCCTGTCAATCGACATCGAAACCGTGATCTGGAAAAGGTCTCATGATATCACACACCGCCGGTTATGATTGCAGAACACTTCGGTCAATTCTATAGTTGGCCCCATACGGCCCGAATTGACCCCGATGAAGCCACAAAGGGACTGAGCATGGGAATTGCCACGGACATCGTCATCATCATCGTTGCAGCGCTTCTGGGGGCGTTGATCGCGCATAAGCTGAGACAGCCGCTCATTCTCGGATACATCATGGCCGGAGTGGTCATCGGCCCCTACACCGGGGGTATTGCAGTTTCCGAAGTCCAGGACATCGAGAGGCTGGCGGAGATCGGTGTTGCGCTGCTGCTGTTCGCCCTCGGCCTGGAATTCTCCCTGAAAGAATTGAAGCCGGTCCGCAGAATCGCGCTCGTCGGAACCCCCATCCAGATTCTTCTGACCCTGGCCTACGGATTCGGCATCGGGCAGTGGTTCGGCCTGGACGCCGCTTCCTCCATCTGGTTCGGCTCCATGATTTCGCTGTCGAGCACCATGGTCATCCTGAAGACACTCATGAATCAGGGATGGATGGGAACCCTCTCCAGCCGTGTCATGATCGGGATGCTCATCGTCCAGGACCTGGCCGTCGTTCCCATGATGATCATCCTACCCAAGCTTTCCAACCCGGAAGCAGGACTTCCCATCCTAGGGCTGGCCGCACTGAAGTCGGCTCTTTTCCTGCTGTCCATGTTCCTGCTGGGCACCAAAATCCTCCCTCGCCTTCTGGCCCTCGTCGCCCGATGGGAATCGAGGGAGCTCTTTCTTCTCTCCATCACGGCGCTCGGACTTGGAATCGGCTACGCCACGCACTGGTTTGGGCTCTCCTTCGCCTTCGGGGCGTTTGTGGTCGGCATGGTGCTCAGCGAATCCGATTACAGCCACCAGGCCCTGAGCGACATCATTCCGCTGAGAGATATCTTCGGTCTGCTTTTTTTCACATCGGTGGGCATGCTGCTCGACCCGTTCTTCCTCCTGGAAAACTGGCGCACCGAGCTGATGCTCGTCGGGCTCGTCGCTGCAGGAAAGGGTTTGATTTTCGCCGGCCTGGCGCGCCTTTTCGGCTATTCCAACGTAGTGCCCCTGGCGCTGGGATTGACGCTCTTCCAGGTCGGCGAGTTCTCTTTCGTGCTGGCGCGCGTAGGGCTTGAAACCCAATCTATCGACCGCGAGCTGTATTCGCTCATGCTCTCCACCGCCATCATCAGCATGATGCTGACGCCCGTGATCTCAAGCCTCACCGCCCCGCTTTATGCCCTGCGAAAGCGGTTCTTCCAGCGCGAGCCGCTGCAGACGATCAATCTTCCGGCTCACGGGCTGAAAGGGCACGTCGTCATAGCCGGCGGAGGCAGGACGGGCTATTATATCGCTCAGGTGCTGAAATACCTCAGTGTGGATTTCGTGATCATCGAACTGAACTACCGCCAGGTGGAGCAATACAAACCCTCGGGATTCCCCATTGTGTTCGGCGACGCAACCCAGCTGCCGGTCCTCAAAGCGGCGCACATTGAGAGCGCACGGCTGCTGCTGGTGACCGTCCCCGCCGCCGTCGTGCTGGAAACCATCGTTCACGAAGCGGGCCTCCTGAATCCAAACCTGAAGATCGTGACCACCGCTGAAGGGTCGGAGCAGATCAAATCCCTTTACGAGCGCGGCGCTTACATGGTGATCCTGCCGCAAATGGAGGCGGGTCTGGAAATGGCTACCCAGGCCCTCATTCATCTGGGCATTCCGACCAGTGAGATACAAAGCTACACGGACCGGGTGCGCCATGCCTTCTATGCGCCGATCACCGAGACCGACACGGTTTGTGAGGACATGGCCTGCCTGAGAAATGCTCGAGACCTGCTGGAGCTGACATGGGTGAGGCTGCCGCCTGGAGGTCCCCTTCGGGGTAGAAGCCTGAGGGAACTGAACATCCGGAAAATCACCGGAGCTTCGGTGGTCGGGGTTCTCAACAGCGGCAGGTTCCTGCCCAATCCCGACGCGGACTATCGGTTTGCCGACGACGATCTGGTGGCCGTGATCGGGAGGACGGAGGAAAGGGAAGCCTTCAGGGCTTTTGCGGAACCGGCTCGGAGCAGCGTTCAGCCGGCGACCTCCGACCCCTCGTCATAGATTCCATCACCAAAGCTGGAACTTCAGAGAGGAGTATGAAATGCGCACAGCTGGAAGGAATATCTCGATGGCCGTTGCTGTGGTTCTTTTGAATTTGGTCCTTTGGGCCGTTCCCCGGGTCATGGCAGAATCGGAGCCAAAGCTGTCCAAGGGGGGCACGGTTTATGTTCCCGCCTATTCGCATGTCTATCACGGTGACAAGGAGCATCCGTTCTATGTTGCGGCTGCTCTCAGCATTCGGAACACGGACCCTAAGCACCCCATCACCATTGTGGAGATGAACTACCACGATGCGAAAGGACAGCTGCTCAAAAAGTGGCTGGAAAAACCCGTTCAGATCGGCCCACAGGCCTCGGAGGAAGTCATAGTGAAGGAATCGGACAAGAGCGGCGGCTTCGGGGCTCATTTCATCGTTAAATGGAAGGCCGGACACGAAGTGAATGTGCCGATCATGGAATCCGTCATGATCGGATCGAGCGGGCAGCAGGGAATATCCTTCACCTCCAGAGGACAAACCATTCGGGAGCATTGACAGGGGTATGTTTTATGGGATCTGCTCCGCCCCTGCAAACAGAAACTGTGGATTTGGAAGTGGGTTTTTTCAAGCTTTACTGACAGAATTGCGCCGCATTCCCTTCCATGGTATTGATCACCCCGAAGGCTTCCATTCATGCGTGATCCAATCAGTGCAGCGTGGAAAGCTCCAAATGCCGCCTTTTCACCATTATTTCTTCAGGAGGTTTTCCATGGATTCTCTGGAATCGATTCTGTCAAGAGTTGTGCAAAACCTCCCGCTGCCAGCCTTCATCCTGAAGGAGGGAAAGGTTCTGGAAACCAATGACCTAATGAACGCCCTGGGAAAAACTGAGGAACTGGCAGATACAATCATTGACCGTGATGGAAAGGAAAGCTCCTTTATTCATCGCCTGGACGATTCAAATTATGAAATCAAAATAGTACCCATGGATGATTATGGGAACTTGATATTGTGCATCAAGTCTAACGCCTTTGAGGTTGTCTATGATGAGCTCACCGGTGCTTTGGATAGAGATTGCTTTGAAGGCATTGCAGTTCATTTGATTGAATCTGCTTCAGTCGAGGGTAAAATTCTCGCTTTTCTCTTCCTGGATCTTGACGGATTCAAACATGTGAATGACACATGGGGACATGAAGCAGGCGACATTGTATTAAGGAAAACCACTGAGAGAATCACTTACACCATTCGTCGGAACGATTACTGTTTCCGCTTTGGAGGGGACGAATTCCTGGTGGTCCTGGTGGATCTCAAGGATCGAATTCACTCATGCCTCTCGGCGAGGAGACTCCTGGCAGCCATCAGTGAGCCCATTTCTCTCGGTTCGGGTGAAGAGATCCAGGTCGGAGCCAGCATCGGCATATCGTCTTTTCCGGCGGATGGTCAGTCGCCGGATGTATTGACGGGCAAAGCGGACGAGGCCATGTATCGTGCCAAGAAGGCGGGCAAGAACAGCTACCGGCTCTGCGGTTAGAATGGAGGGACGGACGTGTTTGAGGAGAGCCAGATTCTCGACCTTCTGAGTACCAACGTTTCCGAGAGGGTTTCGGCGAAAGTCCACGAGAGCCTGTCCTCGATCATCCAGGACGAGATCGCCAGAGCACTGACACGAGCGCTGCAGGAGGGGCATTTCTACCGGGCGTTGAACTCCCAGGTCACGGACAGCATCGAGACGGTCTACTCCGAGATTCGTGCGGTGAAGCGCCTCATCAGCAAGGAGGCTCATCAGGATTCCGCCGGGCTCCTTGGAGAGACCGACAGCATCCTGGACGGCATTGTGAAATCGACCGAAAAGGCCACCCTCAAGATCATGGATCTCCTTGAGGAGCTTCAGTCTGAATTCAAGGAGATGGGAAGCCTGCTGGATCGGGGAGAGGGCTCCCTCTGCCGGGAGAAGCTGAAAGGGTTGGAGGAAGTGGTCATGAGCATTATGACCGAGCTCAGTTTTCAGGACCTGACCGGCCAGCAGATCAAAAAGGTGATCCAGCTGCTGAAGAGAATCGAGGAACTGAGCTTCGATGCCTATGTGACTTCGGAGGTCTTCAAAAAGTCCAGAGAGCAGGCACCCGACAAGAGCATCGATGATATCCGGGAAAAGTCCAGGGCCATTGTCGAAGATGCGAGGACCCACAAGGACCGGATCGACCAGGAGGGGGTCGACAGCATGCTGGAGCAGCTCGGGTTGTAAGCTGAATGAACCCGATGGTGGAAAATGGATCTGCTCTGAAAGGTTTCGAGTTGCGGGTTTCGGGTTTCGGGTTTCGGGTTGGAAACAGGCCGGCCCTGGGCCTTTTCATGGTTCAGGGAGCCCCATTGGGGCATGAGGCGCTGCTGAGAGGAACCACGGGGAGACCATCGATGAAGATCGGATGCCCAAAGGAAGTCAAAGAGCATGAGTACCGCATCGGACTCATTCCGGCTGCTGCCAAAGCCTATGTGGACTCGGGCCATGAGGTGCTCATCGAGAAGGGTGCAGGGACCGGGTCCGGAATCATGGATGCCGAATATGCGTCGGTGGGTGCCAGGATCCTTGATTCTGCCGATGAGATCTGGGCGGCTGCGGATATGATCGTCAAGGTGAAGGAGCCGCTTCCCGAGGAGTTCCATCGGATGAGGGGGGGGCAGACCGTGTACACCTATTTCCATTTCGCCGCCGATGAACAGCTGACGCGGACATGCGCCGAGAAGGGGATTTCGGCAGTGGCCTACGAGACCGTTCAGGAAGACGACGGCACGCTTCCCCTGCTGAAGCCCATGAGCGAGGTGGCGGGGCGAATGGCCCCCCTGGTCGCAGCGTATTTCCTCAGCAAGTTCAAGGGAGGGCGTGGGCTTCTTCCGACCGGTGTGCCCGGCGTCCCCCCCGCCGAAGTGCTGATCGTCGGAGGCGGCACCGTCGGCAGCAATGCGGCCCGGGTGGCCGCGGGACTCGGGGCCAAGGTCACCATTCTCGACATCATCCCGGATCGGCTGGAGGAGCTGGGACGGTGTCTTCCTCCCAATGTTTTTCCAGTTTACGGAGACAGCTTCAACCTGGAGAAAGGGCTGCGGGAAGCCGTCATCGTCATCGGGGCGGTTCTCATCACGGGAGCCAAAGCCCCGAAGCTCATCAAGCGGGAGCACCTGAAAACGATGAAACCCGGTGCGGTTTTCGTGGATGTCGCCATTGACCAGGGAGGGTGCGCGGAAACTTCCCGGCCGACCACACATGGTGATCCCGTCTACATCGTGGACGGCATCATCCATTATTGTGTGGCCAACATGCCCGGAGCTTATGCCCGCACGTCAACTTTCGCCCTGAACAACCGAACCATCCGATATGGATTGAAACTGGCTTCCGAAGGTGTTGTGGCGGCATGTCGGGACGTGCCGGCCATCCGCAAAGGCCTCAATATGCACCAGGGACGGATCACCTTCAAGCCCGTGGCCGAGGCTTTCGGTCTGGACGATCTTTACACGCCCGTCGAGGACATGATCCTTTGAAAAGCATGACGAAGCAGGCGGCTCGATAGAGTATGGGGACATAAACCCGATGCAGGAGCAGAAGAAGCGATTACGAGTGGCCATGCCGGCCTGGGAAATCGGTCGCGTCAACACCGGGCTTGGGGCAAAGATCGGCGGACTGGCCGTGGTTGTGGAAGAGCTGCCGCCGGAGTTGGTCAAGGCCGCATCCAGACGGGATATTGAGCTAGAGGTGGAGACCCTTTCTCCCTGCTTTGCCTATCACGACAGGTCAAAGCTCACTCCGCTCAACCTTCGTCTTCCCGCGACTCTGTCGGATCACACTTTTGAGTTTGAAGTGTATGAGCACGTTTTCCCGGACGGCCACAAGGTGATCTACTTCTGGGACGACCTGCAGCTCCGCTGGACCACCCCCACCGCCATCTACCCGACCGATCCCCAGGTGGGTCTCAGGCTCTACGCCGCAGTGTGTCAGGCCATGGCCGGCTATATCCGGCGGGGCGATTTCGACACCATCCACCTGCATGATTATCATGTGGGGCTCATCCCTTTCTATCTGGGGGATGACTACTTGAAAGATGTTCCTGTCCATTTCACCATCCACAATGCATCCTACCAGGGGATCACCGCTCTCGTGGGGGGCGGATACACTTCGCTGGATCGGATCAACCTGCCCGGCGAGAAGCTGTTCCACAAGTATTTTGACTTTTTTGACAATCTGAATCTGATGAAAGCCTGCATGCTCAAGGTGCATGAGAGCGGGGGAAAGATCACCACCGTGAGCGGCGATATTGCCGGAACCTGGGGATATGCCGCCGAGCTGAGGGAATCCCATGCGGACATCTGGAGCAAGGCCCTGGCCATCAAGGGAAGTCCCCCGGGCGAGGTTTTCGTGCCGAACCGACACCTCGATCTTTTCGAAAAGCTGCCTGTGGCCGGAATCACCAACGGAATGAGCGTTCTCAACCGCCCCGAAAACCTTCCCGAGCTGAAAGCAGAGGTCCTGCGCGATGTCCAGGAAAGGCGGGGGCCTCATGCTCCGCTCTTCCGCAACGTCATCACCTACAACGCCATGCTGGGCGAGGACCACAGCTTCGATGCGGATCGACTGCACATCAAGCGGGAGCTCAAACGTCTTCTGCACCTGGAGATGTTTGATACGGAGCCGTCACCGGAGGAGCCGGAGCCCATTCTGATGACTTGCGTGGGGCGCCTGGTCGACCAGAAGAATCTGGGGCTGGTGGCCGATATCATCGAGCGCACCCTGGCTTACGACCCAGGAGTCAAATTCATCATCCTCGCCTCCGCCCCCGAGGGCGACGCCGCCGGCAAAGGCATTGAAGCCCACTTCTTTTATCTTTCGCGCCTCTATCCAACCCGCGTCGCTTTCAACTCAACCTTCAACCTCCCCCTCTCCAAGCTGATCCTTGCCGGGGGAGACTTCTCCCTCATCCCGTCGCGCTTCGAACCTTGCGGGCTGGTGGATTATGAATCTTCGCTTCTGGGAAACATCGTCATCGGACGAGCCACCGGCGGACTGACCAAGGTCTCTCACTGCGGCTATCTGTATCACTGGTTCGACATCAGCGACCGGGTCGGAGAAGCCGACGCCTTCTTCCGACAGATCACCACGGCCATCGAGACGTTCCGAAGAGCGCCCGGTCTGCATTTGGACCTGATCCGGTCCGCCATGGCGGTCGACGCCTCATGGGACCATTCCGCGGATCAATATCTGGATATGTACCGGTTTGGATTCCTGACCAAGGCATGGAAGGCCGAGCGACGGAAGCTCGTTCATCGCTTCCTCGATTCATTAGCTGGTGAGCGGGAGCTGTTCATGAACTTCTTCATTCCCGGCTTGAAAGAATACGGGGATGCCTTTGACTGGGAGCTCAAGAACGCTTCAAGCCAATGAAAGCTGCCGGCAGGCAATCCCGTGATCTGTTCAAAACCGCTTCATGACCTCAACATTCCTTTCCCATCCTCATTCCCATCGCTATATTCAGAATGAGAGTGAAACCTGTTCAGTCCTGCTTTCCAAGGGAGGTGACCGATGAGCGCAGGGAGAAAATCCCGTAGCTTGAAAAAAGCCAGCCAGGTCATTCATTCTGGTCAATTCGGAGAACCCATCTTCGGGGAAGTCTCAGTTCCGATCTTCCAGAGCTCAACCTTTGCGTTTCCAAGCGCCGAGGCAGGGGCCGCACGGTTCGGCGCCAAGGAGCCGGGCTTCATCTATACACGGCTCAGCAATCCGACAGTTCAAGCGCTGGAAAACAGCGTGACCATACTGGAGAAGGGCTTTGGCGCCATGGCCACCGCAACGGGCATGGCGGCTGTCAATACCGTGTTTCTGGCTCTCCTGGGCCAGAGCAGCCATGTCGTTTCGACGGACTGTGTTTACGGAGCCACCCGCGTCGTACTGGAAACGGAGTATGCTCGCTTTGGTGTGAGATCCACCTTTGTGGATACCACAAACCCGGCAAACATCGAGCGTGCCATCGAGCCGGCAACGAAGATTCTGTTCATCGAAACACCGACCAATCCCACCATGAAGATCACCGACATTCGGGAGGCGGCAGCCATCGCGCACTGCCACTCCATCCCCCTTGTGGTGGACAACACCTTCGCCAGCCCCTACCTTCAGAGACCCCTGGAGTTGGGCGCCGACATCGTCGTTCACAGTCTGACCAAGTTTCTCAACGGTCATAGCGACGTCGTGGGCGGCATGGTGGTGACCGGGGCAGAGGAGCACTTCAAAAGGATCCGCCGTACGCTCAACTATTTCGGGGGCACCATGGATCCGCATCAGGCCTGGCTGATTCTGCGCGGGGTGAAGACGCTGGCTCTGCGACTCGAAAAGGCCCAGGAAAATGCCATGCGGCTGGCCGTATTCCTGAACCAGCACCCGAAGGTCAGCTGGGTGACCTACCCCGGCCTTCCCGATCATCCCCAGTTCGATATTGCCAGAAAGCAGATGGACGGATTCGGATCCATGCTGTGCTTTGGGGTCAAGAAGGGTCTCGAAGGGGGCATTGCGGTCATGAACTCGGTGAGGCTCATCACCCTGGCGGTGTCCCTGGGCGGGGTGGAGACGCTGATCGAGCATCCCGCCTCCATGACGCACACTTCGGTGCCCAGAAAAGACCGTGAAGAGGCCGGAATCGTTGACGAATTGGTGAGGCTTTCCGTTGGCTGTGAGGACTTCGAGGATTTGAAGGCGGACCTGGACCAGGCCTTGAATCAGATTCCCGATTGACGGAGCAGATGCAGGGGGGACGCGACCACGCCCGTCAGTAGTCGATTCCCGGCTGCGGCTCGATCTCTTTTCGATAGGCGTGCTTCACTTCCTGCACCTCGCTCACCGTGTCGGCCAGTTCGATGACGCGGGGGTGCGCGTCACGCCCGGTAAGAACCAGGTGCATGAGCGGCGGTTTGGATCGGATGACCTCCAGAACCTCGTCGAGATCCAGAAGCTTCAAGTTCAGGGCATTGTTTACCTCATCCAGCACCACGAGATCGTATCCACCAGCGCGTATCCTTTTCCGGGCAAGCTGCAGAGCCTGCTGAGCAGCCTGCCGGTGCACTGCGTGGGAGAAGGGATTGCCCTGGATCCCACAAAATCCCATGCCGGCAGGAATCAGCTCCACATCGCAATCCAGTCTCGGTATGCCCTCCCATTCCCCCGTAAAAATGTCCCCCTTCATGAACTGGATCATCAAGACCTTAAGGCCGTGGCCGCAGGCTCGAACCACCATGCCTACAGCCGACGAGGTCTTCCCTTTGCCGTATCCCGTGAGAACAACCACGAGGCCCACCCGCTTTTCGGGTCGAAGGCGAGTCATTTCCAGTTCGGGGTGCATTCGGCGGAATTTTGGACGATCCATCTGTCGCTCCTCAACTGCTCGAGATCATGACCCCGTTCGAGAGCCTTTCCGCCCGCTGAAGACCCTCCAGTCCGACATACCTCCCCCGAAATTGCGGGCTGTCCGTGAAACGGCGAGCGTGTGAACCATCCAGGCATAGGCTGATCGAACACCCGCTGTACAGTAGAACACGACCGTCTTGTCGAGATCCACTCCGTGCTCCCTGAGCAGGCGGCTCAAGGCCATGCCGTCAATGGGTCGACGCTCCTTTCCGGCGTAAAACTCGGTCCAGGGAATGTGAATTGCGTTGGGCAGGTGGCCCGTCAGCCATTCAATGGATGAACGGGTGTCGATGACAGACAGGGGAGCTCCACGGTCTTCCAGCTGGACTGCTTCAATGTTGAGCTCACTGCGTAAGTCCATCGTATAATGCCGGCCGGCAGGCGGTTCCCCGGCGGCCCCCGCAGCAAGAGGGTAGCTTCGCTTCCTCCAGCCCTGTATTCCTCCGTCCAGCAGCCGTATGGGCCCTTTATGCCCCAGCCAGGAGAGAACCCACACGTTCCAGCCTTCACCGCCCCAGCTCCGGTCGGCGTCGCCATAAACAACCACGGGACTGGACTCGGTGATACCCATCTTGCCCAGCTGCGACGCCAGTCGCTCCGGTGTGGGCAGGCGGTAGGGGCCATCAGACCCGTTGCCCTGGATGTGATCCTCCCAGGAAAACGAAAGGGCGCCGGGTATGCGATCACGCTCCCAATCTTTGCCAGGTCTGGCATCCAGGATGATCCACTCCCCAAGCTGAGCCTTCAGCTGCGGCGGTTCAATGGAGCCCAGATCGAGCGCCCAGCCCTGCGGCACCCCACAGGATAAAGCGGCAACCACCAGAGATGCGAGGAGAGCCTTTTGGAGTCTATTGGAGTACCAGCCCAGATATGAAGCTTGCCCGCTCTTAACCATGACCTTGATCCTCTTCACATGATGCCCATCCCTTGCCGGGAATCTACATATCTACACGGATTCACCCCCAACAGTCCAGTAAACTAATGCTCAACTCCGGCGACAGCAAGGATCCATATTGCCGCTTTGCTTCAATCAGAAGCGCGAAACCCGAAACTGGAGACTTTCAGGGCATTCAAGGCGATGAAGGCTCCTGTGCCGAAGAGCACGCCCCCGGCATGGCATGCGGGCACGGGAACCCCCATGAGGCCGAAATGAAGGAATTCGAAGAATACGTGGCCTTGAAACACCTCCAGCAGGCTCTTGATGGAGACGATGCCGAAGCTCAACAGCCCCGTGATCCTGGATGTCCGGTCGGAGGTCGGGCTGCTCAGGCCTTCCAGGCCCGAAAAGGCCATGAGGCCATGGGCTATGCCCGACAGACCACAAAGACCCCGGGTCTGGATGACGGGTGAGATAAGAAGACTCAGGCCCAGGCTGCCGGCGGCGGAAGCCACCACGACGACCAGTCTCCCAAAGCGGCTCGGCTCCTGGAGACCGCCGTAAAGCAACAGGAAGGCACCGGCATCCAGGAGCAGATGGTACCAGCTCAGGTGCACAAAGGGATGCGCCAGCAGCCGCCACCACTGGCCGGCTTTGACGCTGTCGGACAGGAAGATCATGGATTCCATGACCCGGCCGCTCAACAGGGGGAAGTTGAGAACGGCCACAGCCAGGGCGAAGAGGATGAGCTCGATGACAAGACTCGATCGCTCGCCTGCGGGGGGCTGCCGCCGGTTGAGATCACTCCTTTCGGGATCTTGAATCGGCTGCATCGGGCTCGTCCTCTCCGTTGCGGTCGGGGGCTCCAACCCTACGATCTGTTCTTCCGTTTCATCCGGGCCAGCAGTACAGCCATGGCGGCCATGATAGGTCCGACAGGGCCACTGCCGATCCGGGGCGCTTTGGCGCCCTGGAACATGCCGCCATTCTCCGCTGGGGCATCGTCCACGCGATAGCTCTTGACCGGGGCGCTCGCGCGTACCTGCTGGGACATCCGTTCTGCGGCCACGCGATCTGCGTTCTTGCGCTGGAGCTGCTCCGTTTCCATGGCATCCTGCCGCAGGACGACCATGGAGGTATAATCCGTAACCAGCGAATATTCTTTGCCGAGCTCCACAACCCTGGCCCGCAACGGCCCGGTCTCCCCCTGCTCTCGAATGAGCTCCATCTCGTCGTCGATGGCGGAAAGCGCCCAGAGCCTCTCCAGCTCAGGGTTGTCCGTATCCACCTCGGGAAGGACGGCTTTGCATTTCCAGGATCTCTCATCCCCGGACACTCTGCCCTTGAGCTCGATTTCCACCTCACCGTGGCCATCATAGCGGCCGAACACCACCAACTGCTGCCCCACGTAAAGGCTTCCCAGCCTGGCGGGGGTCAACTGCTCCACCTTTTCACCCTTGAACTTGAGCTCAACCCCGTGCAGACATTCATGGAGCACCTTGGCTTTGGCCTGAATCAGCCGGCCCGCGATGTCGTCGGATTCGGAGATGTTCATGGCGAAACCGCTGGAATCGCGGGCGAGGCGGTCCAGAAGGGGCTGGTTGGCGCTGTTGCCGATGACGAAGGTGAAGAGGCGGACGTCATGCTGCTTCATGAGCTTCATGAAGTCCTCGTGGCGGGTCGGGCCGACGTTGCAGACGCCGTCGGTCACCAGAACCAGGGAGGTCGTCCGTTCCGTGTCGAGCATCTGGTAGGCCAGATCCAGCCCCTCGAAGAGGGCCGTGGAGCCGCTGGCCTGGATCTGCCGGACCTTTTCGATCCACGATCGCACGTTTTCGGGAGTGGCTGAAACGTACCCGCCCGTGAAATCGGCCGCCCGGGTGTTGAACGTCACAATCCGGAAGCGGTCCTTTTGGGACATCTTGCCCAGCACCTGCGACACACCATCGACCAGGGTGGCGATCTTTCGACCCGCCATGCTCCCCGATATGTCGAGAACAAACGTCCAGTCGACCCCTTCGGCAATGGGCTTGAGGGATGCGGCAGGCGTCACGACCACCATGAAAGTGCCCGGGCTTTGGGGATTCTTTCGATACGGGACGAGCTCGACGCGAGCAGGGACTTCGTCATCCAGCCGATAGTAAAAGACCACATCCCTGTTGAGCTTCGATCCTTCTTTTGTCTCGAGGGCGACCCGGATGACGTCGCCCGGATCCCCTCCCTCCCCTCCGTTGGAATCCTTGCGGATCACGGCCTGGTCCTGGTAGGCCGGGAGGCGAACATCCTGCACGGGAAAGGCCGACTTGAGCTCGAGGTTGAAGCTGAAGGGACCCTGCACGGTGTCATCCACGGACCAGAAACGGTCCCTTTCGTCGTCCACGTTTCCCTCGGCCAGCGGATAGAGGTATCGGCCCACCCCGAGGTCGATCTCCAGCGGCTGATAATAGACGAACCGGACCCGCGTTTCCGTCTGGGAGCGCGCCACACCCACATGGATGTTGAAGCACTTGAAGTCGTCCTTTTCGGCCAGTCCCGTATCGTTCCCCTGGGACTTCTGGCTCTCGTAGATCGACCGCGCCTTTTCCTTTTCCACTACCTCTCCCAGGTTTTCCTGCCCGTCAAACCAGAGACTCAGCTCGGAGAGGCTTGCCTGTTTGGGCAGGGGCAAGGTGTAGATGGCCTCCAGGTCCTTTGTGCCCCCGTTGAAGAAGACCTGGTCCACTTCCGTCCTGGCGAATCCGTTGTTGATGGTCACCTGCACCTGATGCGACCGGATGGCGATGGGCGCACTCTCGCCGTTGACCGGTTTGAGCAGCCCGGCCGCACGGACCTCCGAAGCCCATGGATTCATACATATGGATATTCCCAACATCAGGGGGAATGTCCACTTCAACATCCGTCTCGTCATGCTTCCTTTCATGGTCCTGCCTCCTGGCTTTGGAATCGTGAATCCCACGTTCCTTCTGATCTTGACGACTGCCCTCCCGGCGGTTTCGGAATGGCCGGCATTCGGATCCGTCCTGCGAGAAGGTGCAGATGGAGACCGATCGAGGCACAGTCCATGCCAGTCACTGGACGCAATAAATACTTATTGATTACAGATGGATAGAGTCGACTCTCTCGATCAAGGGAATTTACATTCAAAGTCATCTTGACATCTATTGCATACACTCTATACACTCATTGTATGAAAACGACAGTCCAGATGTCTGCAGAAGATCGGGAATTCTTCGGGCTGGTCTCCCGGGCGGCCTTCAGCAATCCCTTCAGCGGCGACCGCCTGGAGCTGGATCTGAAGATTGCCGGCTGCTCCCCGAAGGTCTCCTCCGACGAGCGCGTCCAGCGGGTCATTGAGGCAGTCAGGAGGCGGATCGACCGACTCGTGGCCGACGAGAAGGCCGACGTACACCTGTACCCGGCCGAAGACCGTTTCATGATGCAGAGCAGCTTTCTCTTTGAGGTCTTCCATCATTTCGTCCCCCAGCTGGACCGCATGATCCTGGAGCAGGTCCGCTCGGGGGATGTGATCTGCGCGGTGCCCTTCGCTCGAGATGCCCTGCAGATGCTCGCCCGGAGAGGGTTTTCTCCATCGGAATCTCACCGCTTTTTCGCCATGTTCTACCAGGTGCGCCGTGCTTTTTACTTCATTGAGCGCAGTCTCATCGGAGAGAGCCCGTCCATGAAGGACCTTCGCCGGCATCTTTGGGCCAATGTTTTCACGCACGACATTCGATGGTACGAACGTTACCTTTGGAACCGCATGGAGGACTTCTCCACCCTGCTTCTCGGAGAGACGGGGACGGGCAAGGGAACGGCTGCAGCGGCCATTGGGCGGGCCGGCTTCATCCCTTTCGACCCCGGCAAGGGATGCTTTGCCGAGAGCTTTGCGCGAAGCTTTACGGCCATCAACCTTTCACAGTATCCGGAAGCCCTGATCGAGTCAGAGCTTTTTGGACATCGGAAGGGAGCATTCACGGGTGCCATCGAGCACCACCAGGGAATCTTCTCCCGGTGCAGTCCCCACGGCGCCATATTCCTGGACGAGATCGGAGACGTCTCCATGCCGGTTCAGGTGAAGCTGCTCCAGGTTCTTCAGGACCGCACCTTCTCACCGGTCGGGAGCCATGAGAAGGCACGCTTCAACGGTCGGGTCATCGCAGCGACCAACAAGCCTTTGGACAGGCTGCGGGAAGCGGGCCAGTTTCGGGACGATTTCTTCTATCGACTTTGTTCCGACATTATTGTCGTCCCCTCCCTGCGTCAGCGCCTCGAGGAAGACCCCCGAGAACTGGATGCCATGCTGGGCCATGTGATCCTGCGCATGACGGGAGAAGCGGCGGAGGATCTGGTCCATAAGGTTCGGGAGGTGATCGATCAAGATGTGGGACCTCATTATCCCTGGCCCGGCAACGTGCGTGAACTTGAACAGGCCGTTCGCCGCATTCTCCTCACCAACCATTATTCCGGCGACCAGGTCCCGTCCCCTCGGGATGACCGTTGGGCCGATCTGGCAGCGGAAATGGAAACTGGAATGATGGATGCTCGGAAGCTCGTTTCGGCCTACTGCAGGATGCTCTACGAGCGGTTCGGAACCTACGAAGAAGTCTCCCGCCGAACCCGCCTCGACAGGCGAACGGTTAGAAGATACATTCAGCAGGTGGAATCCCCACCGTCTCCATGAAGCATCAGTTGCAGACTCATCGCCGGACGAAAGCCCAAAAATGCGCGCTTTTGTTTCACTTGTGATAATACCTTTCAAGCTGACAGCCGATGGCTCGGTTCAGGACGGAGTCTGCTCGCATTCAATCACATAACGTAAGGAGAGCATGCATGAAGCGACTGTTGGGGGGAATCCTGTTACTGGTCGTGGTGGCCGTTGCAGCTTTGGGAGCCTGCTCCTACTGGTTCGGTATCCAGACCGAGCGTGAGTACAAAGCCATGATCGAACGCTCAGCGGATTGGAGGAGTTTTAGGCTCACCGGCGAAGAATACACGAGAGGTGTTTTCAGCTCCGAGGCCAGGGCAACTTTGGCGCTCAGGGATCCTCCCCCCCTCCCGAGTCTGAGCGACACCGAAGAGAACCAGACCGTCCCCTTTGAATTGATGCTGACCCATAAGATCAGCCACGGCCCCATTCCGTTCGGTATGCTGCCCCATGCCGGGGGCATCATGCGACCCGCACTGGCAGTCATCGAAACCCAGACGAACCTCGATCCCCGGGCGAAGGAGCTTTTCAAGGACGTCGGACTGCCTGAGAACTTGCCGTCCCTGGATGTGATCACGGTCCTCAAGTGGGGGGGCGATGGCGACACTCACCTGACGATTCCTCCCTACAGGGGGGAGTTCGGCGAGGAATCCAAGGTTTCTGTCGACTTCAGCGGGTTCAAGTCGCTCGTTGAGTTCACGCCGGGTTTCAAGCGCTTTAAAGGATCTTTTGCCACGGATGGATTCCAGGCGGCCATCCCCGATGAGGGGAACTTCTCGCTGCAGCGCATGAGTTGTTCTTTCGACCAGTCCGAAGGGACCAGCGGATTCTACCTTGGAGATGTCCATTACTTCCTGGAGCTTATCACTTTCAAGCATGGAGACCCGGCCAAAGCTCAGAAAGATTTTTCCCTCAAGGGCTTTTCGATAAGGACCCAGGCTCAGGAGAAGGGCAACGATCTCTCTTCATCGGTCACTTTAGCCCTCGATCAGGTCAACAACGAGAAAGGGAGCTTCCACAACGCGATCTTTGATATTGAGTTGCGGAAGCTTGACGGAGGAGTTCTCGGCGAGTTTCAGAAGACCATGAAACAAGCTCAGCACCAATCTGCAAGCTCAGATCAGCTTTCAGAGATGACACTGGCAGCTTTTGTGGGGTTGTTGCCGAAGTTGCTGCGGAATTCCCCGGAGGTCGAGATCAAACAGCTGGGATTTGCCTCGCCTGACGGCGAGGTCAAAGCCAGTGCCAAGCTTGCAGTGGACGGCAAGAATATCCAGGGCCCCCTCAGCCTTCCCATGCTGCTTCAGTCATCCCGGCTGGACGCATCGGTGAGCGCAGCGGAGAAACCCCTGGTGGACCTTCTCAAATCCCTGGAATCCAGCAACCAGACCAGCGATGGTGCGCAAGCGAAGGAGTCGAATCCTCCTCAGAGCCGTGATGAAGATCTGGAGGCGGAGCTCCGCAAAACCCTCTCGGTCCTTGTAGCCCAGAGATTTCTAGTTCTGGAAAACGGGATTTACAGAGCAAACGCCAGTTATGCTGGGGGACAGTTGAACCTCAATGGGCAACCCATCCGTCTCGACAAACTACTGGGCGGTCAACCATGAACGAAGAGGCGCGGTACTGGATTGAAAAGCTGAACCTCGTGAAGCATCCTGAAGGCGGTTATTACGTGCGTACCTATTTTGCCCGGGAATGGATCGAAAAGGAACACCTGCCCCCGCGATTCAGTGGGTCCAGGCCATTCTCCACAGCCATCTACTACCTTCTTCCCGGAGATGATTTCTCAGCCTTCCACAGGATCCAGTCCGACGAAATGTGGCACTTCTACGCAGGGAGCCCACTCACCCTCCACGTCCTGGACAGCGACGGAAGGGCCGGCGAAAAGAACCTGGGGCCCAGCTTTGATCGGGGAGAGAGCTTCCAGCATTTGATCGAAGCCGGCTGCTGGTTTGCAGCCACTGTTCAGGATGTCACTTCATTCAGCCTCGTGGGGTGCACAGTGGCGCCGGGTTTCAACTACGAGGACTTCGAATTCGGTGAACGTGAAACATTGACGGCCCAATATCCCGAGCATCGGGAGCTGATTGTCAGACTCACCCGCTCGCGACGATAACGGGGGGTGGGCGTTGGTACCCGGAAATTCTCGAAAAACTGGATGAGGCTGCTCCTCTCATGGAGCGCAAGGAGTTTCCGCCAGCACAACCGAATTCAGGATTCGTTTGACCCTTTCCTGAAGAGCAAACATGGTGTCCAGTTCGCGGCCAATGGCTCCTTGAACCCGAGCAAGCTCCTCGGGGGAGAGTCTTTTCTGGACGGCCGCACAAAGGTAATTGACGCAGAGAACCTCGCGAATTTTGAGCAGACATCCGGAATCGCCCAGGAAGAGGCAGCTGTCCGGACGGGTCCGCTTTTCGGGCAGAGACACGCTCCAGAGCAGGTTCAGCAAAAGGAGTGTTTCGCCGTATTGATTTTCAATTCCCCGCCCGCAGCAGCTTCCCCCTTCCTCCTCTTCACAGTGTCGGCAGGAAGCCACGATTCCGGTCTCCTCCATCACCTGCCAGGAAGCCCCCCAGTGCGATTCCAGCTCCCCCATGAGTCGTGCAATGTGCGGATCTCCCTTGAGAAGTTCTCCACATTGCTCATAAACGGCACGGGCCTTTTCAATTTTCAGAAAGACAGTCCCCGACGCTGCAGGGTGAGTGGATGATTTCATGATCGAATTCCAGCAGTCCGCCATTGGTTGAGCGAGTCAAGTCAGTTCAACTTCAGAGAACGCGATCGGAGAGTCCCCACAAGGGGGTAAGTCACTTGCGGATTCCCAGTTTGCGCATCCTGGAATCAAAGGTCGAGCGGTTCACCCCGGCCTCCTGGGCCGCGCGGGTGATGTGCCATTTGTTCCTTTCGAGCAGATAGAGAACATAGGCCCGTTCCAGTCCCTCCCACGTGTACCCGGCAAATGGCGACTCCCCCATGCCGGCTTTGGTTTCCTGAGCCCTCGGATCGAACCCGGGCTCATGTCCGCCAAGCCCATCCGGAACAGGCAGCGCGGCTTCTCCTCCGGCCGTGTCCGAAAAGTGCTGAGCCAGATCCCGAGGCGTGATCCTGTCCCCGTCGGAGACTATGATGATGTGACGCACAAAGTTCTCAAGCTCCCGGACATTACCTTTCCATGGATACTTCATCAGGTAATCCATGGAGTCCCTGGCAAAACGCTTGGAGGGGAGCCCCAGCCTGAGCGTTTCCTTTTTCAGATAATGGTCCAGGAGCAGAGGTATGTCATCCACCCGCTCTCGAAGAGGAGGAATGTGCAGAGGCAGAACGTTCAAACGGTAAAACAGGTCTTCTCGGAATTGCTCTCGAAGGATGGCCTCGTGCAGATCCTTGTTGGTGGCGGAGATGATGCGAACATCCACCTTCCGGGTCTGGGTGCCGCCAAGGGGTTTGATCTCGCTGTTCTGGAGCACCCGGAGCATCCGCGCCTGCAAGTGAAACGGCATGTCTCCAATTTCATCCAGGAAGAGC
Source organism: uncultured Syntrophobacteraceae bacterium (assembly GCA_964557955.1). GTDB lineage: Bacteria > Desulfobacterota > Syntrophobacteria > Syntrophobacterales > Syntrophobacteraceae > JALOOX01. The sequence goes on from CAZLCS010000008.1 coordinate 79,518, forward strand.
GTCCCCCCGTTGGCGGCCTCAAAAAGCCCTGCCTTGTCCTTGAGGGCGCCGGTAAATGCACCTTTGACGTACCCGAAGAGCTCGCTCTCCAGAAGAGTTTCAGGAATAGCACTGCAGTTCTGCACCAGAAAAGGCATGTCTTTGCGCGAGCTGTGGCGGTGCAGTTCGCGGGCCACCAGCTCCTTCCCCGTGCCGCTCTCGCCCGTGATGAGCACCGGGAAATCGGTTCTGGCATAGTCGCGAGCCACTTTCAGCACCCTCAGGAAGGCCTCGCTCTTTCCAATGAGGAGGTCCGAAGACCGCATCGCCTCGATGGTTTCCTTGAGCTTCAGGTTCTCCCGCACCTGGTCGGCATGAAGCAGCGAGTTGCTCAATGCTATGGAGCCAACATCTACAATTTCCTGGAGGGTCTGAAGATAGCTTTTATTGAGGTTGAGACGTCCTCCCCCCGCACTCGTGTCGATGATTTGAACCGCCCCGTAAACCGTGCCGTCCCGCAGCAGCAGGGGAAAACAAAGGATGAGAGTGCTCTTGACGTCGAGCTGTTCCTCCAGGTCCTTGTAGTGCCGCTCATCCTCATCGGGCCGGGCTACCGTCATCTCCCCATTTTCAATAACCCAGCCCACAATGCTCGGCCGGTCTGCCGGAACCGTGATGCCTTTGACCTTCTCACTCTGGTTCCCGACAGCCTCAACGCAATGGTACCCACCGGGACTCCTGACCCATATGGAGCCCCGTTCAACCTTCTGCAATTCGAGAAGCGCCATGAGAAAATTGCGGTGCAGCTTCTCGGTATCGAGCTCCTCGGACAATATTTTACGGAAATTGATTGAGGCCCGCCGCATCAGCATGACTCCAGACTAGACCGCGCCCATCCGAAACACGCCTCTCCTCCCGGGGCACCACACAACCCGATTCCTCTGAACCCATCGCGTCATGATGCCTCTCGTGCAGCTCGACAGAGGTCTGTCCGGATGACAATCGATTGAGAACGCTTGGATAATCCTGGAATCCGGTTCTCCGTGGTCTTCATTAATGTAATTCTTGACCGCTGCTCTCGGCTCCCATATTGTCATAAATTGGACATTATGGCCACATTTCGTTTTTGCGAGACCTGGATCGTCGCTTTTCGGCCCCCTTCTGCATTCCTTGTGTGAAGATGCAGTCCGAGAGAGAGCGTCATCCTCATGAATCGAAATTGGAGGAAGATTGAGAGTGGCTAAGGATTCTGATGCAGTCAGGACGGACTTTGTGACGATCGAGCGTGAGCGCTACGAGCAGCTGTTGATTGAACTGGGCGAGCTCAGAAAACTCAAAGAGATTGTACACGAGTATAAGAGCACGATCCTTGATAAAGACCAGGAGCTGAAGGAAAAGGATCGCGAGTTGGAGGAGATCAAAGAAATCCTTCTCGAAACCGAATGGAAAGATTATGAACTCGAGCAGACTCAGAAGCGCCTGAAGGAACTGGAGCTTGAATTGAAAGACCTCAGGACCGGAAAATCATGGTGGAAGAGGCTGACGGGCTGATGCGAAAGACATCCCACGGCCAACCGAGAGAGAGGAGGTTTATGTTTTCTGCGAGCGAGGTATTCGACATCGCCATTCAGCTTGAGGAGAATGGGGAGAGATTTTACAGGCAGGCAGTGCTGCACGTGACAGATGAAAACCTGCAGAAGCTGCTGATTTGGCTCGCCGAACAGGAGATGCACCATCGGGAGCTGTTTGTGGAGATGAAGTCCTCCTTCAAACGCGCTCCTGAGGATCGATGGGCCGAGGAGGCAAGCGGGGCCATTCTGCAAAGCGCCATGGGCGAGCATGGGTTCTCACTGGACGAAGTGGATTTTTCCGCCATCCCGAGCGAAGAGGCTCTGATGAAGGTGGCTATCGGCTTCGAACAGGATGGAATCATGTTCTATGAACTGATCAGCTCGTTTGTGGCCGATGCGGCAACCCACATGGAAGTGGGTCGGATCATCCAGGAGGAGAAAGCCCATATTCGGCTCTTCGAGGAGCACCTCAAAAAGCTGGAAACCTGCAAAGCGTCTGCTGATTGCTGCTAGGAGGCCGTGCAAGAACTGTCTTTTGGGCGGGGATAAGCTCCACACTTACGAAAACCATCTTGACTTCAGACGCATGGGCGGGGAATCCCCGCCCGTCTTTCGGCAAAACAGGCGAATCTATCGTTTTCGGACAGCCTCAGTACAGTTTCACAGAAGAATATGTCCGTTTTCACCTCGTTCATGCCGACAGCCTTTTGGCCGCCATCCAGGGTTCTCTTGTGGATTCCGGCTTGGAAACTGCCGGAATGACGACCCAAGTATTGGACACTCACCTGTGTGGAGATGCACTCAGTACGCTTCACCACCTCCTGCAACTCGGAACACCTCCTCCATTCCCGTGAGGCCGGCGCAGATCTTGAGAGCTCCACTGATGTGCAGCGGATGCATTCCCTCTTTGATGGCCTGTTCTCGCAATTTGGCCAGATCCATTTCCGGGCCGATGAGGCTCCGGATGGAGGGGGTGATCGTGAGGATTTCGTATATCCCGATGCGACCAAGATAACCCGTTTCACGACACTCCAGGCAGCCGCCATGGACATAAACGGGGTCGGGTGGTGCTATACGCCAGGGGCTGACCAAGGATTTCCACAACTCATCATTATGGGCGCCTTCTTGTTTGCAGTGCGGGCACAGTGTGCGCACCAGGCGTTGAGCGACCACACCCAGAAGTGTGGCCTTGATGAGATAATGGGGAGCTCCGATGTCCAACAGACGCACCACAGCCGACGGGGCATCATTGGTGTGGAGAGTCGAAAATACCAAATGCCCGGTGAGGGCTGCCTGGATGGCCATTTCTGCCGTTTCCAGATCACGGATTTCGCCGACCATGATGATGTCCGGGTCCTGGCGAAGAAGGGTTCTCAGACCTGTGGCGAAATCAACCCCAATCCCCGACTGCACCTGCATTTGGTTGAATTTGGGCTCCACCATTTCGATGGGATCCTCTATGGTGCACACATTCACTTCAGGACAGGCCAACTGCTTGAGAGTGGAATAGAGTGTCGTGGTCTTTCCCGATCCGGTGGGCCCCGTGACCAGGATGATCCCGTGGGGTTTGGAAACCATTCGTTTCCAGCGGCCAAGCTCATGGGGGTTGAGCCCCAGTTCCTCAAAGCTCCTGATGGTGACTTCGGGGTCGAAAATGCGCATGACGAGCTTTTCGCCGAAAACCGTCGGCAGCGTGGACAAACGAAGCTCGATTTCAGTACCTGCGGGCGATTTGGTCTTAACCCGACCGTCCTGGGGGCGCCGTTTTTCGGCAACATCCATGCGCCCCAGCACTTTGAGACGGCTGACGACAGCATTCATGACTACGGTGGGCAGTTGATAGACGGCATGCAATACCCCGTCGATCCGGAACCTCACGTCGCTCGTTTCCCGTCGAGGCTCCAGGTGAATGTCGCTGGCCCTTTGGTCATAGGCATATTGCAGGAGCCAGTCCACGATATTCACCACATATCGGTCATTGGCGTCGAGCTTTCCCGCCCTTCCCAGCTCAACCAGCTGCTCCAGGTTGATGGCGCCGGATAGCTTTCCATTCTCGGTCTTTTGTACGGCTCGCTTCACCGACTCGGTGAGAGTGTAGAACTCCACCAGGTACCGGGATATGTCCGAAGGACTCGCCAGCACCCGGACAATGGGCCGCCTCAGAATCCGCGTGAGCTCCTCTTCCCAATCCGCCTGAAAGGGTTCGGCTGTTGCTATGACGATGTGGTCGTCGTGAACTTCAACAGGAAGGATTTTGTGGCGAGCCGCATAGGCGTACGACATCACCCCCGTTACCGCGGTCACATCCACTTTGAGCGGATCCACACGGTGGAATGGGATGCCCGTCTTCCTGGAAAGCCAAAGTATGAGCGATTCCAGAGTGATAATGTCGTGGGGAGGATTTGCGCAGTTGAGCCGGCGGTTGGCGATCTGGATGAACGGGTGTGACTCCTCTCCCGACTTCCTCGAAACGATCTCACTGACGATTTTGCCCGCATCCTGCGGAGAAACGATTCCGTCCGCCACAAGGTCACCAAGCACGCCTTTGAGGGTCAGCTTGCGGTGAATGGTGTTTGTCTCAGACAGTTCTGACAGGCAGTGATCTGAAAAGGGCATTTGAGTAGACGTAGGAGACTCCTTTCTCGCATACGTGCATTCTTGCGGAATCAATAACTGAAGATCCTTGGCCGATGTTCGACTGCACCCGTCCCTTCCCTGGAACAGCGCAAAGAACTTAAGGCACTGGCACCATTAGGAATCGGTATCCGGGAGTTATTCCTTGAATGATACAGTCTTCATCACACAGAAGGGCTGGCACGTGGGGGGGCAGCGGGACGTGACCGGGGCAGTCCCTGGGGCGGGGGTCAATACAGCAGATCGTACTCGGGAATGTCATGCAGGCGGCGCGTGCGCGAAATGAGAGTGTCCGGCAGATAGCGTCCCCAAAGCTTGAAAGGGATTTCCATTATGTCGACCTTGGGACTGAAGCCAACGTCAAACAAATAACTGACCAGAAACTCCACGTTGGTTGGTATGTATCCTTTGTAAACCTTATTGTCCCGCTGAGCGATGATGCGCTCTTCGTGGATGCTGTCGCCGAGCTCGGATTCCACCATATCGGGCAAGGTGGAGAGAATAAGCTCCAGCTTCAGATTGGGCTTGGCATCCACCAGGAACGGCTCCAGACCTCGCTTCAGACGTTCTTCAGGGATCCCCCTATGGAGGTACTTGGTCCAGCTTCCCTGATCTACGAACCTCCTGCAAACATGTTCCCGATCCCAAAGAACATCGATGATCATGCTCTTGGCCTGATAACTCCCCGTATGATTTTCTTTTTCCTGGATCCGAATCGTTGGATCTCCGTCCAAAATCGTCTCCAGGCGATGCGCCTTCTCCGAATCCGCAATGATCTTGAGTCCCCCAACATCGGAAATGTTCAACGCAGCCCGATCGAGCCGTATGCTGCATTCCCTGAAAGCACGGGCGACCTCCTTTTCAGCATCGATGAACTCCTGAATCATCTCCTTTTCGGGGGTGACGAGTACGTCGAGAGGAATGCCCAGCCTCCACGCGCGCTCCTCGGCCATGTGCCGCGCCACATCCTGCACGGTCTGGAAGATCCAGTTAGCCAGTTTACGGTTGGCTTTCTCGGCGATCCGCCTCGGTCGTTTGACCCGGTACAGCCCCAACAGCTGGTCTGAACCATCGAGATACAGGATTCCATTAATGGGAGCTTCACGATAGTAGAAATCAGGGTTCTGCCTGTACTGAGCAAACAGCTCGAGAACCCTGGCGTCTTCGACATGGGCCGCTTTGCAGAGGATATCTCTCAGTTCGCCTTTGAATTGAATGGGGCGCTTCTGGAACGGCTCCTGATAGATAGTGCTCAAGAAGAGTTCCGATAGAGTTGCAAGGGTCTCCCCAACCACGAAACCGTCGCAGATGAGGATCTCCGTCAGCCGGAGCGCATCGTTCGGTTCTGAACGGCCGCAGAACCAGCGGTCCACCATCTCAAACAGCTCCTCGCGATGGATGAACGAAGTCAGATACAAAAGCAGCCTCTGGTGATTCAGCAGATTCCAGTAACTCTGCCCCCGGAACCTGTCCGTTGAAGTGATGCGAACCGAAGATTGAAAGGCGCGTATCCCGCGAAAAGGGGACAGCTTCCACATCCTCACCCCTGGGAAGAAGGGATGCGCGATGCCGGCGCATCATGCCCCTTCCCCCATGCGTTCGATAATACAATCGGTCCACGCTCTTCTCCACTCAAAAGCTACATAGCCGTTTATTCACTATATAGACTTGCTCATATTCGACATTTAGGTTTTCATTGAAGAAACTGCAGATGTTTCTTATAGAGCATGCGAAGCTTTCGAGACTTTCCAGACTACTGAGGTTTGATGTGGCCATGGGTGCACAGGGAAGGTTTGGCAAGTACGGCGATCACAAGCGCAAGAGCGGTCTCAGGAAGAACCGGGTTCTGAAGAGTCGGTTTCAGAAGATTTCCCTGAGAAAAAGCGCTGCAGCGAGCGGCAAAGGTGAGAAGGCGCCCCGGAGGGGATGAGACGCTGTCCTGAAACTCATGCAGGAGAGTATGGACCCCAAGAGAAAGAAAGTGCTGGTAACGATTCGCCAGATGGAGATCGACGATCTGGCGGCCGTATTTCATCTGGGAGAGCGATTGTTCACGGCCCGTGAAGCTCCCAATTTGTACCGCACCTGGGATGAGTATGAGGTGATCTCTCTCTTCCAGTCGGATTCAGAATTCTGCCTCGTTGCTGAAGAAGAGGACGACATTGTGGGGTTTGCACTGGGAACGACCGTGACCAAAAGCCATTCCGCCTGGAAGTATGGCTACCTTGTCTGGCTCGGCATCGATCCCCCGTATCATGGGCAGGGGATTGCCTCAAAGCTCTTCCATCGTTTCCGCGATCTTATGCTGGCAGACGGCGTGCGCATTCTCCTGGTGGACACGGAGGCAGAAAATCTCCCGGCTCTGCACTTCTTCAGAAAGATGGGATTCGGGAATCCTCAGGAGCACATCTACCTGGCTCTCAATCTGGACCCCCAGCTCAAACAGATGAAGGAGAAGCGAGTCAATGGAAAGACCCCTTCACGTTACAGGCTCCGAGACGACGACTGACGCCCGCCCCAGGATCGAGCGAAGGCGACTCCGCCAGCTCCTGCGACGTCTCATCGACATCTACAGCCCCACCGGTAAAGAGGAGGAGATCCTCGAGTACCTTCAGGGCTACCTGAAACGCCGCGGATTGCCCGTCATGCTCCAGGCAGTCGACGGCCACCGCTACAACATTCTGGTGATCCCTCCGGAACAAGATCTGCGGCTCCTTATGGTCGGTCATGTCGATACGGTGGTGGCCTACGACTTCGAGCATTTGGCTCATTCAGAACAGGACCAGGTCATGGTTGGGCTCGGCGCTGCGGATATGAAGGGAGGCTGCGCCGCCATGATCGAAGCGTTTATTGCCGCCTGGGAAAGCGGCATCACACGGCTTCCCGTTGCCCTGGCTCTCGTGGTCGGGGAAGAAGAAGAAGGAGATGGCACAAAACGGCTGCTTCGAGACCTGCACGTTCCCTGGGCGCTCATTGGCGAGCCCACGGGCCTGATGCCCTGCCTGTCTCACTATGGCTACATTGAGCTCCAAATCGTGACACGAGGAAAACGAATGCACGCATCCCTCGCCAACCGAGGGCTCCATCCCGTCGAGGCGATGCTTCAATTGCTGCTCAGGATCTCGCAATACATCCGATCAAAACGATCAGAAGTTGTTTATAATATTCGAGAACTTGAGAGCTCACCGGCAGGGTTTGCCGTCCCTGAGCGTTGCGAGGCCTGGCTGGATTTCCACCTCCCCCCTTCAGCACCCATCGGCGAGATCACCCTGGATATCGAAGAGCTCATTGCCGCGGAACTCCAGAGCAATCCAGCTTTCGACGGCGCCTTTCGCTTTACGACCATACATGCCGGGTACACTCTTCCGGAAAAAGGCCTGATTGTGAAATCCTTGCAACGCGTCTTTGCAGAGCGTTCCCTCCCATGGAATCCCCAGGCTTTTCCCAGTCATTCCGATGCCAATCTGTTGTGGGCTGCCGGTGTGAAGCCCATCCTCCTTGGATGCGGTGAACTCGAAAAGGCACATACCCCCGACGAATCTGTCTCTTTACCCCAAGTCGAGCTTGCTGCCGAGATCTACCTGGATCTTGCGATAGCTCTTTCCAGGGAATGTCCCTCGGGCCGATGCCCCAATGGATCCTAGACCCTCAACTTTTCATCCAGCCACGCCCAACGCATGGAAAGATTCCTTCAAACCTCACCCGCGATTCCGTCATGACCTTCGTGACCGAAGATAGTTGCGTTTCCGAACGTCCTTGCACCTTCACCATCCATCTTCATGCGGGGGTCTTCAGCCCGCTTTCGGTCAGGCCGCCTCGCTACGACACCTCCGTCAGATCACTGTCAGTCTCCAGCCGTTCAAGCATTTCATCGTAAACCGCATCACCGAGAAATGATCTGAGTCTCCTCTGCTGAGAGCACCTTGCAGCATATTCCTTCCAAAAAGTCCTCGCCTCCCTGGCCATCATTTTGTCCGAGTCACCCAAATCGGATATCCAGTCCTCCTTGACCCCCACGTAGCCCTCCAGAAGCCTGCAGCTGGCCGCATCCATGGCCAGCATGAAAAGCGCTTCATCAGGGCTGATGGCTCCTCCCTCCGGACCGATGGACAAGTAGAAATCCACGTGTCCACCGCGTTTGAACAGTCTGCACCGAAAATGTTCCAATGCACCGGGTATTTGCTCATCAATGAGATTCGGGTTGCACATGACCCGTGACATCCGAATCGAAATCTGTTTCTGAGCCAACCAACTGCCGAGTCTCCTTTGATTCCGCATTTTCCCCCTCCCTTCTGGCGACTTTGCTCGAAGGCCTGGACACAGGCTTTTTTCTCCAAAGAGGTTGGAAGGATTGTTTGCCCGACGACGATTCCCCCCTTGACAAACCGAGGGGAAACTGAACCTTCTATGCTACGCTCACCGAAGCGGCAGGCACCGTATCAATGTCTATGCTGTTGTTTATGTTGTTTAACTGGTTAGTTGCTGCTGAATCTCACGGAAAAGATAACAATTATTCGCTGGGGATTAGCCGCTGGAAAGCACCGCATTTTTGATGATGTGGCGATGCTTCGTTTGATGGTCGTCAACTCAGGAAATAATTCGCAACTGTATCGCTCCGATGATCCCACGCCTCTCTCGCCATTCGAGATCAACCACCCCTCACCCGTCCGTCGCTGAAAGCGTTCACTCCCAGCATACAAGGACTGACTGAATCACTTCTTACCTACAATAAGCACTCTTGAGCCAGATCCAATGGGGTGAATCCAGTATTTCTGAAATAATGAACCTTGACTGGAGATATACTCATTAATGTCAAGATGCGGCGTTTCTGTAAACCTAAGGGTTGAGCTCATCGAAGCTGCTTGAGCAGTTTCTCGGCTTCCTGGGCTTCGGGCGATTTGGGGTACCTGTCCACAAGCCTCTCAAAAAGAATGTGAGCCGCTGTGGAGTCTCCGATCTTCTGGAATGAAGATCCCTGCTTGAGCAAAGCCTGGGGAACACGGGTTCCGTTGGGATAACGATCCAGGAGCTTCTGATAGGCTTCAATGGCTGCCTGGTACTGCTTTTCCGCATAATGGCTTTCGGCAACATTGAAAAGCGCAGTCTCCGCCCTGTTGGACTTGGGATACCTGCTCAGAAAACTGGCGTACTCCTTTCGAGCGCTCTCGTGTTTGCCCTGGGAAAAAAGTTGCGATGCCTTGTCGAATTGCGCTTTCTCCGGATCCTCCGGCTCGGGAAGCGTCACCTTGGCCTCAGGCGTCGAAGGTCTTGACGACGTGCCGGGAGCAGGTACCGGGGGCGGCAGCGCAGTCATTGCAGGCGGAGAACCGGGCGGAGGAGTCGAGACAACGGGTTCGGAACTCGTATGGGGGGACGACATTTCGTGAACCTTCCCCATCTGGTCCAACCGATATTGGAGCTCCTCTACGCGTCCGTTCAGCGCGCCCACTTTCATTTGGAGCTCTTCGAGTCGTGAATAGAGATCAGCACTTCGCTGTCCCTGTCCCTCGGAATTCTGAACTCGCCGCTCCAGGGAGTAAACCCTATCGTAGAGCATGCTGATGCTCTGCTGCAACGTGGAGGTTTCCTGAGTGGAAGCGCAACCCGAGCAAACCCAGGCAACGGTCACGCACAAGAGCAGGGATTTCCCCCCACACTCGAGCCATCTCTTCATGAGTGCCCCTCTTCCTCGTGGCGACGATACCTGATCCGTCCTCCCCCCAGGTACGTCTCGCCGTGATTCGAATCTCTTGTCAATTTAAGATGACCGAACTTTCCGTTCGGTCATCTTGCCGAGCGGACGGAAAGAATTTCCCTCAATTGTTGAGCACGAAATGTGCCCTGCGGTTGCGGGCCCATGACGCCTCATCCTGCCCCGTAGCCAACGGGCGTTCTTCCCCATAGCTGACGGCATTGAGATTGTGCGTGCTCATCCCTGAATTGGCCAGGTACTGCATGGCGCTGTTGGCACGCCTTTCTCCAAGGGCCAGGTTATACTCGTTGGTTCCCCTATCATCGCAATGCCCCTCAACAGTGACACGAACCTTCGGATATCGTTTGAGAAACTGAATCTTGTCATCCAAAATCTTCTTGGCAGGCTCCGTCAGCACATAAGAATCGAAATCAAAAAAGATATCCTCATTCTCGAACCGTTGGGCCTTGCTCATGAATTCCTGTCGTTCGGCTTCGGTATTGAGTCCCAGCTCTCGCCAGCGGGCATCATCCGCTCCCAAGGCGCCGCCGGAGCCCATACCGCCCATGTCGCCTGCCCCAAAGCCGGCCTGGCCCATCCCCTGCTGGGCGGGCACTTTCTTCTTCGAACAAGCCATGAGCCCCACTGCCAGACTCACCATGAGGATCACCCGCAAAGCCCTGTCCAACCATACGTTCATCTTTTCCTCCCTGTCCATCCCCAATGAGCAGTGTTTTCGAACCTTCCACACATCCCAACACGTGAGCGATCCTGCCGGAGCCAGCCAATCTATCGTCCCCCCATTCGAGGCGACCAATCCGGCATTTCCTGACCTCCACCTCGGGTGATTCGACGAATGCCGGTCCCATTGCTCAGCATCACCCAGATGGCCGAACCTCCCTGCCGCGTCGAGCTGAACGCCAGCATGCGACCGTCGGGAGACCATGTGGGCGACTCGTTGTCCCCTTCCCCGCGGGTCAGTTGACGGACTTCTCCTCCCTCCGGGCGCACGATGAAGATGTTGTGCCTCCCTCCGCTCATTCCGCTGAATGCGATCCAGTCACCCTTGGGCGACCAGCTGGGCGAGGTGTTATAGTTGCCGCTGAATGTGATTCTCCGCTTCTGACCGCTCGCAACATCCATCACGTAGATCTGGGGATTGCCCGGCTCATTGGAGACATAAGCCAGTTTTCGCCCATCAGGCGACCAGGTGGGGGACACGTTGATGCCCCAACTCTGAACCAACCGCTGCATGAGCTCACCGGATGCACTCACCAGGTAAATGTCCGGATTCCCCCCCTTGGACAACGTGACCGCCAACTGACTGGCGCCCGGCCTCCAGGCCGGCGCGATGTTCATGCCTGGAAATCCCGCGATGAGACGCTGGGCCCCCGTCATGAGATTGGACGCATAAATCTTCGCATTCCCGTCTTTGTAACTCACGTAAGCGAGCTGGGTTCCATCGGAGCTCCATGCCGGAGAAAGCGCGAGGCTCTGATCCCGGGTGACCGGTACAGGGTTGCCTCCATCGAAGTCGGCAACAAAGATTTCCTTGTTCTTTCCCTGGACCTGAACATAGGCGATTTTGGTATCGAAAACACCCCGCTCCCCCGTAATGGCCATGATGATCTCGTCAGCCAGACGATGGACCATGGGGCGCCAGTTTCGTGTCTCGCCATCGTAGACCTTGCCGATGACCATTCGACCGCCCACCACATCGAACAGCCGGGCCTCCATCCTGAGAGCAGGACCTTGAACCTGGTAGGACGCCCGCACAAGAAATTCGGCTCCCAACCGCTTCCAATCGGGGAACCGAATCTCACCCGCCGTCACTCCCATGGACTGCGGATCTTCCAGGAAGCCTTTGGGATCGAGAGGCTGGAACAGACCCGAATAATCCAGATCGCTGCTCAAAAGCTCCCCCATCTCCCTGGCGAGCTGCGGTTGCTCAGCCGTCAGGAACTTGAAATCGGGAACGGCGATGGGGATGCGCTGAAATCCGGGCTTGGTGATATCGATTTCAATTTTCTGAGCATGAACGGGCAGTTGCAGGAGACCCAGCAAGAACAGGGCGAGCCAGAACAGGAAATACACGCTGCATGTCTGCAGTCTTACGGGCATTGCACAAACCCTCCGAGCCTCAAAGCTCTTGACGTCAGGACAAACCCTCAGGGCTGAACCGAATGCCGATCTCCACTCTCGGGTAACTGATCACCTGAGGCAGCGGCGGTAACGGAGCGGATTTCCGAACGGCCCGAACAGCAGATTCATCGAAAATGGCGTTGCCGGATGTCTTCTCTACCCGTAAATCAACGATGCTGCCATCCCGATTGACGACCACCATGAGCCGCGTTTCAAGTCCCTGAGCCTTGATAGCCTCGGAAAACACCCAGTTCCGACTGATGGTCTCCTTGACACGGTCTCCATAGAAACCCAGAAGCGATGAAGCCACGCGACCACCCTCCCCTCCGCTGCTTCCCGCCCCACCAGCCCCTTTGCCGGTACCCTCAGCAACGCCTTTGGGAGCACCCTCCGGCTCCCCCCGTTCGACGCCTTCGCGAGAGCCCTTGGCGGGACCTTCCTTCAAAGATTTCGGATTCCGCTCTCCATCCCGTTCCGACACCGCAGCCAATTGAGCGCCCTTGGCCGAAGCTTCGGGTTGAGCCTGTGCTGCAGCCTTGGGTTGAGCCTTGGGCTTGGGGATGAGCTTATCCAAATCTTTGTCGATGGATGCGACGCTCTGCGTCTTTTCCGGAAGCTTCGGCACATCGGGGGCGTCGAGCTTCTTGAGCTCAGCCTGGGGCTTCACCGCCGCCTCTTTCACCTCAAGACGCTTGACGGGAACGAACGGCGTTGTCTTGCTCAGTGGCGACGACGTCGATCTGGATGTCTCGGGGCCCCTGAAACCCTCTCCGGTCGCATTGCTGGAACCCTTTTGGGCGGGTGCCGGAGCCAGTCCGATGTCCTGGAGGCTGACCAGGTTCACGGTGGTGACGGCTCCCTCAAAACCCTTCCTGGACAAGCCCCAGCCTCCCATCATTGCACTGCTGAACACCAGAGCATGCACCAGGATGGAGACCCAGAATCCCTTGAAAAGATCCCGCCGGGGCAACTGTTGATCTAAATAGGCCAGAGATTCCATTTTTTCGATCCTCGATAAGCTTTCGAAATCTCCTGGGGGCTCTTCATATCTATACATTCTGCCATATGACGATAGGAAGTCACTTTAGCACAGGCCAATTCAAATACAAAGGAATTCGCGGATGAGTCTCAAATGGGCCATACACCCCCAACTCATGAATATCTCATGCATTTATTTCTTGGAGCCCTTAGCCGCCGGTTCGCGCGGAGGCTCCGTCACCATCCCGATCTGGTCGATCCCCGCCAGGCGAATGGACGACATGACGCGCATCACGACCCCGTAGGGAACCGATTCGTCGGCGCGCAAAAAGACACCGCGCTGAGGCTGCTGATTCTGAACCATGGCCAGGAGCTTCTCACCCAGCATGTCGAGATTGACCGGATACTCATTGATGAAAATGTTCTGATCCTTCCGAACCGTGACCACCAGCCGCTCCTCTTCCGAGGGTATGGCCGGCGCTGAGGATTCCGGAAGCTTGACGTCGATCCCCTGAGTCATCATGGGGGCCGTCACCATGAAGATGATGAGCAGCACCAGCATGACGTCCACAAAAGGAGTCACGTTGATCTCCGAAAGCATCTGACGTGAAGAGCCATTGTTTCCGCCGACCTGCATTCCCATGGGATCCCTTCCCCCAAACTACTCCTGTAAGGCAGCCAATCGCTGCGCCTCCACCACCGGCTCGTCCTGCTTCCCCTTTCGCATGAGATCCCTTTTCAACATGTTGAGATAGTCTGCCGAAAAGTGACTCATTTCATTCTCAACGACCCGGATCCGATTGGAGAAATGGTTGTAGGCGACAACGGCGGGAATGGCGGCAGCAAGCCCCATGGCCGTGGCAACGAGAGCCTCGGAGATTCCGGGGGCCACTACAGCCAGATTCGCCGCGCCCTTGATGCCGATCTCCTGAAAACTGGTCATGATTCCCCAAACGGTTCCGAAGAGCCCGATGAAGGGCGCCGTACTCCCCGTGGTTGCCAGCAACGGCAGGAACCGCTCGAAGCGCTGCCGCTCCGAAGTGGTCGCCCCCATGATCGCCCGCTCCACGTTTTCCAGCAGAACCTCGGGGTTCACTTTGACATCCTGAAGACTCTTGGTCTCGAGCGATTTCCCCAACCGATTCAACTCGGCATAGCCCACCCGAAAGATCTGAGCCAGATGACTGTCTTCCAGATTCTGAGTGTCTCGGTAAAGAACCGCATAGCTCCTGCGCTGTCTGAACAGCTCGATGAACTGGTCCGACTCATTCCTCGCCCGCCTCAACAGCAGATACTTCATCACGATGATACACCAGCACGCACACGAAAGACCGAGCAGCATGAGCATAATGAACTTCACCATGGGACCGGCGTGCAGCATCATGTCCAAAACGCCGTTCCCTCCCCTACTGTAAGGGGCTCCCGCGGTCTCAGCCGCATGAGCCCACGAAACGAACAGATTCAGTAGCATAGGTTATCCTTGTTCAACCTCCAAGATCATTCAGGGCCATGACCATTGCCGGAAGCGCTTTTCCCGCCGGTTCTGCAATATGCAGATCGATGCAGGCCGACGGCAGCTCAATCGTTTGAGGATCCACGACGATGACGGCAGCTCCCCCTCGCTTGGCCAGGAAAGGAAGGTGCGATGCCGGAGCCACCGCCGCCGAGGTGCCGATCACCAGCATGACATCGCAGTTGCGAACCGCCTCCACCGCTCCTGCGTATGCATCTTGGGGGATTTGCTCCCCGAAGAACACAAACTCGGGTCGCATGGCGCTTCCGCAGCTGCAAAACACGGGGCCTTCGCCCAGATCGACTGACTCCCGAGACAGCCTGCCCCCACACTGATCACAGCGCAAAGTCCGCCCATGGCCGTGAAACTCGATGACCTTGCGACTTCCCGCCTTCTGATGAAGACTGTCCACATTCTGGGTGATCACCATCTTCAACAAATTCAGCTCCTCGAGTCGGGCCAACGCCAGGTGGGCCGGGTTGGGCCGGGCCGCTCCCAGCAAAGCATCCATCTCCAGGAGCATCTTCCACACCTTTTTCGGGTCGGCTCTGAAGGCGCTGATGTGACCGTACTCCATGGGCTCGTACCGCGACCACAGCCCATTCTCACTTCTAAAGTCGGGAATGCCACTTTCCACCGAAATCCCGGCACCGGTGAGCGCCACCGTTGATCGTCCCTCGGCCACCAATCGCGCTGCTTTTCTGACTTCATTCATCATTTGTCGACGGCAGTCAAACTCTTTGAATTTTTTTAATGCCTTAGATTGGGGGTATCGTAAATCCCTCCCTGATGGATGTCAAGTTGTTTGGTACTCCGCCCGGAGAAGCATTGATTCAACGTTTGAATAGAATACGATGCAGGATATCAGCACCCCAATGAAGAAACAACCAGGAATAGTGGAAAACAAGGCAACCTAGGGATATGCTCAGCTTAATTCAAACATCGACATTGTAAGACAACCCTATTTCACTATCTTGAGGTTTTGTCCTATTTTGACTTTAGTGTCCGTCAAATTGTTCCATGTCTTCAGCTCGGATGCACTCACATTATAACGCGATGCAATGCTCGTAAGTGTTTCTCCCTTGCTGACCTTGTGATAAGAGAAAGACGGTTTATAGCTGGACTTCAGAACCTCCACTCGAGCCTGGAATTCCTTGCCCTTCCCAGCAGGCACTTTGAACGTGTGAGCCCCCGCAGGGATCTCATCAGCAATGTAGGACGGATTCAACCTCTTGAATTCGCGAAACGTGACCCCGGCAGCCTCGGCCAACATCAGCAGGGGGAGCGGCTCGGGCAGGTTCATGGACACGCGATCCGGATTCTGAACCGAATACCCCGCGCCCTTGGGCAACGAATACCCATATCGATCCGGATGCTGCAATATTTCCTTTATCGCCAGAATCCTGAAAATATAACGCTCGGTCTCGAGGGGCAGCTTGAGCGAATAGTAGTCGTTCACCTTCTGCTTTCTCATCTCTTCAGTGACGCGGTTTTCACCGCAATTGTAGGCCGCTATGGCAAGAGTCCAGTTCTGGAACATGTCGCGAAGATCCTTCAGGTACTTGAAGGCGCTCAAGGTTGAAAGATCAAAATCGTGGCGTTCGTCCACCTTTCCACTCTGGTTCAGCCCATATCGGCTGCCCGTACTCGCGATGAACTGCCAGGGCCCTTTCGCACCGGCGGGGGATGCCGCCGATGCCATCAGGTCGCTCTCGGCCACGGCCACATACTTCAGGTCGTCAGGGAGCTTGTTCTCTGCCAGCAGCTTTTCGAGCCAGGGGAAATACCGCTCCTTGCGCTTCAGCCAGAGATAAACCTGAGCGTGGCTGTATACAACGATGGTGAACTCCCTGTCGAACCGCTCACGCACATCCTCTATGTGAATGGGGACGGCCTCTCCGCAGAGCTCCATCCTGGAAGGCGGTGGATAGTACGGTATGGGAAAACCACCCGGTTCGGGCGCCACGGCCTGAGCCATCGCGCCCGCTCCCCAAATCCAGATGCCCACCAGAGCGACTGCAGAGACCAGCCATACTCCCGTTCTTCGGTTTCTCATGCCATCCCTCCCATCTCCTCCAGCCCCACGGGGGGGTGTGGTGCACAGAAGTCAGAGATCGGAAATCAGAATTCAGAAACTCGAGACCCGAGGCCTGTTCTCCAGAGCGCCCAGGGTCAAACCGTTTCCAGCGAACTGAAAAAGAACGCGATTTCCGTCTGGGCCGTTGCGGGACCATCCGATCCATGAACAACATTCTTCTCGATATCCGTGGCGAAATCATGGCGGATGGTTCCGGGTGCCGCTTCCTTGAAATTGGTGGCCCCCATGAGATCGCGGTTCTTCTGGATCACACCGTCGCCTTCCAGGACCATGACCACGATGGGACCGGAAGACATGAATTCCGTCAGACTATCGAAAAAGGGACGCTCCCGGTGGACCGAGTAGAACGCCTGAGCCTGCTCCCTCGACAGGTGCAGCATCTTCATCGCAGCAATACGAATCCCCGCCTGCTCAAAACGTTTGATAACCTCCCCAATGAGTGCTCTTCTCACTCCGTCAGGCTTGATGATGGACAGAGTCCGCTCCATATTCCATTCCTCCTCATCCGTTCAGTGGTTGCCTCCCAATGAGACACCCTCTGATGCCCGTTCTCCCACGAAATGTCAAACGCCATTTCACCTGCCAACAGCTACGGGAACCGACCCCCAGCCGGAGCAAAAAAAAGGGCCTCTCCAAAAGGGGCCCATGAGCCTTACGGCCTCGATGCTCGAATTTCACCGAACCTTTTCCAGCAGGAGAGCCTGGAGCCCTCATGCCGCCTGCACCCTCCCTCCGACGGGACACGCCTCACTTCCTTGCGTGGCACTCCCCACAAGTGATCGGACCGCTCTTGAGGCTTCTTTGCCACATGGCCTCATGACAACCCTTGCACTGAGCGTGGAACGCTTTCTCGAGGGGCAGCTTTTTCGACTGAGCTTTTAGATCGTGGCAAATGGAGCAGGACTGAGCCTTGTCATCCCCTCCACGGTTGTTTCCAAATTCATCGTAGTCGTGATGGCAGCGGATGCACTCCAGATTCACTGTGTGCTTGTCGTGGTTGAACTCCACGAGGGGCCTCTGGTGGGGGCCAAGCTCCTTATGCTCCATGACCATCATGGGGTCCTGAGACCAGACCAGAGGAACCAGAGACAACACACCAACCATGACCAGTGCCAACACAACGTTTCCACGCTTCATGAACGCCCCCTCCCCGGTCTATGCTGCAATCTCGGCCGGAGCAGCCATGGCTCCGTTCAACGCCTTCCGGTTGCTCCTGCAGGATTAACTGCTCCAACTCCCCCGTCAAAAAGAGCCCTTCGCCCCGGCCTTCCCTCCCCAGGAGTCACGGCCCCGCGTTTTCCCGGCAGGCTATTCCTCTCCGCCCGCCTCTTCCTCCTCTTCGTCCTCATCCCTGGGCTGGAATTTCTCCGGAATGATCATGGACTCGCAGATGATTTCCTTGAAAGACATGACCTTGACACCCAGATTGTACTCCTTGTCGAGATCCCTGATCTGGTCGAAGCAGTTGTGGCAGGGCACAATGACGATCTTGGCGCCCGTCGCCCTGATCTGCTCGGCCTTGATCTGTCCGGAGATCATCCGCCGCTTCTTGAACTCAGGCCCCATGGGAATGTACCCTCCGCCGCCCCCGCAGCAGTGATTCAAATCCTTGTTGGGGCTCATATCCCGAAAATCCTTGCAGAGCAGCCTCGTCAAAGCCCGGCCCTCTTCCCACAGCCCCCCATTCCTCGAAACATTGCAGGGATCCTGGTAGGTGACGGGCTCCTCAATCATCTTATCCGGATCGATCTTGATGCGACCATCCCGCACATACTCATAGAATACCTTGACCGAATGCACCACATTGACCGGAGGCTTCCCGTCCTGATACCCCAGAAAATAAGGCCCTTCATATTTGGCCGAACGATAGGCGTGGCCGCACTCGGTGATGAGAATGTTCTGCGCCCCGAGCTCGATGGCCTTGTCGTACACATTCTTGACCACCTGGCCCGCCAGAGCCCGATCCCCTGCGAACATGGCGAGATTGGTGCAGTCCCAACCAAAGGACGGCATGGTCCAGTCCTCTTCGGCAACCGTGAAGATCTTCGCGGCCATGGCGATATCCTGGGGATAATACATGGGCTCGCGCGCATTGACGGTGTACATGTACTTGGCGCCCGGCTTGTCGATGGGGATGGTGAGGCCCGCGATTTCCTCGCCCGTCTCCTCTTCCATCCATGTGCACGTATCAACGAAGTCCTCTGTGGCCATCGCCATCTGATTCCCGGTTTCACGGTAGTTGACGGAGGTCCGGGCCAACCCCTCAGGCACAATGCCCTGGGAATTGCAGACCGCTCTGGCCGTGGCGATCATGGTGGCGATGTCGATGCCGAAGGGACAAAACATGGAGCACCGCTTGCACGTGGTACATTCCCCCCAGATCATGTCATAGCACTTGCGCAAAAACTCCCGATCCACTTCACCCTTGCGACGATACATCTCGCCAAGGGTGTTCTTGAATTTGTAGGCGGGACTCATTTTAGGATCCCGATTGTTGGCCAGATAGAAGAAACAGCTCTCGGCGCAAAGCCCGCAGCGCGCACAGATGCTCAACCAGGTCCTGATGCGAGCGCTGTCGTTCGCGCTCAGTATTTCCTTGATTTTCTTGGTATTGACCGGCTTCTCAAGCTCTTCACTCATGATAGCCTCGGCTCCTTCTCAAATTGAAACAAACAATTTCTCAAACGGCGGTTCACTACACCGCACTATCTACCACGTTCGCGCACCTCGGCGGGCCCCCATCTCGAATCCGATGAAGGCGCGGGTGAAGAAAAACAGGATGATATGCCCCAGCTTGCTGAACGGAATGATGATGAGCAAAACCTCTGCCGTGAGAATGTGCAGGATGAGCATCAGCTGGTAAGGCCCCCATTGGTGATAGGCCAGAAAACCGGTCACAAAGGGAGCTGCTGTCAGCAGAAGAAGCGTGTAGTCCCAGGCAGTGGTCAGAATACGGACTTCCGGACGAACCAGCCGGCGCACGAACAGAAAGACGACGCAGATCATAAAGACTATGGTCAGGTTGTCGGCCAGACCATCGGATATGGAGGGAAGACTCACGCCGAAAGCTTCCTCCCAGAGCAGGTTGTGGGCATAGAGGAAGAGGGGTATCCCCAGCAGGCACACATGGAAGACGAAGAAAACCAGAGCGAATACCGGCTGGTTGCGCAGGGATACGCTTCCCCACGGGATGAGCCAGCGAATGATGGACTGAAAGGCCCATTTCGCTTCCATGTGGTTGTAAAAAACACGGTCTCTCTCCCTGCTGAGACCATACAAGTAGGCAATGCGGAAAATCAACCCGCCGAAGAAAACGAAAAACGTCACCCACAGCGCAGGTCCTGCCAGGAAATTATAGAGCTCAACCATCAGCCATCTCCCTCCATGTGCAAAAATTTGGAACGCGGCCCCGTTGTTGTTCAAAAATTCACTTTCCATTCATGTACTTACGTTAATTATCTAGCACAATTTGTTAAATTCTCAAACACAAGTACAGGGCGTCAGGTCAATTTTTCGGCCGCGATTGTGTACAAGTCTAGTTTACATTACTTAAAATTGGGCGGGAAGAGCGATATGCGAAATGGAAATTTGTGATTTATAGATCAAATCTGCACAGGACACGGACGAAGTCCTGAAAAACCAATCGTTCACTCGGCCGGCCTGAGAGGCTCCCGCACCAACCGGAACCCCACATCATTGCTGCCGGTTGAAGGCAAGCCACTGCTGCGACTGGCAGACCGGCTGCTGTCCGGACCTCCGTGCCAGTAACCGCCTCGCCTGACCCGGTCAGGTCCGCGTCGCGCATTTTCGTTCAATGGGTTTTGACGGTCGTAGTTGGCATAAAAATCAACGCTGTAGTAGTCCTCACACCACTCCCACACATTTCCCAACATGTCGTAGAGTCCGAATGCGTTCGGTTTGTAGCTCCCGACAGGGGCCGTCGCAGCATAGCTGTCCTCGCAGTTGTGCACATCCTCCCAGTGCCAGAGCTTCTTCGCCGTCAGATCAGCGATGTTCTCGTGATCACAAGCCGATTCTTCGTCGTCCCCCCAATAACGCGGCCCTTTGGTGCCTGCCCGCGCCGCATACTCCCATTCCGCTTCCGTAGGAAGACGGAACAGGTACTGCCCCCCATTCTTCTCTGAAAGCCACTGAGCAAAACACTTGGCGTCATCCCAGGTCACATGGACCACCGGCTGCTCATCTCCGTTGAGTGAAAGGCCCTCATAGCTTCGGCTGTCGTGGTCGCGCTGGAATTTGCGGAACTGACCGTTCGTCACCTCATGCCTTCCCATCCAGAAACCATCCACGCAGACCTCATGCACTGGACCTTCATCCTGACCGCGACCCTCTTCCTTCTGAGGGCTTCCCATGAGGAAACACCCAGCCGGCACCCACACAAACTCTATGCCCGTCACGGGCTCCTTCCACGTCTTGAAGGGCTGACGAGGCGGTTCTCCCCGTGGAGCCGATGCGGCAACCACCTGGGCTGGGACCTGTGAAGATGGTGTCGAAGCCACCGCACGCTCAGGCAGCTTGAAATAAAAGTCCCCTTCCAGAGAAGACGATTCCCATGGAATCTGCTTTCCCATCGTGGCTTCCCGCACCGACGAACGAACCTGCTTGAAAACGTCCTCGATCTTGAGGCCGGGGGTCTTCATCACCTTGATCAATTCTCCGGTGTAGACACCGTGGTCGGCAGGCCCGTCGTTGGCCACCGCTCCCGGGGCGGTGGCATAGGCGATCAGGGTCCCCGTCGGAGCATTGATGGAGGCCAAACCCTGCGCCCCCGAACGGAAGCTGCGCGTGAAAGGGTTGTCGCGGCAGGCATCCAGAATCACGATATTCAGTCGATTTCGGGCATACTCCATCTCAGCAAGGACCGAAGCCACATCGACGCCCTCGAATTCAATCTGCCTCTCATGCTCCACCCGAGCCCCGATGGGAATCAGGAAATTTCGGGCGTTGACCTGCATCCCATGGCCGGCATAGTAAAAAAGCCCCACTCCCCCTTTGAGCAACCGCTGACCGAAATGGTAGATCTCCTGCTTCATTTCCTTCTGATTGAGATTGAGCTTTTCCGTTACCTGAAACCCCAGCTCCCTGAGCGTCCTGGCCATGGTGCGGGCATCGTTTCCCGGATTGCGCAGGGGGGCAGTCTCATAGGTATCATTCCCGATGACGAGTGCAATACGCTGTTCGGATTTCATAAAATCCAAAGGCTCCTGAGTCGGCATATTGGGCGCGCCGAGAGCAGGGCTCCAGATCATCCAGAGGCACGATGGAAAGAGAAGGTAAAATCTCATTATTTTCCAGAACATGTCAGAACCTCTCGATCATTCCTCGCACAGAATTTCCCCTAAAATCAAAAAGGGAGCCCCAGGGGGTCCCCCTTCATGCTGCCGCTTCACTGCAGCTCATCATTCATTTTTCAGCCGACGGCAGGGCTCTGAACCGCCCCCTTGCCATAAACAGGCTTCCATTCCGGCAACGACCCACTTTGCACCATTGCTCAGCCCATCCCGCCACACTCTTTCGGTTGGCGTCCGCCACACACGTCCGTGTGGCTTTGAATCGGCTCCCGCCGCTTACCCACCGGAACAGATGTCAGCAAGGAAATCACCCGCCTTCTGGCAAGTGCGGGCAAATTCTATGCACCAAAATCCCGGAAATCAAGAGTTTCCTTGATGAGCCTCGGCGTGGAACGGCGCAGCCGTTGGAATCAAGGTTGGCGATCGAGGTTGAAAAGGAGCTGAGTCGGTGCTCCCCGCCCTCCTGAGTAAGCCTGCAGAAGCGATTCCAGGCTGCCCCAGTCGTCGCGCGGCGCCTCACTGACATCTACCAGATGAGCGCGAAAGCCGCGAGAGCGCAGAAATTCCAGGTGTGCGAACCAGCTGAAAGGCCGGTCAGCATGGATGAAGCTGAAATCGCCCCTTCGCCGCCAAAAAAAGGTTTCATTTCGAGGCGTGAGGAAGGGCTTCCTTTCGTCCAGTCCTGGCTGGAGGCGAGATGCGAAAAGAGGAGGCCACCCATAGACGCAGATGACAGGCGCCAAAGGCCAGGATTCCCCGGCAAGCTGCTCCAGCTCGCTTCGGGTGATCTCGACGGAGAGGACCGCCTGTTCACAGCCGAGATCGGCCATGCATTTCAATGCAGCGATGTTCCTGACGTTGAACCGGTACCCAGCCATGACGCTTCTGGCTCGGGTCGCCCGCAGCAGCTCGAAATGGGACCAATTGTTCAGCTCCCAGTCGTTGAATCCTTTCTTGGAGTACCAGTCCACTGCAGCTCGGTAATACTCCCATTGTTTTTCCGCGATGAGGGGGGACAACGACCAAGAGAAGCGCTGCCTTTGCCCCCTCGAGAGCCTGATCTTGGCCATCCGCTCCAGGTTGGAGGGCGAGGCCGTGAGGATCACTCTTGTGACGGGCAGTTCGAGGGCCTGAAAGAGAGCTTTGACCTCCCCCACCTTGAAAATCAGGCCTTCCTGCCCTTGGCGATCGCCGGACCCGGAGTTCTTCAGGAATGTTCCGTCCAGCGATCCCATGTATCGCTTTCTGAACCCCTGGGGTCTGGGGGTCTCTTTTCGGATTCGCTTCCAGAGCGGTTGCGACGAAGACGGTTTCCGCCCGACTTTGAAAAGCCTCGTGTTGGGCATGAGCTCCCCCGAAGTGACGAGGCGCAGCGACTCCCCCGGCTCACCTCGCGTCCTGGGTGTCCCATCCCCGGCGACCAACCCCTCAACCTCCAGGAATCTCTCTTCCTTTCCTTCACGGGATTCGGGCCTCAAACGGTCCCCCAACAGAAGTGCATGCCGCAGCAGGACGGAGGCGCCTCCTTCCGAGATTTCCCGGACCGTTGCCACCCACAAGCCGCTGGAGCCCGAGCGGTGAGGTGTCAGAATCTGCCTGCTCGAATCCCCGGTCAGATATCCGGTCGTGAGCCGCCTCGAAGGCGAGAGATTCAGCCATTCCCGGGCCTGGTCAATGGCATCCTCTTCCTCTTGGGGGGAAGCATCCAGAACCAGGCGGTAGGCGCGCACCACCCGCGCGATGTAGTCCGCCGACTTCATTCTCCCTTCGATCTTGAAGGAGGCGATGCGCAGATGCTTCAGCTTTGGAATTAAGGGAAGGGCGCAGAAATCGTTGCAGGAGAGGAAATATCCCTGTCTCCTGCCTTGGCGGAATGGAAGGCGGCAGGGCTGGACACACCGACCCCGCAGTCCGCTGTTCCCTCCTCGAAAGCTGCTGGCCAGACACATTCCCGAATAGGAAAAGCACAGGGCGCCATGGACAAAGATCTCGAGATCCACATGGGTCTTGCCTGCAATCTGCTCGATTTCCTGTAGACTGAGCTCCCTGGCGAGAACCACCCTTTCAGCGCCCATGCGTTCCAGCTGGTTGACTCCCGCGTGGTTGTGGGCCGTCATGAGCGTACTGGCATGAACCTTCAAATCGGGGAACCACTGGCGCACCAGAGTGAACATCCCGGGATCCTGGACGATGATCCCGTCCACGGATAGATCCGACAAAGCCTGCAGAAGATCCAGGGTTAGGAGCACTTCCCCCGCTGCCACGAGGCTGTTGAGAGCCACATAGACGGAAATGTGGCGACTTCGGGCGAAAGGAACCAGCTGGGAAAGCTCTTCCAGGGTAAAGTTGACGGCGGTTGCCCTGGCGCTCAGCTGCTTCAGACCGAGATAAACCGCGTTCGCTCCGTTTTCAACGGCGGCAAGAAAGCCTTCCACATGCCCGGCAGGAGCTAGAAGCTCCCTGGTCGATCCTTCCAACCTTTCCGCTCCTTTCCCGCCCCGGAAACGGAGATCGCGCAGATCAAGCCCTTCAGGCCGATCCAAAGACCCGCCTGAAGATTGTGTCCACATGCTTCAAGTGATACCGGATATCAAACAGGCTCTCGATTTCCTCGTGAGACAGATGTGCGGTGACTTCAGGGTCTCCTTTGAGCTGGTCTTCGAGCCGGGTGCCTTCCTGCCAGACGGTCATCGCGTTTCTTTGCACCAACCGGTATGCGTCCTCGCGGGTGATTCCCTTGTCCGTCAACGCGAGCATAACCTGCTGGGAGAAGAAGAGTCCACCGGTGAGCTCCAGATTTCGCCGCATGTTTTCGGGGTACACCACGAGACGATCCAGAACACGGGTCAGTCTGGCGAGCATGTAATCCATGAGAATGGTGGAGTCGGGACCGATGACACGCTCTACCGACGAGTGACTGATGTCCCGCTCGTGCCAGAGCGGTACATTCTCCATGGCAGCCAGGGCGTTGCCTCGGAGCACGCGCGCCAATCCCGAGAGATTCTCCGAGGCAATAGGATTGCGCTTGTGGGGCATGGCCGACGATCCCTTCTGCCCGGGAGCGAAATATTCCTCGGCCTCACGCACCTCCGTGCGCTGGAGATGACGGATTTCGACGGCAATCTTCTCCACCGTGCAGCCCACGATGGCGAGGGTGGTGAAATACTCGGCATGGCGATCGCGCTGGATGATCTGACTGCTGCTCGGGGCCGGCTGCAACCCGAGCCTGTCGCACACGGATTCCTCGATTGCAGGATCGATGTTGGCGAATGTGCCCACAGCCCCCGAAATCTTACCGACCCGAATACTCTCCCGGGCATGCGCCATCCGCTCCCGATTGCGGAGCATTTCGGCGTACCACAGGGCCAGTTTCAACCCAAAGGTGATGGGCTCGGCATGGATGCCATGGGAGCGCCCGATCATGACCGTGTCTTTGAGCTCATAAGCCCGGCGCTTGAGCACCTCCAGCAATCGGTCCAGGTCGTCGACGAGCAGTTCCGCAGCCTCCACCATCAGGAGGGCCATGGCCGTATCAAGGACGTCCGAGGAGGTCAGCCCCTGATGGATGTAGCGAGAGGATGGACCCACATTTTCCGCAACGCTGGTCAGGAAAGCGATGACATCGTGGTGGGTTTCCTGCTCAATCTCCGCCACCCGTTCCACGCTGAAATCCGCTTTTTCCCGGATCTCCTGCATCGCTTCCGCTGGAATCTCTCCGCGCTCCGCAAGGGCTTCACAGACGGCAAGCTCCACCTGCAGCCACTTGCGATATTTGTTTTCCAGCGTCCAAATTCGAGCCATTTCCGGCCGTGCATATCGATCGATCATGGCAATCCGCCCCCATTGCACCTCGTTTCCAGTCCATCCCTTGCCTGACAGCGGGACACCCTATACCATAGCCCCTGTGCTTTGCCAAGAAACCGAGTCAGTATGGAGGATCGCCATGCCGCTGCTGGGAGCTCACATGTCCATCGCCGGTGGACTGCACCGCGCGGTCGAACGTATTCGAGAGGTGGGCGGGGAATCACTTCAGATTTTCGTCAAAAATCAAAGACAATGGAAAGGCCCCGATCTCGATGATGAGTCGGTGTCCCGCTTCCGCTCCGCCGTGGCGGATGCGGGCCGGCTGGCGGTGGCCGTGCATGACACCTATCTGGTCAACCTGGCCTCCCCCGACGAGGCGATCCGGCGAAGATCCATCGAGACCTTGGCCGACGAGCTGCGACGCACAGCACGGCTCGGAATCCCCTACCTCGTCACTCACCCCGGTTCCTGCGTCGAAGGCACCCCGGAAGAAGGCCTCAGCCGTTTCGTACGCAGCCTGGATCAGGCCATCCGCCAATCCCAAACCGCGGACGTCCAGGTGCTCATCGAGAACACCGCAGGGCAAGGGACTCAGCTCGGCTCTCGATTCGAGGAGATCGCCTTCATTCTGCACACATCCCGCCATGGGGAACGGCTGGGAGTCTGTTTCGACACCTGCCACGGGTTTGCAGCCGGCTACGACCTCAGGTCCCGACAAAGCTACCGCTCCACCTTCGCCGACTTCCATGGAATCATCGGGCTCGACAGACTGAAATTCTTTCACCTGAACGACAGCAAGAAGAACCTGGGCTCCCGCGTCGACCGCCACGAGCACATCGGTCAGGGGCAGATCGGCCTCCCAGGTTTCCGACACCTCCTCAACGATCCCCGATTCCGCCATCACCCCATGGTCCTCGAAACCCCCAAGGGGGAGGATTTGTCGGAGGACGTGGAAAACCTCCGAGTGCTCAGATCCTTGGTCTCAGCGCGGAGATGAACCTTGACCTGCACCGTTTCCGGGGCTTTGATGTGTACGAATGGATCCGAATGTGCTGCCTGGAGAGAACCATGGAAAAACGCACGAACATTGTCCTCGATGAAAACCTGGTCGAAGCCGCCCTGGAAATGACGGGTCTCAAGAGCCGTCGAGCCTTGATCGACTACGCTCTTCGGGAGCTTCTGCGAAGAGAGTCGCAGAAGAAAGTTCTCGAGCTCAAAGGCACCGTCCACTGGGAAGGTGACCTTTCGTCCATGCGCCGGAAGAGAGAATTGGAATGACGCTTGCGGACACTTCGGTATGGATCGATTTCTTTGCGGTGTGCAATACCGCTCAGGTGAGGATCCTCGAATCTCTCATCGACGAAGGGTAAGACCTTTGCCTCTGTGGGGTGGTTCTCAGTGAAGTGCTGCAGGGCATCGGGGATGAAAGGGAATACAGGAAAACGGAATCAGCACTGGCGGGCCTTATCTTCCTTCCCATGAACCGGTCCACATTCCTTCTGGCTGCCGAAACCTATCGCAACCTCCGTTCACGAGGGATCACCATAAGAAATTCAGTCGATTGCATGATCGCTGCAGTATGCATGGAGAACAGGGCCCAACTGCTGCACAACGACAGGGATTTCGACTATATCGCCAACGCTTCAGATATACTCGTCATTTCCATCCAGGACGGAGACCTTGGTTAGCGAGATGCGTCTCCCCCTCCCGCCCCCTCACTCGGCCCGATTCGCCGCGACCTTCTGAATTCCCATGGCTGCCAGTGGCAGCGAGATCTCAATGGTCGGGTACAGCCCTTTCAAGGTTCCGGCCGGATAGGGCTGAATGATGTTGAAGGAGATCTGCTGGGCCTTCTGGGCATGTCCTCGGTTGTTGCTGCCGTCAAAATAAGCGCCGTTGGCCTCGAGGATGTGCTCGATCCGGTGCTGAAAGGCATCCACGAACCTTCGGCCGCTCCCCTGAAAAATCATGGCCCCATGCACCAGCTCCCCTTCGGCTTGAGCCACCTTCTCGAGGGGCAGGCTGTGTCGAGCCAGATCCTTTCGGTTCCGGATGAATCCCCAGACGAGATGACCAGGAGGAACTTCCAGGGGCTCCTGCAGGTCGACGATCGTGTGGGGCATGACGATGCTCCCGGCGCCGATGCTCAGTGGAATCTCCGGTCGGCCCTGCAGGAACGAATTGAACCCCACGAACACCTTTTCGCCGAGGTTCGCATGAATGATCTTGCCCCCGTGTGCCGTGATGTTATTTCCTTCCAGGCGCGAATCCACGATGTAGCAGTTTTCCTGGGCGTTGGATCCCTTGCCCAGCCAGGCGTCCTCCAGATAGGCCCTCTGAGCGACCAGAACATTCTCGCTGATGCTCGTGTTACCGCTGACCACGGCATAGCGGCTCAACGATGCACCGGCAGGCACGGGAATGGGGGGCCTATATTCCACCATCTCGAAGGCGGATTCGAATTTCGGCTTCCTGGATTCGACAAAGTCCATGAATATGCCCGTCGGTTGCTTGCCGGGCTCGAGATCCACGTACTCTTTCAGATCCTCCGGGTGAAAGCGATAGCTGAACGAGAAATCCCCGGGAGCACGGATGATGATCTGGCCGGGATCGACGCGTCGATGAATGGCTTCCCCGGTCTGCACGTACGCAAAGGCCCCGATGACACAGTCGTGCACCGTCGTGAGGTCAATGGTGCTGAACGGCCCCAGGAAGGACCCCTCCACCGGCGACCCGTGTATGTTGGCATAGTGCATGGCGACCGTGTTGAGGATGGTGAATTCCTCCGGGTTTTCCGGATCGTGGCTGTTGTTGTGCACGAGGGTCTTGACGAGAAAACTGTCGCGGATCAAGATCTTCTCGTCTTCATAAAGCGGCACCTCAAACCCGTCCTTCTTGAAAACTTCGCCCCTGGCTTTGAGCTCATCCCCCCGTATGTCACTCTTGTAAAGGACGGAATGCTCCACGACGCATTTGCCGAGAAAATAGCTGCCGGCGAGGCTGGCATTGTGGAAACGGAAGTAGAGGGGATGGTGGAGCGTCAGACCATAAAAGGCATAGAACTTCACAAACTTATCCGGCGGGATCAGATCGCTGACGTAAGGCTCCACGTCAAAGGAAGGTTCGCGAAGGTTCACATTGACCCGACCCATTACGCGTTGAATGAGTTTTTTCAAATGCTTCATGATGCATGTCCTTGTATCGAAGTCTCTGGCAAATCGGGACCGTCAGCCCTCTGCATGCCAGCCGGCTGAGCAGGCGCCGCACCTCTCTTCCGCCAACAACCGGCGCACCCGAGACCCGGTCATCCTCAGTGGATCCCGCGAACCAGCAATCAGCCGTGCTTGGGAGGAACCCCACTGGCCGCATCCCGGATCTTCGCGATGAGCTCCTCCAGATCACAGGGCTTGGTCAGATAGTCGTAGGCGCCGCTGGCGATGCCTTCCCTCGCTGCCGTTTCAGAACCATGTCCGGTGAGCATGATGACCGGCATTTCGGGATCCATCTTTTTGAAAATCTTCAGGACCTCAATACCGTCCATGTCCTCCATCTTCAGATCCAGCACCGTCACGTCGAATGTTCCCTTGCGCAGGGTCTGAATCCCTTCCGAACCGCTCAGGGCTGAAGTCACATCGATGCCCCGCCTGGCCATCCGTTTGGCCAGCACACTGACGTACCCCGCTTCGTCATCGACAATGAGCAGCTTGATGCGCTCAGAAGCTTCGGTCGCCTGCCCGGTCATATCGTAAATCCTCAGTCGCCGCGGCGCAGAGCGATCTCATGAATCCGCGCCTGAGTGATCTTCTCTTCATGGGAAGCTTTCTTGCCCTTGGCCTCCTGCACCTTGCCGAGCAAAACCTCGATGTCGCAAGGCTTCATGAGATAATCGAAGGCGCCCAGCTTCATCCCTTCGATACCCGTCTCGATGGTGGCATGACCCGTCAGCATGATCACTTCCACCAGGGGGTAGTCCTTCTTGATCTCTCTCAAGGTCTCGATACCGTCCATTCCGGGCATCTTGACGTCAAGGATCACCACGTCCACGTTTTTGTGCTTGAGGACTTCCAACGCCTCCGGTCCACTGTAAGCCGTGAGAATCGTGAGATTCCTCTTGCTCAACCGCTTGGTCATGGTATCCACGAAGGGCACTTCATCGTCCACCAGGAGAACGTTTGTCGACAACATTGGCTTTCCTCCTCGTTGATTTGGAGAATCTTGAAGGGTTCACTCCTGAACTTATGGCTTCGTTCTTTGAATGCCTGAAGACCTCATTACTTGTGAATGGGCAGATGGATGTGGAAGGTGGTTCCCAATCCGACGGCACTGTTGACCGTGATATCCCCGCCCAGCTTCTTCACGATGCCGTAGCAGATGGAGAGTCCCAGCCCCGTCCCCTTGCCCACCGGCTTGGTGGTGAAGAAAGGGTCGAATATCCGCGGCAGGATGGCTTTGGGAATCCCATGGCCAGTGTCCTGAACATCGACCACCACGTTCCCATCCTCTTTACGAGTAGTGATCACCACCTCACCCCCGCCTGTTCCAATGGCATCGATGGCATTGTTGATAAGATTGAGAAGCACCTGCTGCATTTCCGACGGCGAAGCAGCCACAACGGGCAGTGACGGATCCAGGTTGAGGGTCATCTTCACATTGCTGAACCGGGATCGCTGCTCCGAAACGCCCACGATCTCCTCGACGAGATCGTTCATCTGGACCTCTCGAACCCTTGGGTCGGTCCTCCGCGCAAAGCTCAGAAGCTTGTGGGTGATCTCCTTGCAACGCTCGCCCTGAATGCGGATCTGATCCAGGGCTCGTTTGAATTCCGTCAGGTTATCGCTCGCCTCGAATTCCTCTTCCTGCAGCAGATCACCGATCCAACCGGCTTCTTCCACCATGATGGCGATGGGATTGTTGATCTCATGGGCAATCCCTGCCGCCAGTTCGCCAACCGATGCCAGCTTGCCCGCTTCGATCACCTGCTCGTTCATCATCTCCTGTTCGCGGTCCGCCTCTTCGACGTGGTGCACCATGCGTGAAGCCAGCACAAAGGCCACCACCACGATGCCAACGCCACCCACGAGGAAGATGAACAGCGCCAGCAGGCGGGTCTGGTACAGACTCCTGAAAGCGTCCGATTCATCCTGCTGATAGATGAGAATCCACTCGCCGCTCTTGAGAGGCGTCGTGACATAAATGAACTCACGGTCCCCCAGCTCCACTTTTCCGATGGCTGTATTATGGTCTGAAATATCTTCGCGAAGGGTGCTCATCGCCATCCTCTCGATCAGCGGGTGAATTCCCCCGCCCCAGGAAGCCCCGTTCTTCGACCGGGCCAGGAACTGCCGCAGCAGCTCTTCGCCCAGACCCGGCGCGATGAGGGGCCGCGTCTGAAATTCCCCTTCACGGTTGATGATAAAGGCCGATCCCGTCTCGCCGATCCGAATGCTCTCCACCAGGGAGTTGAACGCCTCGAAATCGATGGTGGCGCGCAGCAGCCATTCATGGCCGCTATCCTTTCGCTTCACGGCCACTATGAAGTGGGGTTGGCGCCGAAGGCCGAGAAAAACATCACTGATGAAGAAGTCCCGGGTGATGGCCTTCTTGAACCAGTCAGCCTCCGAATAATCCGCACGCTCCAGCTTGAGGGAGCCGGCGTAGGAAGTCTGAATGCCATCTTCGTTGACCACCCCAAGGTCGACGAACACCCCGCCGTAGGCTCTCTGGAGGGCGTTCAGCTTTTGTATGAGGAAAACCTCACTGCTCAACTGCTCGTAGGTGAAGGTGTTGGCGAGTGCCTGGATGAAGGCCAGCTTCTCACTGAGGAAAATGTTGATGTTCTGCTGATGCTTCTGTACCAGCTCGAGGAGGTGCGCCACCACCTTCTCGCGGTACGATGTTTCGAACCGATGGCCGACGATCCCGGAAATGAGCAGCAGGGGAGCGAAGGAAACCAGGATCATGATCATCGCCATCTTCCTGGTCAAGGCCTGATAGTAGCGTCGATCTTCCATACTCCTGTTTCCTCTGTCCCCTGCATCCGCATGGTCGGCATTACACTGGCACCGCGAAACGGTTGCAGCTCACAACAGACCTGCGTTACGCGAAGACCCAGCCA
This sequence comes from uncultured Syntrophobacteraceae bacterium, assembly GCA_964557955.1. Taxonomy (GTDB): domain Bacteria; phylum Desulfobacterota; class Syntrophobacteria; order Syntrophobacterales; family Syntrophobacteraceae; genus JALOOX01. Next base: position 111,356 of record CAZLCS010000008.1, read on the forward strand.
ACCCCCTTGCGGCTGACACGTGCTGTCCCATGGGTCTTGGCCGGCTCCTCGGCCGTGTAGAGGATATGATATCCCAGTTTGATAAGGGAGTCCTGTACACCGCGGGCTGCTCTGCCTCCCCGCCAAGGACGCTCGTGCCCACAGCATACAGATTTTTCATCTTTTCCGCCTTCTCCTTTCGCGGTATGCGACCATTGCAGGCAGCAGACGGAATGCATCAAACCGTCTATCTCAGGTAACGGAAAGACTCCGCTTGTGCCCACTTTCTCATAAACCATCATTAGCCCAGCCGCGCCGTGATGTCTAGCTTGGTCGCAACGAGACCGAGAGAATCCCTGCGGGATTGTACAAACCTTGGACCTCGAGGCTCCGGATCTTGGTGTGTGCCCCCCTCAGCCACTCTGATTCACCCAAGGGGGGATTCCGGGCTGCCTTGAGATCGACAATCCATCACAACCTTACTTCAACGTGATGGGCATTCCCAACATGGGCCACAGAGTGAAAAGGGCGGCCGCCAAAACAATCAAGAGTACCACACTCATGAGGATGCCGTGCTTGAAGAACTCTCCCGTCGTGAATTGTCTGGATTCGTAGGCGATGGCATTGGGAGCCGCTCCGATGAGCAGAAAGAACGGCATACCGGCAACGACCAGAGACGCATAGAGAATGACGTCGGGGGCCACGCCCAGGTACTTGGCGATGACGAGGGAAACCGGCAGAGAGATGGCTATGGCGGCCACGTTCATGATGAAGTTCGTCATGGTGAGAACGAAGACGGAAATGCCCATGACGAACACGAACCAGTTGGCCTCCTTGAGCAGCCCCAGCCAGTTGACGGCCATCCACTGGGCGGCTCCCGTCTGCCAGAGGCAGAACCCTATGCTCATGGCCCCGCTGAAGAGCAGGATGATGTTCCAGGGGATCTCCTCGAGCTCCCTGACCGTGAGCACCCGCAGAATAAAGAAGATGAGGGTCGAAACCAGCATGATGGCGGCCCGGTCCAGCGGCTTCAACAGGGGTACGAAAGACTGGACACCCATGACCAGCACAATGGCCAGAACGCATACGATGACGTAAATCTCGTCCCTGGTAATGGGCCCGAGCCGGGTGGACAGCTCCTTCACCCGCTCCTTGAGGCCGTCGATCCTGTCTTTCTCTGGCTTCATGAAGATCATGAAATACACCCAGATCAGGAAGACCATCAGCCAGCCCACGACGAACATGTATTTGGTCAGCTCGAAGAACCCTACATCATATCCCGTGAACTCCTTGTACATTCCCGCTGCAGCCGGGCCGCGGGCCGCACCGAGGAAGGTGACGATGCTGCCGGCCCCGGCGGCATACGCCATGCCCATGAAGATGGACTTGCCAAACCTGGTCTGTTTGTCGCCCTCGCCGTAGAGGTCGTTGATGGCGATGATGATGGGGAAGACCGTGGCGGCCGCCGCCGTGTGGGCCATGAAATGCGCCAGCCCCGCCGTCACCACGAGACAGCCGAGGAGGATCATGCTGGTGCGGTCGCCGACCACTTCGAGCATCTTGTAGGCCAGCCGCTTGGTGAGCCCGGTCTTCGTGAAGGCGAGCCCCACCACCACGGAGCCGAAGATGAACAGGACCGAGGGATCCATGAAGTCCCGAAAGGCTTCTTTGGCCGGGCGGATGGCGAACAGCGCCTGCATGACGCCGATGGCCAGGCTGGTGGCCCCGATGGGGATGACCTCGAACACCCACCAGATGCCCGCCATGAGGAACAGAGCGATGGCCGCTTTGCCTTCGCGGGTGAGGTGAAATGCCTTGCCCGTCGGGTCCACGGCGTCCGCCCAGGGCGGCATGAAATAGATGCCCAGGAAAAGTCCGAGTCCCAGACACAGAAAAAAGATACGAGCCCAGTCTGTCTTCTTTTCAGTCGTTGCCGACATCGTTCGTCTCCTCCAAGCCGATGGTCCGCTTCAGACCCGTCACCCTATAGTTTGCAGGCCTTGACCCGCTCGCAGATCTCATTGAACACGTCGCTCAACCTGAGAATCCCGACGATCTCCCCCCCACGGGTGACCAGCAGCGACGCCAGGTTCCCCATGACCAGCTGATGGATGGCCTGATCGAGAGTTGCATCTTCATCGACATACTCCCCCTCGGCCAAGGTCTGCATCATTTCCTTCACGTTCATCTCCGCAGCCTTCTTGCAGAGATCCTCCAGAGCGGTCCTGAAGAGCCCATAGTTGGTGAGCATGGACTTGATGAACTCGGGACTGAAACCGAAGCGCGAAGTCTCCTTCAGCTCACCGATGTGCTTGTACCGGGGCTCGATACCCCGCAGAATCGACCACCGGCTGAGCTTTCCGATGACGCGTCCGCTCCTGTCGCATACCAGGATGGCGCAGTGCTTTTCACGGCCTGGATCGACGCTTTTCTGGGCGGCTTCGAGGGCCAGCACCGCGTCGTGCAGGGTGGCATCCTCCGAGACGGTGGCATAGTCGCTGAGGGGAACCATCAAATTTTTCACCGCTATGGATTGCATAGAGCCCTCCCAAGGAACAAAAATTGTACGAATGCAACAATCGAATGACTCCAGAGATCTGACACTTGGAGATGCCGTGGCCCACTGGATTGACCGTTCGGGAGGACTCCCGGAAAGGCGCCTAGCCCCAGCCGCGCGTCGACATGATCCTCTGGATCTCTGCCTCGCGGATGCGGTCCTCCTGCTCGCTCTTGCGCTTGAAAGCCTTGACGAGCTTATCGATCAGGTCCTTCGTTTCGGTCGGTTTCATGAGGTAGTCGAAAGCGCCCAGCTTCATACCCTCCACGGCGGTTTCCACGGTGCCATGGCCCGTCAGCATGATCACTTCCACGATGGGCTTCATCTGCTTCATCTCCTGGAGGGTCGCAATGCCGTCTTTTCCCGGCATGAGGACGTCCAGCACCACCACATCGATGTTCGTCTCCTTGAGAACCGCCAGGGCCTCATCCCCCGAAAAAGCCTTGTAGACCTCGAAATCCCGGGTCTCAAGCCTTTCCGCCAGGACATCCGTGAACTCCTGCTCGTCATCCACCAGCAAGACTCTGATCTTCATCCTTCCCTCCGCTTTGTCTGAGATCCCCGCCTTTTCAACCCTCAGCGTACAGCCGCTGCCCGGTTGAGAGCGGTTACCAGCTCCGTGATGTCCACCGGTTTCTGCAGATAATCAAAAACCCCCAAACGCATTGCCGCCTCGCAATCCTTCTCCGACCCGTGCCCTGTGAGCATGATCACCTGAACCTGTGGAGAGACCTGTCGGGTCGTCCGAAGCACGTCCATGCCGTCCATGCCCGGCATCTTGAGATCCAGCACCATCAAGTCCGGCGCCGCTTCCTGGAGGATGCTGAGGGCCTGCTCGCCACTGAGCGCCACCACCACCTCGAAGCCGCGCAACCGGAGTCGCTCGGAAAGGGCCTGAACCAGCTCCTCTTCATCATCCACCAACAAAACTCTGAGATTGGACATCCGGTCAACCTCTCCGTCAATCATTGCGCCCCTCCGTTCGGAGCGTTCGCCTGCTGACAGACTCACGCTGCCATTTCCTCCTGCAAGCCTCCTGTATGCGGCGCAGCAGCGTTTCCACATCGAAAGGGACCAGAATCTCGTCGAAAGCTCCCAGCTTCATGCCCTCAATGCTCGCGGCCAGGGAGTGGCCCTCGGATGAGCTCAACAGGATGACTTCCACTGTGGGCCGAGACTCCTTAATCGTCCTGAGAAGCGCCAGGGCCAGCTGCCTGTCTCCCGTGAAGCCCAGCAGGACCACATCAAAGTCCTTCCGCAGGACCATATTGCGGGCTTCGGACTCCTGGCATGCCTCGTAGACCTTGTAGCGCTCGAGACGGAGACGCTCGGAGATGAGCTTCCGGAACGATTCGTCCGTTTCAACGACCAGGACCTTTGCGCCAACCACCCCCGCCAACTGGACTCCCTCATGTGCTCCCCCGCCATGGAGAAGCCGCCTCTGCAGAACGCCCGGGCGCCCCGCACAATTCCATGAACCGGATTTCAACGAATGACGGAATGTGCCGCCTGACCAGGGTCCAGAGGACCATGCCGGCGACACACCCTGTTTTGGCAAAGGTTGTGCCATATTGCACTTTGTTTGCGCAAGCGGGTTTACACGGAGGAAGATGCGAGGAAAGGAATGAGTGATTCGTTATGATACAAATTGAAACTTCCGTAGTGGATGAATTCGAAACATTATGAATCAAATCGCCACTGTCTTCCGGGCGAACACCAGGGAAAACCCTGCCCCCTCCTCCCAGGCAACTCTGCCCTGGAGGCGCCCCATGACCCCCTGGAGCTCCTGCCACTCCATCGAGCTCTCCACGGCAGTCCGAAGATCGGCATCTACTGCAGGGTCTCCGCTCCAGGACACCTTCAGCATCGGCTCAGGATCCGACACCACCGTCCCCAAAACCACACTCCCCGATGCAAGATGGTTCCAGCAGCATTCATAAGCCTTGAAGATGCTCAGGAGGACCTTGACCGGACTGCTCAAAACCATAGGGGGCTTTTCCGCCATTGCTGCCGTGAGCGTCACCCCCTTTATCCGCGCAAAGCGTTCAGCCAGCAGACAAACCTGCTCCACCATCTCATTCAGATCCACCTGTGCCAATGAGTGATCCGGACTGTGGGCGAACCGATTCATCCTCGAAGACAGATCCACTCCGCGGGAAATCTGATCCAGGATTGTCTTGATCCCACGCTCGAATCTCGGCTGATGGGGAAAGGCTCCCTCGGGCGTCATGGCCAGAAGGTCCTCCATCAAGCCGGCCGTCTCCTTCACGATGGCAAGAACATTCTTGAGCTCATGGGTGAAACCCGCCGCCACTCGCCCGAAAAAGCGAAGCTCGCGATCCTCTTCGTGATCCATTGTCGCCCCCCCTTGAAGGCTTCTGACAGGTTTCAAGTTCCAAGTTGAAGGCCGGGCTCGGCAGATCGGCACCTTCACGGTCGGAGCTGCCCACAGGGGCTTGAGGCCCCCCCGCCCACGACTTTTTCATCCGTGGTGGGCCTGCACCTGACTCAAGAATCCTTCGCGCCTTTTTCCCGAAGCTTGCGATAGGCTTCCTGCATCTTGGCCGTGAGCGTTTCCATGTCCACGGGCTTTTCAAGATACGCACAGGCGCCGAGTTCCAGGCACTCGCGCTCGATCTCCTTCGACCCGTGTCCCGTGAGCACGATCACCTCCACGTTGGGGTGCTCCCGTCTCACCCGTCGCAGCACCTCCAATCCATCGATACCGGGCATCTTTAGGTCGAGCACCATGACCTCGGGCTCCTCTTCGGCCAGGATGGACAGGGCCTCTTCCCCGTCGTAGGCCACAGCCGAACCATAATCCCGCATCTGCAGCCGTTCGGAGAGGGTCTGGACGAATTCCCGCTCATCATCCACCAGGAGCACCTTTGAAGGTAAAGGGAGATCGAAGTCGTATTTTCGGTAGATATCCGTCTTGTAGTACCCCGGCCCCACTTTCGTCTCCACGCTGCTCACACCCGGCACGGCGCCGGCGATCCGCTTGAGCTCCGACTCCAGTGCGGACAGCATGAGCACCTGCTTGTTGATGGTGATGAGCACCGCGCCGCTCCTGGCTGACACCTGGACGTTGTGGCCCGCCCCGGCCAGCTTCAGCTCCACCCGGGAAGCCAGGATGAAATCCTCGACCGCCGCCTGCGACCGGGGCGTCACCCGCAGAATATCCTTGTCGATATTCTGGCGGATCAGATCCACCGCACCATCGACGGTCGTCTTGTCCATGGGGATCACCATGTCATAGAGCTGGGGCGCCCACGGGTCTTTCTGGTGAAACAGATGCTCCACCCAGAGCACCCGGCTTTCGTCCTCCCGAAGGATTCTTTTCTGGGCCTCCCGCTCCGAGACCCCATCCGCATCCATGGCCTGCCTCACCCGGTATTTCATGTCTGCGATGAGGCAGATTTTGAGCACATGAGAAATATCCTTGGGGATCAGGTGGGCGGCATATCCGTGGACCACGAGGCGGTCCTGCTTCAGGGTTTCGGCCAGGGCGACCTTGACGGTGGCGAGAGATCGCGTTTTCTCGTGGGTAAATTTGTCGAAGACCGAGGCCTTGGCGGTCATGGCGCGCATCAGTCTGGCCGGGTCCGCCTGAAAGAGCCTGGCGGCTTCATCCACCAGCGCAGCATCATTCCTCAACTGATAGGCCAGGAGCTCCGTCAGCTTACGCACCACCTCGTCCGCATGGCAGTAGGATCCGCTGAAAAGGGCGATCACAGACATGATTCCATCCTTACTTTAGGGTTCTTCCCACATGTTCAGATTCACCCGCGCCATCAAACGCGCGGCTTTCGTCATGGGAACGGTCATCAACGCGCGACATGTCCGTCAATGAAGCAGACGGAAAGGAGGGGACACGCACCCGCCCCACACTGGGTGTGCGCCCGGACGTGTATGGATTCCACGGCCTTCGACACCGTCGGGAAGATGTTGTCCACTCCAATTTTCTCCATGAGATGCGTTCTCTCCATCACGGCCAGGACCTTCTCATTCAACCCGGAGAACGAAATGTCGTAGCCGGCGCTGCGCACGCGCTCCACGATCAGAGACAGCATTTCCTCTCCGGACGCGTCCATGTCGTTGATGCCGTTGCCGACGATCAGGATGTGCCGAAGCTCCGGCTTGGACTCGATGAGGTTGTTGATGGAATCCTCGAGAAAGCCGGCGTTAGCGTAGAACAACTGCCCGTCGAAACGCAAGACCGCGATGTGGCGGCACTCCTTCAGGCCGTAATCCCTCGCGCTCTTGAAGGACTGGTCCTCGCCCATGGAAAGCAGCGTCACCTTGGGCCGCATGCTCTTGTACAGGAACATGCCCAAGGAGAGCAGCACGCCGATCATGATGCCCTTGTCCAGGTGAGGCGCCGTCCAGAGGGTGGCCAGAAAGGTGATCACGGAGAAGATGCCGTCGTATTTCTGGGCCTTCCATGCATGGATGAAACCGGAAACGTTCAGAAGGCCGATGACGGCCATCATGATGACCGCCGCCAGCACCGACTGGGGGAGGTGATAAAGAAGCGGGGTCATGAACAGGAGTACGATCCCCACCGTCACGCTCGTGAAAACGCTCGAAAGCCCCGTCACGGCTCCCGACTGAAGGTTGACGGCGGACCGCGAAAAGGAGCCCGAAACGGGGAAGCTCTTTCCGAACGCCCCCAGTATATTGGCGATGCCCTGCCCGATGAGCTCCTGGTTGGGGTCCAGCCTCTGCCCTGTTTTGGCGGCCATGGCCTTGGCGATGGAGATGGCCTCCATGAAGCCCAGAAGCGAAATGATGGCGGCCGTGGGCAGCAGGAACAGGATGACTTTGAGGTCGAGTTTGGGAAGCGTGAACGCCGGGAGCCCGGGGGGAACGACCCCAACCACGCTGCCCCCGCCCATCATGAAGACTGACGATTCATCCACAGCCTTGTTGCCCACACGGATCATCCAAATCCGCCCGTCGCTCGCAGACCCCGTTGGCAGTTCCTCCCTGGGATGGAAGGACAGCTTTCCCTGTGCATCCTCAACACCCGCAAACAGGGTCTTCCTCAGAGCGGCCCGATCCTCCCTGGTCTTGCCTTTCAGTTGATCCATTCGCGTTGAAAGCAACGTGATCTCATGCTTCAGATCCAGCACTTCCCGGGCGTACGGCCCCTGCTTTTCCTCCGCCTCCGTCAGCCTGGCCGTCAGAGCGGCCCGATCCTTTCCCAGCTGCTCCATTTCAGCCACTGCACTGTTGAAGGTCTTGATGAGCGTCTGGATCCGCTCGGACTGGATGGCGGAAAGGGGAACCTTGGCATTGTGCTCGTAGCCCATCGCCCACGAGATGACGGTCGTGATGGCAACCGCCACCAGAACGTAGGGAATCCTGCGGTCGATGCGCCGCAGCCCATACATGAGTGCGAAGGCGAGGGCTCCCAGCCCCAGGGTGGGCCAGTGTGTGTGGTTCACAGCGGCCTTGATCACCATGAAGACCGTCTCATAATGGTGCTCCGCTTCGTCCACGTAGACGTTGAACATCTTGGAGAGCTGGGAGGTGGCGATGATGAGGGCGCCGGCGTTCGTGAAACCGTTCACGACGGGGTGTGACAAAAAATTCACCACGAGACCCAGGCGAAACACACCCAGGGCCAGCTGAAAAAGCCCCACGATGAACGCCAGGATGATGGCGTAGCCGATGAACCCCTCGCTTCCTGCGGTCGCCATGGGGCTCAGGGCCGCCGAAGTCATGAGGGAGACGATGGCCACGGGACCTGTCGCCAATTGCCGGCTGGAACCGAACAGGGCGGCCAGCATGGGCGGAAGCAGCGAGGCGTACAGACCGTAATGGACGGGCATCCCCGCCAGTTGGGCATAAGCCATGGACTGGGGGATCAGGATCAGCGCAACGGTCAAGCCGGAGATGAAATCCGCGCGCAGGGTTGCGGCGTTTATATCCTTGGCCCAGGCCATGAAAGGAAACAACACCCGAATCATGCTCATTCCTCCTGATGAAGATGATTAGATCGATGAACCGACCGCGGCGCGAAGCTTCTCGATCAACTCCTCGATGCTCAGCGGCTTCATGAGGTAGTCGAAGGCCCCAAGGCGCATGCCTTCCATGCCCTCCCGGGTGGACCCGTGCCCCGTGAGGAGGATTACCTTGATGTCCGGATGGGTCCTGCGTATCGCCTGCAGCACATCCACTCCGCTCATCCCGGGCATCATGAGGTCCAGCACCACCACCCGAGGGGGATCCTTTTCGATGGATGCGAGGGCTTGTTCCCCATCCGTGGCGGTACGCGCCTTGATGCCCCGGAAGCTGAGTCGTTCCGCAAGGGCGGAGATGAACTCCTCCTCGTCATCCACCAGAAGCACTGTCCAATCCTCCATGCACTATCCTCCCACTTCTTCCTTGGCTCGCTTGGGCAAGATGACCGTCATCTTGGTGCCCTCACCCTCTTTGCTCTCCACTTCAATGGTTCCCCCGAGTTTTTTGACGATCCCATAGGTGATGGGCAGTCCCAAGCCGGTTCCGGTCCCCTTCTTGGTAGTGAAAAACGGCTCGAAGATGTGCTTGAGCGTTTCCTGGGACATGCCGCACCCGTTGTCCTCGATGGAAATAGCATTGAACTCGGCATCCCTCTCCCAGGACCGGATGGAGATGGTCCCGCCGTGCTCCACGGCCGCCATGGCGTTGTTCAGAATATTGAGCAGCACCTGCTGCAGCTGGCCGCGATCCGACGCGATCTTGGGCAGCTCAGGCTGAAGCCTCATATCCATGGTGATGTTCCGATATACCGCCTCTCTTTCGAGGAAGCTCACCGTCTCGGTCACCACCTCGTTCAGATCCAGCACTTCGATCTGAACCTCCATGCGCTTGGCAAACCCGAGAAGCCTGTGGGTGATGGACCGGCACCGATGCACCGACTGGAGGATGGCCTTGATGAGGCCGAGAAACTTCTCCTTCTCCGGAAACGGCCCGCCATAACGGATCAGATCTTCCATGAGCCCTGCCTTCTCGTTGATGATGGCCATGGGGTTGTTGATCTCGTGGGCCACCCCCGCCGCCAGCCTCCCGAGAGACGAAAGCTTGTGGGAATGCTCCATTTCCCGGTAGGCCGCTTCCCGCCGCTCGTCGCATTCGCGCATTCGCTTGACCAGCAGATCCGTCAGCTTGAAGACCACCAAGAAGATGGCGATGACACTGGCCAGGAAGAGGAAGAATAGCTCGCTCTTGAGCGTGTACCAGGCCCGAAGAACCTCGGCCCGCTGTTTGATGACCACGAGATTGTACGGGAATTTGGCGAAGGACGAGTAGGCCATGAGGATGTCCCTCCCTTCCCGGTCCTTCAGCTCCACTACATTGGCCTCGTAGCTCGCCGGTGGAATGGGCAGGGCGACATGATCCAGCACATCGCCGTACCAGCGGGACTGGGTCTGCAAGACGCCCTTCTTGTTCATCAGGAAAGCATCACTCTTTGGATCGAGCCCCATGGAAGCGATGAGGTCATTGAAGCGAGCCGTGTCGATGGTGGCCCGGAGCGTCCAGCCTTCTCCGTGCTCAGGGCTCGACTGCACTGCAATGACGATGTGGGGGAACCTCCGATAACCCAGAAAGACGTCGCTCACGTGGCTCCCCCGAATTTTCGTCTCGTGGAACCATTCCTGCTCGGAGTAGTCCTTCCCCTTGAGCTCGTAAGGCCCCACATAGCTCACCTGAACACCCGACGCATCGATGAGGCCCAAATCCACAAACCCCCCGAACTCGCTCTTCATGACGCGGAAAATGCGTTTCAGCTCCATCTCGTCAGCCAGCTGGTCCAGGGTATAGGCGGAAGCGATGAAGCTGACCGCCGAGAGGCGCTCGGCAAGGAACAGCTCAAAAGAGTGCTTGGCCTTGTTGACCAGTATCCGCAGAGGGTTGACGATCTCTTCCTTGAGCGCGGTCTGATACTGGTGATAGTTGACGGACGCCATGAGCAGCATGGGAACCACCGTCACGAAGATCATGAGGATCATCATATTCCGGCGCAGCACGTTGTAACGCTCGGGAGAATCGCCGTCTTCGTCGATGCTCAGCAGACTCAGCTTGGCAAGCCATTTTTTGGGGCTCATCCCTCCTGCCTCCCCCGATCCATCAGGATCTGCCCAGGTTGCAGCTCTCCCGCCCGGAAGCGCTCGAGCACTTCTTCACAGGGGCCAATGACCGAATCGATCACGTTCACCCTCTTCCAGACAAGATACTGAAAGTATTCTTCCTCGATCCCCCCGCAGATGACGGCTTGCACGTCCTCCGTCAGAATCATGTGACAGAGCTTCTCGGCTGAGGCCTGAGGCAGCACGAGGGTCCGTTCATCACGCACGTCCCCATGGTCACCGATGACCGCTATGAGAACCTCCGTCGTGAGGTCGAACCGCGGCGTCACGTTGGCACCATGGAGACAAATGAGAACTTTATTCATGTGTCGATGCCATATTGCTTGAGCTTCCTCCAGAGCGTGCTGCGCCCCCAGCCGAGCAACGCGGCGGCTTTGCTTCGACGCCCCTTGGCCTTGACCATCGCCTCCAGAATCATCTTCCGCTCCACCGCAGACCAGTCCAACGAAGTCACATCGTCTCCCGTGAGCAAGGGTGCGTCCCCTCTCACCCGATCGAGGGGCTGCTGTAGCTCCGATTCCCGGCCGGCTCTCGGATCCAGCAGATAAGCCGGCAGGTGCATCGTATGGATGTGATCGTCCTGGCAAATGGTCAGAGCATACTCCACGATGTTTTTCAGCTCTCTCACATTGCCCGGGTAAGGATAGGCCAGGAGCGCTTTCAGGGCGCGAGCCGAAAAACCCTTGACGGGCTTCTTCAGCTTGGCGGCGTAGCTCTGTAGAAAATGATCGAGGAGCAGCCGGATGTCGTCGCCGCGCTCCCTCAACGCCGGGAGCCTCAAACGGACCACGTGGAGTCGAAACAGGAGATCCTCCCGGAAACGCCCTTCGCGGACCATCTGTTCCAGGTCGCGATGGGTTGCGGCGATCACCCGGACGTTGACCTGAAATCCCTTGGTGCTCCCCAGGGGATACACGATACGATCGTCCAGAAAAGTGAGCAGCTTTACCTGGAGGGACAGGGGCAGGTCGCCGATCTCGGTGAGGTAGAGCGTACCGTTGTGAGCCAGGCGGAAGCGCCCGGGCTTGTTCTCAACAGCCCCCGTGAACGCGCCCTTCTGGTGGCCGAACAGCTCAGACTCCAGAAGCGTTTCCGGCAGCGCCCCGCAGTTCACCTTGATGAAAGGGTCTTTGGCCCGCGGAGAGGCCTGATGAATGGCCTCGGCCACGAAGTCCTTCCCCGATCCGGTCTCCCCGGTGATGAGGACCGATGAATCCGACTGGGCAATGACGGGCAGAATCTGATAGATCCGCTCCATCTCGGGGCTGCGGCCGATGATCTGCCCGAAGCCGAAAGACTGATCCGTCTTACCGCTGAGAGAACGCAGCAACCGAATGTCTTGAACGGATTCCAGGTAGCCCACCAGTTTTCCGTGGTGGTCCCGAACGGGCGAAAAAGTCATGCGAACGGGGATCTTCTGGCGATCCCGATTGACTATATTGCCTTCGATACTGACGGGCTCGGAAATCGCCCTGTTCTGCTTGAGAGGGCAGTCTTCCAGACAGATGTTGCTCCGCAGGATGAACTCGCAGGGAATCCCCTGAGCCTCCTGCCGGTTGTAGCCCGTCAGGGCCTCCAGGGCGCGATTGATGAGCTGAATCCGCCTCCCTTTATCGACGACCGCCACACCCAGCGGAATCTCATCGAGGAGCGTGGGCAGGCTGACCGGGCTGTCGAAAAGCCCGGCGATCTGGGGAAGGGACCGAAAAACCATCCTGGTGCTGGAGCCTCCTTGCCGGGCTGGGCACAGCCCGTTTCCTCTTGACACATCAGGAAACATCTAAGAGCACATGCGATCAAAACAGAGTCGAAAGCGTCTCCACGAAACGAGTGGACGGGCAGAAAGGCCGTATCCTTATCCAACCCCTGGCGACCCTTCGAAAAAGAGTCATGTCGAGGAACGGAGGGACTGCACGACACGCCCGGTCAGGGGCCAGGATGTTAAGTGCATTTGAGTGTCTTGTCAAAACAAAATGTTTCAGAATGGTACAATCATTCTCAGCTGTTCTTATTGGAAACGCCCTGATCAGAGCCACAGCAGATCCTCACGAGGACGGCCGGGACCACAGCAGTGGGCGGGCTCTTGCAACGCACCCCTCTCTGGGATTAAATTACCCCATTTCCCGGGTCGGACAGCGACTCGGGAGGATCGACTCTGCTGTCCGCCAGGAGAGGAGACTGCCTGCATGGGCTTCACGTTCCCTTCATCCCTGAATATCCGGCAGAAGGTCATTCTGGGACTGACCCTCATGCTGGTGGTGATCACCGCCATCGGCCTCATGTCCTACCACCATCTTCGGGAGATCGAGCGCAAGCAGCATTTCGTGGAAGTGGCGGATGATCTGAGCAACACCATCCTGGAAATGCGGCGCTACGAAAAGAACTATCTGCTCTACAGCAGGTCGCAGGACCTCGAGGAGAACCGGAAGTATGTGAATCTCGGGCTTGATATACTGAAGAGGATTTCGCCCGAAGGGCTGGAATTGAGGGCCGCTCCGATACTGAAGCGGTTGGAGCAGGAGCTCTCAGCCTACAGCGATCTGATGCAGCAGCTGGCGAACCAGAGCCAGGAATCGCATGCATCGGGTGACAAGGATCTGGAGGAGCAGCTGCGTGACCGCGGCAAGAGACTCGTGGATGTCTCACTGGAACTGGTCTCGTTTGAGCGCCGAAGGATCCTCAGCATCATCACCACGCTGAAGGCTCAGCTGCTGGCGTCTCTGGGCCTTTCCCTGGTTGTGGGAGCCTTCCTGATCCCCATCGTGGCCCGGAAGATCATCAAGCCTTTGCGCGTCATCGAGAAAACCACTCTTCGTATTGCCGATGGCGATTTCAGGCCGCTTCCCGTCATGCGGACCCACGACGAAACCCAGCGCGTCGTCGAAGCCTTCAACCGCATGATCGCCGAGCTCGAGAAACGCCAGGACCAACTGCTCCAGGCCAAAAAGCTCTCCTCCCTCGGCACCCTCACCTCTGGAATTGCTCATCAGCTGAACAATCCGCTCAACAATATCTCCACCTCCTGCCAGATCCTCCTGGAAGAGCTTGAGCAGGCCGAGCCCGAGCTCCTGCACCGGATGCTCTCCAATATCGAGCAGGAGGTTCATCGTGCTCGGGATATCGTGAGAGGGCTCCTGGAGTTTTCCCGTATCAAAGAATTCTGCCTGGTCCCGACGTCGCTGCTGCAAGTCGTGGAGCGTTCGGTGAGTCTGATCTCCAGCCAGATCCCCCCTGGTGTGGAAGTGATCAACGATATTCCCGGAAATTTGAGCCTGAACCTCGATGCACAGCGCATGCAGCAGGTCTTCCTGAACTTGATCGAGAATGCCATCCACGGCATCGAAGTCCCGCCGGGCCAAATCAAAATCACGGCCCGTGCCGGTCCGGATCGCCAGAGCGTTCTCATCATGGTCGAAGACACAGGGAAAGGCATTCCCGAGAATGTCATCGGCAGGGTCTTCGACCCGTTCTTCACCACGAAGGAAGTCGGGATCGGTACCGGTCTTGGGCTGTCCATCGTGTACGGGATCATTCAGAAGCATGGAGGCTCGATCTCTGTGGAGAGCAAGCAGGGGGAAGGGACCCGCTTCACCATCATGCTGCCAGTGGAGCATGTCTGTTAGGAGGAGAGACCGACGGATGGAAGGGGCCCGCATCCTGATCGCCGAAGATGAGCCCATCGCCCGAGACAACCTGGCGCATGTGCTGCGGAAGGAAGGCTTCGAAACCGTTGCGGTTGAAAACGGTGCGCTGGCCATTCAGGAGATCGAAAGGAGCGAGTTCGATCTGGTCATGACGGATTTGCGGATGCAGCCGGTTGGAGGCATGGAGGTTCTGAAGCGGGTCAGAGAGCTCCATCCTCACACTGAGGTCATCGTCATCACGGGGTTTGCCACGGTTTCTTCGGCGGTGGAAGCCATGCAGGCGGGGGCCTTTTATTACGTCCCCAAGCCTTACAAGATCGACGATGTGCGCATCCTGGTCCGCCAGGCTCTGGAGAAGCGGTCGCTGCGGCGCGAGGTTTCCGAGCTCAGGCGCCAGATCCAGAGTCAGAAAGCAACTCCCCTGATCATCGGCAACAGCCCCCAGATGGAAGCCCTCAAGAAGACCATCCGCCAGATCGCTCCCACCGACTGCAACGTGCTCATTCTGGGGGAAACGGGAACGGGCAAGGAACTGGTGGCGAAAACCATCCACCAATTGAGCCCGCGTGCCGATAAACGCTTCCTGGCCATCAACTGCGGCGCATTCAGCGAGGAGCTCCTGGCCAACGAGCTCTTCGGACATGAGCGGGAGGCCTTCACAGGTGCTCGGGGCGTCAAGAAAGGCCTTTTGGAGGCTGCCCAGGGAGGCACGGTCCTCCTGGACGAGATCGGCGACATGCCGCTTCCCATGCAGGTGAAGCTGCTCAGGGTCCTGCAGGAGAAGAATCTCATTCGGGTCGGAGGAACCGATGAGATTCCCGTTGATCTGAGGATCCTGGCGGCCACCAACAAGGACCTGAAACGCGAGGTGGAGCAGGGGACCTTCCGTCGAGACCTTTACTACCGCCTCGATGTCATCACGCTGCAAGTCCCTCGCCTGGCCGATCGCAAGGATGACATCCTTCTCCTGAGCCTGCACTTCCTGCGCAGAATTTCCGAGGCGCAGGGGAAGCACATCGAGGCCATTTCCGACGAGGTGATGGACGTGCTGCTCACCTATGAATTTCCGGGGAATGTCCGCGAGCTGGAGAACATTATGGAGAGGGCCGTGACTCTGGCCAATGGAACGACCTTCGAGATTCCCCACCTTCCGACCGATCTGCAGGAGGCGGCTCACCTCGTGAAAAGGCCCCAAAGAGGTTATCTGACTCTGGAGGAGAACGAGCGGGAATACATAGAGTGGGTCCTCGAGCAGGTGAATGACAACAAAACACGGGCAGCGGAAATCCTGGGCATCGATCGCGTGTCCCTCTGGCGAAAGCTCAAGCGCTTCGGCATCGGCTGAAAGGGCGATCCCATTGTAAGGATGGGTGATCTTGCCGACAAAGGACTTCAGGATGCCAACACGAGCACGGGGCACCGGGCAGCGTGAATGATCGCCTCCAGAGTGCGCCCGGCAAAAAGGTTCCAGAGACCTTTTCGGCCACGGTGCCCCAGAATAATCATCCCGATGTCCCTCTGCCGCATCACCCTTCGGACCGCTCTGCCCGTGAAATCCCTCACCAGCAGGCCTTCGCTCCGGAGCCCTTTTCTCGAGGCTTTGCTGCGGAAGTCTTCCATGAGCCCCACCGGAGGCAGCCCCTCGGCACCGGCAGGGGATAGAGAAGCAGCGGCTGCATAATTCGATGGGCAAATGCCGGTGAACAGTGCAGTCAAAGCTACACCGTAAGATGCGGCCAGCTCGATGCCGTCATCGATCACCGCCTCGGCTCCCCCCACTTCATCGATGACCAGCAAGGCCCTTTCCCAACGGACCGGGATTCCCTCGGAGACGATCAATACATCTCCAGGGCACGACTCGATGAGTCTGGAGGCCGTGCTTCCCAGAATCAGCCTCAGCCATGAATTCTCCAGGGGGGCTCCCAAAACGATCAAATCCTGACTTCCGGCCGCAGCGTACTCCAGGATCTTCTCGTGGGGCTCTCCTTCCTCACAGGTTACCCCAATCCGGACATCCATGGACTCTGCAAGGTCCAAAGCCCGTTTGAGGATATCTTCGCAGGAGCCCAGGATAGCCCCCTCAAAATCCTTCACCCCCACGAGGCTCAGATCGCCTTCGTAGGGGGGAACCACCACCATGGCTGCAACCCGGCCCCGATTCCACTGGGCCAGGCGGATGGACTCCGAGAGGGCGAGGAAGCCCGCCTCGGATCCATCCAGCACCGCCAGGATATTCCTATGCCTCCGCATAGCTCTCCGCCAGTTGAGGGACCTCTCTTCTCGCCTTCCACATGCTGGCGAGGATGATAACAGCTCCTATGCCGAGCGCAAGACACATGACGAAGAAACCGGCTTTGTCGAGAATGCTCACCACCGCCGGATCGATGTTCGTGAGCTCCAGCTGGTTCAGGTACTTCGGAATGGCCAGAGCCCGGCTCAGGGCCACGATGAGCATGATGGTGGCCATCACCACCTTGATCATGTGCTCCTTGACGTAGGTCGTGCCGATGGCCCCGAGCTGCACACCCAGGAGTGAGCCTCCCAGAATGATCAGTGTAAGGCGGATATCCACCATGCCGTGCATGGCCCAGTTGATCGTGCCGCCCAGTCCCATGACGAACGCGATCAGAAGCTCGGTGGCCGAGGCAACCAGACTGGAAGCCCCGATCACGTAGATCATGCCCGGAACTCCGATGAAACCGCCGACAGCGATGGTCGCGGCCAGCATCCCCGTGGCCAGCCCGACGGGAATGGTGAACCACATGGAGATCCTGACATTGGCTCTCTTGAAGTGAATCATGGGCGGCAGTTTGACGGCCTGAAGCTTGAGAGCCAGGGCACAAACCTGATCCAGCCCGCAGGATCTCGCAGATTTGATGGCATCGCGAAATACGTATCCTCCCACGGTCACCAGGATGGCGACGAAACTGACGCTCACGTAAAGGTCCGAGCCGACCTGCCCCCACTTATCGAGAATCATGTGCTGAATCTGGATCCCCAGCTGCACGCCCACACCGGCTGAGGCGGCCATGACGAGCCCCAGCTTGATATCCACCTGCCCGTACTTAAATCGTTTGTAAGTCCCCACCAGCGCCTTGGGGAACTTGTGGCACATGTTGCTCGCGACGGCCACCGCGCCCGGCACCCCGAGGCTCATCATGCCGGGCGTCAGGACAAATGCTCCACCCGAACCGATGAAGCCGCTTACGAGACCGCCGATGAAACCCACCAGAAACAGGAACAGGATGGAAAACGGGTCCAGTGTGATGAACTGCATGGCTTGGCTGGTCAAATCGTGCATGTCTTCTCTCCTTCTCAAATTGGTGTTGGGCGATAACGATGGCATCCCGGATGACCGGAACGGAATCAGTCCATCATCGGTCGATTCGATGGAAGGGATTCACGTAAGCGTAAGCGCGCGGCCGCTTTTGAGCGGTTTTCTTCTTCTGGAGCACCTTCTGCTCCGTCTGCCGCAGAGCGGGCTTCTGGTTCGCCTCGATGCCGAGGAGCGACCAGAGGTTGTGGGCGAAGGCTCCGTGGACGAACGAAAAGAGGAAGACCGTCGCCACGGGCAGCGCCGCGTACCATCCCCCTTTCGTGAAGGTCTGCATCACGGTGTCCGCATTCCAGAAGACGGCGGCGTAAAGGGCTGCGGTGAGTACACCCAGACCGATGGTCTTTCCAACGGGTTTCTTCTGATGATTAATGTGCTCGCTGGCCATGTCCTGGTCTCCTTTCGAATCCAAAGAATGAGAAATTACACTGAACATCGGAATGGTGACTCCCTGGGCAACTTCGTCCCGGTCGACCCCCGAGTCGATCACCACGAACTCGATTCGCTTGACACGATGGTTGAGCCCCTCCACCACTGAACCCAACTGACCGGAACTCAACACATGCCCGCAGCGGACGCCCTCCCGTTCCGCTCTGCCCCGGAAGACTCGAATCGCTTTCAAAGCTCGATTTCCACGACTCTCCGAATCCTGCCGGCCGACCGCCACTACACACAATGCAAGCAGATCGTAATCCAGCCTTGCGGCCAGGTGGATCGCGTAGTCCATCACTTCGTCTGAAAAACCGCTCCCTCGACCCACCACCAGGATCTTGCGCCTTTCCTCATCACCCATGCCTGAATGCTTTTCGACCTCACCATTACGCATGTTATGATCCACCTCTCTTGAAGGCTCGGAGCAGGATGCCGGTCCACGTTGCCTTGCCTGATATCAACAGCTGTACCAAGAGAATTAAGATATTGAAATATAAGCTGAATTTGATTGAATGGACTCAAGAATGCGGCAACCGCCTGTTGCAGATTTGAAACAGAAGGCAAGTATGTATTGTTTAGCTATTGGAATTTTATGTATTTTTTGCTATTGCAACAGCAATCTGGAAATCGTTGCAATCTGCAACACCCTGTGAGGATGCAAGGATGGCCCTGTTTCGAAAATCGACCAGAATGGAAGAGGAAGCGGTCCAAGAGAGCCAGGACCTGGTGGACCTCCGCAACGCCGTCGAAAAGGCGGAGCTTCCTGAGCCGGCCGGTCAGACTGTGGTTAAGGAGCTGGAACGATTGGAGAAGACCGATTCGTCCAGCCCTGAATACACCATCGGACTGAACTATATCGAGTACATCATCGCCCTCCCCTGGCATGCTTTCACGGAAGACAATCTCGATCTCAAGCGGGCTGAAAGCATCTTGGAGGCGCAGCACTTCGGGCTCAGCCACGTCAAGGAGCGTATTCTGGAATACCTGGCCGTTCGAACGCTGTGCAGCCTGAGGGACTTCCATATCCTGGTCGTGGATGACGAGCCCATTGCCCGAACCAACCTGGAATACGTCCTGAAGAAGGAAGGCTACCAGGTGAGCACGGCGTCCAACGGGCTCGAAGCCCTGGACATGGTCAAGCGGAAGGACTTCGAGCTGATCCTCACGGATCTCAAAATGGAGAAGATGGACGGCATCCAGCTGCTCGAATCCGTGAAGCAACTGGCGCCGCAGACGGATATCGTCATGATCACGGGGTACGCAACGGTGAGCTCAGCCGTGGACGCTTTGAAGAAAGGGGCGGCTCATTACCTTCCCAAGCCCATCGACCTTGATGAGCTGCGTTCGACGGTGAGTCAGATCAAGGAGAAGAAGCGGTTCATGCAGGTGACCCGGAGTCCGATCCTGTGCTTCTCGGGGCCGCCCGGAACGGGGAAGACGTCCATCGGCCGCTCCATTGCGGAAGCCCTGGAAAGGAAGTTCGTGCGCATCTCCCTGGCCGGTGTGCGTGACGAGGCGGACCTGCGCGGGCACCGGCGCACCTACGTCGGCGCCATGGCCGGACGGATCATTAACGAAATCAAGCGACTGGGTGTGAAGAACCCGGTTTTCATGTTGGATGAAATCGACAAGATCGGCCAGGACTTCCGAGGCGACCCCGCCTCGGTGCTGCTCGAGATCCTCGATCCCGAACAGAACAGCCGTTTCATCGATCATTACCTGGACATTCCCTTCGATCTCTCCGCCGTCATGTTCATTTCGACGGCCAACGCCGTGGAGCGGCTCCCGGACCCGCTGCTGGACCGACTCGAGATCATCCCGTTCCATGGCTATACGGAACGGGAGAAGAGCAGCATCGCCAGGAGCTACCTCATCCCCCGACAGTTGCGGGAACACGGGCTGACCCACTCCGGCGTCACCTTCACGGACGAGTCGATCACCAAAATCATTCGGGACCAGACCCTCGAGGCGGGTCTCAGGAACCTGGAGCGGGAGATTGCCACGGTGTGCCGCAAGCTGGCTCGTCTCATCTTACAAACTCATCGGGATCAAGCCCTCGAGGTCGATGAAACGCTGACCGAACGGCTGCTCGGGCCGCCCAAGTACAGGCGCGAGCAAGCCCAATCCGTTGAGCAGGTGGGAGTGACCACGGGGCTCGTCTGGAGCGAATTCGGAGGTGAAATCATCTCGGTGGAGGCAAGCCTCATGAAAGGGAGTCAGCAGCTCATCCTTACCGGCTCCCTGGGGACCGTGCTGCGGGAATCGGCCCAGACGGCCCTGAGCTTCATTCGGAGTCATGCCGTTGAGCTCGCCGTCAAACCGGATTTTTTCGAGGGTCATGACGTCCATATCCACATCCCGGCAGGAGCCGTGCCGAAGGACGGCCCCTCTGCGGGCATCACCATCGCCCTGGCGCTCCTCTCACTGCTTACGGGCAGAGCTGCCCGACGCGACGTAGCGCTGACCGGCGAATTGACGCTCAGCGGGCGCATCCTGCCGGTCGGCGGGATTCGTGAAAAGATCCTGGCCGCCCAGAGATCCGGTGTCCACACCGTGATCTTTCCCGAGCCCAACCGCATCGATATCCAGGGGATTGAGGAGGAATTGCGTAAAGGAGTCGACGTGGTGCTGGCCCGCGACGTTGCCTCCGTCGCCGAAATCGTGCTCGTCTAGCCCTCGGCCCCAAAACTGCCCGGGATTGCCCATTCTCACAAGGATGCGAAAAGGACGCGAAGGGATTTATCGCAGCGTCATCCCATGCTAGCTAACGACCCAGATGGTTTGTGCTCCGGCAAGCTGCACGACTTTGCTGCTGACCCGGCCCATGAAAAACTCCTGGATCTTGGATAGACCCCGGCGACCGACCACAATGGTGTCGTATCCGCCGGCTTCCGCCTCGTCGACAATGGCACCCGCGCGGCTGGCCACACCTTTGACGACTTTCTGAGTCACTCGCTCCAGAGGAAAACCTGCTTTGGCAAGCCTTTCCCTGGCCTCCTCGAAAGCCTCCAGCACCTCCTCCTCGGCGTGCTCCAGCTCCCGGTCCACACGCTGCACCCAGTCTCTGTCGTGGGTGAGCATATAGGAATCCCCGAAGCCCTGGAGGAACACATCCAGGCCGCGGATGGCATGAAAGAGGGTGATCTCGAAAGGCCCTGCGGCACCCACCATGGAACCCACGTAATCCACGGTCTGGAGAGCCTCCTCCGAAGTGTCCAACGACAGAAGCATTCTGGGTGCATGCCGTGTCCCCGAAACCACCCATATGGGAACATGAACCAGCTTCCCGATGAGCTTGTTGGCGACACTTCCCATGACCAGATCCTTGAGCTGGCTGAGGCCCCTGCGTCCCACGACGACGGCGCTGTACCCCTTGTGGGACTCTGCCAGTATATCCCGCGCGATCCCCTCTTTTCGCGCTTCAACCCGAGTGGTCACCGCGCTGTCTGGAATCCCGAGCTCAGCCAGGACGGCCCGGGCCTTCCCCATGAAGGCCTGGATCATCTTCTCCTGCTGGGATTCCCAGGCGCCGATATTGGCGATCCTGTATTGAAAAACCGGCTCCTTCTCCAAATCCCAGAAGGATTCGGGGATCTTGGTCATGACGTGGAACACAACCACTTCAACGCGGTCCTTCGGAACGCTCAAACCCACATATCGGACTGCCTCCAAGGCCTGATCGGAGCCGTCCACCGCCACCAGAATGCGTTTTCGTTCATCACTCGCCATGACTCCCCCCTCTTTCGCTCATTCCAGCTCCTTTTTGAGGTTGATGTACTCGCTCCTTTCGAAGCCCATGGTCTTGCAGAACGAGAGAAGATCAGTGGAATCCCACCGAATGGAAGCATAGACGCGGACAACTCTCCTGGATTTGTAAAACTCGAAAACCTTCCCGACCATGCTCGCACCGATGCCCTGTCCCATGTGCTTGGGGTGTACCCCCATCGTGGCGATATAAGCGCATTCCTCCGCTCCAAACCCAAAGGGAAGAATGTAGCTGATCATGAACCCCACGACTCTGCCATCCAGCTCCGCCACAAAATGAGCCTCATGCCCCACCTCTTGCGCACGTTCCAGGACAAGTCTTTTGAAATCGGAATTCACCGGTTTATTGGTGATGAGGCCATAGATCTCATGGATTTCATCAGCATCGTCGGCTCTCAACTTTCTGATGGACACTTCTCTTCCAGCTGAATCCATTCTACTCCCCAGCTCACTTCAGTCTATTCTGATGATCTTGACTCGATGACCGACCCAGTCGGGAGGCAGGTAAACTCGGCCACTGTTGCCGCTCAGTTTGACCTCTTTTTCAAGCATCTCCTCCCCGAATACCTCGAACTTCACCTTCGCCTGTGAGGCTCCCGCTGAAGGCACTGGCTCGTTGGCGGTGCCGGCTGCGTCATCTTGTCCCATAGCATTCTTTCTCGTCACCATCCGTTCAGCCTTGTTTAAGGCAACCCTGCCTGCCGCCGTGCAAACCGGCACTGAGCCGGGCACCCGCCCCCGGTACTTCCGGCAAGGGCTGACCCGGCACAACTCTTGAACCCGGCCTGCTAATTTGCTTCAGTCCTCGTGGGAACTGGCCTGGTACCCCGGCTTCATCCGACAGGCTGCCAGTTGGTAATGTACGCAGGATAGCACTGGCAGATGGGCAGGTCAACGCCTTCAAAGCTACAATGGATCCTTATTGAAGCTACAGACCATACGAGACAACATGGAAACACCCTCCCGGACGGCCCAAAGCTGTTACGGTTCTGCAATGGCGCGGGGATCGCTGATGGTGGACTCGACTGTGGCCACGCCCACTGCGGGCCGATCTCTCTTGAGGGAGCCTGAGGCCACGTGTCTCTGGAGGACGATGAGAACCCCTGCGGTGAAGAGTCCGACAAGGGCGTTTGCACCGCACAACTGGCTGACGCTCCAGTTTCGACTGAGCAGAAGACCTCCCGTCACCGGGGCGAGCATGGCGCCGATCTTAGCGATGGCGTACGCCCATCCGACGCCCGTCCCCCGAATGGCGGAGGGATAGGAGACCGTCGCAACGGCCAGCGTGCCCGTCTGGCTGCCGTTGATGCAAATCCCGCAAACGACGGAGAAGATGGCGATGACCGCGAACGACCCGCTGCTCGCCCCGATGCCAAAGGCCACGAGGCTCATCGACGCCAGGGTGAACCCGACCTGCAGGACCCTGAAGGGATTGAACTTGTCCATGGAGCGACCGATGAAAATGGAGGACACGACAGCGCCGAAACAGAGATAGGCGTAGGCCAGGCTGTACTGCTGGACCGTGGCTCCGCTGTTGCGCAGCAGAGTGGGGGACCAGGTATTGAGTATCCAGAGCAGGTAGAGTGCTCCCGTGCAGATGGTCCACAGCAGCACCGTTGTGAGTGCCCGCCCTTCGGTAAAGAGGTGTTTGACCGGCACACCGGAGACCTTCTTTTCGGTCGAGACGAACTGCACCCCCGCATCGTTTGCCAATGCAGGGGCGATCCTGGAGATGATTTTGCGAACCCTGGTCCTGTCGCGCTCCCCGTTCCGCCGAGCCAGGAATTCCAGAGACTCGGGAAGGGCCAGCGCAACCATCACCCCAACCAGAACAGGAGCGCATCCGCCAACCAGGAAGAGTGACTGCCAGCCGAAATGGGGAATCAGGTAAGCGGCGGAAAGACCGCCAACCATGGCCCCTGCAGGCATACCCGCATACATCGTGGCGACAATGCCGGATCGTGCGCGTCTGGGAGAGTATTCCGAGCCGAAGGTGAGGGCATTGGGAACGGCCCCGCCCAGCCCTATTCCGGCCAGGAAGCGGACCAAGGCCAGCTCCCCCACGCTGGAGATGAAGGCGGTCATGAAGGTGAACACGCCAAAAATCACCGCAGAGATGAACAGCATCCACTTGCGGCCCCAACGGTCCGCGAGCATCCCCAGTACGACCGCTCCGAGCAGCGGTCCGAACTGACCCGCGCTCAATGCCAATCCCAGGGCGCTCGGTTCTGAACGCAGGAAATCGGCAATCTTCGGCAGTGCCACTCCCACGACGGTCAGATCAAATCCGTCCAGGAACGTGACGAGAAAGCAGAGGCTGCAGACCTGGACCTGGTACAAAGTAAAGCGACTGTCATCAAATACTTTGTCTATGCTCACTATTTTGTCCGCCATCCTCGCCCATCCTCTCTCTTCTCATGGTCTCCCATCGACATGGGATTCCTGTCCGGCGCTCGCAGCCTCGACGTCGAAATCCATCGTTATCTCGACGTCCCCGCCTCTCCATGAAATTGTTGCACCCGGGTGTCTCTTCTGAAACACCTGGATCATGCTTTTGTTTTCCTTGAGAACAGTTGCCGTGAAGCCTCGGTACCCGTTTTCCATGGCGATTCTCTCGAGGGCAACGAGCAGATGGCTTCCAATCCCCAGTCGCTGGTAATCTTCTCTGACGATAAAGGCCACCTCCGCCCTGTTGTGCTCACTCTCCGCATATGAGCCGATGGCCATGATCTCCTTGTGGCCACCCTTCGACACAAAACCGATGAGCGTCATGTTCCTGGCGTAATCCAGGCCGGCGACCTCCTGCTGGACTTTCTCGTGAGTGTAAATCCGCTGGTAGTGGAAGAACCTGGAGTAGATGGTTTCATCCTGGAGCGAGTAGAAGAAGTTCCGGTACTCAAATTCGTCGGAGGGCAGGAGGGGCCGAAACTCGATGGTCTTGCCGTTTTTCAGACTCAGTGAGCTCTTGTACGCTTCCAGAACGATGAGGTCGTCCTCGTGAGGCGGAAGTTGATCTGCAAAGACGTAGTGGTGCCTTTTGGCCTCCTCAATCAACTGCCTCCGAAACCTGGGATGAGCGATCTGGGCCAGCTCGATGGTCCTCTGGTAGATACTCTTTCCCTGCAGCTCGGCGATACCGTACTCGGTGACCACGAAGCTCACATCCCCCCGGGTGGTCGCCACGCCCGCACCCTCGCTGAGATGGGAGACAATGCGCGATACCCTGCCGTTCCGCGCCGTGGAGGGCAGGGCAACGATGGAGAACCCTCCCCTCGACATGGCGCTCCCCCTGATGAAATCCACCTGGTCCCCAATGCCGCTGTAGAAGAGATAACCCATGGAATCCATGCACACCTGGCCGGTCAGATCGACCTCCAGGGCCGAACAGATGGAGACGAGGTTGTCGTTGCGGGCGATGACGGTGGGGTCGTTGACGAACTCCGAATCGCGGAAATAGAAGATGGGATTGTTGTCAACGAAATCGTAGATCTTCTTCGATCCCATGCAAAGGGAAGCCACGGCGCGCCCGGGGAGCAATGTCTTCCTCCTGTTGGTGATCACCTTCTTCTGGAAAAGGGGGAGAAGGCCGTCCGTGATCACCTGCGTGTGTATTCCCAGGTCTTTCTTCCCTTCGAGCTGCTTGAGGAGTGAGGAGGGCAACCTCCCAAACCCGATCTGGAGGGTGGCCCCGTCATCGATGAGCTGGGAGACGTAATGCCCTATTCTGGAGGCGATGACGTCGTCCGGCACCATGGGGTGATTCTCAATGAGCGGCTCCTCATAAGGAACGACATAATCGATCTGGTCCAGGTGAACGAACGTGTCCCCCAGGGTCCGGGGCATTCGCGGGTTGACCTGGGCGATGATAAGCCTGGAGTTGTCGATCCCCGCCCGGGTGATGTCCACCGACACTCCCAGGCTGCAGTAGCCCCACTGGTCGGGTGGGCTGACCTGGACCAGCGCCACGTCGAGGCCGATGCTTCGGCTGGAGAACAGCCTGGGGATTTGCGAAAGATACGCCGGGAGGTAATCGAGCTTTCCTTCGAAAGCGGCTCGGCGCATGACGAAGCTGATGAAGAAGAGCTTGAGGGAGAAGCGTCTCAGAAAAGACGAATCGTCGATGTAGTGGGCCAGGGTGTCCGAGAGCATCTGGTGGATCTGGATGTCGTGCAGGCTGGTTTCCCCGACCATGGCCCGGATCAGCTGTTGGGGCTCGCCGCATCCAGTGCCGATGAAAACCCGGCTGCCGCTCTTGATCCTCGAGACTGCGGCGGCGGCACTGACCATCTTCCCCGAGCAGTACTGTTCCAGCAAATCTCTACAGCCCGCCAGGCCGATCCCATCCTTCAGGGGACGTCCCGGTTTCACTCGAAGCCCTCCAGAGCTCGCTCCAGGTTGATGTAGTCGCTCCTCGCAAAACCCATCGTCCTGCAAAACGAGAGGAGGTCCGCGGAATCCCACCGCACCGACGTGAACATGCGCTCGATGCCGCGGGCCCTGTAGAACCTGAAAACCTCCCGGGCCATTTCCGTGCCGACGCCCGCGCCCATGTACCGGGGGTGTACCCCCATGGTGGCGATGTAGGCGCTTTCTTCAGCACCGAAGCCGAGAGTTACGATATAGCTGATCATGAACCCCACGACCCTGCCCTTGAGCTCCGCCACGAAAGGTGCTTCGTGGTCGTCCCTGCGAGCGTGCTCCGCAACCAGTTTTTTGAAATCAGCGGCGACGGGGCTTTGAGTGATGAGGCCGTAGATCTCGCTCACGTCCCCGGCATCCTCTTCCTTCAGTTTCCTGATGATGATCTTCTGGCCAACCGTTCCCATTTCCACCCCGGTTCATCTCAGTCGATACGGATGATCTTCACTCGACGGCCCACCCATTCGGGAGGCAGGTAGACTCTTCCGCTGTTGCCGCTCGACCTGACATCTTTCTCGATCATCTCCTCGCCGAAGACCTCGAATTTGACCGCCGGCTGGGCAGTTCTCGCTGCCTTTACCGATTCGCCTACAGCCTTGAATGCTTCCTGGTCACCCTCATTCTTTTGCATAACCATTTATTCAGCCTTTATGCTGCGGCAGACACGCACGGAGCTCTCAACGGAGAGCGAGAACATGCCTGGGGCTGCAGCGGGTTGCCGTGGAAATGAGCCATGAACATCAGCACTTCTCAAATACAGCTTTCAGGTAGAGAGCGGCTTCCTTTATGGCTGACCTTCCCTTTTTCAATCTGCCGGACATTACTGAAAAACCGTGCATCATCCCATGGACGCATCTACAGGTGACAGATACTCCAGCCTCCTGCAGCCGCTTTGCATAAGCTTCACCTTCATCCCGCAGGGGATCATATTCAGCAGTCATGATCAAAGCCGGTGGAAGACCGGTCAGATCCCTGCTCTGCAACGGAAACAAATAGGCATCGTCACGTTTGAAGTGATCCGGCAAATAATGATGAAGGAACCACTGGATACCGGACATCGTCAAAAAATATCCGCTTCCATTTTCCTTATGGGATTGAGTGGCCGGTTCGTAGTAATCCATCATCGGATAGAACATGAGTTGCATAGTGAGGATGGGACCTCCGCGATCTCGCGCCATCAAAGCTACGCCTGCAGTCAGGCTTCCTCCGACGCTGTCGCCGCCGACGGCGATCCGGCGTGAATCGCCCCGGATCGACGTCGCGTGATCGCAGACCCACTGCGTGGCAGCATAACAATCGTTCAAGGCGGCAGGGTACTTGTGCTCGGGCGCCAGCCGGTAGTCCACCGTCACCACTATGGCTCCCGATTCTTTGGCGAGGGTGCGGCAGAGTCCATCATGGGTGTCGAGGTTTCCGACAACACCACCGCCACCATGGAAATAGACAAGCACGGCAAGCTCGAGACCGTCCACGGGCGTGTAAATGCGGACGGGGATTTCCGTTTCATCCCCCGGTACCTTACGATCCTCCACGTGGTGCACGTACTCCCGTTCACCCCTGGCGCCGAATGCCTCCAGGAACCGGGTGCGGACCTCCTGGACCGACAACGATTCGACCGGTGGAAGCCCTTTGGCGGCAGCCAGCAGCCGTTGTGCCTCGGGATCCAGCCCCATCATTTGCCTCCCGAATCAGAATTCCAGCCCTTGCGGGAATGACGAGTCGCACTCGTGCCCGGGCTCCGGATGGTTCAATGATCTGAAGGATTCTTGGTGGCCCCCCCCGCTTTCGCGGGGGCAGCGGTATTGCCGACCTCTGAGACGCGCTCCTTAAGCCAGGTATTTGCCGGCCCCCGAGATCTCCTGTGCAATGTCACGCCTGAGAGAGATGATATCGATGGGCGCATACTGGAGAATCCTGGCCAGCTCCGCTCTCCTATTCTGCAGCTCGCCGCCCGCCGACAGGGCTGCCAGGATCTCTCCGGCCGCCTGAGAAACCTTTTCTATTGCCGTGTAGATGAACGCCGTGGCCAAATTCGCCTTGTGCCTGGCGCCGTTCTGCCCACCGGCGGAAGCCGCCTTTCGAGCCCTCAGCCAGGAGCTTTCCATGCCGTAGGCATAGATGGCCATGTCCGCCAGCCGCCCGAGGATCTCCTGCTCCCTGAGCAGGTCGTCTCCGTAAGTGTCGTAGGCGGCTCCCAGCGTGAAGAGGAAGGCGTCCTTGGCGGCCTGGACCATGTCGTCGGGGTTTTCCCTGACCGCCGTTCCCGACGCCAACCGTGCCTTCAGCTCCTTGACCGCCTCCAGGAGGGGCAGGCCGCCCCTGGACGCCCTGCGCAGCAGAGTGGTCGGGATCAGGTTCCTGTTGATTTCATTGGTTCCTTCGAAAATTCTGCGGATGCGGGCGTCCCGGTACAGCCTCTCGATGGGATACTCGGCAATGAACCCGTAGCCGCCGTGGATCTGGACACCTTCATCGACGACGAAGGCCTCGACTTCGCTGGCGAACACTTTCTCGAGTGAACACTCCAGGGCGTATTCCTCGATTCCCTTTGCCGTGACCCGGCCGCCGTCCGGCCCGCTCCGGTCCAGGCTGTGCATCATGTCGTTGAGCAGGCCGCCCGTCCGGTAAACCATGCTCTCCGCGGCAAAGATACGGACGGCCATTTCGGCCAGCTTCTCCCGGATGAGCCCGAAGGACGCGATGGGAACCTTGAACTGCCTGCGCTCGTTGGCGTAATTCGCCGATTGATCCAGGGCCATCTTGGCCGCGCCCACGGCGTTCGCCGCCACCTTGTGGCGCCCGATGTTGAGAATGTTGAAGGCGACCACGTGGCCTTTGCCCACCTCGAAGAGGAGGTTCTCCACCGGGACCTTCACGTCGTCGAAGTAGACGGCGCGGGTGGAGGAGCCCTTGAGTCCCATCTTCCGTTCCTCGGCGCCAGTCGAAAGACCTTCGGAGCTGCCGTCCACGATGAACGCGCTGAACTTCTCCCCGTCGATCTTCGCGTAGACGATGAAGATGTCCGCCATTCCGGCATTGGAGATGAACGTCTTGGCTCCGTTCAGGATGTAGTGCTTGCCGTCGGGGCTCAGGACAGCCTTGGTCTTGGCCGACAGCGCGTCCGAGCCGGAGCCCGGCTCGGTCAGGGCGTACGCCGCAATCTTTTCGGCGGTGACGATGGAGGGAAGGTAGGCTGCTTTCTGGGCTTCATTGCCGAAGTAGACGATGGGCAGGTTGCCGATGCCCGTGTGACCGCCGTGGGCAATGGCGAACGAACCCGCCGCTCCGATCTTCTCGGCGATGATGGTGGAGCAGATTTCGTCGAGCTCGGTGCCGTCATACTCCTCGGGAATATCGGCCCCGAGGAGGCCCAACTCGCCGGCCTCGACGAGGAGCTCCCGCATCAGGCCGTCCTTTTTGGCGTCCATTTCGTCCATCCGCGGGAAGACCTTCTCCGCCAGGAAGCGCGAGACGGTACTGGCGATCATGCGATGTTCTTCTTCGAAATCCTCGGGAGTGAACACATCTTGGGGGTCGGTGGCCCCGAGGAGATAGCTTCCACCTTTGGGCAGGTCTGACATGGGATTTCGCCTTTCACAGCCCTGCCGCATGGGCAGGGCATGATGGGTTCCAGTTTTCCGAGAATGTTATGAAGCTTCCTGGGCCAACGGTTTCATGCCCGGCAGGGCGGTCTTGACCGCCGCTGCTTCCATTCTTCTGTTGAGGAGCTTTCTCCCCACGAATGTGAGACCGATCCCCACACAGCAGAGGATGCTGCCGATGAGGAACGCCTGGGAATAGCTCCCCGAGGCGACCTTGATGCCCGCGGCAAGCCTTGGACCGGTGAAGGCCGCCAGGCCGAAGGGCACAAACATGACCCCGAAATTCATGGGAAGATACTTCGAGCCGAAAGCATCCGCTGTAAGCGATGCGAGCTGCCCCATGAAGCCGCCGAAGGCCATGCCTACGATCAGGACGGGGACCACCACCGCGAAGGGAGTGGATGCAAGCCAGAACATGGCCGACCCGAGGATGACGTAGATGACGACCATGGTCGACATGCGGCCGAAGCGGTCGGAGACGATGCCCCAGCCGACTCGCCCGGCTGAGTTGCAAAGGGCCAGAATGCCCACCCAGGACCCGGCGGCCAGGGCGGTATAACCGCCGACCGACTGGAGGATGGGCGAGGCGTGAGCAATGATCATCATCCCCGAGATGGCCCCCAGGACAATGATCGAGGCCAGGCAGTAGTAGAGCGGATCACCCAGCATCCCGCGCCAGTCCTTGTCGGGAATGTTCATGGCCTGCTGGGTCATGGCGGAAGGCTTCCAGCCTGCCGGCACGAAGCCCGCCGGAGCGGTCTTCATGAGCAGGCCGAAGCCGCACAGGCTGACCAGGTAGAAACCGCCCAGCATCTGGAAGGTAGGGAGCACACTGTACTCCTTGATCATGAGGGCTGCGATGGGTCCCCACAGGATCGGGGCGGACCCGACTCCGGCAGCCAGGATTCCGGAGACCAGGCCGCGACGATCCGGGAAAAAGCGGACCAGGTTGGGCACGACTCCGGAATAGATGGTTCCCATGGACAGGCCGCCCATGACGCCGTAGGCTACATAAAGCTGGCTCAAAGTCTCAACGTATCCGACGCCGAGCATGCCCAATCCGTAGACGACACCCCCGGTGAGCAGGATGTACTTGGGCTGAACGCGCTCCTGCAGTTTCCCCGCAATGATGATGGGGATGCAGGAAATGGAGTGGAAGATGGCGAAAGCGACGGAAACGTCGGCCAGGCTCCACTTGAAATGCTCCGAGAGCGGAAGAACGAATACACTCCAGGCATAGGTCTGGCCGATGATGATGTTGATCACCGTCCCCAAAGCCAGGTACAGCCATCGTTTCGATTCCAGTGTCATGCCTCGATTCCCTTCATACGATGCCGTGATCATTCCACCTTCAACACCAGTGCGGCCCCCGTGTCGCCCGCCGCGCATCCGGTGATGAGCACATAGCCTCCGCCGCGGAGCACTGCCTCCTCGATGCCTTCGATGACCAGCCGGGCCACGGTGGGCGCCTGCGGGTGGCCAAAGATCATGGAACAGCCGTAATTGTCAAACCCGTTGACGTCGATGCCGAACTCTTTGGCAAAATAGAGGTCGTTGGCTGCAAACGGGTTGTGGGTCTTGATGACCGCCACATCCCGGATGGTGATCCCCGCTCTCTCGAGAGCCATCTTCGATGCGGGGACCGGCGCCGCCGGCATGTGAGCCCGCTCGACCCGGGCGAACCCATATGAAAGAATTCGAATCGTCTTGCCGGGGTCACTGCTCAGGCTTCGGGCCCGATCCTTCGTCGTCACCAGGATGCCGGCATTGCCGTCGGCCGGGTGGGTCTGGGTGGCGAAGGTGTGAATCCCGTCGGGAAGAACCGGCCTCAGCTTGGAAACCCCCTCGGGCGTGGTGGGCGTGATCCCTTCGTCGGCATCGATGAGGATGGTCTTCTTACGGTTGATCTTCACCTCTACGGGGAACATGTACCGCTTCTGGAAGGCCCGGTCGTCCGCGAGAGCCATCTGGTACTGCTCGTAGCGCCGGAGAACCAGCTCGTCGGCCTGTTCGCGGGTCGCCCCCACTTTCCGCGCCACGTTTTCCGCCGTGACCAGCATCGCCTTGCCGGTCGCGGGGTCGGAGTTGATGTTGTCCATGTTCCAGTTCTCGGAGATGACCTCTCCCCCTGGGCCGTTGGGGTTGGGCCAGATCAGGTGGGGAGCGTTGGAGAGTCGATCCGCAAGGAAGCAGAAGGGGGTTTGCTGAACGCCTGCCTCGACGGCCAGGGCCGCACTGTGAATGCAGGTCGTCGCGGTCGAGCAGGCCTGCATGACGGTGACGCCGGGGATCTCGGCACCCATCAGAGCATTGGCCCAGGTGCTCCCGTAGAAGCACCGGTTCTGAGCCACCGTGATTCCGTGATACGTGTAGTCGAAAAGGGATACGTCCCAGCCCTTGGAATCCATCCAGCGCTTCGCGGTCTCGGCGCCGAGGACGATGGAGTTCTCGTTGGCGAAGCTTCCCTGCCACTTGGAAAAGGGGCTGCAATAGTAACCCCCGTAGGGGATATAAGCTTTTTCAAACATGATCAAAAACCTCCATGATTGTCGATTGGGACCTTCTATTTTCCAGCATAGACAGGGGGTTTGCCGCCCACCGACGAAAGACCGGCCAGCGCATCTTCCGTGGAGAACATGTATGCCAGTCCGGCCAGCTCGAGCTCGACGGCTTCGGGGATCGACAGCTTCTGCTGCCGGTCGATGAGCTCATTGGCTTTCTTCAAGGCCAGAGGGGCCTTGCGGGATACCGCCTTGCGGGTCGATTCCGCCAGGGAATCCTCCACGCCGACAGGCTTGGATCCCGAAAGCAGAGCCGCAACGTTTTCTCCGGAGCAGGTCAAGGCCAGCTCATTGAACCTTGCGGGGATGGGGCGGGGCCGGTACTTGTCGGGCTTGCTCCCGGCGCACACCTCCCGGATCGCCGTGTCCAGGTCCTGGGGCGACACCAGCCGGGTGACGATCCCCAGGTCGTAAGCATCCTGGGCCGTGATGGTCTTGCCGGTGAAGACGTAATACTTGGCCAGCTCGGGGCCGATCTGTCGAGCCGTCCTCAGCATGCCGCCGAGACCCGGGTAGATGCCGATGGCGGTCTCGGGAAACCCGAGGGAGCCGGCAGGAGTGGCCACAATGGCCTGGCAGGAGAGGGCCAGTTCGCTTCCCCCGCCCATGGACAGGCCGTCGAGCACGGCGACCGTCAGCTTCTTCGAATTCTCGATGCGCAGGAAGAGCTCATGCCCCTTGCGGGTGAAGGTCTCGGTGTCTGGAATGCGGTTCTTCTTGATGTTCTCGACGAAATACCGGACATCGGCGCCGGCTACGAAAGCCTTGCCCGCACCCCGCAGTACAATGGCCTTGACGGCGGGATCCGCTTCGGCTTTCGCAAACTGCGCGTCCAGCTGGGAGACCGTCACCTCGTTCAGGGCGTTCATGGCCTCGGGCCGATTGATGGTGATGGTGGCAATGCCGTCCTTCACCTCCAGGTCCACATAGTTGAATTCGAAGGGCTTGCCCAGCTCACGCTGCCTGACGAGGATCTCCGGCATCTTGAAGTCCTTGTAACGCTCCGTCATGGCGTGCACCAACCGGTATGCCCTCTCGATGCCGATCCGGTTCATCAGCTCGAAGGGACCGTACTTCCAGCGGAGCCCGACCTTGGCGCCCCGGTCCGTGTCCTCGATGGAGGCCACTCCATCGCTCACCAGAGCAGCGGCGGCGCCCAGACACGCACCGTAGAGGCGGTTCTCAACCTGCTCGAACTTGGACTCATCCACTTCACCGCTGTTGAGGTCCCACAGCTGCCCGCTGTCCATCTGCTCCTTGAGCAGCTTCGGCATCCCGTAGAGCGATCCCAGCTCCCGGCCGAAGGTGGTCGAAGCGTGCACCGAGATGGGAATGCCCGTCACGTTCATGAGCTCGAAGGGCCCCATGCCGATACCGAAGGCGCGTTTTCCCGCTGCCTCGATGGTGGGGATGTTGGCGATGCCGTCGTTCAGGACCTGGATCGCTTCCGTGAGCAGGGGAGAGAAGAAGCGGTTCACGGCAAACCCCGAGGCGTCTTTTACCAGGATGGTCGTCTTTCCATGGAGGCGCCCCACTTCGAGGGATCGGCGGACGGTCTCCTCGCTGGTCCCATCGTGGGGAATGATCTCGAGGAGCCGGTTTTTGGCGGGATGGAAGAAATAGTGGATCCCGATGAACCGGTCGGGACGGGTGGTCGCCTTGGCCAGCTCCCGAACGTAGTAGCTCGACGTATTCGTGGCCAGGATGGTTTTGGGTGAGCAGACCTGGTCGAGGTTTCTGAACAGGTCCTTCTTGACCTGCTCGTCCTCGAAAACCGCTTCGATCACCAGGTCCGCGTCGGCAAGGGCCTTGAGGTCCGTTGCTCCCTGGAGGCGTCCCATGGTGGCGTCAACCTGGGCCTGGGTCAGGATCCTTCTTTCGACGCCCTGACCCAGAATATTGCGGATGATGCCCAGGCCGCGGTCCACAAATTCCTGCTTGGTGTCGACCATGATGACGTTCAAACCTTCCATGGCCAGCTTTTGTGCAATGCCGGAGCCCATGTTGCCGGCCCCTACGACTCCGATTGTGCTGATCCCGTTCATTTTATCCTCGTCTGAGTAAGTTGTGATTGGAGGTGGTCTTCTATGGCCTTTGGGCCTCGATTTCACTCAATCGATGATGCCTCTCCCTTTCAGACCGGCTATATCGCTTTCGCTGTAACCGACGATTCTTCGGAGAATGGCCTCGGTATCCTGACCGATCCGTGGAGCGCCCCGCCAAACCTGCTGCCGGGTTCTGCTCATTTTCGGGGCGAATCCGTAGGCCGTGACGGTCTTCCCGAGGGTTTCATCCTTGTACTCGATCCAGTTGCCTCTCTTCTGATAGTGCTCGTTGTTCATCAGCTCGGCGGCCGTCCGCGGGATCCCGCAGGGCACTTTGAATTTGCGGAAATGAACCGCGGCTTCTTCCGAGGTGCGTTCGGCCATCCACCTCTCGATGAGAGCGTGCAGTTCGCGACCCAATTCCGAATCCACGGCTTCCTTGGAGCCGCCTGCTTTTTCGTGGGGATATTTCTCAACATCGATGTCCATGGCCTTCAAGGTGCGCCCGTACACCGCAGGACCATAGGCCCCGATGAAGAGGTACCCGTCCTTTGTCTTGAAGAGATTTGCGGGCTGGAAGATGGGGATCTTGTTGCCGCCCCTTTCCTTGACCATGCCCAGGGTGTGGTAGTTGACGAAGGTGTCGTTGAGGCATTTACTCATGCACTCGGTCTGGGCCACATCCACGACCTGTCCCTGCCCGGTCTTCTGCGCGTTGACGTAGGCCACCAGGATGCCGCTCACACAGAACATGGCCGTCACGTAATCGTTGATGAAGGCACCGCCGAGGGAAGGGGGCATGTCGGGCCAGCCGTTGAGGTGCATCCAGCCGCCCTCTGCCTGCCCGATGGCGTCATAGGAGGGCCGGTCGCATTCCTCGGGGACCCCGCCGAACTGGGGCCTGCCGAAGCCGCTGATGTGGGCGATGACCAGCTTCGGGTTGACGTCGAAGAGCATCTGGTCGTTGATCCCCAGCTTCTCCGTCCACACCATGTTTTCCAGCCACACGTCACAGTTCTTGATGAGTGAAAGGAAGATATCCCTTGCTTCCGGGATTCTCAGGTTCACTTCCAGCGTAAAGCTCAGCTTGTTCCGGGCATCCTGAACCCAGCCCGTGCTGACCTTCTGGTGAGCGGGCACATCGGGGCCTGCGAGCCTGAACGGCCTTCCTCCGCCATTGCCGTTGGTGATCACCGGAGCCTGGCCCCGAAACGGGTCACCGTATCCCGGCCTCTCCACGTGAATGACTTCCGCTCCATGCTCCGCCAGGATGGTGGCCGCAAACGGAGCCGACACGACGCTTCCGGTCATGAGCACCCTCATCCCCGACAGCCCGCCGTAGGCTGGGATCAATGCAGGTGCGGGAACACGCTCGATTGTCTCCCATCTTTCCATGTGCATCCTTTCCATTCGTATGCTTGCTTGCCCAGACCGCCTATCGCCGGTCACCCGTCTCTCATAACCACATAGCCATCACAATGCAATTATGTTGTAGCTATAGTTAATTTGTAGCTATAAAGTAGTCAAGAAAAAAATCATGCTCTCCGAATTCAACGCGTCATTTATTGCCGGACGCGCTGCAGGCATGCTTTGAGAGGGGGGAAGATGGGTCCGGTGACATGGCCTGACCGCCCGGGACCGGATGTGGTGCGACATGTGCCAGGTTGGGTCTCTCTGGATGGTGTTTGCTCGATCGGTGACGACAGGGAGGGGAAGACGGCATAGTCTTTGGCGGAGTCTTGGGTTTGGGGCAGGAAAGCATCTCAGCGAAGACGCCGGCAGGCTACACCAGGATGGCGCCCTGCCTTGTGATGCAAACCCTGGACGAGGCGGCCTTCGTCACGCGAGGGGACCGGGAGGCTGTCCGAGAACTCACGAAGAGGAGCCCTGAGCCTATTCTCGGACAAGCTCCTGGAAGACAAGCTGCTCTCTGAGCTTGTTCTTGAGCAGCTTGCCGCTGGCGCTCATGGGAAGGGCGTCCATGAAGATCACTTTTTTGGGGACCTTATAGCCTGCGATCTCTTTTCGACAGAAGGTGCGGATCTCACTCTCGGTCACCTGCGCATCAGCTCTCTTCACGATGATAGCGGTGACGGACTCGCCCCATGTCTCGTCCGGTAAGCCGATGACCGCGGATTGTGTGACGGCGGGGTGCTTGTAGAGCACGCTCTCCACCTCGGCCGGGAAGACGTTCTCCCCGCCCGTGATGATCATGTCCTTTTTCCTGCCCACCACGTAGATGAATCCCTGATCGTCCACCCTGGCGAGGTCGGCTGTGTAGAACCAGCCGTCTCTGAAGGCCTTTCGGGTCTCGTCCACCTTGTTCCAGTAACCCAGCGTGGTGCCCACGCCTCGGACCCGGATTTCACCCACGGTGCCTGGAGCCACCGGGGCGCCGCCCTCTTCGACCACCTCGGCGTGCATGCCGTCGTAGCTTTTCCCGCAGGATTCCAGAATTCCCTTGTTTCCTCCCGCGAGCGCCACAGCTACGTCATTAGTTTTCAGGATGCTGATGGAGCCCACCGTCTCGGTCGTGCCGAAGCCGTGCATGAAGATGTTGCCAAACCGGTGGATTGCTTTCTCGAACACCACAGGAGTGACAGGAGCGCCCGCGAAGAGAACCCTTCTCAGACTGCGAAGATCAAACCGGTCGGCCTTCGGATGGTTGATGAGGAACATGAGCATCGGAGTGGCAAGGACCCCCGTGGTGACCTTGTGCTCCCGAACGAGTCGCACGAAGTCCTCCACATCCCACCGGGGCATGACCACAGAGGTGACTCCCGTATAAATGCCGTTCATCAGGACCACCACCCCCGAGGCATGAAACAGGGGCGTGGGGATGATTCCCGTGTCGTCCCGCTGCATCTCCATCTCACGGAACATGGTCTTCCCCACATGGTAGAGGTTGCGATGGGTCACCATGCAGCCTTTGGGCGCTCCCGTGGTGCCGCTCGTGTACATCAATGCGGCCAGATCGTCTTCGGCTATTTCAACGGCAGGTTCGAGGGAGGATGCGTCCTTGATCAGATCCTCATAATGAAGCCATCCCTTTGGCATCCCGGCCTTGTCCCCGATGAAGATGCAGTGTTTCACAAAAACCAGGTTGTGCCTTATCTCCTCCACGTGGCTGACATACTCCTCGTTGACCACGAGGGCGGACGCCCGGGCATCGATCAGGACCGTTCGGAGCTCGGACGGACTGAGCCGGAAATTGAGCATCACGAGGATGAAGCCCGCATTGGGCAAGCTGATGAAAGACTCGGCACTCTCAATGCTGTTCCGGCTTAGGACCGCCACCCGGTCCGATTTCGACAGCCCCAGCGCGAGGAGGGCATTTCCCAGGCGACGGCTGCGTTCCCCCAATTCCTGGAACGTGCATTGCCTGGAGCCCACGATGAGTGCCGCCTTGTCGGGACAGTCTGCCAGGGTCCGTGCCATCATCATTCTGAGCGTGCCTTCACTCTCCATCTCTTCTTCCCCAACGGCCCACCCGGCCCATTCTGAATTCCGATCGCTCAATCAGGGACCATATAAAGCTATAACACAGCTAATAAGTAGCTTCAGCCACCTGTGAAGTCAACTCTTTTTTCAACCCCTCAACTCCTTTCCGACCTCGGCCATGTCTCTCCGCCCCTGTCGGCAGCCACTTCATTCCCATTATTGCCACCGATGAGGAAGTCAGCCAAAATCAACGGTTAGGAAATCAGCCAG
>CAZLCS010000009.1:0-144086 GCA_964557955.1 uncultured Syntrophobacteraceae bacterium
AACCTCCATCTCCAAAAACGGCGATCCGCTTACTCTCAAATATTATCTCCGTCTTTGACTCACATAGACTCAACAAATTGTGGCAGGGCTCAGTCATTTCATTCACTTTTCAGGGTCTGGGCGTCTTGCATTCCGCTCCATCACCGTCGGGGAAAAGGAGGCTGGAGATGCAGTTCGGGAGGGGTGAAAGCGAGTCGAAAGCAACGGTTCTCGTGGTCGATGACAACCTCGACAACTTGAACTTGTTGACGACTCTGCTGAGGAAACAGGACTACGACGTCCGACCGGCCGTCAGCGGTGCTCTGGCACTGAAGATGGTGCAACGGGAGCTCCCGGACCTGATCCTGCTGGACGTCAAGATGCGCGATATGGACGGTTATGAGGTTTGCAGGCGATTGAAGGCTGACGAGCGATCCAGGGATGTGCCGGTTATCTTCATTACGGCCATGGGTGAAACGGTGGACAAAGTCCGCGCCTTCAATTTGGGAGCGGTAGACTATGTCACCAAGCCATTTCAATTTGAGGAGATCCTGGCCCGTGTGGGTGTTCACATCAACCTGAAGCGCATGCAAAACCATCTGCAGGAGGCAAATCGACAGCTGCGCGAATCGCAGGAGGAGCTCGAGCGCAGGGTTGAGGCGCGTACGGCACAGCTCACGGCCCTGAACGAGCAACTCAAAGCAGAAATGGTTGCGCGTAAACAACAGGAAGAGGAGGCCCGAAAGCACCAGGAGAAACTCTTTCATGCTGCGAAAATGGTTTCCCTTGGAACGCTCGTTTCGGGAGTGGCCCATGAAATCAATAATCCCAGCACATTCATCATGTCCAACGCTCCTATCCTGCAGAAGGTGTGGAACAGCGTACAACCCAGGCTCGATGAATACTGCGAGACGCGAGGCGACTTCCCCATCGGCAACCTTTCCTACATGGAGATCCGCGATACCATACCCACTCTGCTTTCAGGCATTCTCGAAGGCGCTCAAAGGATCAAGAGAATCGTATCGGAGTTGACGGACTTCGCCCGTCAGAAACCGCCGGAGCTCAAGGAGAAGGTTGACATCAATGTCGTTGTGAGGAGTGCGTTGACTCTGCTGGCAAACCTGATCAAGAATAGGACGGATCGGTTCTCGGCAGATTATGGGAAGGATATCCCCCCCTTCCGGGGAAGCTCGCAGCGCATCGAGCAGGTGGTCATCAACCTGGTTGTCAATGCTTGTCAGGCCGTGAGGGACAGAAATGAAGGCATTTCCGTTTCAACCTCCTATGACCCTGCCTCCGGCTGCATTCTACTGCAGGTCAGGGATGAAGGTATTGGAATTCCACAAGAAGATCTGCCCCACATCTGCGATCCCTTCTTCACCACCAGGCGGGACCTGAACGGGACTGGCCTCGGGCTCTCCATCTCTTCGAGGATCATCGATGATCACGGCGGAACGATGACGTTCCATTCCGCTCCCGGTGAGGGAACCACGGTTACGGTCACGCTGCCGGGCGGCAGCGACCGGCCCCAAACATCCGATGAATGAATGAACGGAGACAGGATGGGTAAGAGTCTCTATCCAGCTTTGCCGGTGCTGATCGTGGACGACGAGGCTCATATCCTCTCCGGTTTTGCCATGCTCCTCAGGCTTTCGGGGATCAGCAATGTCGTCACCTGTCAGGATGCCCGGGAAGTCATGTCTCTGCTGTCCAAAGAGGGGGCGGAAGCCATTTTGCTGGATCTGCGCATGCCACACGTGGTCGGGGAGGACCTTCTATCCTCGATTGTGTGCGGTTATCCCGGGATACCCGTGATCATGATCACGGGTATCGACGAGGTCGAAACGGCTGTCAGGTGCATGAAGACGGGTGCGTTCGACTACTTGACAAAACCCGTCGAGGAAGCTCGACTGGTGACAACGGTCAGACGCGCCATCGCATTCCGTGACCTGCACCGTGAAATCCACGCCCTCAGGCATCATATCCTCACTGACAGGTTGGAGCACCCCGAGGCTTTCTCGGAGTTGATTACGCAGGACAAGAGCATGATTTCCATCATGGTCTACATCGAGTCCATTGCAGCAACGTCACAACCCGTACTCATAGAGGGCGAGACGGGCACAGGCAAGGAGATCATCGCCAGGGCGATCCACCGGCTGAGCCGACTCAAGGGGCCTTTTGTCCGAGTCAACGCGGCCGGGCTTGATGACAACGTATTCGCCGACACCCTTTTTGGACATGCTAAAGGGGCCTTCACGGGGGCGGACACTTCTCGACCCGGTCTTGTGGAGCGCGCGGCAGGGGGGACTCTCTTTCTTGACGAAATCGGGGACCTGAGCATGCCCTCCCAATTGAAGCTGCTCGGCTTGTTGCAGGAACGCGAATACCTGCCGCTCGGCCGTGACGAGCCCAAATTTTCGGACGCTCGGATCATCGTGGCCACAAATCGCGATCTTCGGGACCTGCAGGCGAGGGGATCATTCCGCAAGGACCTGTTCTACCGGCTCCATACCCACCACATCTCGGTCCCCCCCCTCCGCGAACGACGAGACGATCTTCCGATCCTTGTGGACCACTTCCTCGAGGAAGCAGCGGTGGCTTTGGGCAGGAAGAAGCCCAAGGCGCCCAGGGAGCTGTTCGATCTGCTCGCCACCCATTATTTTCCCGGCAACGTGAGGGAGCTGAAGGCCATGATTTTTGATGCCGTCAGCCAACACAGGGGCCATCTGCTTTCCATGCAAGCATTCAAGGCGCGAATTGCGGAAGAAGCCCCAGTGAGCAGTCAAATTCGGGAACCGACAGGGCCAGAGGGAACCTCTGTCTACTCGAAGCTTTCGAAACTCCCCACCTTGAAGGATGCCGCCGATCTCCTTATTGCCGAAGCCCTCCGGAGGTCGAGAGGCAACATTTCCGCAGCTGCCGGAGTCCTTGGGATCTCCCACCAGGCTCTCAGTAAGCGTCTGAAGAGAAAGTCGCAAAAATGATCTCCACCGGCGCGCCTGCTGGACCCGATACTCACCTGAATCCCTGCAACCTTTGTACTTGCCTCAATCTCTGTCCATCAAACTAAGTTACTGTTATTTTTTATAAATCATCATATGGGCTTATGTCTTGTGCAACCCATGTTGCAGCCTTTCCTTGGGGCCGTCCCAAGCGGAAACGGGTGAAGATCCAATTGAGATAACGGATTGCACGCAGAGAGCTTCCTGGCAGGCCACTTGCTCCTGTCCGCAGACAAGGACGATCATCAGGGTGCGCAGGAGTGATCAACACATTTCGGAGGACTGAGCACAAAGCCGGCCTTTGTGCCGGAGAAACAGGAACCCAGCTCCTCCGGTGGGCAGGAAGGTGCTTGAGCGATGACCATGCAAGGATTGATCGAGAGCAACGATTTGTTGGGGACAATCTTCAATGCGATGCCTTTACCGGTATTCATTGTGGATAATGATGTGAAGATCATGGCCTGCAATCGTAGTGGGGCTTCGCTGCTGGCCGCCGACCCCAAAATGACCCTGCGTCGGCGAGCCGGGGAGATGTTGAATTGTATTCACGCCAGGGAGGTGCCCGAGGGGTGTGGAAGGGCACCTGCTTGCAGCGACTGCATTGTGAGGA
Organism: uncultured Syntrophobacteraceae bacterium; assembly: GCA_964557955.1. GTDB lineage: Bacteria > Desulfobacterota > Syntrophobacteria > Syntrophobacterales > Syntrophobacteraceae > JALOOX01. The sequence goes on from CAZLCS010000009.1 coordinate 3,592, forward strand.
GCTCGGTCGATACCTCCCTCAAAGACCGGAAGATGGTGCGACAAAGAGCCAGAATGGAGCTTGAAGAAGAAGGAAAGGGGAACAAGGAGATCTTCCTGCTCGTGACAGCATCACCGTTTGATTACCTGGGAGATGGGCACGTTCTGCTGATTTTGCAGGATGTGAGTGAGCTGATGGAATTGAAGCGGATTGTCCCCATATGCGCCAGCTGCAAGAAGATCCGAAATGACGACCAGTTCTGGCACAGCGTGGAGGAGTACTTCAAGAAACGCATGGACTTGAGTTTTTCACATGGGCTGTGTCCTGAATGCATGCAGAAGCTGTATCCTGAATTCTGCCCGGAGACCGGGTAGCATCAACCGAAGCGCCGTACTGCTCGGCGCAAACAGGACCATCAGCCGGACCTCCGTGCCTGATGATGTGTTGATCGATGTGGACACTCCCACGACCCTGTCCGCAGAGCCGACCGCCCCGCCCAGTATGGGTGCTTTGTTGTACGGGGTCGAAGCTTGGGCTTCCACCGCCAGTCCGCCCCTCCCGTACCTGAACCCGGGAAGGCATGAGTACCTGCATTTCTCAGATTCCATGGCGCCGTTGTCCGAGTGGAGCGGCGAAGAAGGATGCTGGATGTGAACGTCTCAAGTATTGAAACCATACCCAATAAGACCGTCCTCATCGTCGACGATAATCCGGACAACCTGCAGTTGTTGACCAGGCTGCTGAGGGAGCACGATTACGACGTGCGTCCGGCCATCACGGGCGCCTTGGCGCTGGCAACTGCAAGAACAGCCGTCCCCGATCTGATCCTGCTCGACGTGATAATGCCCGAAATGGACGGTTTCGAGGTATGCAGACAGCTGAAAGCCCAGGAGCTAACCAGGGATATCCCGGTGATCTTCATCAGTGGCCTGGACCAACCCATCGACAAAGTGCGCGCCTTCGAAGCGGGAGGGGTGGACTATGTCACGAAGCCCCTTCAGTGTGAGGAAGTCCTCGCTCGAGTCAAGACTCACCTCGATCTACGGACCACGCAGAAACACCTGGAAGAGGTGAACAGAAGGCTGCATCGGTCTCACGAAGAGCTGGAAAGGCGGGTTCGGCAACGCACGGCCCAGCTGCTGGCTGCAAACGAACAGTTGAGGATTGAGATCCTCGAGCGTAAGCAGGCTGAAGGAGAGCTCAAGCAAAGCGAGGAACGATATCGACTGCTTTTCGAGAATGCCCCCGTTGGCCACCAGATCTTGGATGAGTCTGGTCGAGTCGTAGACGTGAATCGAGCTTGGCTGAGTATTTTCGGATACTCGAAGGAGGAGGTCCTGAACCGGTGGAGCTGGGATTTTGTTGCGCCGCAGGAGGTTCTCCCATTCCGGGAGTCATTCGGGAGATTCATGCGCAAAGGAGAAGTAACGGGACTCATCCTCCAGATGGTGCGAAAGGACGGGTCGATTGTAGACGTGGAGATTGACGGAATAGTCACGCGGCATGACTCGCATGAAGGTTTCGTGCGTGCCCACTGTACGTTGCGCGACATCACCGAATTGAGGCAAGCGGACGAGGCGATCCAGACGATCGTTGAAAGTGCGGTAGGAGCCGTAAGCTACGACTATTTCGACGAAATAGTCGGCAAGCTGTGCGGGTGGCTCCACTGCGACTACGCGGTGATCAGCCGAACCCGGGACGACCTGACGGCGACAGCCCTCTCTCTGCAGCTGGACGGGAGCATTGTCCATGACGTATCTCTTTCATTGGCCGGGACGCCCTGCAGCCGGGTCCTGGAAGACGGCTTCTACCATTGCCCGGAAGGAGTAGCCCGCTTCTTCCCGGATGATCAGGACCTGGTCCGCCTTCGGGCTGAAGGCTATGTCGGGATGACGCTGAGAAACAAGGCCAACAAAACCATCGGGGTGTTCTGCGCCTTATCCAGGCAGAAGTTGAATCTTCCTCGTCGAGCCCGGGAAGTTATGAGCATCATTGCAGCCAGGGCTTCGGCAGAGATCGAGCGGATGGGGCTGGAGCAAGACAAGCTGAGGCTTGAAAAGCAGCTCCACCAGATTCAGAAGATGGAGGCGATCGGCACTCTGGCAGGCGGTATTGCTCATGACTTCAACAACATCCTGGCGCCCATCATTGGTTACTCAGAGCTGGCAATGGCGGAAGTGCCTGAGAGGAGCAGCTTGAGAGGAAACCTTGAACAGATCCTCGCGGCAGCGAATCGAGCCAAAGACCTGGTGATGCAAATCCTCAGCTTCAGCCGCAAAACCGAGCAGGAGCCCAAGCCCTTGTTAGTCAGCTCGATCGTCAAGGAAGCAGCCAAATTCCTGAGAGCCTCATTGCCATCGACCATCGAGATTGGCGTCGTGATCCTCCCCGACGCCGTGCAAAGCAAGACTCTCGGGGACCCGACTCAGCTCCACCAAGTCCTGATGAATCTGTCTGTCAATGCAGGACATGCTCTGCTTGATGGCGGGGGGCGGCTGGAGATAGAGCTTTCCAATGTTGATGTGAACGCGGAATTGGCTCAACAGAACCCCGACGCGAAACCGGGACGCTACCTGAAGCTGACGGTCGCCGATACGGGCCACGGGATGGACCATGACCTCATTCAGCGTATTTTTGAGCCCTACTTCACGACGAAAGAGCAGGGACAAGGCACGGGGCTTGGGCTTTCGGTGGCTTATGGGATCGTCAAAGGCTGTGGGGGATGGATCAACGTCAAGAGTGAACGAGGCAAGGGATCGATATTCGATGTGTACCTGCCGGTGATACAGTGTCCGACCGGCTCGGAGAAGGCGCTCGGACCGGTGAAGTTTTGCTGTTCCGGACGAATTCTGCTCGTTGATGATGAAGAGGCCCTTGTCCATGTGGGCAAGCAGATGCTGCAGAAATTCGGCTTTGAAGTTGTAGGAATGCGCAGCAGCACCAAGGCCCTGGATGCCTTTCGATCGGCACCCGAGAGCTTCGATCTCATCCTGACAGACCTTACCATGCCCGGCATGACAGGGATCGAGCTGGCTCGGGAGCTCACGGGGGTGAGGCCCGGAATTCCGATCATTCTCTGCACGGGATTCGCTGAGGCAATCGATGCGGAACAGGCAAGGCAGTGCGGTTTCAGCGGGTTGATCATGAAACCTTTGGGCATGAGGGAACTGGCAGACACCATCCGCGAGGTCCTTGACCGCAGCGTGAAGGTCCTGCCGGCAGAACGTCTAAGCGCACCGGGGAACGGACCGCACACGATCTGAAACCGTTTGACGAGTTTTTCAGAAGGATGAGCGTCTGCTCAAGAGAGGAAAATCGGGGACCGAGCTCGTATTGGAGGGGCGACCTGGATATGGTTAAAGAAACGTTGAATGCACTGACGAGAGCGGTGCCGACCGTCAATACTCATGCCTCATCACTCCCTTGCCCCGATTGAAGACGTGCCTGGCGGACGGCAGCGAGGATGAGATCGTAGCGAAATTCTCTTGCCAGGCTATCCAGTCGACTGCCCAAATCCCGGTCGACCGTCCGGATCTGTTCGATCACCCCCTGAACGTCAGCGACTTTCAGGCTCTCGGCAGTTCTTTCGAGGGACGCCAGCAGGTCCGAAGGCACTTCTTCGAAGTCCCCCGGGGCTAAAGGAACTTGCTCTGCCTTGCCACACATCCTCCCTGCAGGAGGAATGGTTTCGACATCATACACGTACTGGACGCCCAGATGCCTGCCTATGGCATCAAAAATATCCGCCTCTCGAAAGGGCTTCCGAACGAAGTCGTCGCAGCCGGAAGATAAGGCGGTTTCTTTTTGTTCTTCGAACGAGCTGGCAGAGATGCCGATGATTTTGGTTCGACCCTCCGGGTCGGATGCTTTGATCCTTCGGGCAGCTTCATACCCATCCATCACCGGCATGCGCATATCCATCCAGATCAGGTGGGGCCTCCACCGCTCGAACTCCTTGATTCCTTCCCGCCCGTTTACGGCCTCTCGCACCTGGAAGCCTGCAGACTCCAGCAGCTTGCGCAGCAATAAGCGGCTTTCTTCCATATCCTCCACAACAAGGATGCGGTAGGATGGGGTCCCGTGCACAAGCCCGATCACCCTGGGCGCAGCCTGCTTTGTTTCGACCACTTCAGCGGGTGCGACCAGATCAGCGTTGATGTCAAACCTGAAGACAGAACCTCCATGCGGCGCATTCATGAAATGAATATCGCCGCCCATGAGCTGCACATATTTGCGGCTGATGGCCAATCCCAGGCCGGTGCCGGTGTTGATCGATCGTCCCTGCCCCGCTTGCACGAACGGGTCAAAAATGCTGCCGGCCTGCTCAGGCGCGATTCCGACACCCGTATCTTCAACTTCGAAGAGCAGCCAAGCCGAGGGAGACCCTGCTTCCTCCTCCCTTTTGTATTCTGTTGCCTTTGAAACCCGCAGCGTCACACTGCCTTCTGAAGTAAATTTGATGGCGTTGCCGATGAGATTGAGGAGTACCTGCCTCAGCTTGGCTTCATCCGTTGAGATGAACCGGGGAACATCCGAAGCCACTTGAACGGTGAATTGTATTCCTTTGGCCATGGCCCGACTGCGCTTCATCTCCTCGATGCCGAGAAGAGCTCTGTGAAGGTCGAAGCCTTCTTTTCGCAGCGTGGTATGACCGGCTTCAATTCTGGACATTTCCAAAACATCATTGATGAGAGTGAGCAGATGCTCTCCGCTGCGGCTGATGGCGGATAGAGTCTCACGGTTTGCCTTGCTGACCACCGGGTCTCTTTCCATCAGCTGAGTGTAACCCAGGATGACGTTGAGCGGTGAACGCAGCTCATGGCTCATATTGGCGAGAAAAGCGCTCTTTGCCTGATTGGCCGCTTCAGCCTGCTCCTTTGCCATGGCAAGCTCCTCGGTGCGCTTTTTAACCAGGTCCTCAAGATGATCACGGTATTTCTTCAGCTCCACCTCTGCGCGTTCACGCTCCTTTTCCTGCCAGTCTCGTTGCAGCCTGGCGTTGAGGATGGGTGAGATGCTGCCGGCGATGCTTTCGAGCAAGTCCTCATCTTCCTCGGTATAGCTCCGATCTCCATTGGCTAATGAAATCAGACCGATCGTCTCGTTTCCAAAAAGAATCGGCACGGTAAGAAACGTGCGGATGTGGAGGTGTCCCTTCGGTGTCCTGAATGGTCCGTCCGAACGAAATGCCCTCTTTTCTCGAATGGCCCTCCCCCATAGGCTCCCACCCCAGACGGCACAGGGGAAAACAGTCGATTTGTCGGGTATCTGGCATTCATTCCAGATACCTTTGGTCAGGCTTGGAATCACCAGGTCCCCATTGGGGGCAATGAACCCGAAAATACCGAACTCGCTCTTGAACACCCGCAGGACGATTTCCAGGATTTCCGCATACATCTTGTCGTCCGGGACGGTCAGGAAGACGTTCGCAATCTGGTTGAGGATGGTTTTCCTCTGCTCCGAGCGCAACAAAGCCCTCTCAGCCCGCTTGCGCTCGGTGATATCCACGATCACCGCGATGTTACCGACAACGTTGCCGTCGTCATCGTATTCCGGGGCGGCATAGAGGCTGTACTCGATCTCAGAGCCATCCTTGCGACGCCGCACCAGGTCCTTTCCAAGCAGGGGCTTTCCGGAGCTGATCCATTCTCGAAACCGGGCGAACTCCTCCTCTCTTTCCTTGGGAACAGACGGCAGGAATTGGCCCATCACCTCGTCGCGCTGCCAGCCCAGCATCTGCTCGACTGTGGGGTTCCAGATGCTCTTCACCCGTCCCTCCAGGTCCAGGTCGAATATGCCTACGGGAGCTGCGTCCAGCATGGCGCGCAGGATTTCGTTCGTCTGGCGCAGGGCTTCCTCTGCGCGCTTTTGCTCGGATATATCGAGAAAGGCTCCGACCAGACCCGCGACTTCCCCATGCCTGTCCAGGTAGACGTCTTTGGCAAAGATAACGGGGTGCAACCGGCCGTCTCCAGCCTTGACCTGAAACTCATATACCTGGTGACTCTGCCTCCGAATGAGCTCCAGGTCCATCTCGTGATACTTCCGGGAGAGCTCGGACGGCCAGAGCTCGAAGACGGTTTTGCCTCTGATCTCCTCGGCGGTGACGCCCATGATCTCCGTAAAGGCATCGTTGCACCCCAGGTACCGGCCCTCCTTGTCCTTGTAGAAAACCGCCACGGGTATGGCCCGCAGAAGTGACGCAATGAATTGGCTCTTTTCGACCAAAGCCTCTTCCGCCTGCTTGCGCTCGGCGATGTCCAATGAAAGGTCACCCAGCTGGGATATGATCTGGATGTCGCTTTCTTCATATTCAGCAGGCTTGTTGCCCACACCGACGACCGCCTTGATCAGGTTGCCTCGGAAGATCGGGACGACGGCTTCTCTGCAGACCGGGGCATGCCCCTCCGGAAGACCCTTGCGGTGAGGCAGAGAAAGATAATCGTTGTGAATGATGGGGCGACGCTCGCGCACACAATCGACCCAGACCCCCGCCCGGGAAATATCGTAATGGCTGCCCTTTCCCTCGGCCGTGCACATGGTTTTGAGAGTATTCGTCGACCAGTTCTGCAACGAGAGCGTTCTCTGGTCTGGCTCGAGAAAGTGGTAGAAGCCGATCGTGCTTCCGGTCAGCGCTTCAATTTCGTCGAGCGTTGCGGTGAGCAGGTCGTCCATCGAGTGGGAGACGGCAAATTCCAACAGGCGAAGGCGCGCCTCCATGATGTTCTCAGCTCGCTTGCGCTCCGTGATGTCGATAATCGTCCCTGAAACCGCGGGGCGGCCTTTGTACGTCACGGCGGACCCGAGGATCCTGACGGAGATGATCTCTCCATTCTTCTTTATGGCTCTTGTGTCATATTCGATACGATGAACCTCACCGGTCAATCTTTTCCTCAGGTTCTCTTCTATGATTCCCCTGTCCTCCATCGGAGTCAGATCCGTGACAGGATTCAGCCTGTCGACAGCCTCTTCGTAGGTGTAGCCAAACATCTCGCACCATCGTGCATTGACGAAGCGAAGAAGACCGTCCTGTATGACGTACACACCAGCCAGCGAATTCTCCACGACAGCTCGGTACTTCGCCTCCGACTCCAGGAAAGAGGCCTCCGCACGTCTGCGCTCGGTGATTTCACACTGCAATGCGGCGCTGACCTGTTCCGCACGCTTTCGAGCTTCCGCAGCCTCTTTCATCAAATCCAGTGAAGCCTCACGGGAGGCCGTAAGCGCTTCGTTGGCGGCGGCCAGGTCATGAGTGCGTTCTTGTACCTTGCGCTCCGATTCGTCCCGTGCTTTCAGCAGCAGGTGTTTCTGCCGGCGATTTTCGACGATGAGAGCGACGTGGCTGGAAAGATTGTTGATAACCGGTTGGTAAACCTCGCTGAACGCGGCCCGTTCGATTTTGATGACAAAGAACCCGAATCGATACTGGCGGGAATCGATGGCGATAGCCCTGATGTCAGGCTGTGCGTCCAGATTACACTCGAGCCTTGAGTACGCTGGAAGGGGCGCATCGCCTTGCCGGGCCAAGCGGCGCAGGGTACCGCACTCCCCGCAGTCGCTGCTTTCCATCTCGCCTGCCTGGACCGACTTCCCTCCCAGACAGACCCTGCACGCGTTGATGCCCGGTATTGAAATCAGGGTTTGGGCACAGATTTCAGCGAGGCGGGTTGTGTCGGGCAAACTAAACGTGAGGTTCTGTGCAGCCAGGATTTGCCCCAGCACACGTGCGTCAGCCATTTGCCAAGGCTGACTCGGATCATTCTGCTGACGTTCCACATCACTCATGACTTTCCCTGTTCATTTCCTGGAGCACTTGGAACAAAGTGGCTCACACACTCCTCGGGGTGTGGGCACTTTGATCGGCAAGGAGATAAAGCCTGCTCCCTTAAACGCTTCGATGAGGTTCGCGAAGCAGAGCGATCTCACGAAACAGGCGCTGGCCACAAGCCCCTCAGGCTTCTTCGGATTCGCGGGATTGGAGGATAGTGAAAACTTCATGTGGCTTCTCAGGCCATGAAACCCTGTTAATTTAACAAATGCGCAAGAATCTGGCTATGACGAAGCAAAGCACAATGAAGCCAGCCCGGAATGGAAGAGCTTCCGCAGGGAGAAGGACTTCTGCAGAATTCTCTCTCCTCTGACTTTTCTGTCCGCTCGTATGCAGGCGCCGTCAACCCCAGAGAATGATGGCTCTCCAGGCAGATCCTCCGGCTAAGCCCCCAGCCTTTGTTTTCGGAAGAAATCCAGGACGTATTGGATATGACGCTTCATGGCCTCGAAGGCGGCACCGGGGTTGCGGTCTCTTATGGCCTCGAAGACTGCGGTATGCTGCCGGATGATTTCCTTCAGGTTATCCGGTTCCGTATAGAGATGCTGGAGATTCTGGCGGATTCCGTAGAACATCATGTCATAGAGGCTTCTCATGATGCGGATCTGGACTTCGTTGCCGCTCGCGAAGGCAATGGCCATGTGGAAGCAGACGTCGGCATCGCTCCCCAGCCCACCTCTTTCAATTTCAGTGATCATCTCGTCCAGGCACCTCTGGAGGGCCCGGACATCCTCTTCCGTGGCCCTTTGGGCCGCCAGGGTCGCCGCATTGCACTCCAATCCGAGCCTCACCTCCAGGAGCTCCACGAGATCGAATTCGGGGTCGCTGATGATGGCCGCGAGCGGGTTCTTTTGCGAATCGTCCGATGGGGATTTCACAAACGTCCCCTGTCCCTGCCTGTGCTCGACCACCCCCAGGCTCACCAGCTTGTTGATAGCCTCCCTCACCGTGGGCCGACTGACGCCCAAGACCTGAGCCAGGTCCCTTTCGGTCATCATCTTTTCGCCCGGCTTCAGGTGGCCTTTGAATATGAGATCCTTCAACTGTTCAAAGACCTGGTCGGATATGCGCTTGGGCCTGATAGGCTTGAGCATGGGTGCCCTTCTCCAACAAGTGGGTTTCGATCTTTCAGCATTGACCCGTCGGCGTCGGGGGTGATCCCTGAGCCGGCTCATTCCGGGCAGATTGCCGTGCTGCGGGGCATTTGCCGAAGCCGGACACCGGGAGGCCTCTCGATGCCGGACGCTAAAGTATTGCTCGGAGCGACTCTGTCCGGAAGCATCCCCCTCATCGCCATCTTGTTGACCAGAAACCGTTTCATATCAAGTCATTTTTCCGAGGGGCAGGTTTCGCACGACCGAAGCGATACGGCCGGCCCCCTCCAACACTCCGAAAGCTTCAGAATCAGAGGCATTTGAATGCTCATCGACAGGGATCTGCAAAGTTTTCCTATCTCAAATGCCATTTTGTGGTTAATTTGATAACTGAGATCCCGGATTTCTGAAAGGAGGTCCTGTCATGCCAGCGAAATTCTTGCTGTTGGTCCTTATGGCCTTCCTGCTGAGCGGATGCTTTCTGACCAAGGTAGTCACCGTTCCCATGCGGGTCGGCGGAGCGATTGTCTCGGTGGTTCCCGTGGTGGGCAACCCCGTGGACGACGGAATCGATTACGCTGCAGACGGCATTGACAAGATTCCGCTTTAGGTCTCTGCCCCGCTACGGTGCTTTGAACAGTGCTTTGAAAGGACCGATGGACGATGAGGCGCCAACAGCCTGTCATGGAATGGCGTTTCGGGGTGCTTCCAGACCATGAAAAAGGGCATGGGATCAGGCTTGAGCCTGCTCTCGCGTGCTTTCCATGATCCCCGTGGTTTCCCCGGCACTTTCAGGGGAAGGTTTGCCTATTCGCTATTCTCTGCCGATCCCAAGCCCCAGCCGCCTGGCGATATCCGACCATCGGACATACTTGAAGTTGGTGTTATCCCGCACCGCACCGTTTTGGTCCCGCACCTCGGGAGTATTCTCCCCGTCGTGCACCACGAGAAGCCCCCCCGAGAACTCGCCTCCCAGATCATCGCTGACCACGTGGGCGCCGTCGCAGTGCTCGGAACCGTCGATCCTGCCTGCGGTAATGGTGAACTTGCCGAGGTATGCGCCGCTGGCGCGGTCATAGACCACGAATTCGCTGCTTCCCTGGCTGGAAGCCAGCAGATAGCCCTGCCCTTTGCCCCGGTCGTAGAGGGTGAGGCCTTCCAGATCGGGCGTCGGGTGATTCGCGGCGGAGGCCGCCGCTGCCTGCTGCCATTTTGGCTCGCACGCATACTTCTCTCCCCCGGCCTTGAGGACCCTCTCGTAGGGGATGCCAAATCCTTTGATCTTCTCCATGAGAACGAGGTTGGACGATGGATCCTCTATGGTGGTTTTCCACAACCCCACACGTTCCTGGGCCAGGTAGACCACGCCGTGAAAATCATCCACCACCATCCCTTCGACCTGCGGCAGGTCACCGTCCCTGTCCTGACAGGGACTCCATGCCGTCCCGTCTGGAAGCGTGAAGCTGTGAGGCAGATCGAAGCGCGTGAGGACCCTGTAGGAGACTCGTTCCCGGTCGGAAAAAATCCTCACCTTGGCAATGCTGGTCCGCCCGCTCCGGCTCACAAATGCATGAGCCGTCTCATGGCCTGGGTCTGCCTGCGTGACCGCCAGTCCGTAAGCGGTCTCACCGTCCTCCAAATCTTGAACGGTTTCTGCAAATATGCGGGGGACGCCGGGCGCCGTGACTTCGCTGAGCGGCGGACGCTTCTTCTCGACGGCTTCCGGATCGATGGCGAAGAACCGCAGCAGATCGTTGTGCCGATCCGTGACAACGGCCAGGTCCCTCTTCATTCCCCCCGCTTTGAAGCCGTAGACAAGGTCCACGTTGTTGTACCGGGCCTTCCTCAGACGCGTGTCCTGGAGCATGGCATCGCCGGGAATATGTTGAAGGAGCTTTCCTTTGAGGTCGTAGACATCGAGCCCCCCGCGCTTGAGGGTCCCGATGACGACGCTCTGCTTCGGGTTCGCCCCATTGACCCAGATGGCCGGGTCGTCGGCGTCGGAGCGTCTGCCCGCCTCATCGTCGAAGACGGGCCGGGTTTCCCGGACGGGACCAGCGGATGCCCCTTGCGCCGTCATCCATGTGCCCACTAAAATCCATGCGGTGACTGTCATGAGCCTGCTGATGACATCGGAGGCCCGGATCATGGTGCCATACTCCTGTCGAAGCGTTGGATTCAGGACGTGTTTCGTCTGCGCTCTTTATCATGCGCCCGGCTTTGCGCGCAAGGCTGCCCGAAGCGAAATCAAATCCGTGAAATGAATTGAAAATCTGTCGGAAAACGAGTATGTTGGATGGGTTCAACATGAGACGGCCAGGGCCGATCCAGGTGGTTTTTCAGCCTCCTTGCGGGACGCTTGGTGTCATGCACGGGAGGCTCCAAACACCGCCGACTCCATAAGAGGTGATTTCATGGCAACAGACGAAACAATCGACAACTCTCAAATCGATCAATACACGGCCCAGCAGATCACGGTTCTCGAGGGGCTGAGCGCCGTTCGCATGCGCCCTTCCATGTACATCGGCAACGTATCCACCGAAGGTCTCCACCACCTGGTTTACGAAGTGGTGGACAACAGTATCGACGAAGCACTGGCGGGCCATTGCGACCACATCCGCATCCAGGTCCATGTCGATGGCAGCGTCACGGTGGATGACAACGGCCGAGGCATTCCCGTCGACATTCACGAGAAAGAGGGGGTGCCCGCCGTCGAAGTCGTCATGACCAAGCTTCATGCCGGCGGCAAGTTCGATGACGCGACTTACAAGGTCTCCGGAGGTCTCCACGGCGTGGGAGTCTCGGTGGTCAACGCCCTCAGCGAGTACCTGGACGTTGAGATCCGGCGGGACGGTAAAATCTATGCGCAGCGCTACGAGCGTGGCCTCACCGTGGGCCCTCTCAAGGTCACCGGGGAGACTCAGAAGCGCGGCACCCGCATCACTTTCAAACCGGATGCGGAGATTTTCTCCGAGACCGAGCTCAGCTTCGACATCCTGGCTCAGCGATTGAGAGAGCTGGCGTTCCTCAACCGTGGGGTACGCATCGAGCTCTCCGACGAACGCATCGCCCGGGAGCGGGAATTCCACTACGACGGCGGCCTGGTTTCGTTCGTGGACTATCTCAACAAGAGCAAGGAACCGCTGCATCCGGAGGTGATTTACTTCACGGGCGAAAAGCAGGGGATTGTTGCTGAAGTCGCGATCCAGTACAACCAGACCTACAATGAGAAGATTTTTACTTTTGCCAATAATATCAACACGAAGGAAGGTGGCAGTCACCTGGTGGGCTTCAAGGCCGGGCTCACGCGCTCCATCAAGCAGTACGCCTCCCAGGCCAAACTGCCTAAAACAGACCTCGAGAAGCTCACGGGGGACGACGTCCGGGAGGGCATGACGGCGGTCATCAGCGTGAAGCTCTCCCAGCCGCAGTTTGAGGGCCAGACCAAGACCAAGCTGGGCAACAGCGAAGTGAAGGGCATTCTCGAGAACCTGACCTACGAAAAACTCTCGATCTTCTTCGAAGAGAACCCCAAGGTCATCAAAATCATCCTCGACAAGGTGCTGGAGGCCGCTCGGGCTCGGGAAGCCGCACGCAAGGCCAAGGAGCTGACCCGCCGCAAGGGAATTCTGAGCGACCATTCGCTCCCGGGGAAGCTGGCGGACTGCCAGGAGCGGGACCCGGCCAAAAGCGAGATTTTCATCGTGGAGGGGGATTCGGCCGGCGGTTCGGCCAAGCAGGGACGCGACCGCAAGTTTCAGGCGATTCTTCCCCTTCGGGGCAAAATCCTGAACGTGGAGAAGGCCCGGTTTGACAAGATGCTCGAAAACCAGGAAATCCGTACCATGATCTCGGCCCTGGGGACTGGGGTGGGCAAGGACGAATACAACCCGGACAAGCTGCGCTACCACAAGACCATCATCATGACGGACGCCGACGTGGACGGGGCTCACATCCGAACCCTGCTGCTCACCTTCTTCTTCCGGCAGATGCCCGAAATCATAGAGCGCGGCAATCTTTTCATCGCTCAGCCGCCCCTCTACCGTGTGGCCGTCGGAAAGCAGGAGAATTTCCTGAAGGACGACGACCAGATGAACAGCTACCTGCTCACGCGAGCCGCCGAGAAGAAGGGAGTATCCTTCGCCGGATCGGACCAGCCTGTGACAGCCAGGGAGCTGATCCGGCTCCTGAAGGTCTTCAACAAGTACGACGAGTGGCTGGATCGGCAGAGCCGCAAAGGCATGCCCAAAGGGCTCATCGAGCAGGTCATCCGCATTTTCAGCGCCCGCGACCTTTCCCCGTCGGACGAGGAAAGCATCGGCATTCTCAAGACGGAACTGGAGCAATCCGGCTATGAAGTGACGTCCATTGAGCTGGAAGAAGAACAGCGGGGCTACGACCTGGAGCTCAGGCAGAAGGAGAACGGGCAGGAGCGACACGTGCTGAGCTACGAATTCCTGCAGTCGGTCGAATTCAAGAGGCTCATGGATCTTTACCGACAGCTGGGTATCCTGCACCAGACGCCCTACGAAATCAAAGACGCCCAAGGAGTCACCACGACCATCGACCATCCCCGTGACCTCTTCCGCTATCTCATGGATGAAGCTCGCAAGGGCCTTTCCATACAGCGCTACAAAGGCCTGGGCGAGATGAACCCGGAGCAGCTCTGGGAGACCACCATGAACCCCGAAAAGCGCACCCTGCTCCAGGTGAGGATCGAGGACCAGTACGAGGCGCACAATCTCTTCGCGACGCTCATGGGGGATCAGGTGGAGCCGCGGCGGGAATTCATCCAGGTGAATGCCCTCGATTTCAGGGAGCTGGATATTTGATGGATGCTATCGAGTTTCAGGTTTCGCGTTTCAAGTTCTGCAGAACTGGCCGGCGGCCGACGGACGCGTGGTGGATTGCCCGGGTGGGAAGGGTCTTCCAGACCTTTCCCGAGAACATCAATCCCGATGCTTGCTGATCATCGACCCTACAGTAGTGTTTATCAGAGACAGCCTTTGTCCCATCGTGCTCCAGCAACATCGAACCGCAGGGTAGCAACTCGAAACTCGAAACCCGAGATTCGAAACGCTTTCCTGACGAGACAGGTAATCGTTCAATGGATCTGAAAACGATCAACATCGAAGACGAGATCAAGCTCTCGTATCTCGACTACGCCATGAGCGTCATCATCGGGCGGGCGATCCCCGACGTGCGCGACGGCCTGAAGCCCGTGCACCGGCGGATCTTTTACACCATGCACGAGCTCGGGAATGACTACAACAAGCCGTATAAGAAGTCGGCCCGCATCGTCGGCGACGTCATGGGTAAGTATCATCCCCACGGTGACGCCGCCATTTACGATGCCACGGTGCGCATGGCCCAGGACTTTTCCATGCGCTATCCCCTGGTGGACGGCCAGGGGAACTTCGGCTCCGTGGACGGGGACCCGCCTGCGGCCATGCGGTACACGGAAATCCGCATGGCGCGGCTGGCCCACGAGTTCCTCCGCGATATCGAGAAGGAAACCATCCCGTTTCAGCCCAATTACGACAATTCGCTGCTCGAGCCGACGGTGCTCCCGACGCGGGTGCCCAACCTGCTGCTCAACGGCTCTTCGGGAATCGCCGTCGGTATGGCCACGAACATCCCGCCGCACAACCTGAGCGAGCTCTGCCGGGGTCTGCTATCCCTGCTGGATGACTCGAGCCTCACCGTGGCCGACCTCATGAAGTATATTCCGGGCCCCGACTTCCCCACGGCGGGATTCATTTACGGGCGCGAGGGCATTCGGGAGGCGTACGAGACGGGCCGGGGCACCATCAAGATGCGGGCCCGCATCGAGGTGGAGGAGTCGGGCAAGCGGACTCATCTCATCATCACCGAGCTTCCCTACCAGGTAAACAAGGCCAAGCTTCAGGAGCGCATCGGCGAACTGGTCAAGCAGAAGCGGATCGAAGGCATCGTGGATATTCGCGACGAATCCGACCGCGAGGGAATGCGCGTCGTCCTCACCCTGCGCCAGGGGGACGATCCCAAGGTGGTCGAAAACCAGCTCTACAAGCACACGGCCGTCGAGTCCACCTTCGGGGTCATCATGCTCGCCGTGGTGGACAACAAGCCGGAAGTCCTCAACCTCAGGGATCTCCTCTTGAACTTCCTGGACTTCCGCCGCGAGATGGTCGTCAAGCGGACCCAATATGAGCTGGCTCAAGCCGAGAAGCGGGCTCACATTTTGGAGGGTCTGAAAAAGGCCCTGGATCATCTGGATGAAGTGATCGCGCTCATCCGGGCGGCATCGAGCCCCGCCGAGGCGAGGACCGGCCTCATGGAGCGCTTCGAGTTCAGCGAGGCCCAGGCTCAAGCCATCCTCGAGATGCGGCTGCAGCGGTTGACAGGTCTCGAGCGCGAGAAGATCATTCAGGAATACGAACAGGTTCTCAAGGAAATTGAAAGGCTTCGCCAGATTTTGGCTTCGCCGGCCCTGGTGGACCAGGTGATCCGCGAGGAGGTCGAAGAGCTCCTCAACCAATACGGGGACCACCGCCGCACCGAGATTGTCGCGGACACGGGTGAGATCAACATCGAAGACCTCATCGCCGACGAGGAGATGGTGGTGACCGTCTCCAAGACCGGCTACATCAAGCGCACGCCGCTCGCCATCTATCGCACCCAGAAGCGGGGGGGCAAGGGGAGGACGGGCATGAGCACCCGGGAGGAGGACGTGGTGACTTTCCTCTTCACGGCATCAGCCCACGACTACCTCCTGCTCCTCACCAACCGCGGCCAGGTCTTCTGGCTGAAGGTCTACGAACTGCCCGAGGTGGGGCCGGCGGCCATCGGGAAGGCTATCGTCAATCTTTTGCCTTTGCAGAAGGATGAGAAGGTCCAGACGATTCTTCCGGTCAAGGAGTTCAAGGCAGACCATTACCTGGTGATGGCAACCCGCAACGGGGTCATCAAGAAGTCCGAGCTCACGGCCTATTCCAACCCGCGCTCCACCGGCATCAAGGCCATCGTTCTGGACGAGGACGACGAGGTCATCTGTGCACGGATCACCGACGGGAACCGCCATCTTTTCCTCATGTCCCAGGCGGGCAAGTGCATTCGGGTGGACGAGAAGGAGTTTCGTCCTCTCGGGCGGGTGAGTCGGGGCATCCGGGGCATGAACCTTGACGGGGGCAAGCTGGTGGGCATGGACGTCATCGATGAGGGAAAATCTATCCTGGTCATCACCCAGAAGGGGTTTGGAAAGCGGACGTCTTCCGAGGAGTATCGCAGCCAGAGCCGGGGCGGAAAGGGCGTCCTGAACACTCGGGTCACGGACAAGAACGGCGAGGTCGTGGGGTTCCGGCAGGTGGCCGACGAGGATCAGATTCTGATGATTACGGATCGGGGGCGGCTCATCCGGACCCCCGTCGCGCCCATCCGGCAGGTCGGCCGGGTGACCCAGGGCGTTAAGCTCATGGACCTCGATGAAGGGGAGCAGGTCGTGGATCTGGCTGTTCTTCAGGAGTCCGATGATTCGAAGGAGGAAGGGGAGAATTGAGCCATCCAACGGGACGTGTAGGGGTCATCGGCGCGGGGAGCTGGGGAACCACCCTGGCAGCCGTACTGGCCGACAGGGGCTACGAGGTGGACCTGTGGGTCTTCGAAACGGATCTCTTTGAAATCATCCGAGATTCCTGCGAGAATACGTTCTATCTGCCCGGATGCCGCCTGGACAACCGCATCACGCCCCACAACGATCTCGAGCGGGTCGTCCGGGGGCATACCTTCCTGGTGATGGTGGTACCGTCGCATGTCTATCGTCAGGTGGCCCGGCAGATGATTCCTTTTCTGGAAAAGGGCACCATCCTGGTGAGTGCCACTAAAGGAATCGAGAATGACACCCTGCTCACCATGTCCGGCATATGGAAGGAGATTCTACCGGCCGAAGACCTGGTGCACCTGCTCTGCCTCTCGGGGCCTTCTTTCGCTCGGGAGGTGATTCAACGGATTCCCACGGCCATCACCATGGCGGGGGATCGGCTGGAGGTGGCTCAGGAGGCGCAGCAGGTTTTCTCGACGCCCTATTTCAGGGTCTACACGAGCCTCGACCGTGTGGGTGTGGAGCTCGCCGGGGCCCTCAAGAACGTCATCGCCGTGGCGGCAGGGGCCTGTGACGGCCTCGGCTTCGGCCACAACACGCGGGCTGCCCTCATCACCCGCGGCCTTGCCGAGATCACCCGTCTGGGAGTGCGGATGGGAGCACACCCCCTGACCTTCAGCGGACTCTCCGGCATCGGGGATCTTCTCCTGACCTGTACCGGCGATCTCAGCCGCAACCGGACCGTTGGCGTGCAGCTGGGGCGGGGGAGGAAGCTCAGGGACATCTTGAGTGAGATGCGTATGGTGGCTGAAGGGGTGAAGACGGCTCTATCAGTACACGCGCTGGCTCAGCGCATGGAAGTGGAAATGCCCATTTGCGAGCAGGTCTACAAGGTGCTCTACGAAGACAAAGACCCCAAAGCGGCTGTGCGGGACCTCATGGATCGTGATTTGAAGCACGAAATGGATCTCGAGTACCATTGCCAGGTGGATTAGACCATGCCTCATACGGTTCCCGGGAAGATCTTCGAGCGTGTCCGCGAGAAGAAGGAAAGCTACCGCCGGTATGATTTCGAGAAGCTTCAAGAGGAGGCGTTTGCGACCTTTTTCGACCTGGCACAGGAGCACACCAATCTCGAGACGCTTTACCTGATTTGTGTGGCGGTCCCGAAGGAGTTCTTCGATCTGGAAAGCCGGCTTTACGTCCTTCACCCCAGGTCGTTTCAGCTCGAGAAGGTGTGCACCAGCGAAGAAGGCCTCGTGCCTGAAGAGAAGCGGCTCGACTTCGATCTTTCCGTCACCGAAGGGCCGGTGGAGACTGAAGCGAGCTGGGTTTTTCCAATCCCCGGCAACCAGGCACTGGTCCAGTGGACACCGATCTTGGGTCAGAGCCAGACTCTGGGAATGTTCGAGATTTATCCCAAGCACAAAGTCGATGCCAAAAACCACTTCTTCCTGGAGAAGTTCACCAACCGCATCGGCTACAATCTCCACAT
The DNA here is from genome assembly GCA_964557955.1 of uncultured Syntrophobacteraceae bacterium. Classification (GTDB taxonomy): domain Bacteria; phylum Desulfobacterota; class Syntrophobacteria; order Syntrophobacterales; family Syntrophobacteraceae; genus JALOOX01. The sequence goes on from CAZLCS010000009.1 coordinate 21,567, forward strand.
GAAGCTGCTCATTCAGCAGCACTTCGACCACATCAAGTTTGTCAATCAGCTGGTGGCGGACATTGAGCACAATGTCATCTCACCCAATCTCTACTACAAGCTCTTTCTGATCCGACTCAAGAAGCTCCTCGGATCCTATCGGCAGGCCCAGAAGGAACTGGGAGACATCATGCTGTTTCTTCGAAATCAGAACGAGCAGCTTTACAACCACCTGGTCAAAATCCAGAACCCTCTTCGCGACTCCAACATTCAACTGGAGCAGGAATACAGGGCTCTGAGGGAGCACTATGAGCACACAAGCCTTTTCCTGGAAACACTTTTGCGAAGGGACCATTTCGAAAAGGGAACTTACGTCCTGAGGAAACAACCGTGCAATTTCAGGACGGAGATCATTGAACCTTTGCTGGAGCGCCATCGTCCACAGTTTGAAAAGCGGAAGATCAAGATCGACAGCCACTTTCAAAGTGTGCCCGACGAACAGATCACGCTCCTCGTGGATAAGGGGCTGATTTCCCAGGTCTTCGACAATTTTCTGACCAATGCCATCAAATACACGCAGAAGGTTGAGGATCAATTCGGCCACAGAATCAAGCTGTTTTCTTACAGTCGGGAAATCCTCAAAGACCATTTCGGTGAGGGGATCCACGGAGTACGGTTCAATTTCTTCACGACGGGCAAACCGCTTTCGCTGGAAGATTCGCGAAGGGTCTTCGAAGAGGGATACCGTGCCAGTGGCTCGGCCCAGGAACGCGGTTCCGGTCACGGTCTCCACTTTGTCAGCAATGTGGTCGAAATTCACGGCGGCAAGGTGGGCTGCAAACCACAGCGATTCGGGAACCTTTTCTATTTCGTTCTTCCGATGAAAGAGGAGGAGCCCCTCCAGGAGTGAATGCCGCGAACAGCATGCATCAGCTCCCTTTGTATTCTCTCAGCATGTGAAGATAAATGGCCCTGGCCTCCGCCTCGGGAAGCCGATCTTCGGAAAACGGAGGCATGATGGTAATGGAGCCGTCCCGAGCCTTGGGATTTCGAATGTAGGACAGGAATGTCTCGAAATCCTTCAGTTGGGGCGCGGTCCTGGGAGCCAACTTCGGTTTGAACGGATTCTCCCCGTTGGGATGGCACGATACACACGCCTTGACATAGGCCTCCGCACCTTCCTGACCCGACGTCGACACCGATGTTTCGGGGACCTTGAGGCTCGAGAAGACGAGCTCCCCACCAAAATAGCCCAGTCCTGCTGATGTCAGAAAGCCCAGGCAGAGAAAGAAGATGAGAGTTCTCCTCACGACGTGAGCTCTTCTCTCCAGAAGCAGGCAAATGAGAAGGATGACCGCAAATGCAGGGGCCAACAAAATCTTCATCCGGACGGGGAACAGCCAGGCCCCCCCGTAGAAATGAAGCCAGTCGATGACACCAAAGCCAGCCGCAGGGAAGACGCCGATGAAGGCCAGTACCGTGCAGTGTCTCGCAGTGGGGCCCAGGGACGTTTTGCCCAGCAAACGAGCCAGAATTGCGAAGATGAAAGCTCCGGCCATCATGCCTAGAGGAAGGTGTGTCATGGGGGCATGCAATGGATGCGTGTAGCCCATCTCCCTGAGAAAACCATAGAGTGATTCAATCATTTTTCATACCGCTCCATTCGTGCATCGAGGGCCCCTCAGGCAGTCCGAGGTGTTGGTGGATTGTCTTCCTGAAACACTTCCCAAAGCCTCATGATCGCTTTTAGCTCATTTGAGCCCTCAAGAACAGGCCATGTTTCTTGAGTAAGCTATGAAGCGGTCTGTGATCGTCTCTTTCACTTCATCGCCGAGAGGGTGCCGTGCATTCCCGATGCTCGAATGCGGGATCCTCAACTCCAAGGACGGGAGGCTTTTTGCCCGGTTTTGATTGGGACGAGCAGAATCTGTTTGGCATTTTTTTGGCATATTGCGACTCTTCGTTATTGTGTTTATGTGGACCCGGCAGTATCTAATCTCGGTCGGCCGGGACGGCCTCAAGGCTGACGAGTGTCGGGGCCAGGACCGAAGGAATAGAATACCGACCAGGTTTTTGGATGGACAGGATTCATTTTTGACGCAATCTATCACACAGGGAGCGGATAAAGACGCGGGGTTTGCAGGGCTCCCGACTTGGGGAACAAGCTCATGAGCACTCAGAGTCCCAGACAAGACATTGAACGGCTGTCACTGATCATGATTGATGTTCTCAAAGCTCTTTCGGCAGCTCGACAGCCCCTGACACCTACCTCTCTTCAAAAGGCCTTCTCGGAAACGACGTCGCTCCTGGAGCTTCTGACTCCACCCTCTCCCCCGTCGCCAAAATGGACGCACAAACGCGAGCAGGTTCAGCCCCCCACGTTGACGAATGCAGCCGACCTGGATGCCCTTCGCACAGAACTGCAGGACAAACAAGAAGCGGAGAAGCGCCTCTTGAGACAGGCAGCAGGTCTGGATGCAGAGATCGCGCGAATCCGGTATTTCTACAAACGGGCCATGCTGACTCTTCTTGCCCTGACCGACGACCCCAAGAACCAGCATCTCATGTCTGAAATCGAGGAGCTTCGTCAGCTTATTTCTGTGGAAGCCGATGTGGAGACTCAGTTTCAGTGCCTTCAAAAGCTCAAGGAAAGAGTCATCAAGGAGACTCCTGAGGAGGATCGAACCCAGGAGTTGCCGCAACTGGATCCACATGCCCAGTGGCTCCAGCACTCATCCCTGGAAATTGAGATCGACCCCGTCAAAAAGGAGCATCCCTACGCCATTCTGGTCAAGAATGCATTTCTCAAGATCCTGAACCAGTTTGAACTGGTGAGCGAACAGGCGGACCCGGAACGTTACATGGATCTGCGGAAGCGATTGACGGAGTGTCAGGACTTGGACGCTGTCGTTGCCATTGGCGAAGAGATCGTTGCGCTGGTCCGGTCTTACATGGGGCGAGTGGTTCGTGAGCAGGATCAGGTCACCAACTTTGCCCGGGAAGTCGGAAAAAACCTGCTGGACGTGGAAAAGCACTTGATGAGCCATCTCAAGAGTGCCAAGGACGGCCAGCAGGCGAATTTCGAATTTCATCAGACTCTCGGAGGTCAGATGGAGGGTATCCGCGAGTCCTTTGTGATCGGGCAATCCATCAACGAGATCCGGGGTTTTGTATTTGCCAAGCTCGCCGTGATCAGAAATGTCATTGAGAACAAGGCCAAGGAAGACGAAACCCGATATCAAAAGGCGTGCACTGAAATCGAAGACCTTCAGAAGAACATTCGAAACATGAAGGAGGAGATCGGCCAGGCCAAGGAGCGAACCAAAACCCTGGAGCGAGAAGTGCTCCTGGACGGCCTGACGGGTATCCACAACCGGCGCGCCTACGAACAGCATATCATGGAGGAAATGCAGCGATTCCGCCGCTACCAGCAGACCTTTTCACTCATCCTGTTCGACGTGGACCGCTTCAAGGACCTCAATGATCGGTTCGGACACCGGGCGGGGGACAAGTGCCTTAAGGAAATCATCAATCGGATCAAGTTGTGCATTCGCAACACCGACTTTCTCTCCCGCTACGGGGGAGAGGAGTTCGCCATCATTCTTCCGGGAACCAATCGGGAGGGCGCCTGCATCGTGGCGGAAAAGGTCCGTCGCGCCATTGAGATGACGCGGTTCTATTTCCAGAATCAGGCCATACCCGTCACCATCAGCCTGGGAGTCACTGAGGTCCGGGAGGCGGATCCGGAGCCGGAAACCGTCTTCGCCCGCGCCGACGATGCGATGTACAGGGCAAAACGGGAAGGTCGCAACCGGGTGTGCGCTCTCTGATACAGTGGGGCTCAGAGTCATGAAGCGGTTGCTCATTACAGGCGCCGGCGGCTTTCTCGGCTGGAATCTTTGCCGGGAGTTGAGGAAACGATGGGAAATCGTGGCAGTGGTCCGATCGCACCCGGTGCCCATGGAAGATGTCCGCTCTGCTGCGGTCGATCTTACGGATGCTGCTGCAGTGAGGCGGATTTTCGCTGTGGTGCGTCCCGACGGGGTCATCCATGCTGCTGCTGCAGCGAAGCCCGACTTCTGCCAGCTGCACCCCCTGGAATCGGCGAGGATCAATGTGGACGTCCCGATCCTCCTGGCCGACCTGTGTGCCGATACCGGAATTCCCCTGGTCTTCACTTCTTCAGACCTGGTCTTCGATGGTAGAAATCCACCTTACAGGGAAGATGATCCCGTATCACCGTTGAGTGTTTATGGGGAACAGAAGGTGAGAGCCGAACAGGAGATTCTGCGACGCCATCCGGCAGCGATAGTGTGCAGAATGGCTCTGATGTTCGGAGACGGAGGTCCTCACGGGGCGAGCTTCCTGGAGCCGATGGTTCGAGCCATGCGCCAGGGTATGGAGTTGAAGCTCTTCACGGATGAATTGCGGACTCCCATCAGCGGACGGGATGCAGCACTGGGTCTGGAGCTGGCCCTCCGAAAAGCTTCAGGGCTTTTGCACCTCGGAGGACCCGAACGAATATCTCGCTATGCTCTCGGCTCCATGATTTCAGACGTGTTCGGCATTCACGAACCACGGTTCATTGCCGCTCTTCAGTCCGAAGTCCCGACACCGGCACCCCGGCCTCCTGATGTCTCCCTCGACTCCTCCAAGGCCCTTCGCCTGGGTTTCAGGCAGACACCGCTCCGCAAATCACTCCGTGAACTGGCGGCTGCATTCTGAGGGTCTTTCCAACCAGTGTTGTTCGTAGTGCTGCCGTCGTTCAGGAGTTGCGAATTGCCGACAACTCCGCCATTGCACGTTCATACAGTTCGGCCTCACCGATCCTGCCATTGACGAAGTCACTCCAGGTCGAGAAGTTGTGGAAGAAGTGAACTCCTACGCCGGCATCTTTGCAGGCTTTCCGATAGATCCTGTTCGCCAGTGCTGCGCGCTCCTTCTTTTCATCATCATGCAGGTTTTCGTTCACGTCCTCTTTCTCGATAATCAAGTATTTCCCAAAGCTCTGAGCCAGCTGTTCGATTTCCCGACGCGCCTCTGCATCCAGTTGAGCCTGATCGATCTCTCCATCCACGTATTTGTTCCACGCGGTGAAATCCCCCCAGGCCGAAACGTGGACCCCAGAGTCCTGGCATGCCTGATTGCATAGCTCCCTTGCCCGAATGGAACGATCCTCTTCTGAATCCTCCGGGTGGATGGCCTCATATTCCGGCGTTTCATTTTCACTCAAGGTCTTCTCCTCTGCTGTCTTGTCACGAGCGATCCACCTTGCGGTTTCGATAGAGCGACATGATCTCTTCTCGGGTGACCAGCGTCACCACATCGGGGATTTGGCTCATGATATTCTCGCGGCCGTTCATCTCCTGGCGGTCTACCAGGACGACGACCCGCACCACCTCCAGTCGAGCCTCCCGACACGCGGCGATGGCCTGGAGGGTTGAGCCGCCGGTGGTGACCACATCATCCACAACCACCACGCGATCTCCCGGACGGACTTTTCCCTCGATGAGGCTGGCCGTACCGTGCTCTTTCTGCTTCTTGCGCACTACAAAAGATTGAATCGGTCGCTCATGGAGCCACGATGAATAAGCCACAGCATTCGCCATGGGGTCGGCGCCGAGAGTCAGACCGCCGATGGCCTGCACATCGATGTCCCGTATGGCCTGAAAGATCAGGTTGCCGATCAGGTATTGACCTTCCGGATCCAGGGTGACTCTTTTGCAGTTGAAATAGAACTGACTCATCCCCCCACTGACCAGCTTGAACGAGGCATCTTCAGAAAACTGGAATGCATGCTCCAAAATCAACTGCTTCAATCTTGCTCTCATCTTATCGGCATCGAAATCCGTCCTCATCAACCCCCTCCGGCGGAACCGCGTTTCAATTCTTCGGGTATTCTGGAGCAGAATGACTTTTCAACTTGTGCATGCCATCCATATCAATACTCGATGTGAATGTGAAGGAGCTTATGTTATCGATTTTCAGCCCGGCAACACGATACCGTTCACATTCAAAGCTCGCGAGCCAACTTCGAGACGATTCCCGCCAGGAGGGCCGTCCGGGGAGAGAGGCTCTCGACCTCGATGCGCTCGTTGTCGCCGCACATGTCATAGGTCAGCGGGCCCAGCCCGTCCAGAGTAGCAATTCCCAGGGCGGACGTGAAACACCCGTCGGAGCCGCCGTACTCCTCGATGGGATCGAGGTCCATGTCGATTTCCCCAGCCACGGCTCTGGCCACCTGCAGGAGTTGCTCGGTTCCGGCATTGGGCTCCAGGGGCGGGCGGGTCAGCTTGCCTTGCAGATCAATGCGGATGCCCGGGAGGATCGGTGTTCCAGCGACCTTTCTCACAGCGGCTTCGACGGCCTCCATGCGCGCCGCATCCCGAACCCTGACGTCGATGTCCGCACGAGCTTCGGCAGCAGTCACCTGGCGGGAGCGCCCACCCCGCACCAGGTTCACCGAAACCTTCACCCCTGCCACGGGATCGGACAGACCCTCCAAAGCCAAAATCTTCAAAGCCAGCTCCCGGCAGGCATTGATGCCCTCCGAATCCGGTTTGAGGACATGGGCCGGCCTCCCGTGGATGGTGAGATAAAAGGAGCCGAGGCCCCATCTCCGAACAGCCACGGAGCCGGGCCTGGACGATGGCTCCATGACGAGCACCCATGAGGAGCGCCGGGCGATCTCCTCGATGTAAGGCCTCCCCCGAATGCTGCCGATTTCCTCGTCTCCCGTGAGGAAAACGGAAATGGGGGGCGTGTCATGCTCCAGATCTTGGAGCACCTTGAGGGCATAGAGCATCTGAACGATACCGCCCTTGATGTCTCCAACTCCGGGGCCATAGGCATATGCACCCTCTATTCGGAACGGATTTGCGGCCGCTGTTCCCTCGGGAAAAACGGTATCCAGATGGGCGGAGAGGAAGAGCCGGCGCGTTCCCTTTCCGACCCTGTCACCCCGGACATGGCTGCCGCACTCGCTTTCAGTGACGATCGACGTCTCGAACCCCAGGGATTTCAGTTCGTTTGCCAGCATTCTGCCGCAGGCATCGATGCCTTCCTTGCAGTAGGAGCCGCTGTCCATGTTGACGAGAGATTCGAGCAGCGCCAGCATCTCCGGTTCTCTCGCCCTTACTGCCTCGAGGATATCGCGTGTGTTTGTCTCCATGACATGCTCCCGACTGTTTGAGGGAAGGGGTGTATCAAGTTTCTAGTTTCTAGTTTCTAGTTTCGAGTTTCGAGTTTCTGGTTTCGAGTTTCTGGTTTCGAGTTTCTGGCTTCTGGTTTTCGTTTATTGGTCACTGGTTCCTGGATGAGGGTTTCGGAGATGAATACCGAAGTTGAGCGGGTTCTCACGCTTCCCGTTCAACAGCGAGAGCCTGTTTGGGAAATCCAGGTTGCCGCCTGACGGCAGGCTCAGGCGGGGTTTATCCCCTCCCGAAATATCACAGACACGGCATTTCCCGAACAGGCTCCAAGACCGTCGATTCCTTTTGGCGGCCTCATTCCGGAAATCGATCATTCACATCCCTGCTGATCTGTCATATATTTCAAGAATATAGGAAAGTTTACCCAAGATGTAAACGCGTAGCTCACACGGCCGGTCACCTCCGGCATCGTTTGTGACGGAAGGAGGTTCAGCATATGGTTGATTCTTCAAGGGAACGTCTCCTCGCTGACCTTCAAATCGGCTGTGGAAGGGCTCGCCCCGTTCGGGCGCCGAGGGGCGCCACGCTGCACTGCAAGGGATGGCATCAGGAAGCGGCTCTCCGGATGCTCTGCAACAACCTGGACCCCGAGTGCGGCGAGAAGCCTGATGAGCTCATCGTCTACGGCGGCACCGGGCGGGCCGCCCGGAACTGGCACTGCTTCGACGCCATTGTACGCACTCTGCTGGACCTGGAAAACGACGAAACCCTCCTTATCCAGTCGGGAAAGCCTGTTGGTGTGCTGAAGATCCACTCCTGGTCGCCCCGTGTGCTCATTGCCAACTCGAACCTGGTCCCCCGCTGGGCCGACTGGGAGCACTTCCACGAGCTCGAGCGCAAAGGCCTCATGATGTACGGCCAGATGACGGCCGGCTCCTGGATCTACATCGGGACCCAGGGCATCCTGCAGGGAACTTACGAAACACTGGCGTCCCTCGCTGCACAGCACTTTGGCGGGACCCTCAAGGGAAGAATCACGGTGAGCGGCGGTCTGGGCGGAATGGGAGGAGCTCAGCCTCTGGCCGTCACGTTGAACGGAGGGGTCTTTGTCGGCGTCGAGGTGGACCGGAGTCGGATCCGGCGGCGTCTGGACACCCTCTACCTGGACAAGATGACGGAGGACCTGGAGGAGGCCATCCGCATGAGCCGAGGCGCGGCTGAAGAAGGGAGACCGCTCTCCATCGGGCTCCTGGGAAATGCTGCCGAAGCTCTCCCGAGGATGATCGAACTGGGCTTCATTCCGGACGTGGTGACAGACCAGACCAGCGCCCACGACGAGCTCAACGGATATGTGCCGGTGGGCGTCCCCTATGAAGAAGCTCTGGAACTGCGCCGATCCAACCCCGAGCGATACATCGACATGGCCCTGGATTCCATGGCCGTCCACTGCCGGGCTATCCTGGAGATGCGCAGGCGCGGCGCCGTGGCCTTCGACTACGGCAACAACCTGCGCGGCCAGGCCCTGAAGCGGGGCGTCGAAAACGCTTTCGACTACCCGGGCTTCGTGCCGGCCTACATCCGTCCCCTGTTCTGCGAGGGGGAAGGCCCCTTCCGGTGGGTCGCTCTCTCCGGCGATCCGGAAGACATCGTCGTGACCGATCAGGCCCTCATGGAGGCCTTTCCTCACAAGGAGCGCATGGTCCGATGGCTCACCCTGGCCCAGTCTAAGGTGGCTCACATGGGCCTTCCGGCCCGCATCTGCTGGCTCGGATACGGAGAACGGGACAAAGCGGGACGCATCTTCAACGACCTGGTGGGCCGGGGGCGCGTCAAGGCTCCCATCGTCATCGGCCGCGACCACCTGGATTGCGGCTCCGTGGCCTCCCCGAACCGCGAGTCGGAGGCCATGCGGGACGGTTCCGACATCGTGGCAGACTGGGCCATTCTGAATGCACTGGTCAACGCAGCATCGGGTGCAAGCTGGGTCTCCTTCCACGACGGCGGAGGGGTCGGCATCGGCTACGCCCTCCACGCTGGCCAGGTGACCGTCGTGGACGGAACGGCCGAGGCGGAGCTCCGGGCCTCGACGGTTCTCCGTAATGACCCGGCCATGGGGATCCTCCGGCATGCGGATGCCGGATACGAAGCGGCTCGAAAGGCGGCCGCCAATCGAGGGGTGAGGATAGTGATCTAGTTTCTGGTTACTAGTTTCGAGTTTCGAGTTTCGAGTTGGAGGTCCGGGAGCGGTGCAGCGGGGTGCTCTGCGCGGACCGGAGGCGCCTTGCGTCCTCTCAGATGGAAGCTCCCGGATGATCTTCTCTGCGTCTCCGCGTCTCTGCGCGAAGATGCTTTTGGGTTTCGGGGCCTCACATGAATCGAAAGCTCTTCAGAAATGCGCGCATCTTCACGCCCGTGGATCAGGGCTCTCCCCTCTGCGGGAGCCGCCAGGGCGAGGTGCTCCAGATTCCCCGAGGGGCCATCGTCTCTCATAATGGAATCATCGAAGCCATCGGGGAGGAACGCGAAGTGCTCTCCAATCTCTCTCCGCAAGACGTGGAGCTGGAAGTGGACTGCCGTGGCTGCTGCGTGATTCCGGGCTTTGTGGACGCGCACACCCACATGTGCTTCGCCGGGACCCGGGAGGAGGAGTTCAGCCTTCGGCTGGACGGGGTCGAATACCTGGAGATTCTTCGACGCGGGGGCGGCATTCTCTCTTCAGTTCGAGCGGTGCGGAGTGCGACCGAGGATGGCCTTTTTTCCGTGACGCGGAAGCATGTACTCTCGGCCCTTCGTTTCGGCACGACGACCGTCGAGATCAAGAGCGGCTATGGACTTGAAACGGAAGCGGAGCTCAAAATGCTTCGCATCATCGACCGGATCGGTCGGGAGACCCCGCTGGATGTCGTGCCGACCTTCATGGGAGCCCACGCCGTGCCGGAGGAATACCGGGAGGTCCCGGAAGCCTACGTGGGCCTGCTCGTGGAAGAAATGCTGCCGGCTGTGGCCAGGCAGGGGATTGCCCGGTTCTGTGACGTCTTCTGTGAAGAAGGTGCCTTCGCATTGGAGCAGAGCCGCCGAATCCTTGAAGCTGCGCGGGAGGCCGGACTGGGACTCAAGATCCACGCCGACGAAATCCACCGATTGGGGGGATCGGCCCTGGCGGCGGATCTCGGAGCCACATCGGCCGAACACCTGCTTCATGCGACCGACGCGGACATGCGGGCCATGGCGGCGGCAGGGGTCGTCGGGGTGCTTCTTCCCGCAACCGCCTACAGTTTGCGTAAGGGTTTTGCTCCGGCGAGAAAGATGGTGGAAGCGGGGCTTCCGATTGCCGTGGCTACGGATTGCAATCCAGGAACCAGCTACACCGAATCCATGCCGTTCGTGCTCGGGCTTTCGGTGCTGGGCATGGACCTTTCAGTCTCCGAGGCCCTGGTGGCGTCCACATTGAATGCGGCTCACGCCGTTGGCCTGTCCCGGCAGGTCGGAAGCCTTGAGGTCGGCAAAAAGACCGACTTGCTGCTCCTGGACGGTGACACACCGGCCATTCTGGCCTACCACGCCGGTGTATCTCCCGTTATGTGCGTCTACAAGGGCGGAGAGTCGGTGTCTTCGGGTCAGTGGGCAATGGACCTCTACAGCGGGCGGAAACGGTTGACCGGCCGTTTGATGCCCCCCATCACGGGGACAGGCAACGCGGTGGAATGAAGTTCGAGGAAAGTCAAGGAGTTCGGACGACAACCTGAAACCAGGAACAGGTAACCACAAACGAAGATGAAAGAAATCTCTCTGGGTGTGGACCGAATGTCGCTGGAAGACCTGGTGGCCATTGCGAGACGCGGGGCTGCCGTGCGACTGGCCCGCGAGTCCGAGACGCGGATTCTCAGATCCCGGGGGCTGGTGGAACGATGGCTCCGGGAGGGAAGAATCGTCTATGGCGTGACGACCGGCTTCGGGGCTCTGAGCGATGTCATCGTCCCTCCGCAGGAGGCGAGACAGCTCCAGATGAATGTGCTCATGAGCCATGCAGCCGGCGTGGGGAGCCTCCTCGAGGAGGATGCGGTGCGCGCCGTTATGGCCCTTCGAGTGAAGGATCTGGCACGCGGGCACTCGGGAATACGGATAGAGCCGGTTCGCATGCTCATCGAGATGCTGAACCATGGCATCGTTCCCGTGATTCCTGAAAAGGGTTCGGTGGGGGCGAGCGGTGACCTGGCTCCCCTGGCGCATCTGGCCCTGGTGCTCATCGGAAAGGGCGAAGCGGTCGTGAAGGGATTGCGGATGGACGGTGCGCGCGCCCTTGAATCATGCGGACTGGAGCCTCTGGAGCTGCAGGCGGCGGAGGGCCTCGCCCTGGTGAACGGCACCCAGGTGACCACGGCCATCGGGGGTCTCGCGGTTCACGACGCCCTCAATCTCTCCCGCCTGGCTGACATTGCCGCCGCCATGAGCCTCGAGGTCCTCCTGGGAAGCCGAACCGAATTCGACCAGCGGATTCACGAGCTCAGGCCCCATCCCGGCCAGGCGGCTGCGGCGGACAACATGCGCCGGATGATTCACAACAGCGAAATCATGTCTTCTCACAAGGATTGCGGCCGCATCCAGGATGCATACACCCTCCGGTGTTCACCCCAGGTCCACGGCGCCAGCAAGGACGCCATCGACTACGTGCGCAGGGTGGTGGACACCGAGATGAACTCCTCCACCAACAATCCTCTGATTCTCAGCGATTCCGAAGAATTCCTCCTCGGGGGGAACTTTCACGGGCAGCCGGTGGGACTGGCCCTTGACTTCCTGTGCATGGGCGTGGCCGAGTTGGCCAACATTTCCGAGCGTCGCATCGAACGGCTGGTCAACCCACAGCTGAGCGGCCTTCCGGCCTTCCTGGTCCAGGATGGAGGGCTCAATTCCGGTTTCATGATCGCCCAGTACACCGCAGCGGCCCTCGTCTCCGAAAACAAGGTCCTCTCCCACCCTGCCTGCGTGGATTCCATCCCGACTTCGGCCAACAAGGAAGACCACGTGTCCATGAGCCCCATTTCGGCCCGCAAGGCCAGGGATGTCGTGAGAAACGCCGAGCATGTGGTCGCCATCGAGCTGCTCTGCGGCGCACAGGCGCTGGACCTCTTCACGAATCTCAAGCCAGGGGAGGGGACTCTCGCCGCCTACAGGACCATTCGCCGGGCCATTCCCCATCTCGAGAGTGACCGAGTGCTCTCGCAGGACATCGATCGAATGGTTCACCTCATGAAAAGCGGCGAACTGCTGGAAGCAGTCGAAGAGACTGTCGGTATTCTTCGCTAGCCGATCCAACGGGGAGGGTACGATGAAGAGTGGGAAAGCGGGGATTCTGGTGTGCTGCCTGGCAGTGGCTCTGTCCTTTCCAGTGTGGGGAGAAGACGATCTGAACTACCCGCCGGCAAGGGTCCTGCTGGATGGCCAATTGATCGTCGAGGTCCACGTGGGCACCAAGGCGTTCAGTCCGCAGTATCGCGCCAACAGCATCTCCGAACGTTTGCTCAAGTTCGCGATGGATCTCTCAAGACGACCGGAACACATCGAAGTGCAGGATCTTGAAGTCGTCTCCGAAATCTCGGCGGACGATTTCTTCCTCATGGCCGTCTTCGACAAGGATGGCTCGGTGGCGGGGCGCGACCGGAAGGAACTGGCCCTGGAGATCGCCGAGAAGATGAAGAATGCCATCCGAGACTACCGCGAGAAGCGAAGCTTCCGCATCATCGCCCAGGGAGTATTCTTCACGTTGCTGAGCACTGTCATCCTCCTTATCCTGCTGAAGCTGCAGGAACGGGGCGTGCAAAAGCTGGAGGCCTTCATCCGGGGGGCGACCTTCGTACCCCATCTGCGCATCGGCAATTTCGAGTTCTTCACCGCCGACCGCATCAAACATCTGGCGGTGTTCGTCGGCAAGATCTTCAAGATCATATCCGTCTTTGTTCTGGTGTACTTCTATGTGCAGCTGGGGCTGAGCTTCTTTCCATGGACTCAGCGGCTGGCCATGCACCTCCTGGATTACGTTCTGGGCGCCCTCAGCACCATGGGAAACGCCCTCTGGAACCAGATGCCGGGCATGGTGTTCATCGGCGTCCTGGCCGCCATTTCACATTACTTGATCAAGAGCCTCAGGTATTTTTTCGGCCTGGTCCGTGACGGAAAGGTGGTCATCCGGGATTTCGACTCGGACCTGGCGGACCCGACCTTCAAGATCCTCAGGCTGCTGGTCGTCGCCTTTGCCGTGGTGGTGGCCTATCCTTACATACCCGGCTCCGATTCACCGGCTTTCAAAGGTGTTTCCATCTTTGTGGGCGTGCTCTTCTCACTCGGCTCCACCTCGGCCATTGGAAACGTCGCGGCCGGACTCAGCCTGACCTACATGCAGGCCTTCCGCGAGGGAGACGTGGTGAAGATCGGAGATGTCACCGGGACGGTTGTTCAGAGAAAGACGATGGTCACACGGGTGAGGACTTTCAAAAACGAAACCATCACCATGGCCAACTCAGCCGTCATGAGCTCCCACATCACCAACTACAGCATCCAGGCGCAGCGAAGCGGCCTGGTTCTCCATACGACCATCACCATCGGATACGATGTGCCCTGGCAAAAGGTCCATGAGCTCCTCATCGAGGCCGCCAGGGCCACTTCGAATGTACTGGAATCACCCGCTCCATTCGTGCTTCAAACGGCCCTGAACGATTTTTATGTCGCCTACCAGGTCAACCTTTATACGAATGCCGCCGAGAAGATGCCGCGCATCATCTCCGAGCTCCACGCCAACATCCAGGACAGGTTCAACGAGGCCGGCGTGGAGATCATGTCGCCCCATTATGCCCAGATCCGGGACGGCAACCAGACCACCATTCCGGAGAGCTACCTGCCGCCAGACTATGTTCCAGGCGGGATCAGGGTTTCCGGACTGGAGCGGTCCGCCGAGGTCCCCAGCCGGAAGACCGCAGCGGCGGCCGTGAAGGCGCTGCCGGGTGATTCGGATGACAGCGGTCGTGAGGAAGCAAAATGAGAATGAAAAACCTGTCGAACAAAGTCGCCATCGTCACAGGCGGTTCGAGGGGCATCGGCCGCAGCGTCGCCATTTCTCTCGCACGGGCGGGAGCCGATGTGACCGTCAATTACGCCGGCAACGAGAAGGCCGCCCGGAAGGTGGTGGCGGAAATCAACGGAAACGGTGGAAAGGCCCAGGCCGTCCAGGCGGATATGAGCCGTCCGGAGGATGTTGGGAGGCTTTTCGGTACGACCGTCAAGATCTTCGGGAAGCCGGACATCCTCGTGAACAACGCCGGCATCATCGTCACGAAGCCGATCCAGACGATGAGTGAAGAGGATTTTGACCGCATTTTCAGCATCAACGTCAAAGGGGTGTTCCTGGCTTTGAGGGCGGCGGCCGAATATGTGAGCGACGGGGGACGGATCGTCAATCTGTCGAGCTCGGTCACGCGTCTCATGTTCCCCGGATACGGCGCCTACTCCGCAACCAAGGCAGCGGTGGAGCAGCTGACCCGTATCTTCGCCAAGGAGGTCGGAGAGCGAGGCATCACGGTCAACGCCGTGGCCCCCGGCCCCACCCGCACGGAGCTCTTCACCCTGGGGAAGTCGGAAGAGACGATTCAGAGACTTGCTGAAATGGCCGCGTTGGGACGCATCGGCGAGCCCGACGACATCGCCCGCGTCGTTTGCTTCCTGTGCAGCGAAGAAGCCTCCTGGATCACGGGGCAGATCATCGGCGTCAACGGCGGGTTTGCGTAGGGGCGGTTTCCTGTTCTCGAATGGCATTGGGGTAACATGGGGACCCGGTTCAGAAGTCACTCGAGAACTGGCGTAATCCCGAATCCCCATGGATTCTTGCGGCCTTACGGGACTGGAACAGATGGTCGCCTCCCATCCCTGCTGCGGCAGACAATGGCCATACGGTCAGCCTCCAAATCGGCAGCAGCAGACCCTGCGATGGTATTACCTGCGTCCACCACGTCCTCCGCCACCGCCGCCGCCACGGGAGAACCCACCGCCACCGCGACCCGAGAATCCACTCGATCCACCCGAGTCGAATGAACGGAACGATCCTCCTCTACCGCCGGAGGATCGGAAGGACCGGAAGGAATCCCCTCCTCCACCCCGGAAGGAATCGGAAGACCGGAAGGAGCCACTCCCGCGGAATGAGTCGGAGGATCGGAAGGAATCTCCACCCCGGCGGAACGAATCCGGGGTGCGGGCGACATCACCTCGACCGCGGAAGGAGTCGGGAGAGCGAAACGACCTGTCCCCTCGACCGGAAGACCCCGAAGACCGAAAGTCATTGGAGCCCCTCCGCTCCTGGAGGGTGTTCAGGGCTCTGGATCGCCCCGTTTCACTTCGAGAGAGCTCGGAACCTCGGAAGGAACGCCCCTCACCGGCATTTCCGCGAACCGAATTGGCCCTTTCCAGCCGCTCAGCACGGCGCAAATCCCTTGAAGATTCCGCGTTTGACGTGTCTCGAAACGACGAGAGCGATCCCTGGCCGCTATT
Organism: uncultured Syntrophobacteraceae bacterium; assembly: GCA_964557955.1. Classification (GTDB taxonomy): domain Bacteria; phylum Desulfobacterota; class Syntrophobacteria; order Syntrophobacterales; family Syntrophobacteraceae; genus JALOOX01. The sequence continues at coordinate 37,229 of CAZLCS010000009.1, forward strand.
GCTCGGCGCTACGGCGGCAGGAGCACGATCGCCAACCGCTGCCGCAAGCCTTTCGGCCCTCAGTGCCGTTCTCGGGCGAACACGCACGGTCTGCCCCAGCTCGCGGTCGAATCGCTGGTTGCTGATGAGCCTCCGGCCGGATCGACCGTCATAAGCGTAGTGCTTGCGATGGTGCTTGTGGTGGAAATGGTGGTGCCGGTGGACCCTGTGGAAGTCATGCAGGATGAAGAACCCCGAAAAGGGAATCCCCGTGTAGAAAAAGGGATAGGGTACCCAGTCGTAGTAGCCGAGGTACGCCGGGGGTGGCGGATAGTACGCCAGGATAGGGGGTTCGCCGCCATAGTAAGAGTTGTCGAAGGGCGGAGGCGGCCCACCATAGGGGGCTTCAGCCGGAGGCGGCTCGCTGCCTGGAGGCGGGGCCTCCGCATACGCCTGCCCCCCCGATGGATCCACGGCCAAACCGAGATCCATCGCGAGACTGTCGAACGCTGCCAGGGCATCGTTCCTGGTCACGGCAAGCCTTCCGGACTCTGAACTGTTGATCACCGACTCGCGCAGCTCACCCATGACGAGGGGAGTCACCGGGTAGTTGGAGAACCAGCCGCTGCGCGGCGCAATACCCCGCGAAGCCAGAAGACTCTGGGCTTCGACCTCATCGTTCACGGCTCCAAGCCCCAGAGCTTCAGCCAGGCTGATGGCAAAATCCCCGCTGCGCAGAAGGGGAGGGGCCGCCGAGGTAAGCTCGGGGTTTGGCTCCGGTCCGGCCGGCACAGCGGCGGCGCCGAACATCAGGATAATACTCATTATAGTTAAGGAAATCAGCAGATTGGTCATGCTCTGCTCCTCGTTTCGTCGTGGCCCCCTCCCTCCTGAGGATCATCGAAACCGGCATCCTTGTCGTGATCCTTCTTATCCTTTCTGAAATCCTCGAACTTGCGGAATCGATCAAAGCCGTCAAATCGGTCAAAATCGCGAAAGAACCCGCCAAAGCGCTTTTCAAAGCCTTTGTCGAAATCCCCGGCGAAGAAGAACCGATCGTCGTCAAACTTCTTTTCACCGGCAAGACCGACACCGGGGCCCATTCCCAAAAGCAGAATGGCCGCGAGTACGAATATACCCAAGACTCTCGTCAGTCTGTCCTTTCTTGGGTACGGTCTTCATTATTCACAATCCCGGGAGCCAATCATAAGATCCCGGATTGTTGATGTGTTCACGTCTCTTATTTAATCATTGAAGGCGATCTGTTCAAAAAGCGGGCGCTTCGGGGCGGCGATCGATCTGACCCATCAGCTTGAAATCAGGACCTTTTCCATCGTCGATACCCTCCAAGCCAATCGTTATAAGTATCCTTTTATACTCGATAGCCATCCAACGCCGATGAAGCTAAACGAGATGACTCATCGGGTGCCGGCTCCGTGCCTGGAAGCCGGAGGTCAAGGTGCCGGCGCTGATCGGAAGGCATTGGAGCGGCTGGGGAAGGACCTCGTCCGGAAGGCGGAGGGGAGCACCCTGGGCTTTCTGGACGGGCTGAATTCCGAGCTCTCCCACCGCATCCGGCGGGTGATGCGGAGGATCATCCATTTGCATCTCACACCTCCAATATCAGCAGGCCCTCTCAAGCCTCTCCGCAATCCATTGATTCAGGCTTTTGCCTTCTCTGAGGGCACTGACATATACCTTGCGGTGCAAGGTTGGCGGCAGACGGAGCATCAACCTCCCGGAGAATGGTTTGTCAGGCTCCTCGCCTCTTTGCTCGCAAAACTCCAGGTAGTCGTCAATAGACTCCCGGAAAGCCTGCTCTATTTCTTCAACGCTCTTTCCCTGGAACGTGATGACATCCTTCAAATCCAGGACTTCCCCATGGAAGATGCCCGCCCGGTCATCATATTCGACATGTCCCGTATACCCTTTGTAGGTCAGCATGGGTCTTGTCCCTCCGACGAAATTCCCGCTTCTGTCAGAAACCGCCTTACGGATTTGAGAGCCCCTTTGTCGGTTTCTTTATGTGGATGTGGACGATGGAAAACGGCCCGAACACTTTTCAGATGCACGCGCAATCTCGACCCCCGCCCCTCGCTCAACTCTGAGCCCAGGGCAAGGAGAAGGCTCTCGATAGTCGTCCATTCGACATCGGAACGGACCGGATCTTCAAATATGGCACGCAGTGTTCTCAGGTTCTTGCTGCTCAGCTTCATGGTGTCATTATATGACATCATTTGAGAGCGAGGAAGCCCGAATGGATGCGGAAAGACTTTGAGGCACTTTCGAAGCTGTTCATTTCTGCAATTCGGGTTGACACGGAGTGTTGCTTCAAACGCAGGTGCGCTGCGTGGATCTTCGGGGATTTGGGCCAGGGGAGAGAACGGAACGGAGAGCGAAAGAGAGGCTTTTCAATCAGTTCTGGGCACCCCCCGCTTTTGCGGGGGGCGGTATGGAGACATTCTGAAATGGTGGCTACGGATTCGGCCAGCGCTTGACGAGGTTGCCCCGGGAGTCCCTGATGGTGATGGAGACACCGTGATCGCCGTCCAGGCGATGCGTGGCACACGAAATTCAGGGGTCGTAGGCGCGGACGGCCATCTCGATCTTGTTGAGGGTGCCCTCGTCCACGCTGCCGTCCTGGATGAGGGTCCGGGCGGCCTGGTTCACGCTCATGTTGATGGGTCCGAGATTATGGGTGGTGCCCACAATGAGGTTGGCCCGGGTCACGAGGCCGTTCTCGTCCGTCGAGTAGTCGTGAATGAGTGTTCCACGTGGAGCCTCCACGCACCCCACACCGCGCCCGGCCCCGGGCTCCGCCGCAGTTCGCACATCGGGGTCGGTGATCTCGGGATCCTGCAGGAGCTCGATGGCGTGCTCGCAGGCGTAAACCTCCTCGATGAGCCGCGCCCAGTGGTAGAGCAGCGTAGCCTGGGCGGGACGACCGAACTTCTCGCGGAATTCCTCGAGCTCGGCCTGGGCTTTGGGGGTGGCCATGCGATCGGCCACGTTGATGCGGGCCAGGCAGTTGGACCGGTAAATCCCCCTGGGATTGTCGAGATCCATGGAGAAGCCCTCGTCCCAGGCCCGTGCATAGGGGAACTTGCCGTAGGAGTAAGGAACCACCTTCTCGCCGATGAAATCCGTGTAGTCCTTGATGTCGAACTCGGTGAAAGTGGCGTCGGGCTTCATGAGGCGAATCTTGCCATCATAAAGGTTGAGCTGCCCGCGATCATCCACGGTCCCGATGAAGCCGGTCCGGATGACGCCGAGCGACTGGATCGTCTCGAGATACTTCGGGAAAACCTGGGTCTTGGCGAACTCAATCGTGAAGAGGGCAAAGTCCAGGAGCTCCTGCATCTGCTTGAGGAACTCCTGCCGATCGGCCTCCAGGAGCGGCTTGGAGAACCCTCCCACCACGCCGGCCACGGGATGGATGGCCTTGCCGGCGAATCTTTCCAGGATCATCTTCGCCATGGTGCGCATGCGGACGACCTTCTGCGCCAGCTCCGGGTTGGCCCTGGCGACACCGATGACGTTCCGGACGGCGTAGTCGCTGTCGGGCCCAATGACGAAGTCAGCCGCCGCCAGGAAGAAAAAGTGGAGCAGCTTGTCTTCGGCATGGGCGATGGTCTGCATGAGCTCCCGGAGCTTCCGGCCCGCCGGCGGCGGTGTCACGCCGAAGCACCGGTCCACAGCCTTGTTGGAGGCCAGGTGGTGGTGCCACGGGCAGATGCCGCAGATGCGGTTCACGATGCGGGGCAGCTCCTCGGCGGGCTTCCCTTCGACGAACTTCTCGAAGCCCCGGAGCGACTGGAAATGGACCTTGCAGTCCTCGACGTTCCCCGCATCATCGAGCTGGATGGCGATGGACGCGTGCCCCTCGATGCGGGTGATGGGCGATATGTTGATGAGCTTGGACATGGCGTATCAGGCCTCCTTCTTCTTTCTTTTAGGTCTCAAAAGGCCATGGGCGCCCGAAAACCGCAGAAGGGACGTGTGCTCGGGCAGTGATCGGACGTCGATGCCGTTGGATGCCAGGCCGTTCAGCATGTCGAGCAGCTGATTGCCTTCGTGCCGGACCGGGCCGGAGCACCCGCGGCAGGGGACCCGTGCGGCGATGCAGCGTGGAGTGACGCGGTCCCCGCCGCAGCCCGCGCGTGTCACGGAGCCCATGCAGAGCAGCCCCTGCTCGAGGAGGCAGCGCATTTTGTCGAGGGGTTCATCCGGGGCCCCGTACTGCGGCGGCTGGAGAAAGCGTTGCAAGTTCTTCAGCTGCCCCTTCCCCTCCCGGATGGTGGGGCAGTCGTTGCACACACTCTTTCCCGAATCCTCCAGGGGACGGCCTTCGAGGAGCGCCGTCAAAGCCCCGTAGACCTGGTCGGGGTGGGGCGGGCATCCCGGGAGGTAGACGTCTACTTTGATGAGCTCGTCCACGGCCTGGCAGCGCTCCAGTATTTTCGGGACGCCATCATAGGGCAGACCATCGGCCGGGTCCGTCGTCTCCGTGGAATAATAACGCTGCAGCAGTTCTTCGTTTGCATAGGAGTTGGCCAGGGCGGGAATGCCGCCGTGGGTGGCGCAGGTCCCGAGGGCGACGAGGACCTTGCACCTGGCGCGCATCTCGCGAGCCACCTCCAGGTGCTCTTCGTTGCGGATGCCGCCCGTCAGGATCCCGACATCCGCCTCGGGGATCTCGATGTGCTTCCGGTCTCCGAGCTGACCGTAATATTTGTGGTCCATGATTACGGGCATGTGGACGAAATCCACCAGGTTCAGGACGTCGAGCAATCGCTCGCCCAGGTCCACGATGGCGATTTCACACCCGGAACAGGCGTTGAGCCATTCTTCGGCAACTTTGATGCTCATAAGGTCAACCTCGTTGAGAGCAGTTTCGGGTCTCGGGTTTCGGGTTTCGAGTTGAAGACTCCGATTCTCACTGGACCGATTCTGCTCCTGTTGTTCATGGCAGTAGACGGCAGGACCGGGTTCCGTCCCGGCCTGAACAGCGTGGCAAAAGGCAGCGGGGCCTCAACCCCGCCCTGCCATTCGTCCTTAAACTCGAAACTCGAAACCCGCAACTCGAAACCTCCTTTACAGCTCCGCCGTCCTCCGGTTGGCGCCGGCGCTTTCCTTTTTCTTCTCCGACCATGTGTTCACGATGTCGAGGATTCTCTGTGCCTGGATCGGCTGGCCGTCAGATCTGCGGTAGGGCTCGATGGCCTCGCCGCGCGCCATGGCGTAGACCGCCCGTCCCACGGGGGTGCGCACCAGCACGGTGGTCCAGCCCTCTTCGGCCCCGATGCCCCCGAAGGAAAGATCGGCGAATTCAGCGGCGTAGTCCCCGCAATAGCGACAGGCAAAGCGCCTCATGAAGCTCAGCTGCTCCAGGGGGATCGTCTTGCACTCGCCCGAATCCAGGTGAATCTGGAGCTCCTCCTTGAGGTTGATCCGGGAGACCGAATCCCACTGGAAACCTCCGAGCTCCTCCAAATGCCGGCGCTGCTCCTCCCCGAAGGAGAAGTTGCCGGCGCAGAAGAGGCCGAAATGGTACTTGATGGCGTCCGCCGGGACGATCCCGAGAGCTTCCATCCGCCGCACCGTGTTGATCTGGCAGGGAGTGCCCACGAAGGCGATGCGGCTCACGCCCTTGCGCACCATGGACCCCAGCTCGTTCACCGAGGGTGCATAGGTGGAGTAAGCTTCGCTGAAGAGCGTCATGCCGTGGGATGTGTCGAAATGGAAGCCGGCGGCTTCGAGGAGCTCCTCCCGCGAGAGAGCCAGCCAGGGTTGACGCTGAAAGGCCCCCACCTGCCTGGAGACGATGGCCCCGTTGATGAAGCCCATGTCGAAGAGGTGGAGCAGGAGGGCGGTCACCACGCCGCCGTCGGTCCCCCTCTCCCGGACCGCCGGGTCCTTGGCCCGTGCGATCCCGGCATCCATCACGCGCCCCATGGGCGCGCTCCACGAGACCATGCGCTTCTGCTCTTCATCCAGCTCGTGGATCTCCGGGCAGATCATGTAACAGAGACCGCAGTCGATGCATTTGTCGCGGTCCCGATATTGGGGCCGCCCGTCGGTACCCAGCTCCAGCGCCCCGTAGTTGACGGCCGTACAGAACGTGACACACCCGCCGCAGTGGTGGCAGAGTCCCCGCTCCTGGACTTCCTGTATCAAGTTGAAAAAGGTTTTCATGCGCAGCCATCTCCTCTCTGGAGGCGGATCAAGAGGCCTCGGCCAGCTCCACCCTCTGGGCTTTCAGGGGGTTGGGGCCGAGCTCCCGGATCTTTTCCGTGAACCGGGTCACCACTTCCGCGAACCGTGGCGCCTCCGCCGAAGAGACCCATTCGATGGCGAAGCGATCCGAATCGATTCCCGAGTTTTCCAGGACGAGCTTCAAGCCCTGGGCCCTTGCCAATGCTTTGTGATTACCATCCAGGTAATGACATTCGCCCAGGTGTCACCCCATGAGGATGACGCCGTCGGCGCCTTTGGAAAGCGCTCCGAGGACGAGGTCCGGGTGCACCATGCCGGAGCACATCACCCGGATGGGGCGCATGTTGGTGGGGTACTGGAGCCGGGACACTCCGGCGAGGTCGCCGCCGGCGTAGGCGCACCAGTTGCACAGAAACCCGATGATGACGGGCTCGAAGGATTCTGACATCTCACATTCTCCCTTATTTGGCAGTAAGCACCGCATCGACCTGGGCACGGAGCTGGTCGAGGGTGAATCCGTGGACTTCGACGCCGCCCTTGGGGCACGTTGCTTCACAGAGCCCGCAGCCTTTGCAGAGCGAGCTTTCGGGATGGATGCGCTTGTGGGTGGAGCCCCCTGCGTTGACCTCGACGAGCCGGATGGCCCGGTACGGGCAAACATCCACGCACAGGGCGCAGCCGTCGCACTTCTCCGTGACATAGGACTTGATGGCATCCAGGTTCATGGCCTCCCGCGACAGGATGACATTGGCCCGGGACACGGCCGCCTTGGCCTGGGATATGGATTCGTCGATGGGCTTGGGGTAGTTGCAGAGTCCGGCCAGGAAGAGGCCGTCCACCGACATGTCCACCGGACGCAGCTTGGGGTGGGCTTCGTTGAGGAAGCCGTCTTCATTCTGCCCGCACTTGAACAGCTCGATGAGATCCTGGTTGTCGTTGGGAATGATAGCCGAAGCCAGGACGAGGTAGTCGGCGGGCAGCGTGATGGGCCGCTGCAGAATGGGATCCTCCACCGTCACGAAGACCTTGTCGCCCTGGATGGAGACCCGTGGCTTGGAGTCCAGGCTGAACCGGACGAAGATCACCCCCTGCTGCCGAGCCCTTTGGTAAAGCTCCTCCCGCTCCCCGTAAGTGCGCACATCCCTCGTGAGGATGGTGACCTCCATGTCGGGGTTCAGGGCCTTGAGGGTCAGGGCGTTCTGGATGGAGTGGGTGCAGCACACGCGGCTGCAGTAGGGTCGGTGCGGCTCGCGGGAGCCTACGCACTGGATGAAGACCACCGATTCCGCCGCCTGGACGTCCTTCTCGTTCTCGTGGAGCTCGGTCTCGAACTGGAGGTGAGTCATGATGTGCGGGTGGTCGCCGTACCCGTACTCGGTGGGCATGCACTCACGGCCGCCCACGGCGATGACGGCTGCCCCGTAGGCTACGGTGTGGGATGTGCCGTTCACCTGGAATTCGCTGACGAAATTGCCGACGGAGCCGGAGACCGACGTCAGGACAGCCCCTTTGTGAACCGTGATCCCCGGGTGACCTTCCACCTTGCGGATCATTTCTTCGAGGAGCGGCCGGACGGCTCTTCCCCGCCACGTTTCATGGATCTGCCAGGCGTTGCCGCCGAGCCGATCCGCCTTTTCCAGAAGTACGGTCTCGTGCCCCTGATCGGCCAGGCCGAGCGCCGCTGTCATACCGGCCAGGCCGCCGCCGATGACGAGCGAGCGCCGCACGACCCCCACCTTCTGGCGGTCCAGCGGCATGTTGAGGGCCACGCGGGCCACGGCCATGCGCACCTGGTCCCTGGCCTTGTCGGTGGCGTTGAACGGCTCCTTCCGATGCACCCAGGAGTTCTGGTTCCGGATGTTGGCCATTTCCAGGAGATACGGGTTCAACCCCGCCTCGCGCAGCGTATCCTGGAAGAGCGGCTCGTGGGTGCGCGGCGTGCAGGCGGCCACGACGATGCGGTTGAGGCCGTACTCCTTGATCTTCTGGGCAATGAGCTCCTGCGTGTCGGTGGAGCAGGTGAAGAGGTTGTTTTCCACCATGACGACATGGGGAAGGCCTTTGGCATAGGCAGCCAGCGCCTGTACGTCGACGACGCTCGCGATGTTGATCCCGCAGGAGCAGACAAAGACCCCGATGCGGGGCTCCTCGCCAGAGACGTCCCTTTCAGGCGGGTAGGTCTTCTCCTGGGTCAGGGTTCCCTTGGCGGCGACAAGAGCCCGGGAAGCGTCCGCCGCGGCGGCCGAAGCCTCGGTGACGGCACGGGGGATGGCCTTGGGCGACCGGAAGGCCCCGGCCACGTAGACTCCCTTGCGGGTGCTCGCCACGGGGTCGAAGCTCCGTGTCACGGCGAAGCGGTGGTGGTCCAGCTCAATCCCGGCCGTTTCGGCCAGAGCCTTGGCATCCCTGGACGCCTGCATGCCCACCGAGAGCACCACCATGTCGAAATCTTCCAAGGTGGACCGGCCGTCGGCATCGATGTAGGACAGGATCACCCCAATGTTGTTCGGACCCGGCTCGATGGAGTGCGGACGCGCCCTCACGAACCGGATGCCGCGAGCCTTGGCTCCCTCGTAATACCGTTCGAACTCCTTGTTGCAGCTCCGGATGTCCATGTAGAAGATCGCCTGCTCGACCCCGCCCGGCATGTGCTCGGCCGTGACGAGCGTCTGCTTGATGGCGAACATGCAGCACACGCTCGAGCAGTAGCTGTTCCCCGAGTGCTGGATCTCCCGGGATCCCACGCACTGGATCCAGGCGATCTTCCGGGGCTCTTTGCCGTTGGAGGGCTTGACGAGGTGGCCCATGTGGGGGCCGCTGGCCGAAAGGAGTCGCTCGTACTCGATCCCCGTCACCACGTCGGGGATGGTGCCGTAGCCGTAGGTGTCGTAAACCGACGGGTCGAAAGGCGTGTAGCCGGGGGAAAGGATCATGGAGCCGACGTTCAGGGTCACGATCTCTTCCCGGTCGTCGAACCGGATGGCCCCGGTGGGGCAGAATTTCTCGCAGGCCCTGCATTTTCCACGGGTGAGATACAGGCAGTTCACCGGGTCGATGGCGTATTTCAGGGGGACGGTCTGACCGTACTTGATGAAAGCCGCCTTGCGCTTGCCCTGCCCCGCGTTGTACTCATCGTCCACCTTCTTGGGGCATTTCTCGGCGCACAGACCACAGGCGATGCATTTTTCCATGTCCACGTAGCGGGGGGATTTTTTGACTCTGACGGTGAAGTTTCCCTCTTCGCCCGAGACATCCATGACTTCCGAAAGGGTGAGTAACTCGACGTTCAAGTGCCGACCGCACTCGACCAGCTTGGGCGAGAGGATTCACATGGCACAGTCGTTGGTGGGATAGGTCTTGTCCAGCTGCGACATGACGCCGCCGATGCCGGAGCTTTTCTCGACGAGATACACGTAGTATCCCGAGTCGGCCAGGTCGAGAGTTGCCTGGATTCCGGCAATCCCCCCCCCGACGACCAAAATGGATCCGACTGGTTTCTGGTTCATGAGCTTTGCGTGTCCTCCTTGCATCGTTGCCGTGGAAGCCCTCGAGCCCCGGCTTAGAGCTTCCAGTTTTGAATATGCATAGCGGGCGGCCTGCCGGTTGGTGCAGGCCCCTCAACCAGCCGCAGCCTCGGCCTTGAGGTCGCCTGGACCGACGGGCTCCGCCGCTGCCACCCGGTCCATGAGCCATTGGCATGCCCCGGAGACGGCGGCCCGGACCTCGGGCGTGAGACCCGGCCGGACCGCCTCGGGGATGCAGCCGGCCTGTACGGCCAGGATATGAACCTGGATGCCGGCAGAATCGCGCAATTCCTGGAGCATGTTCACGGAGGGAAACTGGTGGAGGGAAAAGTCAACGGATTTGGCGGCCGGCAATTCCTGGATATCCATTTCAAAGAGCTCCCCGGGGGAGCGGGTCGGATCGGATACAGCGTCCACGATGAAGATGTGCGAAGGGCGACGGGGTGAGAGGAGGAGGTCGAAAAGGAGGTCGCTGATGCCGGTTCCGACGTCGAAAGCGCCCACGGAGGCGGGGAGGCTGTGGTGCCGGTGGAGGTGCTCGATCACTTCGGGGCCGAAGCCGTCGTCCCCGAAAAGGACGTTGCCGCATCCGAAGATGAGAAGGGGTTTGGTGAAGACTTCTTCGATCACAGGGCTCCTTTCGCGCGAGGCCTCTAAATTGTGCGAATTGTGCATTATCAACAGATGCACAACCTGTCAACGAAAAAAGTCAGCCACTCGTTCCCCTCGCTGAAAGACTTCTCCGTATTTACCTTCTTATCATTACGAACGAACCACAGCGGAGAGAGAAATCTTCATAACTCACGATGTTCCAGGGAACGGCATTTCTCGTCATCGCTCGAATTGAAAGTTCTCGGGGAATCTCCCTGCGGAAAGCCAGAAGACCTTTACAAAACCCAAGGACTCACCCATTCCAAGTGCAGCTCCACAGCATTGCCCACTCTGAAAGGGAAACAGGGATTCTCGTGGGGCGAGACTTGATGGGGTGAATGCCTTCTGTGCATTCTCTCGCTTCATCAGGGAATGCACAGAAGGCCGGATTGCAGAACGGAATCAGGTGTGGGACTTCAGCCTCAAGCTGATATGAAGGCAGGGCAGGTACTCAAACCAATCCGCCTCACTTGCCGAGACGGGCGAGCTCCAGAGCCAGGCGCCGGAGGTGCGTCTGCTCCTCCTTGACCAGAAGGCCGATCATCTCCTGGTCCTTTTTGTTGTCTGTGGCCTCCTGCATGGACAGGAAGAAGATCACCGAGTCCTTTTCAAACTCGATGGCCATCTTGAGGGCGTCCCGGACGTTCCTGAGCTCCGCCAGGGATGCCTGGAGCGTTTCGTCGGACGTGAAGACGTGCTGGTCCGCCATCATCTTGAGGTACGCTTCCATCTCGTTTTCGGGGAACCACACGTCGGAAGTCTGAGGCTGGGCCGGAAGCTGAGCCTTGAGCTCCTCGAAACGCTTCTTGTGGTCCACCTCCTGGAGGGCCAGCTCTTCGAAAAGCCTTTTCACCACAGGATCGTCGATGACCTTCACCGCATGATCGTAGAACTTCTTCCCATTTTCCTCGATTTTGATGGCAACTCGGAATACTTCGGCAGCATTGAAATTGAAGATCATGTTTCGAGCTCCTCTCAGCCCCTGCGACTACGCTTTCTCAAAATCGCTCTTGGAAGCGCCGCAAATGGGGCAGACCCAATCTTCGGGCAGATCCTGGAAGCTGGTCCCGGACGCCACTCCAGAGTCGGGGTCCCCCTTGGCCGGGTCATAGATGTAACCGCAGATCTGACAAATGTACTTGTCCATCATCTCTCCTTGAGTTCGACAATCCTCGACTATTCCTTTTCGAAGTCGCTCTTCATGGCGCCGCAGACGGGGCATGTCCAGTCATCGGGCAGGTCCTCGAATTTCGTTCCGGGAGCCACTCCGGAGTCGGGATCTCCCTTGGCCGGGTCATAGACATACCCACACACCTGGCAGACATAGCGAGCCATACATCTCCTCCTTCACGGTTGGGGTTCACATCGGTGCCGGGGTCTTTTCAGGTTCAAAACACCCTTTCTTATAAACATCTCGGCGGATCTCCACAACAGCTCAGTGCATTTTGTGGCGCTGCCACACCCATCGGAGCCGAAGGGCGTTGCTCACGACCGAAACCGAGCTCATGGCCATGGCCGCAGCCGCAAACATGGGGTTGAGCAGAATCCCGAAAAACGGATAGAGCACCCCGGCGGCGACGGGAATGCCGAGTGAGTTGTAGAAGAAGGCCCAGAAAAGGTTCTGCTTGATGATTTTCATGGTGAGCGACGAAAGATGGATGGCGGCGGGCACCAGGCGGAGATCGTCCCGCATGAGGGTGATATCACTGGCTTCGACGGCGATGTCGGTCCCCGCGCCGATGGCAATGCCAACATCGGCCGCAGCAAGGGCCGGGGCGTCGTTGATGCCGTCCCCCACCATGGCGACGACCTCGCCCGCCTCCTGCAACCGGCGAATCTCTCCAGCCTTTTCCCCCGGGAGAACTTCCGCGAGCACCCTCTGCACTCCGAGCTCCCGTGCGACCACCCGGGCTGTTTCCTGCCGGTCCCCCGAGATCATGGCCACATTCAAGCCCATGTGCTGCAAAGTCTCAATGGCTTCGCGCGAGGATTCCCTGGGAGCATCGGCCAGGCAGAGGGCTCCGACGGCCTTTCCCTGGACGGCCACGAAGACGCACGTCCTGCCAAGAGCCAGCTGAGCCTGGGCGTCCTTGGTGAGGGAGGCCATATCCACTCCCTTCTCTTTCAGGAGCCTCGCGCTCCCCACCAGCACCTCCTGCCCCTGAACCTCACCCCTGGCGCCCAGCCCGGCGAGAGCTTCAAATTCGAACACCGGCTCCAGACGCTCCTCCTCCTGGCGGGCTCTGCTTACAATGGCCCGGGCCAGCGGATGCTCGGAGACCGCCTCCAGGGAGGCCGCCCACTTCAACAGGCTGCCCTGGTCGGTCTCCCGCGTGGTGAGCATGTCCGTGACATCGGGCTTTCCCCTGGTGAGGGTCCCCGTCTTGTCAAAGACTACCGTGGTGAGATGGCAGGCCTTCTCCAGGCTTTCCCCCCCCTTGATGAGGATGCCGCTCTCCGCACCCAGCCCCGTTCCGACCATGACGGCCGTGGGAGTCGCAAGCCCCATGGCGCAGGGGCAGGCGATGATCAGAACCGAAACGAAGTTGAGCAGCGCCCGGCTGAGGTCCGGATCGTCCACCGCGAAACCCCAGACGACAAAGGTCGCCGCCGCCAGGACCATGACCACCGGGACGAAGATGGATGCCACCTTGTCGGCGAACCGCTGGATGGGGGCCTTGGAGCCCTGGGCCTCCTCCACCAGGCGGATGATGTGAGCCAGTACCGTCTCGGCGCCGACCTTGGTGGCCGTGAACATGAAGCTTCCGCCCTGGTTGACCGTTCCCGCGAAAACCTCGCTTCCCGTCGCCTTGTTGACGGGCATACTCTCGCCCGTCAGCATGGATTCATCCACCGTGGAGCTCCCCGATTCCAGCCTTCCATCGGTGGCGATCCTCTCGCCGGGACGCACCAGGACCAGGTCTCCGGGAACCAGGGAGTCCACGGGAACCTCCAGCTCCTGGCCGTCGCGCATGACCCGCGCCGTCTTGGGCGCCAGCTGCATCAGCTTCTTGATCGCCTCGGAGGTGCGCCCGCGGGCCTTCATTTCGAGGAACCGCCCGAGCAGCACCAGGGTGACGATCATGGCCGCTCCATCGTAATAGACATGCAGCTCGTAGCCGGCTTTGGCAAAGAAGCTCGGAAAGAAGGTGGCAGCCGCCGAGTAGAAGTAGGCCGAAAGGGATCCCAGGGCGACGAGGGTGTTCATGTCCGCCGTCTTCTGGCGTGTGGCCTTGAGGGCGCCCGTCATGAAGCGGCTTCCCACCCAGAACACAGCGGGCGTGGTCAGGACCAGAAGCGCGAAAAGCATCGTCTGATGAGGAATCGCCATCAGGAAAGGGACGAGGTGGGGCATGCTCCCGGCCATGATGAAAACGTTGAGCACAGCCCCCACAATGAGCCGCAGCTTGAGGTCTCGAACCTCCCGGCGGGTCGCCTCGAGCAGCGGATCTTCGGGGGTCTCCTCCATCAACCCCAGGTACTGGTAGCCCGTCTCCTCGAGCACTTTTCGAAACGCGTCCGCATCCACCTCGAGGGGGTTGTGAATCACCGTGGCACGCGACGCCGCAAAGTTGACGGAAGCTTCCTGCACCCCGGGAAGGTCCTTCAAGGCGTTTTCCACCCGGCGCACGCAGGCGGCACAGGTCATCCCTCCGACGAAAAGAGTGGTCTTCTTGACCTCCCGGGGCCGCTGCGGGCTCACATCCAGCACATCGTAGCCCAGATCCACGATCTTCGAGCGAACCTCTCCGAGGTCCACGCGCTCGGCATCGTAATCCACCAGAGCTTTGCCCGTGGCCAGGTTGACCGAAGCATCCCGAACGCCCTCCACGGACTTGATCCCGTTTTCGACTCGGCGTACGCAGGCGGCACAGGTCATTCCCCGAATATGAAAGATTTCCTTAGCCAATCTCGAATCCCGCCTTCTTCACCTTCTCGGCAATGACGTCCTCAGTCACCGGTTGAGCTTCCTCGAAGGTGGCCTCCCCGGCGGACAGGTTCACGTGCACGTTGCTCACGCCGTCGATTTCACTCAGCGCCTTCGTGACGGCGTTGACACAATGCTGGCAGGACATACCCTTGATCTTCACGGTCTTCATAGGCTTATTATCTCCATAGGACGCATGCAGGAAGCAGACAACCCTCACCACTCGACGTTGGTCCGGGTTGAGATCAAAGACTCAGTCAGCCGATGATCCTCACTGACGCCGAATCAATGATTCACCATTACCACACCAACGAAGCATCGACTCAGGAACGCCGGCCCCGCCCACACACTCAAACATCGATCTCCCCGCCCGCTGATGTCCCGGACGTGGTGGCTGCTTTCAAGGCTGATCGTTTCCAAAACGCCAAAATGCCTTCTTTTCCGAAGGATGCCTGGATGAGCTCCCACCCGGCCAGGCCGCGCTGGGTCAGCACATTCTGAAGCTTTCGAATCTGGTCTGCCGGAAGGCGCTGGAAGTTGCACTGGCCATCGGGCGAACAGAAATAAACCACTTCCTTGAAGTCTTCTGCAGGATAGGCTGTGATCTCGTATTCGAACTGATTCATGTCTTCTTTTCACTCCCTCATGGCACAGCGAAAGACCTGTCTACAGCCGGAGAACCTCCCGGACAGAAATCAGGGGCGCCCCCCTGGACAGCCCAACACCATAATCATAATAGCTTAAGAGCCCGCCGTCAGGCCCCCGGGTTGAGCTCATCGCCAAAAATGACATGTCCGTAAAAAATACGCCCCGTCACGTCGGAGTCATGAACCGGGGCATTGATGTCCATCATTCATGTATGCGACCCCGTGCGCGTCCATTCTCCTGATTCACTGCCGGAGCATGGACGCGGCCGGGGATTGTTCCAGCAGATCAGCCACCCCAGGGCATGCGCGAGTAGGCTTCGGAGAGCTTATCCCGGAAGGTCCTGAAAAACGCCTCGTGCGCCTTTTCCCAGCGGGAAAGCATCATGAGGGCGTCCCTGGCTTTCCCTTCCGTCTGGGCGGCCATGTTCTCATAAAACTCGCTCAAGTCCTTTTCGATGAGCCATGCCGTGTTGAACACGGTAACATCCGGCACCATGGATCCTTCGAGGCACTGCTGCAAGAATTCGGACTTGGCCCGGTCGTCGAAAAAGTTGGTGGGCTCCATCACGACGGACTTGAGGCTCTCGGGCTTGACCTCCTCCCCTTTGCGCAGATCCTCCAGGATCGTGTTGATGAATGCGATGTGCCTTTCTTCCTCTTTGATCAGCTGTTTGAAAGCGCTGACCGCGGCACCGATTCCCATGCGCTGCACGGAAACCTCGAAAAAACTCCTCCCCGTCTGCTCCTGGTTCAACGCATACTCGAAAATCTTGACCAGCTTTTCGTCTGCGGACATTCAACTCTCCTTTCGTCAACCCAGCTTCCTGCACAGCTCGGCCACACGCCTGCCCAGCTTGCGGCCGTTTTCAGCCGTTTTGTCGTCGGGCGCCCCCACGCAGGCGACCCCATAATGGCCCGTAGCGTCCATGGGATCCCCCACCACGATCATTCCGTAAATCAGCAGACACTGTATAATGGAAAACATGGTGGTTTCCTTGCCGCCGGTGGCGTCACCCGAAGTCGCAAAGGCCGCCCCTACCTTGCTTTCCATCTTCTTGCGAATTCCCACGAACTCGTCAAAAACCCGCTTCAGATCCGCCGCCATGACACCGAAATAAACCGGCGATCCGGCAATGATCCCCGCCGAATTGACAAAATCGTCCTTGGTCACGTCTTCCGTCTTCTTGATGACGGGAGTCACCCCCTCAACCGACCCCACTCCCTCGGCGATGAATTCGGCCAGCCTGCGCGTATTGCCGCCTTTGGAATAATAGAGCACCAGTACCTGCATCCACTTCCTCCCATTTCCTGAGAACGAATGTCAGCCCTTTATGATCCTTGCATCCACCACCACCATGCCCTCGGGATAGGCCAGCACCGGATTCAGGTCGATTTCCACGATTTCCGGGTGCTCCTGCGCGATGCGAGCCAACCTCAGCAAGCCTTCCACCAGGGCGTTCTCATCGATGGTGCGCTGTCCCCGGAATCCTCGAAGGAGCGGCGCCCCCTTGATTTCATTCAACATGCTCAGCGCATCTTCCCGTGTCAACGGGATCAGGCGCATGGCCACGTCTCGGAAAAGCTCCACCGCGATTCCCCCCATGCCGAACAGGATAACCGGTCCGAACTGGGGATCCCGATGCATGCCCAGAATCAACTCGAGCCCCGGGGCGGCCATGGCGCTCACCACCACCCCGTTGATCCGGGCGTCGGGGGCGTTGGTCTTGAGAGTCTCCTCCATCCGTGCGTAAGCGGCACGGACATCCTGGGCCGACTGAAGATGCAGCCTCACACCCCCATAGTCCGACTTGTGCAGAATGTCGGGCGAATCCACCTTGAGGGCCACTGGAAACCCCAGCTGGTGGGCCAGGTGGACGGCCTTCCCTGGACTGTCGGCAAACCGGCTCACGATGCAGTCAAAACCGTTGGCCTCCAAAAACTTGAAGCTTTCGAACAAGCTGAGCTGGGACCCGCCTGAAGCCACGGGGAAGGTCGTCGAGGCCTTCTGCTCCTTCAGAGAGGGTGGGAGAACCTGGCTCAGAGCTCGGATACCGCGCTCCGGCGTCGGGTAAACCGGAATCCCGATCTGGTGCATGCGAAGCTTCTCTTCACGCTCCACCTCAGCGCCCCCGAGATAAATGATGAGCTCGTTGGACCCCGGGGTCACCACCCGGGAGGCATCCACAATGGGATCGCCGAAAATGATTCCCAGCGTGTCGTAGTAGGGCCGGGCCCGTTGAATGACCTCTTGGAACATCCCGGCGTCGGCATCCCCGGTCAGATCGAGGGGATTGCCCCGGATGGCGTGGGCCGGGATGACGCCCTCGATCTCCTGCGCCAGCTGAGGCGGCAGGGGAGCCACATTCAAACCCTCCTGCTCGGCGGCATCGGTGGCCAGAATGGCAGCACCGCCCGAAGTGGTGATGTACAGGATGCTGTTCCCCTTGGGAGGTTCGAGGTAGGCCAGCGCCTTGGCGAAATCGTAGAATTCCTCGATGGTCTCGGCCCGGCACACGCCAAGCCTCTTGAAGAGCGACGAGTAGATGGCGTCGGCGCCCGCAAGCGACTTGGTATGGGACTCGGCCGCCACCTTCCCCTTGGGAGTCCGCCCGGATTTCAGGACGACGAGGGGCTTCTTGAGCTGCGAGAGTACCTTCTGAAATCGGACGGCATCCTTGACCCCCTCCAGGTAGGCCGCAATGACGCGCGTGTTGGGATCTGCTTCGAAATACTCCATAAGGTCGATCTCGTCGATGTCGGCCCGGTTGCCCAGACTCACGAATGCCGACACCCCGAGCCCCTCCACCGAGAACCAGTCCATCATGGCGGCCCCCACGGTGCCGCTCTGGCTGATGACGGCCACCCGTCCCTTCTGGGTCAGGAGCGGCCAGGAGGCGCACATGGGATGATAGGGGCTGTTGATCCCCTGGCAGTTGGGCCCCACGACCCGGACACCGGAATCGCGGGCCGCCCGGGCCAGCTCGTTCTGCAGGGCTTCGCCCTCGGCACCGGCCTCACTGAATCCCCCGGAGATGACGATGGCACCCTTGACGCCCTTCTCGCCGCACTCCCGGATGGTTTGAGATACGAATCGAGCGGGAATGATGACCACGGCCAGATCGACCTTTCCGGGGACGTCCCGCACGTTCTTGAAGCAGGCCAGGCCCAGGATGCGCTCGCTCTTGGGATTGATGGGATACAGCGCTCCCGGAAATCCACCGTCTATGAGATTCTTAAGAATTTCGTGGCCCAGTTTCCCGGCGCTCTCGGATGCGCCAATTACCGCAACGCTCTCGGGATGGAAAAGCGGACTCAAATCGGCTGCGGCCATGATCACCTCCGTTCCTAAGGGTGCTCACCAATCCAGGATCTCAACGGCATCTTCACGCCAGGCCGGCTTTCTTTCCCTTGTCCACCACACGGGCGTTGAACTTGTCCGCCTGGATGATGAAACGCTCGTGGACGGCCTCGCCGATCTTCTCGGCTTCATCGAACGCTTCGAGCTGGAAAGTCAGCTTGCGGCCTTCCACGGCCGAAATCTCGGTCCTGACGCGAACCTCCATGCCGAGCGGCGTCGCGGCCAGATGCTTCAGGTTCATGGATATGCCGACGGATTGTTCGCCGGGATTGAGCTTCTCGTCGATGAGCTCCGCCGAAACGCGCTCCATCAGGCCACCGAGAAAAGGCGTCGCGAATACGTCCGGGAGATTCGAGTAAAAGTGCCGGGCGGAATGCTCCGCCGATGTCTTGATCTTCAGTTCACGGCTCATGCCCACCTCAAAAACAGAGCTCATCCCGTTTCCTCCTTTTCTGAGTCAAAAAGTGTCGAGTTCCTGGTTTTCGAGTTTACGGCTCATGGATCACGGCCTCCGTTTTCAGGGGAAACGAGAGCGCGAGGGAGATCTCTTCCTCCAATCCCGTGGGCTGTTCGCGTGAACTGTTGAGAGAGGAGCGATCCTTGTGTCTCTAACTATTAAACGATTCCAGGACCTGTGTCGAGCGCGTTGCGCCGGTTCTTCCCTGATGCAGAGCAGATCGATTGACATGACCGGAGGGATGCTTAGGTTCATGCCATATCGAGTCTAAACTTGGTGCTGTGCGGTTTTCCCCGGAACCAGTTTTCGGTCTTCTATCCGCCCTGGCTCTCATGCCACGGCGTTTTTGGAGACTATGATTTTGACGAATCCGTGTAAAGCGGAGCGCCAACCGAGAATCAACTCAAACCGAACAGGAGGAATGTATGTCAAAGACGGCTCAGAATCTGAAGGATGCTTTTGCAGGTGAATCTCAGGCCAACCGCAAGTACCTGGCTTTTGCCGAGAGAGCTGAGGACGAATTTCTGCACGGGGTCGCCAAGCTCTTCCGTGCGGTAGCGGCTGCCGAAACGGTTCACGCCCATAAGCATTTCCGGGTGATGGATGGGGTGAAATCGACCAAGGAAAACCTGCAGGAGGCCTTGAACGGGGAGGTCCATGAGTTCAAGAGCATGTATCCCGATATGATCGCCGCCGCCAAGGAAGAAGGGCAGAAGTCGGCTGAAATCAGTTTTCATTACGCGAATGAAGTGGAGCAGATCCACGCCAAGCTTTATACACAGGCGTTGGAGGATCCCGACAAGTTTCCCGTCCAGGATTGGTACGTTTGTAAGATCTGCGGTTATACCGTGGGGCAGGCGGCTCCCGAGAAATGCCCTGTCTGCGGAGCTGCCCAGAAAAATTTCTTCAAAGTGGATTAGCCTGTAGATTGCCAAGTGAGGAACCGGGCGCAAGCCCGGTTTCTTTATGGCTCGTCCATGCCGATGGGAAATCGCTCATCGCCAAGCACCAGGCAGAATCCCCCGGTTTCGGGGTCCTCCTCAATCCACTGGGCAAGCTGATAGTAGGCAGGCCGTGAAAAACGCGCCCGGTACTGCGAATCATGGATTCGGCAGTAGAGGATGTTATTCGGGGCGCTGACAAGCGTCTCTGGAGCCAGGGGAACGGGTTCTGGAAGATGCTTCAGCTTGAGGAGGATGCGGTCGGCCCCCGCACCCGCGTCGCCGATCCGGTCAACGCGACTCACCACGAAGGGCGTGTCCGCAACATCCACCGCACAACGGGAATCTCCCCAAACGATCAAGTAGCTCCCATC
Organism: uncultured Syntrophobacteraceae bacterium; assembly: GCA_964557955.1. GTDB lineage: Bacteria > Desulfobacterota > Syntrophobacteria > Syntrophobacterales > Syntrophobacteraceae > JALOOX01. The sequence continues at coordinate 57,304 of CAZLCS010000009.1, forward strand.
CTGCATTTCATGCACGTTCTCCAGGAAAAACCGGACGATTTCCTCACGGGTAATGGCCACTCCTTCGTTGAACCAGTCTCCCTCTTCGTCCACAGAGATCTCGCTCGACTGGATATTCAGGGTCATTTCGACCCCTTGAGCCACATCGACATCGGCTGGAGTCACAGATGGACCTCGCTCAAAAGTGCTTCTCGCTGTCCAAAAGCAGGGTCACGGGACCGTCGTTGACCAGGTGAACCTGCATACTCTCCTGAAAACGCCCCGACGCCACCTGAATGGGATAAGTACGCATCTGCTCGATGAAAGCATTGTAGAGTCTTTGGGCCAGGTCGGGATCCGCCGCACCGGCATAGGAAGGCCTCCGGCCCTTGCGGCAATCCCCCCAGAGGGTGAATTGAGAAACGACAAGCACCCCACCCCCAACCTCCAGAACGGAGCGGTTCATCTTGTCCTCATCATCCGGGAAGACACGCAGGTGCGCCACCTTGTCCGTGAGTGCTCGGACGTCCTCCATCGAATCCCGTGGACCTACACCCACGAACACCAGGAGACCCGGTCCGATCCTACCGACCTCCGCTTCCCCTACGAGCACAAATGCTTCCAACACCCGCTGCACAACTGCCCGCAATGATCTCTCCTGATCCCGGCTAGAGGAAGTTTCGAGTTTCGAGTTTCTGGTTTCTGGTTCCGGACCTTTTCAAGGGGTGGTCCGTTTCATCGTTGAGGTTTCCCCGGGCGCCTTCCGGAGGAGCTCAGAATGCCCAAGATGGCATCCCGATGCAAGGGAAAGTGCAGCACCGCGCGAGCGTCCGACCATTTGACCCCTGCCGGATCAGGGGGTATAAATCGCACCTCGGCATCCTGTGGCGCATCGCGGCCAAGAGGCAACAAGCTAATAATAGGAAGGCTCAGCATCCCCATGGCCAAAGTCCCTTTCATCCTCCTGGTGAACCCATGGATCACCGACTTTGCCGCCCATGACCTCTGGGCCAAGCCCATGGGCCTGCTGGTTCTGGGGACGCTCCTCAGGGAGGGGGGATGCGGCGTTGCACTGATCGACTGCCTGAATCGCCACGACTCTTTCTCCAATAACTCCCCGGAGATTGTGGCCGGCAAACCCGGACCGTTCGGAACAGGTAAATATCCAAAAGCCCGTGTTCCCAAGCCGGAGGTCTATGCGGACATTCCCCGCCGCTATTATCGGTATGGCGTCCACCCCGACACTCTCGACCGCCAGCTCGGCGACCTGCCGACCCCGGACCTCATCTGGGTCACATCCCACCTGACCTACTGGTATCCGGGAGTCGTCGAGACCATACGCTGCCTCAGGAACCTCTTCCCCACCGTCCCCGTCTGGCTCGGCGGCATCTACGCCACCCTTTGCCGCGAACACGCCGAGGCCACCAGTGGCGCCCATCGGGTGATCTCCCACAGCCTCGACACAATCCCCGCAGAGATTGAAACGGCCACCGGTTTCCGCCTGGCGAATGCTCCTTCATGGGACCTGTCGAATCTGCGGCTTTCACCGGCCCTGGATCTTCTGCCGCGGCCCACCTACGCGCCAATTCTCACGGGTCTCGGGTGCCCATACCGGTGTCCCTACTGCGCATCGTCCATTCTGCAGCCCCTGCGGCTCAAGAGAAGCTCCCAGGCCATTTACGAGGAAATCCTTCGCTGGCATCTGGCTCTCGGGGTGTCCGACTTCGCCTTCTATGACGACGCTTTGCTGCTGGGTGCCGAAAACACTCTCCAACCCGCCCTGGAGCGTATTGTGCGCGAGGGTCTGCACCTCCGCTTTCACACTCCCAACGCCGTGCACATCCGGGCTCTCACCCGCGAGTGGTGCGACCTGCTGTTCGCCGCCGGATTCAAGACGATCCGCCTGGGACTCGAGACCATGCGGCGGGATCATCAGGTGGAATGGGGCGGGAAAGTGGATTCGGAGATGTTTTTCAAAAGCGTCGAGAACCTGCGGGGGGCGGGATTCACTCCGAACGACATCGGCGTGTATCTCATGGCGGGGCTGCCGGGTCAAACCGTGGAAGAGGTTCGGGAGGGCATCCAGGTGGTCCATGCTGCGGGAGCTCAGGCCTACATCTCGGAATACTCACCCGTACCCGGCACTGCTCTGTGGGAAGAGGCCCGTCGCTTTTCTCCCTTTGATCTTGAAGGCGAGCCCCTCACCCATAACAATACGTTTCTGGCGTGTCGTCGAGAGGATTTCACCCTGGCCGACCTGGAGGCCCTCAAGGCATCGGCGCTGAAAACCCGCCGCCTGGATAGACCACAAGAAAGCTCCGGGCTGATTCCAAGCCCGACTCGAAAATCTGCATCCAAGACCTGAAGTGCCTTAAACCCCTGGAGGCTCAAGCAGGAATCTGGCGGCTCACCTGACGATCCACACACCGATAAATGTCCTCGTCGGTACCATACATTTCGACGATGGACTTGTGATCGATGAGCTCCTCAACAATGAAGGCAGTCAGATAGAGACTGATGAAATTCGGACGTGCAACCAGTGTTCTCAGATTGGCCGTCTGATACTGCACTTCGAACTCCTCCGCTGCCAGGAGCTTCTGGAGACAGATGTGAATCTGCGATTCAAGGTCCTGGAGGCTCGTCGTTTCGACCAGCTTCTCCTCGATCAACTTCATGGCCACCCGGTCGCTGAGAGCTTCGATGTTCTCGCGCAACAGGTTCATAGCGTTGAGCCGCTGGTTCTCCTTGGCATGGTCCAATCTCGAAATGACCGCAGATTCTCTGACGTTCGGCCGGTACTCTCGTCCCATGGTACACCTCATCTGTGGCATGCATTCTTTGCTGGCCACTGTCAAACGCCGCTCACGGCTGGAAGACCGCCCGGATGGGCCAGCGGTTCTGAAACCCGGGGGGCACCCCATCATTCGGCCGGCAGCCCAAAAACCTCCACTCTAAAAAGCATCAGGCCTGCTTCGGGCCCTCAAAAAGCGACTGAATCAATCGGACCTGACGTCCAACCACCCCTCCCAAAGCCTCGAGGGCCTCGCCCGCTCGTTCTCCGTGCCGCCTTAAGACATCCAGTCGGCCGACCCATGTCCTCCATGCCTTCAGCAATTCCTCCGTGTCTCTCACCACAAAGCTGCCCCCGAAGGTCTGCAGCGTCAAGTGCTCGTGCTGAACCTTTTGCACGCTGGGTCCATAAAACACGGGTTTCCGCCAGGCTGCCGGCTCCAGGATGTTGTGGCCGCCGATGGGCTCCAGCGTTCCACCGCAGAAGATGAGGTCCCCCAGCCCATAGAGGTCAAAAAGAATGCCGATGCGGTCCACCAGCACCACGGCCTCCCGGCGGGGCTCTCCACGGCCTTCGATGCTCGAAAGAAGCTGGAACGGCACCTCTCTTTCCTCCAACCATCGGACCATGTTGGGAACTTGCTCCAGATGCCGGGGGACAAACAAACCCACCAGCCGGTCTCCAGTCCCCGCAAGCTTCAGAAAGACATCGAGAAGCCCCGTGCACTCCGAACGGCGCAGGCTTCCGCCGATCACGATGACTGCATCCTCAGGCAGCTGGAGCACCTGCTTCCAGCGGGCAGGCCTGGTTGGATCCGCCCGGGAGCTCAGTCCGTCATACTTGGAGCTCCCGAGGACCAGGGTTCGATCCGGGCGGGCTCCCAGCTTCAGAACATTCCGGCGATCGGCTTCCGAATGCATGGCCAGCCATTCAAACTGCTGAAAAATAGGGCGGAAAAGCGGCTTCGCGAGGCCATACCGATCCAGCGAGCGATCCGTCACGCGTCCATTGAGCAGGACAGACGGCACTCCGCGCTCCCTCAGGAAGGCTGCGAGATTGGGCCAGAACTCACTTTCAAAGGCAACATAGAGATCCGGCCGGATCTTTCCGAAGGCTTTCTCCAACACCCCTCGAAAATCCAGAGGGAAGGGCAGCACAGTGACCGTGCGTGGGGCGCGAGCGTACGCGGCCCGATGCCCCTGCCAGGTACCCACCGTCAGAAAAACGGCCGCATTCGGCAAAGTCTTTAAGATGCCCTCAAGGGTCGGAATGGCTCCGCTCACCTCGCCGACAGAGGCGGCGTGGCACCAGATCCTGGGGCTTCCCGACGGAAGGGGACCCGGGCCGTAATCCCCCATCCGGCCCTTCCAGAAGGCACGGTCTTCGGTACTCCGGGAGATCATGGCCCTCAAGGCGACCGATCCCGCCGTCTCCAGCAACATGTTGTAAAGGAACAGACTCGGTTCCAATCAGAGGCCCCTTGAAGATTTGATCTCGATCGGCTTCCACAAGCCAGCCTGCCACCCGAAAGGTCCGTCGCGCGGCCCCCTCCGGACAGAGCGGCGCAGCTGCGCAGGGGGGATCGAATGACCGAACATCCGGACTCTGCCGCCTCACCACTATGAGCCTTCGAGTGGACTCCCTTTACAGGGATTTGAGCTGCCGCACAATGGATAAGTGCATCGGGCCCATTTGAAAGGTCGTCCGGCAGGTCCTACGACAGATTCACTGGCAGGCACCGGGATCCCGGTCTTATATTCTTGTCGATTGGGCGATCCACGATGATGGCGCGTATCACATGACCGCGGGTGCGAACAGAATCGGCTTCCTCCTCCGCACCTGTATTGTGGTGTTATCGCGAAGGACAAGAACATGGCCAAAATCACGATCGATCAGTTCCTGGATCTTTTTCCGAACTTTCGCAGGGCGAAGGGCCCCCTTGCGGAAGAGATATTTTTGGGGAGCATGTACAAGGCGCTTCCTGCAAAGACTTCCTTGTATCACGAGGGGGATGGCTGCCAGGGAATCGGGTTTGTACTTTCCGGTGAGATCCGGGTTTTCAAAGTGGGCCACCAGGAAGACAAGGAAGTCACCCTCTACGAAATCTATCCGGGAGAAACCTGCATCCTCAATGCATCCTGCATCCTTTCCAATACCCGGTACCCGGCGGATGCCATGACCCTGACCGACGTGGAACTGCTGTTTCTCCCGTCCGACAGATTTCTCAACCTCATGGCGAGGCACGAGGAGCTTCGAGGCTACATATTCATGTTTCTGAGTCAAAGGCTGGCTGAGATCATCGAACTGCTCGAGGAGGTGACTTTCGGGCGCCTCGACGATCGCCTCGCCGAGTACCTCATTCAAAAAGCTCAAAACGGCATTCTGCAGACCACTCACCAGAACATCGCGAATGACCTCGGCTCGTCACGGGAAGTCATCAGCCGGCTTCTGAAAGACTTTGAGCGCAAGGGGAGGGTTCTCGTATCGCGAAACCGCATTCAGCTTCTGAAGCTCCTGGATGAGATCTGAAGAAGTCACACCCGTCTCCGGGCGGCGCGGTCTTCCATGGCTTTCCACTCGGCGATGCCTTTCTCACCCTCATCCCCCACCACGGTGACATAGTCACAGAAGCCCACAAAAGACGGTGGGCTTGGTGACTTTGTCACGGTCGGCCCCCGCTCCCCTCGATTACATTTCCACCAACAGGACGAACCGGATCTCGGATTGGCAGGGACCCCAACCCATAAGAAAGGACTCTCATGAAGCGCACACTGATACTGACACTGGCTGTTGCGGCGATGGTGTGGACGCTGGCTCCTTCTGCCGGCGCCAAAGATCAGGTGGAGCCCGACTGCGCAGGCATAGCCGACTGGTACGAGTGCAGGGACATTGAGACTGCTCCCCCGATGGTACAGGACGGCTACAACATGATTGAGAACACCCCCGTAACCCTCGGCCCCTGGGGCGATGTCAAAGGGGCTGACGGCGAGCCCGTCATCAAGACCACCCTTTCGTGCACCAGTTGCCATTTCGGGGGAGGACAGGTCCCGGGTGGAATTCCTTTTTTCCAGGTGCGCGACAAGTATGCCCCTCCCGGCCAGTATTGGCGGGCGGGCAACAAGAAGCGTGAGATCGCTGAACGCATCAACTGGTGTATGGTGAGCTGCGCCAACGGCCAGTTCCTCCCCGAGGACTCCTATGAGATGCAGGCCATGATTGCCTACATGGATTGGGTCGCCGAAGGCATCAAGGACCCCGGCATGCTTGGCCCAACCGGCTGGAAGAACATCCCAGGCCACGACCTTCCGCTCGTGAACCCCGACGCGCTCAGCATGACGGCGGACGATATGGCCGGCCAGTCGATATACGAAATGCGATGCGACAAGTGCCACGGCGACCAGGGACCGGGCCAGGGACGCTACGAGCCCGTCGAACCTCGCGCCCGCGTTCCCGCCCTCTGGGGAAGCAACTCCTTCACCAAGGGAGCTCAGGGCATGTATACGGCTCCCCTGCTTGCGCACCTGATCAAGAAATTCATGCCCCTCGGCGATGCGGACCTGACGGATCAGGAAGCCCTGGATGTGGCCGGATACATTGTCAGCCAGCCGCACGACATGGGCTATTTCACGGACCAGTATTGGGGTGGCGTGGACCCGGTGTCGGGAACCATTCCGAACTATCTCTTCAAGCCTTCATATTTTCCCACGGGTCTCCCGATTCCCAACGATCCGTTCACTTTCGAACAGCGACTGCTCGGGCCATGGCAGCCCATAGAAGACTGGCAGGCCGCCCAGCGAGCCCTCTATTAACAGCTGGATCGAGGAATGCCGGAACAGGCTCCTCTGATCCGGGATGACCGACAAGACTCGATGAAGTCAGGCCCTCCCTCCAGGAAGGCCCGACTTCATCGCCTTCTCCATCGATGGTTGTCATCTCTCGAGATGCAACCCCAACGGCCCAACGACCTCGGCCACCCACGCCTCCGATCATCTGCTCGCACATCCGAGTGGCAGCCCCCCGCAGGACGCAGGAATCCCCTTCAACGCCGGCAATCCTTATAATGGTCCCGAACTCCTTGTCTGTGCATGGAAGCTTGCTTAGAGCAGGCTGGCCTCCAGCCTACATTGTGCGTTATCATTGGAATGGGTCCGTCGTGGACATTCCGTTTTCAAGTGCATCGTTCGCATAACGAGATAACCTCAGCGCATGATTGAAGGGGTTGAGAACCTGGATGGAAGAGGACAAAGAGAAGCTGGAAGAAGAGATGTCCGAAGAAGAGAGCTTTGCACAGCTCTTGGAGGCGAGCCTTGTCAAGCCTGCCCGGTTCGAGGTCGGACAAAAGGTCAAGGGGCGGATCGTCAAGATCTCCTCGGAATGCATCTTCCTGGATCTTGGCGGAAAAAGCGAAGGCTACCTGGATCGAAAGGAGCTGGAGGATGAGGAGGGCAATCTTCATCTGAAAGAAGGCGACCTGATCCATGCCTATTTCCTCTCTTCCGGAGACGACGGAATGCGGCTCACAACCCAGATAACAGCGGGCGATGCGGGTCGGCGCCACCTGGAGGATGCCTGGCGAAGCGGAATACCCGTCGAAGGGCTTGTCGAAAAGGAAATCAAGGGGGGCTTCGAAATCAAGATCGTCGGAGGTCTGCGCGGGTTTTGCCCCTATTCTCAGATGGGTCTGCAGCGAGGAGCCAACCCGGGGGAGTTTGTCGGCCAGCACCTGGCGTTCAGGATCACCCAGTATGACGAGAAAGGAAGAAACATCGTCCTGTCGAACCGGTCGGTCCTGGAAGAAGAGCGCCAGAGACAGAGGGAGGAGCAGAAGGAATCGCTCCGCGAAGGGATGAAGGTGAGAGCAACGATCACCTCTCTCCATAATTTTGGAGCATTCATCAGGATCAACAGCCTGGAAGGCCTGATCCCCATATCGGAAATCGGATGGGACCGGGTGGAAGACATCAGCCAGGTGCTCAAGGTCGGCCAGGAGGTCGAGGTGGTGGCCATGAAGCTGGACTGGGAGAAAAACCGGCTCTCTTTCAGTCTGAAACAGACGATCCCGGACCCCTGGGACAACATCGAAAGGGATTTCCCTCAGGGATCGATCCATAGGGGCACGGTGGTCCGGTTGACGAATTTCGGCGCCTTCGTGACCCTCGGGCCGGGAGTGGACGGTCTGTTGCATGTCTCAAAACTCGGGCACGGCAAAAGGGTCAAGCACCCCCATGAGGCGGTGGAGAAGGGACAGGTTCTTGAGGTAAAGATCGAAAGCGTGGACAGGGAGAACAAACGAATTTCTCTATCTTTTCCGATGGCCGGACAGGCGGAAAGTCAGGGCGGAGAAAGAGAGGACATCTCCAATTACCTGGAACAGAAGCCGAAATCCATGGGAACTCTGGCAGACCTTCTCAAGGCGAAACGGCCGGATCGAAAAGAAAAGTGAGTCTCGCCTCCCAGGAGGCCCGACCTTCGCAGCGAGAAGCTTCAATGTGTCATGCGCCGCCTCGGACAGCTTCGCTCCCCGAGAATGGCCGCATCCGTGCAATCAAGCCCGCAAGCCACATTTCCGGCCCAGTTCGAACGCCTTCCAGTTGAGATCGAAAAGTCGTGCGGGCAGGACCCTCTTCAGTGCCGCCTGCCAGCCGGCTTCGGTTATGGCCAGCCGGTTCAACCCGGCCAGAACGCCCACCATGGCCACGTTGGCGGCCCGGTCTGAGCCGGCTTGCCGGGCGAGGGACACGGCATCCACCTGGACGACCTTGGCCACCTTTTCCATGACCAGCGAATAGATGGTTTCATGGCTGGGATAGGAGCTCTGCCCCACAGCCACCGTGAAGGGCACGATGGGGACGGTGTTGGAGATGACAAGGCTGTTGGAATGACACTTGGGAAGCGCCCGAAGGGTTTCCACCGGCTCGAACGCCATTAATATATCGGCTTCACCATCCGCAACGGTCGGGCTGAAGATGTCGCCGACGACCACCGTGGATTCCACCACTCCGCCCCGCTGCGCCATGCCGTGGATCTCGCTCAGGGTGACGTCCATGCCTTCCTCGAGGGCTGCTTCGCCCACCAGCCTCGTCGCCACCAGAGTTCCCTGCCCGCCTACGCCCGTGAAGAAGATTCGCACGGCTTCCAATCCCTCCTTTCCCGTCGCTTTCATTGCGCCCCTCCCGCCTCTTCGATGCGCCGGGGCTTGATGGATTTGCAGACCTGGGCGCACACGCTGCAGCCCGAGCAGAGGGCCGGATTGATCTGGATGCACTCATCCGCTGTTCCCGCACCCTCCCAGACGAAGGCGGGGCAGCCCAGCTCCTCCAGGCAGCTTCTGCAGAGGTCGCACGAGGAGTCCACTTCGAAAACGACCTTCTGCTTCTTGCGAAGCATACGGTTTTCAAAGAGCGGACAGGGGCTCTTGGAGATGAGGACCGAAACACCGGGCGTCTGGAGGTCATTGCGCATCCGATCCAGGACTTCCTGCGTCTTCTTCACCTGCAGTGGGTTGACTGTGGCAATCTTTCGGATGCCAAACCCCCGAACCACAGCCTCGATGTTCACCTTGGGCTCCACTTTTCCCTGAGGCGTCAGCTCAACGCCGGGATGAGGCTGATGCCCGGTCATGGCCGTCGTCCCGTTGTCCAAAATCACCAGCAGAATGCGATGATCGTGGGAAACGGCGTTGACGAGTCCCGGCAGGCCGCCATGGAAGAAGGTCGAGTCTCCGATGAAGGCCACCACCGGGCGGTCGAGCACCTTGCTGAACCCGCCGGCCGTGGAAACGCTGGATCCCATGCAGATGAGGAAATCCGCCATGCGGAGGGGAGGGAGCAATCCCAGGGTGTAGCAGCCGATGTCCGAAGGATAGATAGCCTCCTCGCCGAAAACCTTCTTGACCGAGTAGTACGTGGCTCGATGGGGGCAGCCGGGGCACAGGTTGGGCGGCCTCTGCGGCAGCTCCGGAATGGAGAACACCTCGGGCGGCCGATAATCGACTCCGAAAAAGCGGCTCATGCCGCGTTTGACCCGAACGCCGTCCAGCTCGAAGGCCTGGGGGATGAGGTCCTTGCCCTTGCCCCCCACCAGGACGAAGCTTCCGGCCTCCTGGGCCACCACGCGCAGGGTCTCTTCCAGGAACGGCTCGAGCTCCTCCACCACCAGGACCTTTTCGAGACCTTCGAGGAAACCTCGGAGAACTGCTTTGGGATGGGGGAAGCTGAAACCGAGCTTCAGGATCTTTACACGGTCCTCGATGCCCAGATCCCGAACGGCATCGCGAACATAGAGATGGGAAACGCCGCTCGTCACAATGCCCCAGGAGCCGGCGCCCGAAACGACGTTGAACGGGCTCTTTTCGGCCTCCTCCCGCATCCGCTCCAGTTTCTCGAGGAGCGCCAGGCGTAGCTTGCGGCCCACCATGGGCACCACCACCAGGTTGAAGGGATCCTTCTCGAAGCGGGCCGCCGGCTTTTCCGCCGGGAGTTCGCCGAAGCTCACGGGACCCCGGCAGTGGTTGACGCGGGTTGTCGTACGGAGGATGCACGGAATCTGGTGCTTCTCCGAAATCTCGAAGGCCCGGATCGTCATCTCGCGCGCCTCCTCAGGCGTCGAAGGCTCCAGCATCGGCACCCCGGCCATCTTGGCGTAATATCGGTTGTCCTGTTCATTCTGGCTGGAATGGAGCGAGGGGTCGTCCGCCACCACGATGACCATGCCGGCCTTGACCCCGACGTACGCCAGGGTCATGAAAGCGTCGGCCGCCACATTGAGCCCGACGTGCTTCATGGAGCACAGGCTCCTCACGCCGGATATGGCTGCCGCGCAGGCCGTTTCCATGGAAACTTTTTCGTTCACCGAGTATTCGACGTAGACTCCCGCCTCCTCACCGAGCTGGGCGAACCGGTCGATGATCTCGGAGGAAGGGGTCCCCGGATAGGCCGCCACAAACCGCACATTGGCTTCCAGAGCGCCCCGGACAATGGCTTCGTTGCCCAGAAGCAAGTGCTTTCTGCCGTCTCCGGGCGTCAAAAGTTCGTGCATTCCAAACCTCCAGTGAAATCTTGTGCAGCTTCAGGGCTCCCGCCGATCCACAAACAGCTTCACATTCCCGTTCACTCGTTCGAGCGACCCGTGCTCCACGAATTTGATCCTCGGCGTGATGCCGATGAAGTTGGCCACCTTCTGTCGCATGGTATCCAGGAGGGCCTTTTGTTCGCGCATCTTGTCATAAAAGAATTGCTCGGTGACTTCAATCCAGATTTCGAGCTCGTCCTGGTGCTGGTGTCGGGTGGCCACCAGCTGGTAGACGGGGCGCTCCCCCCGGATGAGCTCGAGCACGTCGCCGATCCTCTCCGGAATGATATTGGTCCCCTTGATGACCACGACATCGTCGCAGCGGCCGCGGATTCGACTGATGCGCCAGAGCGTCCTGCCGCAGGCGCAGGGCTCCGTGATGAAGTGGCACAGATCTCCCGTGCGGTAACGGATCATGGGGAAAGCCTCTTTGGTCAAAGTGGTGATGACCAGCTCGCCCTCCTCCCCAAGGGGGAGCACCTTTCCGCTCTCCGGATCGATGATTTCACCCAGGAAATGGTCCTCCTGAAGGTGCATGCCGTGCTGCTCCAGGCATTCCCCGGCCACCCCCGGGCCCATGATCTCGCTGATGCCGTAATTGTCGGTGACCTTAACGAAGAGCCGGGATTCGATTTCCTGCCGCATGCTCTCGAGCCAGGGCTCGCCGGCACAGATGCAATACTTGAGGGAAAGTCGCTTGGGATCGATCCCCATCGCGTCCATTCGGTCGGCCATGACGAGCGCATAGGAGGGTGTGGATGCGAGCACCGTGGTCCGAAAATCCTGCATGATCTTGACCTGGCGCTCCGTTCTCCCCACCGAGGTCGGGAGCACCGACGCCCCAATGCGCTCGGCCCCGTAATGAATCCCCAGTCCGCCCGTCAACAGGCCGTAGACAAAGGTCACCTGGATCACATCATCCTGGGTGACGCCGCCCGCCGCCAGAATTCGGGCCACGAGACTCGACCAGGTCCTGAGGTCCTCCCGGGTGTAGCCCACCACCCTGGGATTGTTCATGGTGCCCGAGGACGAGTGGACTCGCACCACTTCTCGCAGGGGAACCGCGAACATTTCATAGGGATAGCTGTCGCTCACATCCTGGCTGGTCGTGAATGGCAACCGTTCGAGATCGCTCAGCTCCGCAAGATCGTCTTCGGGCCTGAAATCCAGCTCCTTGAATCGGCGGCGGTAAAAGGAAACATTCCGGTAGACCCGATTCAGCGTAGCCTGCAGCCGCTCGAGCTGGAGCTGCCGCAGTTCGTCTCGCGACAAACACTCTTTTTTCGGCTCCCAAATCGGCATATTCTCTCCTGATCTGAGCGATGAATTCCCAGCCCTCCATCAAAAACAGTGACCAGTGACCACAAACCAGAAACCAGAAACCAGAAACCAGAAACCGCCCCCCCATCACGCTTCCCAGATATCCCTGGCTCCCTTGCCGAGATACGCCCGTTTGACCTCCCGGTGCTCCAGCAGTGTGGCCCCTTCTCCCTCCAGAACCATCTTGCCCGTCTCCAGCACATAGCCGCGATCGGCGATCTGGAGGGCTGCCCGGGCGTTCTGCTCGATCAGCAGAATGGTCCGTCCCTCTTTATTCAATTCATTGATGATATTGAATATTTCTTTTGTCACCAGGGGCGCCAGTCCCATGGATGGCTCATCCAGCACCAGGAGCTGCGGCCGGGACATGAGCGCCCGGCTGATGGCGAGCATCTGCTGCTCCCCGCCGCTCAGGGTGCCGGCCAGCTGGTGGCTTCTCTCCCGAAGAATGGGAAAGCGCTCGAACATCTGCTCCATGTCCTCCCTTACCTGGCGCGTGTTCCGCCGATGCAGGAAGGCGCCCATCTCCAGGTTGGCCTGCACCGAAAGGGTCGAGAAGATCTGCCGTCCTTCGGGCACGAGTGCAATGCCGTGGCGCACGATGTTCTCCGGTGCCATGGCCTGGATGGCCTTTCCCTGGAGCTCGATAATGCCCTTCTGGGGCTTGACCAGCCCGCAAATGGTGCTCACGAGCGTGCTCTTGCCCGCCCCGTTTGCTCCGATAAGGGTGACGACCTCACCCGTACCCACGTGAAGCGAGACCCCCTTGAGGGCGTGGATATTTCCGTAGTAAGTGTGAATGCTTTTGACCGTCAGCATGGCGCTCGATTCCACCACCGGGTCGCGTGGTGTGGATTCACTCGGCACCTCCCAGATAAGCCTCGATCACACCCGGGTGATCCTTGATCTCATCCGGAGCGCCGCTGGCCAGGAACTCGCCGTAGTGCAGGACCAGGACCCGATCCGAAATATCCATGATCAGGTTCATGTCATGTTCCACGAGCATGACGGTGATCCCCTCCCTGCAGATCCTCTGAATCAGCTCACCCAGATCCTCGGTTTCCCGCATGTTGAGTCCCCCGGCGGGCTCGTCCAGAAGCAGAAGCCTGGGCTCGGTGGCGAGGGCCCGCCCGATTTCGAGAATCTTCTGTCTCCCCAGGGGAAGCGACCCTGCCGGCTGGTGAGCGGAGTCGGCCAGACCCACAAAATCCAGGTATTCCAGCGCTGAATTGCCGATCCGTCGCTCCTCGCGCCTCATGCCCGGAAGCCTGAAGCCCGTCGAGAAGAATCCGCTGTGCGTCCTGGGATGACGCCCCAGCATGACGTTTTCCAGCACCGACATCTGCTGGAAAAGCGCCACGTGCTGAAAGGTCCTCGAAATTCCTTTTCGGGCAATCTGGTGCGGCTGCAGCCCCTGGACAGACTCCCCGTCGAACTTGATGGCGCCGGCCGTCGGCTGAAGCATTCCGCTGATACAGTGAAAAAGCGTCGTCTTGCCGGCTCCGTTCGGACCGATGACAGCCTGGATGATCCCGGCGGGCACAGCGTATCGGATGCCCTTGAGGGCCGTAACGCCGCCGAACTGCATGAGCACGTCCTGGAGCTCCAAAATGCCATGGTCTGTCACGGGTTGTTGTGGCTTCATCTTCCTCAGTCTTTGGGCCTCACTCTCTGCCCGGCGTGCTTCCCGCCGGGGGCACCCTGGCCGGTCGCTTCACCAAACCGGGCAGCGAAATCAGGCCGCTTGGCAGGAAGAGTGCCACGAGGAGCAGGATGGCTCCATAAACCAGCACTTCGAACTCCGCAAAATAGTGGAGCCATTCGTTTCCCACGAAGGTCAGCAGGACGGTTCCGATGAGCGCCCCCCAAAGGCTTTGCATGCCTCCCATCATGACCATCAGCACGAACCGGATGGACCACATCAGGTTGAAAGAGCTGGGATTCAGGAACGTGACATAATGGGTATAGAAGCTGCCGGCCAATGCGGCGAAGGCCGCGCCCAGGATGAACACCTGGACCTTGTAGCGCGCCGTGGGGACTCCCATGGCTTCCGCCGCCCGCTCCTCCTCGTGAATGGCCCGAAGCGCCCGCCCCATCCGGGAGCGCAGCACGTTGAAGCAGAAGATCAGGAGCAGAGACACGACTCCCCAGACCAGGTAGTACCAGCCAATATCCGAACTGAGCTTCCAGCTCCCCAGCTGCAGGCCGGGAATGTCCACCATCCCCGATGGCCCTCCGGTCCATTCCACCTCCTCTGAAAGGATGATGCTCACGATGACCCCGAAACCGAGCGTGGCCATGGCCAGGTAATGGCCCTTGAGGCGCAGGGCGGGAATCCCCACCAGCCAGGCCACCCCGCTCGAAATCGCAATGCCCACGGGCATGGCCGCCACCGCGCTCCAACCGAACTGAGAGGTCAGAATCCCGGACGTATAGGCCCCGATGCCGAAGAACGCCGCCTGGGCCATGGAGATCTGCCCGGCGTAGCCCATCAGCATGCTCAGGCCCAGGGTCACCATGCTGAAAATCCCCGCGAAGACCATCACGTCCACGTAGTGGGAGACGGCCTTGAACGGCAGCACGACCCATGGAAACCCCACGATGAAAGCCCAGAAAAACAGGAAGGGCAGGAACTGTTTTCGATCCATGTCCTCGCCCCGCTAGAACCGTTTCAGCCTGGCGGCTTCACCGCTTCCAAACAGGCCTTCAGGTTTGAAAAAAAGGGCGAGCAGCAGCAGTACCAGGGCGACGGCGTCCTTGTACCCCGAGGAAAGGTATCCCGCGCAAAAGGATTCGGCCAGTCCCAGCAGAAGCCCCGCCACCAGGGCTCCGAAAAACTGCCCGAGGCCGCCCAGGATCGCGGCTCCAAAACCCTTGAGTCCGAGGAGGGCTCCCCGCTCGTAATCCATGAGAGAGATGGGGGTGATGACCGCACCGGCAGCCGCTCCGATGGCGGCGCTCAAAACAAAGGAAAGGAGCACCATCTGCCGGACAGGGATGCCCACCATGCGAGCGGCATTGGGGTTGTCGGCGCATGCCAGCATCGCCTTGCCGTAGGCCGACCGGTGAAAGAACAAGGTCAGGCAGATCACCACCAGTGCACTGATTCCGAGCACCCAGAACGCCTGACGCTGAATGGCCGCACCCGCCACCAGGATGGGCCCCCCTGAACTGAAGCTCGGCAGGCTGTACGGGTCTTTCCCCCATCCGAGCATGGCCGAGCCCTTCAGCATGATGGAGAGCGCAATGGTGATGATGATGAGAGAAAGGACGCTCGCCTGCCGCGCCCGGCGGATGACGAGGTGCTCCATGGCGAACCCGATACAGACCGTGACAAGGACCGATGCGAGGAAAGCGACCGCTATGGGGAGATGGAGGGTGCCCACAAAGAAGACGGCAAACAGCCCGCCGAGGACCACGAACTCACCCTGGGCAAAATTGATAATCTCCGTCACGTTGTAGATGATATTGTAACCGATGGCCACGAGAGCATAGATGGCCCCCACCGTGAGACCGCTGATGGTGTACTGCAGTAGATCGGTCACCCACGTCATCTCTGTCACTGAACCTGCAATCTCCTCTCTGATGGCTCATTGAAAGCGAGCGCCGATTTTAGGAGGAGTTGCAGCTTCAAGTCAACCACCTTCGAGACTCTTTCCGTCCGGCTGACCGGTTATCAACCCGCAGGAACAAAAGAAGGCGCGGAAGCAGCCGAATTCCCCACCATCATCGGCGACTCCCGCGCCTGTCATTCACCTGAATCGATTCGTCGCTGCCCGGAGTCCGCAGCCCCAGGAGGCGAGGGTTCTCCCCACCCCCTCTCGGGCAGCATCACCGGGCAATCGAGACTCGGATCCATGCCTAGGGAGCCATCGCCCAGTCCCCATTCTTCACCACGACCATCACCAGGTCGTCTTTGCTCAAGCCATTGTGGTCTTCGGCGGAGAAATTGAAGATCCCGTGCTGGCCGATGAAGCCGCGGGTATTCTCGAGGAAATCCCGAATCTTGGCTGCGTTGGGTCCTACGGACTGCAGCGCGGCCATGGCGAGGTGCATGGAATCCCAGGCATGACCGCCAAAGGAGGAAATGGGCTCTTTGTACCGCTCTTCGTAGGCTTTGGTGTACTCCATGATAACCTTCTTCTGAGCGTCATTCTCGGGCAGAAGGGGGCCCACGTTCACTCTCGCCAGCGCCAGCAGAACCCCCTCCGAAGCGGGGCCGGCCAGCTGAATGTTTTTGCGGCTGCCAAATCCGTGGCTCTGGTAAAGCGGGATGGAGTCCATGCCCAGGTCCCGCCAGTTCTTTACCGCCAGGATCTGGGTGGGGCCCGTTGACCAGTTGATGATCGCCTGGGGCTGGGCGCTCCGAATCTTGGTCAGCTGAGCGGTGAGGTCCGTATCCTGGGGACCATAGCGCTCGTCGGCCACCACCGTCATGCCGTTCAGGGGCGCCAAGCGAAGGATCTCCTCACGACCGCTGGCTCCAAATCCGTCCGACGGGGACATGACGGCAATCTTCTCGATGGACTTCTTCTTCATGTACTCGAAAAGCTTTTCCACGACATGGCTGTCGGATCCGGCCACCTTGAAGACCCACTTCCGGCTTTCGATGGGGGTCACGATCTTGTGGCTCGCCGCACACGAGATCAGGGGGATTTTGGATTCCTCGGCCACACCGACGACGGCCATGCTGTTGCCACTCGTCGAAGGACCGATGATGACCGGCACCTCATCCTTCTTGATCAGCTTCTTCACGGCCAGGTTGCACTTGGTGGCGTCGCTTTCATCGTCATAGACGACGAGCTGGAGAGGATGCCCGTTGATCCCCCCCTTCTTGTTGACCTCCTCGACGATCATCTCGGCGGTCTTCTTTTCGGGCTCCCCGAGGAAGGAGGCGGGGCCCGTGATGGAAAACACCGCACCTATCTTATAAGCCTCGGCAGCCTCAGCCGCAGGTGCCACAGCACCCATCTGCAGAGCCATGATCCCCGTCACCAATGCCAAGCCGATCGTCCACCCTTTCCACCTCGTCATCGCCTGTCCTCCTTGTAGTCTGATCAACACACTCAGGGCCCAAAAAAAGCCGTGGCGTCAACCACGGCTTCCAGTAAAAAAGGACCGTGGGCAGAACCCTCCGCTGCGGCCTGCCCACGCTGCTTTCAGATCGATGAACCATTTCGGGCAGGCCGCTTGAGATAGCCGTAGTGAAAGACGCTCCCGTTCCTACCCCGACCGACCATCGCACTGCTCCAGATGCGTTTCATGCCAGAATACTATCTTCAAGTATAGTATGTGCTTATACTCATGCAATGTTTCACATGTCAAGCAACGGTTTGTGCGGCGGGAAAAAGAGGCTTGTCAAAAGAGGGCTCTTTGATTAGATATGTCGCGTCATGCCGCTTTACGGAAGCGCCAAGCTCACTGGTGGGGCTCCCGGACTTCAAATCCGGTGTAAGGCACTGAGGGGTGTCTTAGGTGGGTTCGATTCCCATGCGCTTCCGCCAGTTTACGAAGACGCCGCTTCAGCCAGATTCATTCGTGGTCATTTACGTACCTGCTGCCTACGCGAAATGTTTATCCTCCCCGGATACCCTACGCACCACGGCACAACAGGGTATTGATCCGGCTCCGGGAGAAATTGAGCACATCCGTCTGGTTCCGAAATAGAAACGTCAAGCTGGCACACTTCAGTCAGAAGGTCCAGAGCTATGACTTGCGATGGCACTCCATCCTCGAGGCCATCGATGAGAAGCTTGGCCTGGTGAAGAATCGCGGACAGACCATCAGGGAGCTCGCCGGTTGGATGTCGCACGAGGAGGCCGAAGAGCTGAGGCAGTCCCTCAAGGTCTTTGATGCAATCCACGAGGGGGACTGGCCTTGAAGCTGGTCCTGGACAGCAATATTTACAGCGATTTGGCTGAGGGGGTGTCCCATGTGGTGGAAATGCTCGCCACGTCCGGGGGGTTGCTCTTCATTCCATCTGTCGTCTTGGGAGAGCTCACCTAAGGATTCATGAAAGGAAGCCGCCAGGAGCTTAAAGCGAGAAAGCTTCGTGAGATCATCCTTAGACTCGACATTAAAATCATCACGGTCGATGAGCATGTCGCCCCAAAAAATGCAATCATCTACACGTCCCTGGCCAAAAAGGGTAAGAAAGTCCCCATCAACGATGTCTGGACAGCCGCATGCTGCATGGAAGGCGGCGGCACCCTGCTCACCAGCGACAGGCATTTCGAGGTCATTGAGCAGATCGAATCCATCATCTTGAAGAGCATCACCACCGAGCCGTGATATCCTTTCCGCGATGATCCGCTTCTCCTCTGCCCGGAGGGAGAGGGGCAGGATCTGCCGCACTCTGAAGAAAGCTCAATCCCCACCTGGGTGATTACCTGAGGCACTTGTCTTCCAAACGACCTGGCGATCGGGGAGCTTATGAACGGACGCTGGACTACCGAGCGCACACAAGAACGGCCTCTGCCAGGCCGAGAGGATTTCCGGCGGGCTGCGTCGGGTTTCAAGGGAACGGCGGCTCCGTGAAATACTCATCAAGGGCCGTTCTCAAAACGCTTCAAACTTTGCCGACCGCCGTTCCCGAGGAGACGGTTTCACTTCTTCTTCGCAATGGCAGGGACAATCCCTGCCGGAGCAGCATTCTTTGAGGTCTTCACCTCTTGAGCAGGCTTCACAACGGCCGTTGCCTTGGGAGCCTTGGCATCTGCAGGTGCCTGGGAGGCCTTGGCAAGCTTGGGTGCGGCACGCCGATCCTGTTTCGAAGCTGTGGATGGGGTTGCGGAGGAGCTCTTCTTCGACGCCGGTTTCCCTACGGAATTATCGCTTTTCTTGCCCCTCGAAGTCCCAACCGCAGGGCGCGACGAGCGTTGCCCTCTGGAGGAGGATGCCGATGGGCGCAGTTCTGAGGGGCGCGGTTCTGTCAAGGCAGCCAGCACGGATTCCCTGGTTCCCGGAGGAACGCACAGCATGTACGCAGGAGCATCAGGAGGCGTGATGGTGCGGCAAAGTTCGGGGTTGTGTTCCTGGAGGATCGCTTCATCCACCCCAATCTTCTGTCCGAGCCAGGCGAGCTTCACACCGCCCGGAACCGACACGGTCTCGTGTGCCGGACGGTCTTTCTCCGGCTTGAAGTAGAACCCGTAACGGTTGATGTCCCGGCTGATTCGGATGGCAGCAAAAACTTTGGGGACATACTCTTCGGTCTCGGAAGGAAGCCTGCCCGCCTCACGGAGCTCCCAGAACGTGCTGAGCCCAGTTTCATCGAGCTCCCTCTGAACACGGTTTTCCCCGCAGTTGTAGGCGGCGAGGGCAAGGGACCATGAGCCGAACTGATCATACAGGGCCGAGAGATAGGCTGCAGCCGCCTCAGCGGCTTTGAACGGATGGCGTCTCTCGTCGATCCACTTGTTCTGCTCCAATCCAAAACGTTCCCCCGTCGACGCGATGAACTGCCACATCCCGACTGCATCGGCGCTGGAACGAGCCGTGGCCGAAAAACCGCTCTCCACCAGCGCGACGTAGACCAGGTCTTTGGGCACGCCTGCCTCGGCGAAAATGCTCTGAACCGGGAGGACGTAAGCTTCCGCTCGCCTCAAAAGCGTCTGAAAAGACTGGTGCTTCTTTTCGGCGTAGGTGGTCGTCCACGCATCAATGGAGGGTTGGTCCGGAATGATGAGCTCGGATTTCGACCGCCCCTCCGAGCCCAGATGCTTTGAAGCACGCAGGGCATCCTCGGAGGCGATGCCGAATCTATCCCGTGGAGCCGTTGAGTGAAGCGAAGACGTTTGATGGGAGGAAAAAGTGGAACATCCCGCAATCAGGGAAAGGACAAAGACCAGAAAGCCGAATTTAGGTTTGCTCCGTGAACCGATTCCTGAATGATTCTGATTGAATCCAATCCGGAACCCCAGCCGCTCCCTGCCAACAAAGCACGCGCTAATCATCAGCCCCCTCTCCCCCTCCTCAAAACACCCGGAAAAAACTCCTTCCCTTGCGGTGTTCGAATTTTCCGCAACCAGGCCCTGATCTGAGCCGGGGCAATGGTCTCCTCCCCACAAGCCATGTGCCTGCCGCTCATGACGGAGCGGCATTCCCCTGCCCCGGGCCAGACTCCTCCCGAACCCTCCTAGCTCATCGAGCCCATTTCTGCAAGCCTTTCCTGACGAGAGGCATCTGCGGCTCCCTGAAGATCAGGAGACGGGGGGCGCCAAACCTGCCTCAGACTGATCGTCTCATGTTGTCATCCATTCATCCTGCTCAGTGCTTGCAGATCAGCTATGGACTTGATTATATGAGTAAATTGAGTGGATGGAGGCAGCGAATTCGAGTACAGGGGATGAAGAGGGGGCACCATGTATCTCACAGACGCATGGCCGAGGGTTGAGTCGGGGGATAGTCACTTCACTCGGAATATGACACCGGACACCGGCACTCACTCTGACGATCGTCCCGTACACTCCTCGTAGAGGGACTCCAGCAGAAGCCGGGCCTGACGAATTTCCGTGAGCGTTTCCGTGATGCCCCTCTGGAAGCGGACGGGTTCTGCCTGCAACAATGCCATCTGGGCTTCACAGAGAAACCAGGTACAGACATAGGGCCGCAGCAGGCGACTCAACCGGCAGCCTTCCCCGCTGAGATATCGGCATGGCCGGCCGGCCTGCGATCGCGTCTGGCCGGGGACCGCCTCTTTTCCCAGAACCGCCAGGTAGACCACGTCCGTAAGATTGAAGAACACCTTCCGACCATTGCAGCACGGATCCGGGCAGGTGGGACAGGTCTGCCGACAATAGGACGTCATCAGTGGATCGAGACGGAGGATGAGCCCGGCAATGTGCTCGGCAATCACCCTGAAGCCGGGTTCGCCGGCGCTGCGGACGGCCTGGCCGACAGCGCCGAAGATGCGCCTCCACTCGACATCGTCCAATGGATGGCGCAGCATGGAGGTCTCTTCGGTTTTCAGGGATGTGCGTCGCAGTTGGGCTGAGAGTGTCCGTTCCACAATGGCGGATTCCGACTGGTGCATCATTCACGGCTGCTGGTGAGCATTAGTCCTTGCCAAAACCGCACCCTCTTCTGCGCAGTTGTGCTGCTTACGAGGAAGGATCGAGCACTCTTCTCAGCGTGTCGCGAATCTCGCTGAATCTAAACGGTTTCTGAATGAAGGCCGCAACATTCGTCCCGGAGAAGCGCGTAGCCACCTCCATCTCGCTGTAGCCGCTGGTCAGCACAATGGGGACAACGGGATCCAGGCTGCGCAGTTCCTTGAAAGCCTCCTCCCCACTCATGCGGGGCATGGTGAGATCCAGGAGAACGCACCTGACTTGGTCCCGCCTTCGTTTGAATATTTCAAGGGCTTCCATACCGTCCGCCGCCGTCTCAACGGAAAAACCCAACATTTCCAGCATGCGCCCCGCAATGTCGAGCACGGTCTGCTCGTCATCCACCAGGAGCACTGTCCCCGTTCCCTTCCATTCCTGTCCCCTTGGAATCTCCCTGGGCAGGGTGGGCTCTCCAACCCCTTCCGAGACCGGGAAGAACATTCTGAAATCGGTCCCCGTTCCCGGCTCGCTGTAGACCTTGACGGCGCCCCGATGGCTTCTCAGAATGCCGAGCACCGCAGACATGCCCAGACCACGCCCGGTGAATTTGGTCGAGAAAAAGGGCTCGAAAATTCGCTCCCTGGTCTCCCGATCCATGCCACATCCCGTATCGCTCACGTCGAGCGTCACATAATGGCCTTCGGGAAGGTCATCGTCCAGGTAGGTATCACGCAGGAACCCGCGATCGCAGTAAGTTACCCCCGTCGAGATCGTCACCGCGCCGCTCAGGTCGCCTATGGCCTCCGAAGCGTTCATCACCAGATTCATGAGCACCTGCCGAATCTGGCTCGGATCGCCCTCGATTCTCGGCAGATTCCTGTGCAGGTTGAGATTGAGGATCACCTTCTTCGAGATGAAGGTTCGAAGGAGGTGCACCATCTCCTCGATCAGTTCGTCCAGCAGGATGGGCTCGATGACGAACTTCCCCTTGCCCGTATAAGCCAGAAGCTGCTGGCAGAGGTCCGCCGCCCGCCGGGATGCTTTGACGATCTCCTCGATGTTGCTGCGCGCCGGCGCCGAAGGCGAGAGGTTCAGAAGCGCCAGGTCCGCATGACCGAGGATCGCCGTCAAGAGATTGTTGAAATCGTGCGCGATGCCTCCTGCCATCACCCCAAGGCTCTCCAGCTTCTGTGAGTGGAGAAGGCGCCGCTCCATTTCGAGGCGTTCGGCTTCTGCACGCTGCTTTTCGATGATGAGACGCCATTCACGGAGGGCTCGCTCGATAATCCTGGGCATTTCGGCAAAAGACTCGGCCGATTTGACCACATAGTCCAGAGCCCCGGCTTTCATGGCCTGCACCGCCTTCTGCTCGTCCCCGTAACTCGTCATCACCAGAACGGGAAAGGCCTGAGACTCCGGCGGAAAAGAGAGCATCTCCAGAGCCTGCCCGTCGGGCAGGTTCAGGTCGGCAAGAACCACCGACGGATTGCAGGAGCAGACCGCTTCCCGGTATTCACGCAATGACGAGGCCGTCTGAACACGCGCGCTTCCGTCAGCTTCCAGCGATCTCATTATGGCTTCGGCATGGGCTGGATCGTCTTCGACGACCAGAACATCGATGACCGCTGCATCCACTCTATTCATCCTTTCTGGAATGTGGAAAGCAATTCCAGACCATCCAGTAAAAGCCGAAGGTCTCCATCAGTTGCATGAACTTGTCGAAGTCCACCGGCTTGATGAGGTAACTGCTTGCGTGGTTGTCATAAGCCTTGATGATGTCCGTTTCGGCCGATGAGGTCGTGAGGATCACGACGGGAATGGAGCCCAAGCCAGGGTCTGACTTGATGCGCTTCAGCACCTCCAGGCCATCCACTTTCGGGAGCCGGAGATCGAGGAGGATCAAATGCGGTCTCGGATTGACCACGGGATCGGCGTATTCGCCCTGTCGAAATACGTAGTCGAGGGCGGCCTGCCCGTCCCAAACGTGACGGATGTGGTTGGCCATCCGGCAAGTTTCCAGATTTCGCATGGCGATCTCTGCGTGCGCCGGATCATCTTCCACAAGAAGAATGAAAATGGGTTCTCCCTGCATGTTGGACATGGCTTCCTTTGTTGTTTGGCTGCGCCCCTTCAGGGAAGGTTGGTCGTCATATCTCAGCCTTCAAGGGCTCAGCCTGGATTGCCGATTGAGGCCCGGAGGTCCAGGAAGCCCACAGGAGTCATCTATCTCACAAATTTATCGGAATATGAGGATGTCTATCAAACTTTTCAATATGGCTGATATCATAATCCTTCGCTATTCTCCAACCGCAAATCCTCAATTTCGCTTCTGATCGGACGTGAAGCCCGGAGCACGTTTTCAAGCTCACCGCTTCCCGACGGCCGTGGGTCCCGTCCCATTGGCGACCCTCCCCAAGACCAGGCACAAGATCCTGAAAGGGATTTCTTCAGCCGACCTTTACTCTCCTGGTATTGGGCAGCGTGAAGCGAAAGACCGTGCCCAGACCCGGCCCATCGGAGTCAACCCAGATCCGGCCCCCGTGGACCTCAATGATCCGCTTCACCAGCGCCAGCCCCACCCCGGTCCCCTCGGAGCTCGGGTCCAGCTTTTCGAAGAGGCCGAAGAGCTTCCCCAGATGCCTTGGATCGACCCCAATCCCATTATCCTTGACGTAGAGAATCACGCCCGTCTCACCATGCTCGGTTCCGATCCAGATGGTGGGTGAGACCTGCCCTCGAGCAAATTTGGCAGCATTGTCGAGGAGATTCTGGAAAACTTCCACCAGGCGCATCCGATCTCCATGGAGCAGGATCGGCTCCGGCGTGAGCTCAACATGAATACCGCCTTCGGCAATGCGGCCCGCAACCAGTCTGAGTGCATCCCGCACAACGTCCTGGAGGAGCACTTCTTCGTGAGGATTGACCTTCCTGCCTATGCGGGACAACTGCAGAAGCTCCTCCAGCAGTCGGTTCATTCGAGTGGCCGCATTGCCTATGTAATCCATATCCTTGCGCACCCGTTCATGATCCAGGTTCCGCAGGTCCTTTTCCAGGAACCTGAGAAAAGCCTGAATGGTCACCAGGGGGCTCTTGAGGTCGTGGGAAATGGTATAGACGAATCGCTCCATCTCCTCGTTCTTCTGGCGCAGCTCCTCCTCACTGCGCTTGCGGTCGGTGATGTCCTCGAAGATCGTCGCAAAAAGCCCCATCTGAGGAGAAAACGCGCTCATCTGGAAATGCTTCTGGAGGGGTTCAAAATAGGTTTCGAACACGATAGCCCTCCCAGTCATAGCCACTTCCCCGAACTGATCCAAATATGGAGCGGTCCCAGTGCCGTAGACTTCGCTGGCCAGGGCCCCCACCGCCTGGGTGGCGGGTATTCCCGTATGCTTCTCATAAGCAGGGTTCACGTCCAGGATCCGGTAGTCGGCCAGATTCAAGCCGGCATCCAGAATCACCCTGTGTAAAGCCAGGCCGCTTGGCATATTCTCGAAAAGTGCTCGGAACTTCGTCTCGCTCTCCCGCAGGGCCTCCTCGGCCTGCCTGCGCTCGGTGATGTCCATGACGATGCCCTGGTAATGGGTGACCTGCCCCGTCTTGTCCCTTTCCACGAAAGTGCGGTCGTCAACCCATCGGACTCGCCCATCTCTGCAAATGACCCGATACTGCTGCTCGAACCGATCCACACCGCTTTCGGTATAGTCCTTGACTTCGCGGCCCACTCTGGCCAAATCCCTTTCATACACCAGGGAGGAAAAAGGGATCTCGCCGGAAAGCAACTCCTCCGGCCGATAACCCAGTTGACGGACGTTTTCGGACACCAGTTCGACGGGCCACCCCGGAGCCGCACGCCAGCGAAAGAGCATGACGGGGCTGTTCTCCAGCACCAGATTGGCCCGCTGCAGAGCTTCATGGGCCCTTTTGCGCTCCGTGATGTCCTCATACACCCCCAGCAGACCGAAGATGGTCCCATCCAGGTTGCGGAGAGGTATCTTGCTGGTGAGCAGCCAGATGGTTCCACCGTCAGGGGTTGTCTGCGGCTCCTCGTAGTTGAGCTTCGGCATTCCCGTGCGCATCACGAGAACGTCGTCCGCCCTGTAAAGCTCTGCCTGCTCCCTCCAAGCCATCTCCTCGTCCGTTCGCCCAATGACATCCCTCACGGAAGTGAGCCCGGCGTCATGGGCAAAAGCCGCGTTGCAGCCGAGATATCTCGAATCGAGGTCCTTCCAGAAAATGCGGACGGGTATCGTGTTGAGCACCAGTTCCAGCAAGTAGTTCGTCCGGGCCAGCTGCTGTTCCTTTTGGTGCAGCTCCTCTTCGGCCCGCTTGCGCTCGCTGATGTCACGGGAAAAGGCGCAGTTGATTTCTTCGCCCTCGAAAGTCAGCAGATTGACCGAGATCTCCACGGGGAAGATTGTCCCGTCTTTCCTTTGGTTTACCGATTCGAAGACGAATGAACCCCGCCTTCTGAGCTCCTCCCAGCGAGCCGGCCAAAGCTCGACGGAATACTGCAGGTCAATGTCATGAACCGCCATCCGGAGGAGCTCTTCCCTGGAATACCCGAGGATGGCACTAGCGGAGTCGTTCACGTAAACGAACTTCCCATCCGCTGTCATCCAAAAGGCCGCGTCGCGCGATCGATCGACGGCGAACTGGGTCATTCTCAATGTCCGCTCGGCTCGCTCCCGCTCCGTCACATCCCTCACCAGGGCAAGAATCACGGGGTGGCCACCGATTTCAACCATGCACGCATTGACTTCCACGGGAACCAGCCCGCCATCCTTTCGCCGGTGATGCAGTCCCGTGAGCGAGATAGCCTCACCTTCGGGCTCCAGCGAATCGATCCCGGCAGAGCGCACCGCACGCTCCTCTACCGGATACAGCTCCCAGGCCTTCATTCCCTTCAGTTCTTCAACGGAGTAACCTTCCAGCTCGGCGGCCCTCTCGTTGCAGTCCATGATCTGATGGGTCTGTGGCTCGACCAGGAAGATGGCATCGCCGGCCCGTTCAAAAAGGGTCCGGTACTTCTTTTCGGAGTCACGCAGAGCCTCCTCAGCCCGGACCCTTTCGGTGATGTCCCGGATAGCGGCAAACATGAGATGCCGTCCGTCGGAAAAGAGCTTCGAGAAACTGATCTCGACCGGAAAGACCGAGCCGTCTTTGCGGCGGTGGAGACGTTTCGGAATCCTTGCATCCTGCTCCTCTCGGATCGTGCGGCGTGTCGCTTCAGGCTCTGCCGAGAGATCCACCGGGCTCATGGCCATGAGCTCGTCGCGGGAGTACCCATAGAGCTGCTCCGTCGCCCGGTTGCAGTCCTGGATGCTCAGCGAATCTACATCCAGAAAGATGAGGGCGTCGGGTCCCACTTCAAAGAGCAGTCGGTACTTTTCCTCGCTCTCCCGGAGGTTCCCCAGGAGCTCCGTCAGGCGAACCTCGTTTTCCCGCAGGACTTCCTCCCGCCTGCGAACCTGCTCCGCCATTTCTTCAAATCTTTTGATGATTCCCGACAGCTCTCGAAAAGCCGGCTCAATTCTGTGGGAGAAATCGCCGGCAGCCAATCGGTCCATGCCCATCTCCAGGGACGCGAGGGGACGCTGCAGGAACTTCGTCAAGAGTCCCCTGGTCGCCGAAGCCATGACCCCCAGGGCTGCCAGAAGCGTGAACAGGGTGCCGATCAGAAGAAACCTGAAATGGAGCAGATACCTGGCCTGGGTGACCTCAAGGGTTATCCTTCCAATGGCCCGCCCCTCGAACAGAATCTCATCGGACTTCATGATCTTCGGGGCCCCATCCTGAGGTTTGCGAGCCTCGAACAGGGCTTTCCCGCGGTGGTCTTCCACTCGCAGGCTGTGAACGGACTCGTTCTCGGTGAAGATGGTCCCGATGCGCTCGATCTGTGCGTCGTCATAGTTCCAGATGGGCAGCACCAGCACCTCGCCGATCCGGGAGAGGTATTCCCGGGCCCTATCATCCAGTGCCGTTTTCAGATTCGCCGCGTGTATGGCGAAAGCTACGGCCAGAATGACGGCCACCACTATAAAGACAATGAATACAAGGCTGAAGGAGAGTCGCCCCGAGATGGAGCGTGCGGCGGGCTGGGGAGGTTTCATGGGTCAGATGGCTCCGGGTCGCAATGACATTGGATTGATGTGTGCTACCGTTCCAGGTATTTTTTCGTGCAATTCTCGATGAAACCTTCCCCGTTGACTGCCTCCAAAGCCCTGCGGACACGATCGACCAGATCATCAGCGGTTTGGCGGCTGAACGCCGCACACTCCTCGTAGGACTCGAAGGTGTAGGCCACTTGGACACGGTCGGCAGGCAGTTTCATCCTTTTCAGCAGGTCCAGCGTCGGCAGATCGTGTCCCGCCATAAGATCAATTCTCCCATCCAGAAGCTTCCTGAGATTCTGCTCGTTTTGCGTGACGGGAAACAGGCACCTGCCTTCCGGGAATCCAGCCCGCAAAAGAACCTGATGCATCACATCCTGATTCTGAACACCGATCCGGTACTTTCCGACATCATCGAGCGAGGTGAGGGTGATATCCGTCCGCTCGCGGAGTTTGAGGAGGACGTTCTTGACAGGGGGTGCGATGGGGCACAGGAATTTGAAGAGCTCTTCACGCTCAGGGGTCCTCGCGATGGTGAATATGAGAACGTTTTCCTCCTCCAACACTTTTTGATAGGCCCTGGCCCAGGGATAGATCCGAATGTCAGCATCGATGTCGGCTCTCTTCAGAACCTCACGAACCACCTCCGTGGAAATACCCTTGACCACTCCTTCTTCTTCGTAGTTGTAAGGTCTCCATTCGTAGGTCAAAACCGAGATCGTTTCAGCAGAAACACTCCACGCGCCAAACAGCGCACCTATAATGACCAGGATGACAAACCGCATCATGCCCCCTCCACTCAAGTCGGCCCTCGCCGCCAAGCCCAAATGAGGCGCGATCCAGTGCTCATTCGACTTCGATCTTCGTGGCCTTCTTGCGGCATCGCCCTGCATCAGTCTCCGCCTCCAGAGAAGTGATGCGCTGATCGATCAGGGATCTGAAGGCTTTCAGCAACTCGATTTCCGCATTGCCGAGATGGTGGAAAAAGGTCCCGTGCCTTCTCCGTGCATGCCCGACCATCCCCATGAGGGCACAGAGGGGACAACCACAATCCTGTCTTTCTTCATCCTGGGGCTTGTCTTGAGTCGTACTCCCTTGCATCGTCTCCTCCAAAGCTGATCACGAGATGATCCCCCTCGAGCTTCGCCCGCAGCGGTTTGAGCGGGACGTACGTGCGGGGTAAAATCAGGTTTCTCTTGATGCTCCCTACCCTGATGATGAGCTCTTCGCCGACTTTCGTCAGCTCCACCTCGCTCTTCTCGACGAACGGCAGGTGCACTCGGATGACAGGGTTTCCATTCACATTCACGAATTCGATGGGGCGCACGGCGGAGAAAGATCGAGTCGGATCGCTCCCCCCGTAAAGCTCCCGGCCGAGTTCGAGCAGTCGATCATAGCCCAGGATCTCGGAGCGGTAGAACGGCGCCTGGATGATGGGCAGCGGATGGAAGTATTCCTCGGCAAGTTTGAGATATGCCTTCTGCGACGCATGCCAGTCCAGCAGAAAAGCGTCCTCGCTCCCTTCCGAAAACACCCGGTTGATCACCACAGCGTCCACGGACAGCTGGTGGAGAGAGAAGAACATGAAGGCCCGCTGAGTTTCCCGCAAGACCATCTTCTCCAGGTTGGTCACAAGGCGGACCGAGGTCAGATCCGGATCCATGAGAAAGTCGTCCACGCCCTTCAACTTTTCGAAGAGCCGCTCGATGGCCACGAAATAATCGTCTTCGGGAAGGGGAATGTCGGCCCATCTCTTGGCAAGGGGCCGCATGGTGCGAATCAGCTGCCGCTCCAGTCGAAAGACCTTGCGCATGTACCATTCCAGCGTTTTGGGCAGACTGATGAAACGTATGGATTCCGCCGTGGGCGCGCAGTCCAGGAGAATGACGTCGTAACTGTTCTCCCGCACGTACTGGTTGACATAGAGCAGGGCGGCGATTTCCTCCATACCGGGGAGGATCGCCAGCTCTTCGGCCAGGATCTCGTCAATGCCCGAAGTGTTCAGAAGCAGGGAAATATACTTGTGGACCTCTCCCCAATGTTTGGAGATTTCCTCGTGGACGTCCAATTCCTGAATCCAGAGATTGTCGGCAACGGGCACGGTCGCACCCCGCCGGAAGTCCATAAGGGATCCATCGAGATCGAAAGCATCGCTCAGGCTGTGAGCCGGATCCAGGGAAATAACGACGGTCCTCCGACCCGCCCGCGCCGCAACGACTCCCGTGGCCGCAGCCACACTTGTCTTTCCCACCCCTCCTTTGCCGGCGAACAAGAGCATTCGCATGATGAGCCCCCATCCCGCATTGAAAGCCACCCGGATTCGATTTGATCCCTGCATGATAATGATAAGCTCGACTGCGTCGATGGAAACGACCATCCGTACGAAAGCCAATCAGATGAAGCGGTTTTCTTTAAAATTCCAGGCAACGATGAGAGGGGCATGCCGCACGCGAGGCATCAGAACTGGAGGGCCATTTGTTTCACCTGAGCGTGGCGAAAGCAATCCACCGTGTGATCATTCACCATTCCCACGGCCTGCATGAAGGCATAACAGATGGTCGACCCCACGAAGTTGAATCCACGTTTCTTGAGATCCCTGCTCATCCTGTCCGACTCAGACGTCCTCACCGGCACCTCATGCAGCGACCGCCAAACGTTTTGTTTGGGGACGCCGTCGACATATCTCCAGAGGAATGAATCCAGAGATCCAAATTCCTCCTGGAGTCTGAGAACACCCCGTGCGTTTCCGATGGCGGACAGTATTTTGAGCCGATTTCGCACGATACCGGAATCAGCCATCAGACGATTGAGGTCGTCCTCGGAATAGCGGGCGATCCGTTCAGGATCGAAAGCGTGGAAGGCCTTCTGGTAGCCCTGCCGTTTCCTGAGGATCGTGAGCCAGCTCAGTCCGGCCTGTGCACCTTCCAGAGTCAGCATCTCGAAGAGGCGCCGGTCGTCGTGGACCGGCACACCCCATTCCTCATCATGGTACGCAACATGGAGGGGATCCTGGCCGCACCAGTCGCATCGTTTCTTCATCTCGGCTCGCCCCCCAACATCAGGGCAGAAGGGTAAGTGGATTCGGTCCATCGCCATGATCCATCACCGCATACTTCCATTCCCGGATTGCTGTCCCTTACCACGAAGGGATTGAACATCACAATCGGGACCTGGCGAGCAGGCTTCGCCCGGCCCGTTGACACCGCTTTTGTACCCAAACGGCGGGAATTTGTTCGTCCAGTGTGGCTAAAATATTGTATATAGTGGGTTCAATGACGCTTGGCAAGGGCGAAGCCTCGCTTCCTGCCAGGCCGTCTCTTCTTGATCAAACAGGCGGCCAGCGGTTCTTTGCATCTTTATCACCTGTGGAGGTCTTATGAAGACTCGCCGGGGTTTCGTGGTGCTTCGACTTTGTCAAAACCATTTCTGTCGTTTCCTGCTGACGCTTTGGGCCGTGGCCGTCTTCGGGCTCAGTGGAGCCTTCCTCGCTGCGGCCGCAGCTGCAGCGCCTGCAGGTAAGGCATCGACAACGGCGGGACCGCCGAAACTGATCCGCATCACGCCTTCGGGGGACGATGTCCCGGTCGGCCAGCAGATCGTCTTCGAGCTCGACCGGTCCGTTGTGCCCATCGGACGCATGGAGCGCGAAGCCTCTGAAATCCCCATCACCATTGAGCCCGACCCCGCCTGCCAGTGGCGCTGGCTGAATCCGTCCACCCTCGCCTGCCAGCTCCCCGAGAAGAAGTCCCTGCTTCCCGCTACACGCTACCAGGTCACCGTTCGGCCGGAGATCACGGCCGAGAGCGGAGCCAACCTGCAGGAGGCCGTGAAGCACTCCTTCCTGACGCAGCGGCCTGTCGTGAAGAGCACCTCATTCAAGAACTGGCTCACGCCGGTGATGCCGCAGCTCACTCTCTGGTTCGACCAACCCGTGGACCAGGCTTCCGTGGCCGCCCACGTCTATTTCAAGGCGCCGGGGCAACAGCGAATTCCGGCCACCGTGTCTGTGGACCCCCAGTTCCACGAGTCCACCACCTACCGGAAAGGCCAGGTCTGGCTCGTTCAGCCCGGGACCGCTCTCCCTCCCGATCAGCCCGTGGCCCTGCAGGTGGAGCCCGGCATCGCCTCCCTGACCGGAAAGGAACCGGGAGTCCAGAACCAACCACTCATTCAGTTTCACAGTTACGGGGGATTCCGGATGGTGGGAGTGGAATGCCAGGATCTGAAGGGAAAAACCTTGAGTCTGGCCGCCGGAACCCAACCGCCCCCGACCTCGCGCTGCAATCCCAATCAGCCGATATCACTGCTTTTCTCTGCACCGCCGATCAACGAGGAGCTCAAGCAGCGGATCACCGTGACACCGGATCTCGCTGCGGATCAGAAGGACCTGGATCCATGGGAAGACACCTACGTCGACACCAGCCTTTACGAGCCGCATCAGAAGTCCCAAACGTATTCCATCATGCTCCCCATGGAGCGGATCAAGCCCTTCACGGACTACCGTGTCGAGGCTAAAGCAGACACCTTGAAAGACGCCTTCGGCCGGGGTCTTGAGGCGGATGGATGGTTGAGCTTCGCCACAGACCACTATCCTCCGGAATTTGACCTTTTCAGGGATATGCCCGTTCTCGAGAAAAACCTCGATACGGACCTTCCCCTCGTGGCGACCAACTTGAACAAACTTCGGGTCAAGTATCGCACCATCCTTTCGGGCAGGAAGTCGCCTCCCCAGACCAAGACCATCGATCTGCCCTCGATGCCGGACAGACGCATCGCTCTCCCCCTCGGTCTACGGCCCATGCTGGGGAAACCTTCGGGAATCATCCAGGGTGTGGTGACCTCGGAACCCAAGGTTACCCGGGAGGAAGGGGATACCGGCAACACCTTTTTCGCCCAGATCACACCATTCCACGTCCATGTGAAATACGGACACCACAACACCCTGGTCTGGATCACGGATCTCGCTTCGGGCCTGCCCGTGTCGGGAGCCCAGGTGGAGATGCACGAGGATTCGCTCGCGACCTTCAGTGAACGACCCAAGATCCTGGCACGCGGGACGACGGGGGAAGATGGCATCGCCATGCTGCCCGGGACCATCACGGTGGACCCCGAACTGAAGCTTCTCAGCGCGTACGGAGCCGACGAGAAGCAGCTCTTCCTCTGGTGCCGCAAGGGCGACGATGTGGCTGTCCTGCCCTTCACGTATCCCTTTCAGGTGAGCTCCGAGGGGTCCAACCGGGAGTATATCCCCGAGTGGATGCGTCCGCGGCACGGCCACCTGCGAGCATGGGGAACGACGGCCCAGGGGATTTACCGGGCGGGCGACACGGTCCAATATAAAATTTACGTGCGGGACCAGGATAACCGCCGCTTTGTGGTGCCTCCCGGAGTGTCGGGCCCCTCGGAGACAGGTTCCAGGGCTGATGCCGCCCAGACGGGACCGGGCAAAGGCGGGAGCCCGGGTGCTGCAGAGCCGCCAACCGGGACCGGCGCCGCCGGAGGCGCATCCCGGCAAGAGAGAGCCAAAACCGACGTACCGACAGGACCCGGGCAGGAGACCTACACCTACCGGCTCAAAGTGGTGGATCCCCTCGACAAGGTCGTCTATGAGCAGAAGGACATCCGGCTTTCGGCCTTCGGGTCCTTCGACGGCTCATTCCCCCTCGCCAAGAACGCGGCGGTGGGCTGGTATCGATTCGTGCTCATGGCGGGCTTCATGAAAGACGAAGAGCTCGAACCCATGCGGGTGCTGGTGAGCGATTTCACGCCGTCGTCCTTCAAGGTCTCGACGGAGCTCAACGGGGAGATCTTCAGCCTGGGGGATTCCGTCACGGTTGCCACACAGGCGACTCTGCATGCCGGAGGCCCCTACACCAAGGCCGAAACGCGCGTGAGCGCCCGCATCGAAACACAGCCCTTCGATCCCGGAACGGCGATCACGAGGGGCTTCGAGTTCGATGTCGTCGAGCACACCTCCGACGGGTTCTACACCCCTGATTCCCAGAGTGTCTTCCAGGCGGAAAAACCTCTCGACGACCAAGGAGCTTTGGAGACTACTTTTCAGATCACCGACAACCCCATCATTTACGGGCGGCTCGTCGTCGAGAGCGCCGTCAAGGACGACCGGGGAAAGCGGGTGGCCCATCGCGCTTCCGCAGCCTATGCGGGGCGGGGTCAATACGTGGGGCTGTCCCAGGGAGACTGGTCCCTGGAGGAGAAGAAGCCGGCATCGGCCCGCGCCGTCGTGGTCAACCGGGAAGGCGAGCCGCTTTCCAACGTGCCCATCCGGGTCGCCATCGAACGGCGCGAAACGAAAGTGGCCCAGGTCAAAGGAGCCGGGAAAGCCTACGTTCCTCGATACAGCACCCGGTGGGTCGCCGAGGAGAACCTGGAGCTGACTTCGGGCCTTGAACCGGTTCTCTTCACCTTCACTCCTCGGAATTCGGGCGTTTACCGCATCCGGGCCCGTGTCGGCAATGTCCCCGAACCGACGGAAGAAGACGCGGAGGCAACGGAAGCGGAAGAGGTCGAGGCGCCTCCGGAGCAGCCTGCCCAGGCAGGTCCGACTGCTGAGACAGGAGCGGCTGCTCCAGGCGAGCCGCGTGGGCATCAAACGATTTTGCGTCGCTACGTCGTGGGCAAGAGCCACGTCGTCTGGGAGTCCGTTCCGGGAAACGTCCTGGATGTCATCCCCGACAAGAAGTCCTACCAGACGGGAGAGACAGCCCGGTTCCTGGTCCAGAACCCGTTCCCGGGATGCCGGGCGCTCTTCACCATCGAGCGTTTCGGGATCATGAAGAGCTGGATCAAGACGTTGGAAAGCAGCAGCGAAATCATCGAAATCCCCATTGTTCCCGACCATCTGCCCGGATTCTACCTGTCGGTCCTCGTGGTTTCGCCCCGGGTGGATCAGCCCATGAGCGAAGAAGGGGAGGACCTGGGAAAGCCCACCTTCCGGATGGGTTATGCCGAGGTGCCCGTTAAGGACAGCACCAAGCAGATCACAGTGGAAATCCGGCAGGACCGCGAAGTTTACAAACCCCGGGAGACCGTGACGGTGGATCTCAAGGCGGTGATCGGCAAGCTCCCCCCGGGCGAGGAGCAGCCCCCTGTGGAGCTGGCCGTGGCCGTGCTGGACGAGGCCATCTTTGCCCTTCTGCCGGGAAGAAAGGTGTTCGATCCCTACGAGGGCTTCTACAGCCTCGACCCCCTGGACCTGTCCAATTACAACCTCATCATGCAGCTTGTCGGACGCCAGAAGCTGGAGAAGAAGGGGGCCAATCCGGGAGGCGGAGGCGGGCCGGACCTCGGCATGCGATCCGATTTCCGATTCGTGGCTTACTGGAATCCATCCATTGCCACGGACCGGGACGGCAAGGCGCGCATCCAGTTCAAGCTTCCGGACAGTCTCACGGGATGGCGCATTCTGGCACTCGCCGTGACGCCCGAGGATCGCATGGGGCTGGGCGAACAGGTGTTTCGCGTCAACCAGCCGACCGAAATCCGGCCCGCCCTCCCCAACCAAATCGTGGACGGTGACCGGCTCCAGGCCCGGTTCACGATCATGAACCGGACAGACCAGGCTCGAACACTCGATGTGGTCCTGGAAGCGAGAGGACCCATCGTCGGCGACCCGCTGCCGACGAGACCCCCGGGTGCGGAATCCTCCTCACCGGGAGAGGCTGCTTCCGAAGCCCCCGCACCGGCGGCAGGGGCCATCCTGACTTCTCAACAGCAGCTCATTCTGGAACCGTTCACCCGGCAGGCCGTGAGCCTGCCCCTTGAGGCCAGAGGCCACGGAGCCATCCGGTTCGTCGTTCAGGCCGGGGATTCCAGCGATCGAGACGCCATCACCGTCTCTCTTCCCGTCGGAAGGCGGAATACGCCCACGGTGGCAGCCGTCCACGGCATGACCACCCAACCTGAAGCCGTCGAGAAGGTTCTTTTTCCCTCAGACATGGTGCCGGAAACGGGGCGGCTTAGATTCATGGCTTCTCCCAGCGCTATCGGGGGTCTAGAGGGCGTGTTCGAATACATGCGTGACTACCCTTACCTGTGTTGGGAGCAGATCCTGACAAAGGGGCTCATGGCGGCGTTTTACCGGGAGCTTCGGCCCTGCCTGGCCCAGTCCTTCACCTGGGCCGAAAGCGAGGAGCTCCCGGCCAGGACGGTGGCCCGTGCCGCCGAATTTCAGGCATCCTCGGGAGGAATGTGCTACTTCGTGCCGAAGTTCGAGTACATCGATCCCTACCTGAGCGCTTTCACAGCGCTGGGCCTGGGCTGGCTCAAGGAGCGCGGTCACGTGGCCTCACCCGTTGTGGAGGAGAGTCTCGAGAAGTATCTCCAGTCCCTCCTCCATCATGAACCGACAGCAGCGACGTACAGCCGGTCCATGAACGCCACCACGCGGGCCGTGGCCCTCCTGGCCCTTGCCGAGCGCGGCAAGCTTTCAAAGGATGAGCTGGAACGCTTCGAAAAAGATATTCCCGAAATGAGTCTTTTCGGAAAGGCGCTCTACCTGCAGGCCCTGATGCGGGTGGCCGGCACTGAGCGGGCCCAGAACGAAGTCCTCAAGCAGATCCTGGCTCGAGCTGATCACACGGCTGCCGGGGTCGTCTTCCGCGAGAGCCTGGATGCTCGGGCTCAAAACCTACTCCTTTCCTCCACGGTACGGGACAACAGCGCCATTCTGAGCAGTCTCCTCGCCTTCGAGTCCGCCCGGAGCCAGGGCAGGTCCGAGCTCGGTGCCATTCCGCTCCGTCTGTTGCATACCATTCTCCAGGGACGCAAGAGCAAGAGGTATTGGCGTTCGACTCAGGAAAACCTTTTCGTCGTCAAGTCGCTCATCGATTTCAGCAAGACATACGAACGGAACCGCGGTCCCATGACAGTCCAGGCATGGCTCGACAGCCTGTCCCTGGGATCGGGTGAATTCAAAGAGGTGAGCGACCCCCCGCTTGCCTTCGAATATCGGACCCGGGACGACGATCCGGGACGGAAAGCCACGGCGCGGGTGGCCAAGACCGGTGAGGGGCCGCTTTACTACTCCCTTGCCCTTTCGTACGAGACACCCGTCGCGGCTCCGGCTGCGCCGGCGGCGGGACAGCCTGAAGCGGTTGCACCCGATGGAAAGAGGCCCCCCGAAGTTTCCTCCGCGCAGCCTTCAGGAGGTCTGGCCGGGCTCGAAGTGCATCGGGAATACAGTGTGGAGCGTGAAGGAAAGTGGATGATCCTGAAGGGACCGGAGGACGTGAAGATGGGGGATTTGGTGCGCGTGGACCTCTTCGTATCGGCCCAGGCCGAGCGCTATTTCGTCGTCCTGGACGATCCGATCCCTGGAGGTATGGAGCCCGTGAACCGGGATCTGGCGACGGCTTCTCTCACGGATCTGGAGAAGGGAAAGCTGCCGCTTCCCGAAGGATCCTACGGCGAGCAGTTCCAGGAGCTCCAGCGGCTCAGCTCGTCACGCTGGGCCTTTTATCACCGGGAGCTGCGCCACGAGGCGGCGCGATTCTACTCGGAGATCCTCCCGGCGGGCCGCTATCACCTGACCTACGTGGCCCAGGCCATCGCACCCGGCACTTTCACGGCTTTGCCCCCACGTGCGGAGGAAATGTACAATCCGGAAGTCTTCGGGAAAGGGCTTGGAGCGCATCTGAAGGTGGATCTGTTGCCATAGGGGGTGGATTCAGGGCCATGAGGTACCGGGAGGAGGGCAGGGCCAGGAACCCGGCGTTTGGGATATTGCTGGCTGCACTGATGGCAGTCGTCTTCCTGGGCGGATGCGGCGAGCAGAAGCCGCGGATGATACGGGTGGGCATCCTGTGCGGTCTCGACGTGTTTGCGAATACAGTGGACGGCTTCAAGCTCAGGATGAAAGAATTGGGCTACATCGAGGGGCAGAACATCACCTTCGACTTCCACCGGACCAACTTCGACGCAGCTGCGGAAGAACAGATCCTTGGGAAATTCGTGAAAGACAGGGTGGACCTGATACTCGTCTTCCCTTCCGAAGTATCGGTTGCGGCGAAGAAAGCCACCGAAGGGACCAGAATCCCTGTAGTGTTTTGCCAGACCAATATCGAGGGGACGAACCTGATCCAGAGCGTGGCCGAACCCGGCGGCAACATCACCGGCGTGCGCTATCCGGGGCCTGATGTGGCTCTCAAGCGGTTCGAGATCCTCAGAGAGCTGGCTCCGCACGCCCGACGCTTCTGGGTGCCCTACACGAAGCATTCCCCCATCGTGCCCAGCCAACTGGAGGTGCTGCGTCCGGCGGCGGCCCATGCCGGAGTGCTGCTGGTGGAATCTCCCGCTGACAGCGGTGGTGATCTGCTGGCGGACCTGGAGTCAAGAGAAGGACGCGCCGATATAGGCATCGACGCCGTGCTGTTGATATCCGAGCCATTGGCCAGGACTCCCGCAGTTTTCGTGGAAATCGGTCGATTCGCCTCCAGGCATCGTATTCCCATCGGCGGCGTGCTGTTTTCCGCCGGAGGATACTCCACGGTCTTCGGAGTGGCGACCGAGAACCGTGCGGTCGGAAAGCTTGCGGCCCACCAGGTCCACAAGGTGTTGAGCGGCATCCCGGCCGGCAAAGTCCCTGTCGTATCGGCTGAAAGCTATTTCCAGCTCAACTACCGGGTGGCGACCGAACTGGGGCTGGGCGTCCCAACAGGACTCGTGAAGCAGGCGGATGAAATCATCCGCTAAAGAAGCGAAGGCTGAGAGGAGGTCTGTGCAGCACACTCCCCATCTGTGGAATCCGCCATCGGCTTTCTGGGCCGCCCTCATCTGTTTCATGGGCGTACTCCTGCAGCTCGGCGGTTGCGAAGAGACGAAACGCGGTCCCTACCGGGTGGGGGTTCTATCCGGAATGGAGGCCTATTCGGCCATCTTGGACGGCTTCAAATCGGGAATGGCGGAACGGGGATATGTGGAAGGTGAAAGCATCACGTACAACTTGAAAAGCTTCAGCAAAGACCTGGAGGAAGGTGAGGGAATCGTGCGGGGGTTTGTGGCTGAGGGGGTCGATTTGATTCTCGCATTCCCCACGGAGCCGGCGGTCGCAGCGAAAAAGGCTACCCAGGGAACCGGCGTTTCGGTGGTATTCTGTAATGCCTTCGTGGAGGGGTACCCACTGGTGGAAAGCACGCGGCGGCCGGGCGGCAATCTGACGGGAGTTCGGGCCCAGGGTCCCGACCTGGCCGTCAAACGTTTTGAGACCCTTCTCGATATGGCCCCCGGGGTTAGGAGTCTGTACATACCCTTTGACCGAAATTACCCGACCAATCCACCAGCTCTCAAAATGCTGCGGGAGGTTGCCTCGTCCAAAGGGATCACGCTGGTAGAGGCTCCAGTAACCAGCCTTGAGGCTGTTCGTGCTGATCTTGAGGCAAGGGCTGCATCCGGCGACATCGGCATGGACGCCATCCAAATCATGTCAGAGAGTCTCATGCATTCATCTTCGGCATGGTCCGTCATCACACAGTTCGCTGACCGGCACAGGCTGCCCATTGCGGGGGCGGCGCCTTTCACCGCACGAAAGGGAGCCGTCTTCAGCCTGTCACCAGACCCGTATGAAATCGGCAGGCTGGCCGCTCCCATGGCGGACAAGATCTTGAAAGGCATCCCGCCGGGGACGATTCCCGTGGCCAGCCCGGAGGTCCATCTGCGCATCAACGTCCGTCAAGCCGAAAGACTCGGGTTGAAGGTGCCCCACGGGTTGATCAGAATGGCCCGTGAAGTGATCCGATAGCTCCTCAGCACACTCTGATGGGTGAGAAATCTATGAAGACGACGTCAGAAGCAGCCTCTCCAGCACGGAGGATGAGCACGACCCTGGCAGCCGCTTTCTTCTGCCTGAGTGCGGTGGCTCTCCTGCTTTACGGCGGCATCGAGGTTTTCTTCAACATCAGGATGCAGGAGGCCGTCATCTCCAACAGGCAGCAGGTCACGGCACAGGATGCGGCAAAGACGGTCAGCAACTTCATCGAGCAGACCTTTAACCTCATGGAATCTGCCGTCTGGCTGACCCGTCTCGACGCCGGGTCCGAGGCGGAACAGAAAGAGATCCTGCAGGGTTTGCTGGGAGCTCAGCCGGGTATCAAGCGCGTGGTGCTCCTCGGGGAAGATCATCGGATCCTCGCTCAGGCTTCTCGGGGGTCCATGTGGAAGACCAGCTGGAATTCGACCGAACTGGAGGACATTTTACCAAGACCTGAAGTGGGGCAAAGGAGAGAAATCAGCCGGGTTTACATCGATACCGTAACCAATGAGCCCGTGGTGGCCCTGGCTGTTCAGTTAACCGACGTGCTGGGAGATGTGAAAGGAACCCTGATCGCCGAGCTGAACCTGAAATCCATGTGGGACGTTGTGGATCGTCTCAAGGTGGGCAAGAGCGGCTATGTGTACGTTTCGGACAGAATGGGGAATCTGCTGGCCTTCCAAGACACGGCCCGGGTGCTGAAGGGTGAGAACGTGTCTCACCTCAAGCCTGTGGCGGCTTTCATGAAGAGCGGCGGCTCCTCTCAGCCCGAAACGGTGAACAGCTACCATGGACTCATGGGAGTCAGTGTGGTGGGAACCTACGTCCCGCTGAAATCTCCGGACTGGGCTGTCATCACCGAACTGCCCTGGGAGGAAGCCTACAGGGAAGTCTTCCTGGAGCTCTCAAGGGCTGTTGCCTTCACGATGGCCCTTTCAATCATCGCGGGGATGTTCGGACTGCTGATTGCGAGACGCCTGGCGGATCCGGTGATCAACCTGACGGAAACCGCATCCCGGATCGCCGCCGGAGAAAGAGATTTGCAGGCGGTCGTGAGTGGGCCGAGGGAGGTTGCCTCCCTGGCAGTTGCCTTCAACAGCATGACGCATCAGCTTCGCCAGAGCATGCAGGATCTGGAGGAGCGATACGCCGAGCTGAGGCAAACGGAGGAGTCCCTGCGGCTGAGCGAGGAGCGACTGCGCCTGGCTCTCGAGGGAACCTTCGACGGCATCTGGGATTGGAACCTGCGCACGGGTCGTGTGTATTTCAGCCCCCGCTACTATACCATGCTGGGGTACAAGCCCGACGAGTTTCCCCCGAGCTATGAAGCCTGGCGCAACCTGGTCCACCCGGATGACCTCCAGCAGGGTGAGGAGGCGGTTCAGCGGGCAGTGGAAGAGCTTTCCTCCTTCGCTATCGAGGTTCGGCTCAGAACCGGGAGCGGTGATTGGCACTGGATTCTGGCGCGTGGCAAGGTTGTGGAATGGGATGAGGCTGGAAAGGCCGTGCGTCTGGCCGGATCCCACACGGATATCGCCGAGCGAAAACGGGCTGAGGAAACCCTTCGAAAATATGAGCGCATCGTGTCGACTTCACGGGACCTGATGGCCCTGGTCAGCCGCGACTACGTTTATGAAGCCGTGAATGAGAGTTTCCTGAAGGCGCATCGAAAGCAGCGTGAGGAGGTCATCGGCCGGACTGTGACCCGGCTCATGGGCGAGAGCGTGTTTCGCGAAAGGATTCAACCCCGGTTCGACCGGAGCCTTTCAGGGGAGACTGTCAACTATCAGGCGCCATTCGACTTTGCCGGGCTCGGCCGAAGAATCATGGATGTCACCTATTTTCCCATGTTTGATGAAACGGGGAGCGTGCTGGGGGTCGTCGTCAACTCCCGCGACATCACTGAGACGCGCAAACTGGAAGAACAGCTGATGCAGGCCCAGAAGATCGAGTCCATCGGGACGCTGGCCAGCGGCGTGGCTCACGAGATCAACAATCCCATCAACGGTATCATGAACTATGCGCAGCTCATCCTGGACCGTGAAGGGGAGGGCAACCTCTCGAGCGAATACGCCGGGGAGATTATCCACGAGACCGAACGCATTGCCGGGATCGTCAGAAACCTGTTGACCTTTGCCAGGCAAGAGAAACAATCCCAGAGCCCCGCACTGCTGTCGGACATCGTATCCTCGGTGCTCTCGCTCATTCAGACGGTCATGCGCCACGATCAGATCGACCTGGAGGTGAGCATTCCCGACGGTCTGCCCAGCATCAGGTGTCGGAGCCAGCAGATCCAGCAGGTCCTGATGAACCTCATGACCAATGCCCGTGACGCTCTCAACGAGCGGTACCCGGGTCACGACCCGGATAAGAAGCTTCGCATTTCAGCGGGAGTCTTCTGCAAGGAGGGCCGCGAGTTCATTCGCATCACCGTCGAGGA
Organism: uncultured Syntrophobacteraceae bacterium; assembly: GCA_964557955.1. Classification (GTDB taxonomy): domain Bacteria; phylum Desulfobacterota; class Syntrophobacteria; order Syntrophobacterales; family Syntrophobacteraceae; genus JALOOX01. Next base: position 98,831 of record CAZLCS010000009.1, read on the forward strand.
CCGGGGGAACGGAATCCCTGCAAAGATCCGCAAGAGGATCTTCGATCCCTTTTTCACCACCAAGCCGAAGGAGACGGGGACGGGCCTGGGGCTTTCCATCAGCTACGGCATTGTCCGAGACCATGGCGGGGAGTTGAGCGTCGAAGGCGAACCGGGGCAGCCCACACGGTTTCACGTGGATCTTCCCTTGAACAACGGAGAGACGCTCTGCAGGGAGCAAGGAGGGGCAGCGAATGGGGAATATCCTCGTAGTTGACGATGAACGCAGCATTCGCTTGACCGTCAAGGCCTTCCTCGAAATGGACGGCCATTCGGTCGACACGGCGGAGGAAGCCGAATCCGCCATGGCCATCTTTGAGAGCAAACCCATCGACGTGGTGCTTACCGATATCATCCTGCCCAGGGTGTCCGGTGTGGAGCTGCTCCGTCGCATCCGTGAGAAATCGGACCATGTCCAAGTCATCATGATGACGGGAGAACCAACCCTGGAGACGGCCTCGGAATCGTTGCGCCTGGGCGCCGTCGACTATCTTCAGAAACCGGTCGGGAAGAACGACATCGTCAAGGCTGTCCGAAATGCACTGCGCGTCAAGAACCTGATCGATGTCAAGCTCCATCTCGAGGAAGAGAACCGCAGGTATACCGTCGATCTCGAACGGCTGGTCGAGGAGCGCACGCACGCTTTGCAGGCCAGTGAAGCCGCACTTCGGCATCGGGCGGAAGAGCTTTCCCTGTTCAATCGGATGGCTCGCAGGGTGAATGAGAGCATCACCGTCGATGATGCCGTTCAGTGCGGATTGCAGGAAATCGTGCTGGCAGCGGCGCCCGATCTCGCCGTTCTCTTCTTGCGAGCGGGTGATGATCTGCAGCTCAAAGGCGCAATCCCCGAGCACCCGGAGCAGGAATGGCAGTCCAAGGGCGGTCACAGGGTTGGGGCCTGTCTCTGCGGCCTGGCGGTCGATCGGGGCACGGCCATGTATTCTACAGACATCGCAGCGGATCCACGGTGTACCATGGGAGAATGCCGAAAAGCCGGATACCGCTCATTTGCCGCCCTGCCGCTGCGGAGCGGCTCCGAAGTTATCGGGGTCCTCGGCATCGCCTCTCTGGAGCAGAGAGACTTCCAGGAGCGCGCCGCTTTTCTCGAAACCCTTGCCAACGAGCTTTCCATAGGGCTCAAAAAGAGCCTGCTCTACGAGCAGGTGCAGCGAAATGCCATGGAGCTCAAAGCGAGCCTCACCCGCATCGAGGAGGCCGAGGCCGAGCGCCGTGCGCTTCACCAGCATCTGCAGCGTTCCCAGAAGGTCGAAGCCCTCGGGACCCTTGCAGGAGGCATTGCCCATGATTTCAACAATATCCTCGGAGCCATGATCGGTTACGCGGAGCTGGCCCTCCTGGGAGCGCCCGATAATCCCAGGCTCAGGGAAAACCTTCAGATGGTTTTGACAGCCGGCGAGCGTGCGAGGGATCTGGTCAGGCAGATCCTGGCTTTCAGCCGGCAAACCGAGGAGGAGCGGAAACCGATCCAGATCAGCCACACGGTCAAAGAGGTCCTCAAGTTCATGAGGGCATCGCTTCCGGCCACCATTGAGATCCGAACAACGCTGGACAAGGACCTGGGGATCATTCTGGCCGATCCGGTACAAATCCACCAGGTCATCATGAACCTGTGCACCAATGCCCACCACGCCATGAGCGAGAAGGGCGGTTTGCTGGAAGTTGAACTGACTTCGGTGAATCTGGGACCTGAATATGCAGCCGTTCACTCTGCTCTCAAGCCAGGACCCTATGTCAAGGTTACGGTCAAGGATACCGGCCACGGAATGGACGAGGCAACCATGGCGAAGATTTTCGATCCCTACTTCACCACCAAGGAGAAAGGGGTCGGCACCGGCCTTGGGCTGGCCGTGGTGCACGGCATCGTACAGAGCCACGGCGGGGTTGTCTCGGTGAGAAGTGAACGTGGAAAGGGCTCTGTGTTCGATCTGTATTTTCCGGTCATTCAGGAGAGGACCGTCCCGTTTGTTCGAGCTGACGAGGAAATACCCACCGGCCATGAACGCATCCTTTTGGTTGACGACGACCAGCTGCACATGGATGTGTTGAGAAGGACCCTGGAGCATCTGGGGTACCGTGTGGAGTCCAAGATCAACAGCCTGGATGCCCTTGAGCTCTTCAGAGAAGATCCCCTCCGATATGACCTGGTTGTCACCGATATGACCATGCCCGTCATGACCGGCGACAAACTGGCTACGGAATTGATGCGGATTCGAAAGGACATCCCCATCGTGCTCTGCACGGGCTACAGTGAAAGAATAACGGAAGAGCATGCCAAGGCCATGGGTATCCGGGCCTTCGTGATGAAACCCGTTCTCATCTCCCAGATGGCCCGCGCCATTCGGGAGGCATTGGGCGACCGCCGGAATCGGCGAGATGCTTCACTGTAAAGGAAGTTGAAACAGGCCTGCCCTTGCGAGCAGACCTGTTCCAGACCTCACGAACCGCAGCCTGCAAAGTTTTCCTTCAATCCAAGCTTTCTCGAGGGTGTGATCTTCGACTTCGGTTCACAGGGTCGAAAAAACGATATCATTGAGTTGACCACTCTCTCAATGAGCTCTATCTTCTCCCCAATCAACGGCTTGGTGGGCAGTACGTTTGAGGCTCTCGAATCACATTGCCTGTGACCAAGCTTTCAAGAACCGTGCACTGCCGCATTTCAGAATAACTGACAGGACGAACCATCTTTGAAACGGAGATCCTTTAGATTCGACCCGTGTCTTGAGAAGAAAATGCCAAGAGGACAGCATACCTGAGTCCATCAGCGTTTTCGGATTGCGCGGGCTCAGATCCGGGAGGGATCTCTTTGTTTTTCGGGGTGCCGGCCGCATCCGGCGACACCTGGAAGCGCCACCCGGCAGCCTGGACCGGCATTGCCGGGCGGATTCGAGTTGATGGTCTGAAAGTCAAAAAAAGGAGGCCAGGATGAGTTTGACACATCGATCGGTTGCTGAGTTCATCGGTACCTTTTGGCTGGTCCTGGGAGGTTGCGGGAGCGCGGTGCTTGCAGCTGCATTCCCCAATGTCGGCATTGGCCTGCTCGGGGTATCTTTCGCCTTTGGCCTCACGGTGCTCACGATGGCCTACGCCATCGGGCATATTTCGGGGTGCCACCTGAATCCCGCAGTTTCGGTGGGACTGGCGGCCGGTGGGCGTTTCAAGGCATCGGAGCTGGCGCCTTATATCATCGCCCAGGTGCTCGGCGCCATTGCCGCTGCGGCCCTGCTGTATTTCATCGCAAGCGGCAAGGCCGGCTTCGATTTGAGCGGCGGACTGGCTTCCAACGGCTTTGCCGATCACTCTCCCGGCAAATACTCCATGGGTGCAGGTTTCGTGACCGAAGTGGTCATGACGTTCATGTTTCTTATGATCATTCTGGGAGCCACCGACAAAAAGGCGCCCGCAGGGTTTGCTCCCATCGCCATCGGCCTGGGACTCACCCTCATCCACCTCATCAGCATTCCCGTCACGAACACGTCGGTCAACCCGGCGCGCAGCACCGGTCCTGCACTCCTGGTCGGCGGCTGGGCCATTCAGCAGCTCTGGCTCTTCTGGGTGGCGCCCATCATCGGCGCAGTAGTGGCAGGTTTCGTTTACCGCTGGTTCGAGGAGAAGTGACTTTGATGTCGGCACGCTCGAAAGGAGAGAATGTTTGAAGTTTTTGGAAGTGAATGAGCAGTCCTGCAATCAGGATGGAATCTGTGCCGCCGTCTGTCCCGTCGGCATCATCAAATTCGAAAAGGGTCAGTACCCGGCTCCGGTCTCCAAGGCGGAGGAGTTCTGTATCCGCTGCGGGCACTGTGTGGCTGCATGCCCCAGCGGCAGCCTGACCCACCGTGAATGGCCCATCGAGCGGTTTCCCCCGCTGCAACCGGACCTAAACCTGAGTCCGGGGCACTGCGAACATTTCCTGCGAAGCCGCCGCTCCATTCGAAACTACAAGGACAAGCCTGTCTCCCGTGAGGACATCGCACGGCTCATCGAAATGGCCCGCTATGCCCCTTCAGCGCACAATTCCCAGTGTGCCGAATGGCTGGTGGTGGACGACCGGGAGGAGGTACGCAAGTTGTCGGGTCATGTAGTGGACTGGATGAAATGGACGATCCGGAACGTACCAGAGGTGGCAAGGAACCTCTACCTGGATGCGACCGTGAAACGCTGGGAACGCGGCAGCGATGTCATTCTCCGGGGGGCTCCCGTCCTCGTCGTGGCTCATGCCGAGAAAGACAATCGCATGGCTTCATCGACCTGCACCATCGCCCTGACGTACCTGGAGCTCGCAGCACCCAGCCTGGGATTGGGCGGCTGCTGGGCCGGCTATTTCCACGCGGCGGCAGCGAGCTTCCCGCCGCTCCAGGAAGCTCTGGCGCTTCCGGACGGACACCTGACGTACGGGGGCATGATGCTGGGCTATCCACGGTTCAAGTACCACAGGCTCCCGCCGCGCAAGCCGCCCAGAGTGACCTGGCGTTGATCCTCAGATCATTGGGGGACGGATTCCTGCTTTCGCGGGAGTGATGAGACAGAATGAGCCATGTGCAGCAGTTCATTGTGTGGCACCGGTCAAGGAACCGGCGACGGCCTCCAGGCGGGCCAGGGCCTTGTGGAAGTCAGCCAGGGCCTCGTAATGTTTGAGCTCGTATTCCAGAAGCATGGACAGGTTCCCTGTCAGCATGCGGAAATCCGAGTCGCCCACCTGGTAGGAGGCCAGCGAGGATTCGTAAGTCAGCCGGGCCTGCGGCACGATGGTTGACCCATACAGATGAACCAGCTTCTGAGCTGCATTGGCCACGGCGTAAGCGTTCCTCACGGCGTAGGAGACATTGGAAGTCTCACTGTCCCGCTGCTTTCTGGCGGCGGTCAGGTTCAAACGGGCGCTGTCGAGGTCCAACCGCTGCTTGCGCCAGAAATAGAGCGGCACTTTGGCTTTCACCATAAGACCGTACATTTCGGGATCGGACCGCCGGTCCACATACGTGAATCCGAGAGCGAAGTCCGGATAGTACTCCTTTTGAGCCAGTTCCACGGCGTGCTCGTTACGGTTGATTTGACGCTCCTGCTTCTGGATGCTCGGCGCGTTCTGCAGAGCCAGGCGAATGACTTCCTCCTCCTTGAGCACCAGTTGGGCTGTCTCGGGGAAAACGGGCATTCCCAGAGGCGCGTCGGCGGGACGATACACGAGGTTGTTGATGAGAGCCGTGATGGAGGCTCGTCGCTGTTCGAGAACCGCCAGCCGGTCCTGAAGCCTCGAAAGCTCCACCTGAGCCCCGAGAAGATCCTGCTGAGAACCTTCTCCCACAGTATATTTGGATTGGGCTGCTTCGGTCATGACCTCCAGCAGTTTCTGGTCTTTTTTGACGATCTCCGTGGATTTCATGATGAGACCGTATTCGAAATAGGCCTCCTTCAGATCGGCCACAACCTGCCGGCGGATTTCCTCAGCATTCCACTCCTCGGCTTCCGTCTCAGCGGCGGCGATCTTGCCCTTGAGCCCTAATTTTCCGGGGAATGGGATTTCCTGCTCAATCCCGTAAAACCTTCCCGATGAGGGGTCCCCTGCCTGGAGGCTCGGGGGGACCAGGTCCCCCATGTTTTGAAACGAGACGACAGGGTCCGGAAGCGTCGTCTCCGACACGATCCGAGCCTTTTTGGCCTGAGCTGTCCGGTCGGCCGCCTCGATGGTCGGACTCCGGCTCAGAGCCGTTTGAATGAGCTCTTCCAATGTCACCGTCTCGCGATTCTCGCTTCCTTCAGCCTTTGAATCCTTTGCATGGGCGGAATGGGGGACCTTCTTGCCGGGAGATGAATGTGCGGGAATTCCCCATGCAAAACTGAAGAGCATCATCACCGCAACTGCCAGCCATTGCTTCATGCAGACCATCTCCTGGAAAGTGGGGTGTCCATGAGGAGGAAAGAGCACTTCAGTTGGCGCACCCTGTGATGGAAACAGGGTTGTCCAGAACAATCAAGGCATGGGGAGCTCGAGGGTTGAGGCGGGCGTGGTCTTTCACGCCCACCGTCACCGATTCAAAATCCGCTCGACCATATGGCCTCTGTTGAGTGTTGGCCGAGATTGCCCTGACGCGCTCATGCCCTGAAGGGTGGCTACCAGTTGAAGACCTTGTCCAATTCCTCGTCTGCGATGTCGAATTTCACGTTGTGCGGCCCAATGGCCTCATCCTTGAAAAAGGTCGGGAGGCGATCGTGGGCCGCCGTAAATCCCGCCCTTGCATTGAACTCCCGCTCCATTCTGAGCACCTTTTTTCCGAGCTCCGTTACATCGTCTCCAGTGAGGCTCAATCCGTAGAAGGCGTTGAGCATGTCGATGAGGGCCTGGAAGGTTTCAGGCTGGTCGAGAAGCGCGAAGGCGATGAAAAGGCACATGCCGGTTGAATCGACGGCGGCCGTCGCGATCTGCAGGTTGCGGGAAAGCTCGATCTGCCCCTGGGCGCTCAGGGGATCCACATCGCCGCCCACTTTGAGAATGTTGGTGGCGACCGCGTAGCCGGCTGTGTGGTCGGCACCCATGGTGCTGGTGGCGTATGTGACGCCGATCCCCTTGACAGCCCGCGGATCGTAGGCCGGAAGCCCCTGCCCCTTGACCACCGGCACGCGCTCCACGCCGAAGACTTTTCCGGTCACGGCGGCGCCGCTGCCGAGGATGCGTCCCAGCGGGGTGCCGCGTCCCACCTCCTTCACCAGATTGATGGCACCTTCGCCGTCCCCGAACTTGATGATCCCCGCATCCATGGCCACACCGATGGTGACGCCCATCTCGATGGTGTCCACACCGTAATTGTCATCCAGGAAATCCAGCATGGCGATGGTGTCGAGATCCGAAATCCCGCAGTGCCCGCCGTGAGCCCACACGGTCTCGTATTCAGGCTGCTTGGTCAGAAAATGGCCGTCCTTGTCGTGGTAAATCCCCGAGCAGCGAATGACGCATCCGCGATGGCAGCCATGGGTTGCCAGGCCGCCGCGGGCCGTTTCCGTTTCGGCCTGGGTTTCGCCGCTGATCTTGTGAGCCCCGTCGAAACGTCCGTCTTTGAAGTTGTAAGTCGGGTATCCGCCGGCCTCGTTGATGATGTTGGTGAGAACATTGGTGCCATAGGCGGGGAGAGCCTGCCCGGTCACGGCGTGCTTTCTCAGCCCTTCCACGAAGATCTTGTTGGCGGCCTTGAATTTTTCAGGATCCTTGGGGGGGCGCATCTTCATGCCCGTATCATCCAGGACGATGGCTTTAACCCCCTTGGAGCCCATGACCGCCCCGAGACCGCCACGGCCGGCATGGCGGGTGGGCCGGAGTTCCATGTCCGTGCAGGCAATGGAGGCCGCCGACATCTTCATCTCCCCCGCCGTGCCGATGGAGATGCACGCGATGCTCTCCCCATACCGACCCTTCAGCTTCTCAACGAGGTCGTAGTTGGGGAGGAGCTTGAGGGAGTTGTCGGCAACGACCTCCACCCCGTCCTTGTTGATGGTGACGACGTACAGGTCCTCATTCGTGGGTTTCCCCTCGAGGATGATGGCGGCGTAACCGAGCCGCGCCAGCACCTGAGAGGCCTGTCCGCCCGAGTTGGCCTCCTTGATGCCCCCCGTGAGCGGGCTCTTGGCACCAATGGAGAGACGTCCCGACATGGCTCCCGTGGTTCCGCTCAACATTCCCGGGGCAATGACCAGTTTGTTCTCAGCTCCCAAAGGATGGCATAGGGGAGGTACTTCTTTGGAAACAACGGCAGAAGTGAACGCCCTGCCGCCCAGACCGGCGTAGTCCCCCAGAGGGGTTTCCGTCACCTTCGGTCCACCTTCAGCACCCATGTCAATTCTCAAAATCCGATCCATAGATCTTCCTTTCCTTTTTGAGTGGAACGCTGAATTGTCCCTTCATGTTAACCCGGAACAAGGGATGGCCTCCTCGCCCGCACCTCCTCTTCCAGACGAGAAACGACAATGAAAATAGAAGGTTATCTCGAGCATTCGCACCTCGCTCCGAAACCCGTAGAACCTCGTATCGGGAGGAGTTGCTGAAATTATGTTCAGGCTAGCATAATGAAGGCCGCAGTTCAAACGCTCCTGGAATGCTTCAAGGGGTTCATCCTGCTCTCCTCATTCAAGAGAACCCCCTCGAATGCCGAATGTCTCTGCGTCAGGAAAACACCCCCTTGAGCTTCTGCAATTCGTTCTCACTGCGCTCCCGCCAAGCGGCGCAGGGTCATTCCAGCGCTTCGGCGATGGACGGAATCTCCCCGGGGGATAGGTGTTCAATTTTCGCATTTTGAGGATCCGATGCAACAGGACACAAGTCAAAGAGACCGGCCCCTGGTTCTCCTGGTAGACCAGGATCAGGTCTTGTGGCGACCCGGAAACGGGGATTCAGGACCTTCAGGGGCTGATGTCGTCGAGGTTCGGGATGCTGCCGAAGTCCTCCAGTGCATCAAGGAGATTTCCCCCGATTTCGCCATCCTGGGAGCCACGGGGCACGAGATGGATCGATTTGCCCTTTGCGCGGCGCTCCAGGGCCTGCCTGAAGAGTCGCGGGGTAACATCCTGGTCATGACGGAATACCGTGATCGTGAAGCCATCGAGCGCGCTTTCAACGCCGGGGCCGATGGTTTCATCCCCAGCCCCATTGACTGGGCAACTCTGGATCATCATCTCAACTTCCTCTGGCGGCAGTTGTGCTCCCGCAAAACGATACAAGCCGGGGAAAAGAGGGTGCGCCGATTCCTCAACGCCATACCGGACACCCTGCTGCGACTCGGTCCAGGTGGCCGGATCCTGGATGCCCACGGATCAGAAGATTCGGAATTGGCAAGACTTCTCAAGGCATCAGTCGGGCGAAGCCTCCTGGAGCTCCTTTGCCCCGATCACAGCTGCCCCGACGCCAAAGCCTTTGAAAAAGCATTGAAAGCAGGCTCCAGGCAATACATCTCTCACGACCTGCACCTGGTCCACCAGACATTGGCCTGCGAAACACTCCTGGTCCCCGGCGAACCGGGCGAGATGATCGCCATCGTCCGGGATGTAAGCGAACAAAAAAGGCAAGCGGAAAGAATTCTCCAGTCCGTTTCGCAGGATTCCCTGACAGGTTTTCAAGGGCTGCCTGCTTTCAGAGAGCTTCTCGCAGGCACCATGGCTCAGGCACAGCGTGACGGACGGTCGTTTGGGCTGCTCCTCGTGGACCTGAACCGATTCCAGCGGATTAACGAAACTTTCGGCACCGGCGCCGGGGACCTGGTCCTCCGGACCTTTGCCGAACGCATCCTGCACTGCACTCGCAAGGGCGACAGGAGGGCGGGGGTTCGCCATGATGACATCCCCCAATCCCTGGCCCGCCTCGGTGGAGACCAGTTCGCGATCCTGCTGGAGCATATCAGAGAAGCCAGGGACAGCTCCAAAGTGGCCCAGCGCATCCTCGACTCCATGGCCCATCCGTTTATGGTGGAGGAGAACGAGATCTTCATAACCGCCAATATCGGGATTGCCGTCTTTCCCGGCGACGGCGGGGATGCGGACAGTCTCCTCGTGAATGCCCACAAGGCTATGCAGGACGCCAGGGCAAGGGGTGAAAACACCTTCGGCTTCTTCGCACCGTCCGAAAACGCGGAGGCGCTGAGAGAGTTGAACATCGAAAGCTCTCTACGAAAAGCACTGGGGGCCGGGGAGCTGTTTCTCGTCTACCAGCCCCAGGTGGATATCCGAACCGGACGCATCATCGGGGTCGAAGCACTGCTGCGGTGGGAGCATCCTGAATGGGGAGTCATTTCGCCCATTCAGTTCATTCCCATCGCTGAACGGACCGGGCTCATCATCCCCATCGGCGAATGGGTTCTGGGGGTTGCATGCCTGCAGAACAAGATCTGGCAGAAGGCTGGCTTCACATCCATTCGGATGGCCGTGAATCTCTCAGCTCGCCAGTTTCGCCAGAAGAATCTGATTGAGATCGTTCGGAGATGCCTGGTCAAATCGGCGCTGGACCCATCCCTCCTGGAGCTGGAAATCACTGAAGGCACGGCCATGAACAAAGCGGACTCGACCGTTCGCATTCTGAACGAGCTCAAAGACATCGGCGTGAAGATTTCCATCGACGATTTCGGAACCGGATATTCTTCATTGAGTTATCTCAAACGCTTTCCTCTCGACGTGCTCAAGATCGACCGGACCTTCATCAAAGACGTCCATCTGCAGCCCGACAGCCAGGCCATCGCAAAAGCCATCCTGGCCATGGCCAAGAGCCTCAATCTTTCAGTGATCGCCGAGGGGGTGGAGGCTCATGAAGAAGTCGAATTCCTGAAGACCAACGGCTGCGACGCACTACAGGGTTATTATTTCAGTCCCCCCATACCCGCCCTGGATATGACTCGCCTCCTGGAGCAGTCCCGAAACCTGATCTGCTGAAGGACGTCGGTTCCTCAATCCGGGCGATGCCCCTGCCAGCCTGCCAACAGACCGGACTCACCCTTCTGATTCCCGCCGCAGCACCGGAGGCGGCATACAACTGAGGTCGAGGACAGAATTTGTCGCCGGATGGCGCAAGCGAAGGCGTTGGGCATGGAGCCGGTAGCCCGCATCGCCGGGCAGACCGGCTCCATCCCGATGGATCCCTCCACCGGAAGCGTAGAGAGGATCGCCCACCAGCGGATGGCCTGCGGCGGCGAGATGAATGCGAATCTGGTGAGGACGTCCGGTTGCGATCTCCACTTCCAGGAGCGAGCATTCCTGCCGCCGCTCCAGCAGGCGGACCAGGCTGAAGGCCGGCTTTCCACTCGGAGACGCCGCGTGAACGCTGCCCAAATTCGGGTGGGCAACCGGTCCGATGGGAGTATCAATGGTGAAACAATCCTGAGCGGGAATACCGGCAGCCAGGGCTCGGTAGATCTTGGTCACTTGCCTCCCGCGCATGGCACACGCCAGGCTGGAACGGGCCCGAGCGGACCGGGCGAAGACCAGGAGCCCCGATGTGGCCCGTCCCAGCCGATGGACCGGCGCGGCTTCGGGGAATGCCAGCCGCACCCGGTGCAGGAGGGTGTGCTGCATAAATCCACCACCCGGGATTGTCGGCAGTCCGCTGGGCTTGGCCACCACCAGCAGGTCCTGGTCAAGGTACAGGATAGCATAGTCGAGCGGCACCGGGGGCTCTTCCCACGGAGGACGATGCCAGGCCAGCTGCTGGCCCGGTCTCAACAGGGCATTGTGATCCAGCACCATACCGTCGACGTGAATCTCACCATCCTCCAACCGTCGAAGCCATTCTCCCCGAGAGGAATGACGGTAATTCCGGCTCATGTATTCCAGGACCGTGAAGCCGGCCCAGCGGCCGTCGACCTTTTCGCGGTAAGTGTACCCTTTGTTCAGGGCCAATCTATGAAATCCTCTGCCGATCGGTGATCTTTCGTGCTCAGGAATCCTGCTGACTCATGAACGACAGCTTCAGTCAGTGCTTCTTGAAGGCTGCCTCGAAGGGGTTATTGAAGGCCTCCCTGGCCTTCGGGCGCGGCTTTTTTTCGGGCTTCTTCCTGGCCGGCTGGTCGGAGAGGGCGCGAGTCGGCTCTCCTTTCGAAACCGGCGCCGACCGCATGGAAAGAGCGATGCGATTCCGCTCCCTGTCCACTTCCACGACGGTTACGGTGACCCGCTGGTGGACATGGACCACCTGCCGTGGATCCTTCACGAAGGAATCCGAAAGCTCGCTCACATGCACGAGTCCATCCCGGTGGACACCCACATCGACGAACGCGCCAAAGGCCGTGACATTGGTCACGATTCCCGGAAGACGCATGCCGGGCTCGAGATCCTCAACCTTCTCAACCCCCTCTGCGAATGAAAAGGATTCGAAAGCCGGGCGGGGGTCGCGGCCGGGCTTGGCCAGCTCCTGGAGGATATCCGTGATGGTCGGGATCCCGGCTTTATCGCTCACGTAGCGGGTGGGGTCGATGGCTCCGCGCTTACTCGCGTCACGCATCAGATCCTCCACCGAACATTCGAGATCCCGGGCCATGGACTCCACAATGGAGTAGGATTCCGGATGGACGCCGCTGGCATCCAGAGGGTTCGCAGCTCCCCGAATCCTGAGGAAGCCGGCCGCCTGCTCGAAGGCTTTGGGGCCCAGGCGCGGGACTCGCTTCAGTTCGGCCCGCGACCGGAACGGGCCGGAAGCGGTGCGGTGGGCGACAATATTTCCAGCCAGCTGCGGGCCTATGCCCGAAACATAGGCCAGCAGCTGGGGACTGGCCGTGTTGACCTCCACACCGACTCGGTTCACACAGCTCACGACCACATCATCCAGGCTTCGCTTCAGTGCGCTCTGATCCACGTCGTGCTGGTATTGTCCCACTCCTATGGATTTGGGATCGATCTTGACCAGTTCGGCCAGGGGATCCATCAGTCGCCTTCCGATGGAGACCCCACCCCGCACCGTTACGTCATGGTCGGGAAACTCTGTCCTGGCCACTTCGGATGCCGAATATACCGAAGCCCCGCTCTCGTCCACCATGATGATCTGAACGCTCCCCGGAAGCTCCAGTCCTCTTACGAATGCCTCCGTTTCACGCCCGGCCGTCCCATTTCCTATGGCGACGGCCTCGATGTCGAACTGGGCCGCAAGAGCTCGCACCCGGCCTGCAGCCCTGGATGCGGCCTCGGCCCCTGTGTGGGGATAGATGGTCTCATTGTGGAGAAGCGCCCCCTGAGAATTCAGGCAGACCAGTTTGCAGCCCGTCCGGAACCCGGGATCGATGGCCATGATCTTCCTGGAACCCAGGGGGGGCGCCATGAGGAGATGACGCAGATTGTCGGCGAAGACCTGGATGGCCTCCAGGTCCGCCCTCTCCTTGGTTTCCTGACGGGTCTCGGTTTCAAGCGACGGTCCCAGCAATCGCCGGTAGCTGTCATGGACGGCGTCGCGAACCTGGTGGGATGCCGCTGAATCCCCCCGAACGAAGAGAGATTCGAGGATCGAAAGGGCGTCCTCTTCCAGTGGCGCAATGCGGACCGCCAGGAGCTCCTCCTTCTCGCCCCGCCGAACGGCCAGGACCCTGTGGGACGGCGTGTCCTTGACCGGTCCTTCCCATGCAAAATAGTCGCGATATTGAATGGCCTCGGCCTCCTTACCCGGAACTACCCTGGAGCGGATGACGCCGCGGTCCAGGAACAGGGACCTGAGCCTGGCCCGCGATTCAGCATGCTCATTGACCCATTCGGCCATGATATCCCGGGCTCCTGACAAGGCATCTTCGGCCGTCGACACCCCTCTTTCCGGATCGATGAAGCGTGCAGCCTCGGCAAATGGGTCCGATGCCGATGCCTGTTCCCATAGGAGGGCAGCCAGCGGCTCCAATCCCCTCTCCCGGGCTGCAGTCGCCCGTGTCCTCCGCTTGGGCCGGAAAGGCAGATAAAGGTCCTCGAGCACCGACAGGGTCACCGCCCCGAGCACCTGGGCCTTGAGATCGTCGGTGAGCTTCCCCTGCTCATCCAGGGACTTGAGTATGGCCGCCCTGCGCTTGTCCAGGGCTTCCAGCTGGCTCAGCCGGTCGCGAATGGCGGCGATGGCGATTTCATCCAGCGAGCCCGTGATTTCCTTCCGATAGCGCGCGATAAAGGGGATGGTCGCACCCTCATTCAGCAGGGCGGTTGTGGCCCGCACCTGCTGGGGCGAGATGCCGAGTTCCCCGGAAATCATGCGGTGGTATGCTTCGTTCATTGTCCATCCGTCCAATGGTTCATGAATTCACGATCCCTCGCGACAGGACGCCGCTCCACCTCAGGTCCAAAGAACCGTCAGCTCACAACGTTTCAATCTCAAAAGAGGACTTTCAGCCCCTGGGGGGATATAGCAGACTCGAGGGTCTGTCCTCAACCATCCTTTGGCGCGTGTGAGGTGTAAGGATCGTTGGGCACTGCAGGAGGAAGAGCCATGGAGCACTCGGCAGATTCATCCCATGAAGGCAGAAGGCCGTCAGGTAACGGAGCAGCCAGGACACCCCCAGGGCTCATGGTCACTACGTGGGTGGGTAGCGAAGCCGAAATTCCTGCCGGTTTCCGTTCAATCTCGATCGTTTTCATGCTTTCTGGACTTAACCGCAGGCTGGACCGAGTATGATGGGTTGAGGAATGGAAGTGCCTCTTGACACTGGCGTTTCAATGAGTCAGAAGTACGGACTTTTCATTGACTCCGAGGCTGGCAGAGTCATCGATTTCCATGTTTGCATGGCTCAACCGGGGTATTCCCAGTACAGCTCATCACTATGGAGTGTCCACCTCTCGAGTCGTCTTGCCGGCAGTCTTGGCCGGAATCCACAAAAAAGCTTGATGCCGGCCAAAGGACTGCCGGCATGACGAGCGGGAAACGGACATCTTTTTCTGTGAAGGTGTACTTGGCTGGAAAGACTGGAATGCAAATACGTCAAGATCTACGCAACCTGGCGATCATCGCTCACGTGGACCACGGCAAGACCACTCTCGTGGATGCGATGTTGTGGCAAAGCGGTGTCTTTCGGGAGAACGAACAGGTGTCCGAACGAGTCATGGACAGCCTGGATCTGGAGAGGGAGAAAGGCATCACGATCATGGCCAAGAATACGGCCGTTGTTTATCGAGGTGTCAAGATCAACATCGTGGATACACCCGGCCACGCGGATTTTGGCGGAGAGGTGGAGCGCACCCTGAATATGGTGGATGGGGTGATGCTGCTGGTAGACGCCACCGAAGGCCCCCTTCCCCAGACCCGCTTTGTGCTCGGCAAAGCCCTGGAGCGCGGGCTGCCCCCCATCGTGGTCATCAACAAGATCGACCGACCCGACCGGCGGATCCAGGAAGTCCTGGACGAAATCTACGATCTCTTCATCGATCTGGACGCCACCGAAGAACAGCTGGATTTCCCGGTGCTTTACACCAACGCCAAGGCGGGGCTGGCCCTGACGGACCCCGAGGGGGAGGGCAGGGATCTGGTCCCTCTCTTCGAAGCCATCCTGTCTTCCATTCCCGCCCCCTCGTTCGATCCTGACGCGCCTCTCCAGTTTCTGGTCACGAACCTTCAGTACAGTGACTATGTTGGGCGCATCGCCGTGGGCAAGATCGTGAATGGCTCTTTGCACTACGGGCAGGAAGTGGCCCTTCTCAAGCCGGATGAGCCGTTGCGCAAAGCGGGACTCAGTGTCGTCTACAGCTATGAGGGGCTCGAGCGGGTGGAAACGGATCGGGTGGATGCGGGCGACATTGCAGCCGTGGCGGGCGTAGCCGATGCGTTCATCGGAGATACCCTCGGAGATCTGTTGGACCCGAGGCCGCTTCCGACCATCACCGTGGAAGAGCCCACCATTGCCATGGTTTTTTCGGTCAATACCTCTCCCCTGGCCGGAAAGGAGGGAAAATACCTGACCTCGCGACACATCAAGGAGCGGCTCGACAAGGAGCTGCTCTACAATGTCAGCATCCGGGTCGAACAAGCGGAAAACCGGGACTCGTTCAAAGTGAGCGCTCGCGGGGAAATGCAGCTGGCAGTGCTCGTGGAAACCATGCGGCGTGAGGGCTACGAGCTCTCCCTGTCAAAGCCTCAGATCATCACGCGGGAGGTGGAAGGGCAGGTGGTGGAACCCCTCGAGCTGGCCGTGGTGGATGTCCCCGAGAACTTCGTCGGCATCGTCACGGAGATGTTGGGCTCCCGGCGCGGGCAGATGACCAGAATGGTCAACAACGGATTCGGACGGGTCCGGCTGGAATTCGAGGTCCCCTCCCGCGGTCTCATCGGCCTGCGGAGCCAGTTTCTGACCGATACCCGTGGTACGGGAATTCTGAACACCCTGGTCATCGGTCACACCTCCTATGCAGGCTCCATCACAGGAAGACCCAACGGTGTCCTGGTTTCCGATCGGGCTGGAAAGGCGGTGGCCTACGCCATACATCATCTGCAGCCGCGTGGCACCATCTTCGTGAACCCGGGAGATCCCGTTTACGAAGGCATGATCGTCGGCGAAAATTCACGGGCGGAGGACATGTGGGTCAACATCACCAAGGAGAAGAAGCTCACCAACATTCGTGCTGCCGGCTCGGATGAAGCCCTGAGGCTCATCCCACCCCGACAGTTTACTCTCGAGCTCGCCATGGAATACATTAATGACGATGAGCTCGTGGAGGTCACTCCAGGATCGATCCGGCTCCGTAAGGCCAGGGGGAGGTGACTGGTTCCCTGACGGGGCGGACTGGAGACAGGGAAGCCCGCAGGGGAGAAGATCTGCACCATCCCCTCCGGAACCACATTCGCGCGGCCCTGACCGGACGTCCCAAGATTCATCGCCCACTCACCTGTGAGACTCTGGAATCCTAACGATGCCATTTCTCAAATAGAATTGAAGTCGCCCTTCCCGAATGTCGATATTTCCCTACGAGAAATAATCCCTAGACAGTTCCCCTGATCCTGATGCTGCACTTCGAATGGAGAGGCCATGTGGGCCTGTGATAGCCGCTCCATGCCGATCTGATTGCCTTTTCTGGTTGCAGGCCGTTGATTTTCCCTTGTGACAACAGGAGTCCTGCAAGAGGGGCTGTCTTGAATTGATCTGGAAGGCAATGAAACAGGAGGAGAGAAATGGCACTGCGTAAATCCAGTTTGTCGGCAAAGATGATTACATTGGGCGTCTCGGGAGTGGTCTGTTTTTCACTGGTGCTATTCTGGGCCTACACCAGAATCGAATCGAAGATCTACGAGGACAGGAAGGCGAAAATCCAGGGGGTGACCGAAGTGGCCTTCAGCCTCATGATCGAATACGACGCCCGCGTGAAATCCGGTGAATTCTCGATCGACGAGGCACAGAGGAGAGCCGCCCTCAGGGTGAAGAACCTGCGCTACAGTGGGGAGGAGTACTTCTGGATCAACGATCTCGCCCCCAAGATGATCATGCATCCCTTCAAACCCGAGCTGGACGGCAAAGACCTCAGCGGAAACAAGGATCCCAACGGGAAAGCGCTTTTCATCGAATTTGCCAAGACCTGCAAAGAGAACGGGGCGGGCTTCGTCGATTATATGTGGCCCAAGCCGGGAGAGAGTGCTCCGGTACCCAAGATATCTTTCGTGAAGCTCTTTGAGCCTTGGGGCTGGATTGTGGGCTCCGGGGTCTACGTCGATGACATTCAGAAGGAACTGGCACGGATTCGATGGGTCTTCCTGGGAGCCGCCATGCTGCTCGGCCTGGGAGGCCTCCTCGCTACGTGGCTGCTGGCAAGGAGCACGGCTCGACCCATCATGGGGGCCGTGGAAGGGCTCATGGAGAGCGCGGGGAATATCAACGCGGCTGCAGGACAGATTTCAGCAGCAAGCCAGCAGTTGGCGGAAGGAGCTTCCGAGCAGGCAGCTGCCATCGAGGAGACCTCGGCATCCCTGGAAGAAATAGCATCGACCACCCGGAAGAATGCCGAGAACGCCGGTTATGCCGATAAACTCATGAAGAACACGCACGAGATCGTCGGGCGAGCCAATGTCTCTATGCAGAGCCTGACTTCCTCCATGCAGGAGATCTCGGCCGCGAGCGAACAGACCCAGAAGATCGTGAAAACGATTGATGAAATCGCTTTTCAAACCAACCTTCTGGCACTGAACGCTGCCGTGGAGGCGGCGCGGGCTGGGGAAGCCGGGGCCGGTTTTGCCGTTGTGGCCGACGAGGTGAGGAACCTCGCCATGCGCGCTGCGGAATCCGCAAGGAATACGGGAGAGTTGATCGAAAGCACGGTCAGGAAGATCCAGGTGGGAGTGGGCCTGGTTCAGCAAACCAACCAGGAATTCAATGAAGTCACTTCCATGGTCACCAAGTCAGGCGAGCTCGTCGGAGAGATCGCAGCAGCCTCCATTGAGCA
Source organism: uncultured Syntrophobacteraceae bacterium (assembly GCA_964557955.1). Classification (GTDB taxonomy): domain Bacteria; phylum Desulfobacterota; class Syntrophobacteria; order Syntrophobacterales; family Syntrophobacteraceae; genus JALOOX01. The sequence goes on from CAZLCS010000009.1 coordinate 116,732, forward strand.
GGCCCAGGGCATCGACCATCTGAACCAGGCTGTGCAGGAAATGGACAAAGTCGTTCAGCAGAATGCCGCCAGCGCCGAGGAGACCGCTTCGATCACCAGAGATATGAATGCGCAGAGCGAAATGGTGGAAAAGCTGGTAGTGGGGTTGTCCGGACTTGTGGGATCCGGGAGTCAGGCGACCATACCCTCCAAGAGACCGCAAATGCCTGGAAGAGCCCAGGCGAAGGCTGCCAGGCCTGCCCAGCAGCTTCTCAAGTCTTCAAACGGCGGTAACGGCAGTCGCGCGAACGTCATGAAGGGGCAGCCGAAGCAGGTCCAACCCCAGCAGGTCATTCCCTTTGAAGAAGACCTGCAGGATTTCTGAGCAACAGCCCTTGAAGCACCCTCCAAAACGGAATGATGCATGACCGTTCTCCTGAAAAGGAGAACGGTCATGCATCGAATCAATGCGGGCCGGCCGGTCCTTTGCGTCACGCTGGATTCATTCCTCATCATCCATTTCTGCGAATCGGGCTCTCCTCCTCACGAGAAGACGCACCGCTGCCAGAACCGTGAGAAGCGCAATGGCAAAGAAGAGCAGGTCATAGAAGTGTCGGCCGAACCAGGAGAGCCAGGCGCTCCGACCATGCAGCGTTTCAAGCCATTCTTCCTCGAGCTGCTCAAGGGATGAACCGAGGGCTGCACTCACGGCCATCTCCACCGCACTTCCCTCCTTCAGCCCAAGCAGGATCCGGTGGAGCCCTCCAGCTCCAAAGCGACGGACCAGGTATTCCACGAAACTGCGGCTTTGAGCGTAGGCCGCCAGGAGAGCATCTCCCTGACGCGGGAAGCTGTCGGACAGCTCCCTGATGGGAATGGCGCGGCGGCCGACTTCCAGTTCATTCTGGTTGACGGCAGCGCCCGAAAGGATCTCTCCCAGGCTGCCGCTCACCCACTGGCATATTCCCTCATCCAGCCATTTGGGGAGGAGGGAATCCTCGATGTTTTCATGAAGGACCAGGTGGCAGAGCTCATGGGTCAGGATCCCCCTGAGGAGAGCCGGGGTAGTCTTGCCCGGTTGGATGAACATGGCCACGAGCTGCTGCGACGGGACGGCAAAGGCGGAGAAGAGCGGGCTCCCCGTGATCTGCTCAAAGAGCTTCGGGTTCGAGGTGAGGGCGATTCGGATCTCTGAGCGAAGCTCCCATCCCAGTGCATTTTGCAGATCATGCCTGATGGCAGGGATGATTGAATGAAGGAAGTCAGCCTCCGCCTTCAGAGAAGGATCACCTGAGATGGTGACGCGCCCATTCTGAACCAGCACTGCACCCTGAGGCCACTCGAGCCCCCAAAGAGCGAGGATCACCGCAAGCAGAAATCCCGTGAATCGCATACCGGCTGGCCTCCCTTCAGCAACGCAACTCCTCGCATTGACGATCCCGAAAGTCGCAGCATCTGTCAATAGGCACTTCCAATCATCACTCAATGAAATCAAGAGAGTGTCCGATTGTTGCTAGAGTTGGAAAGGATTTGACAAATGGAAATGGAGACGCTGCCTGACTTACCTCTGGAATTCAAGTGTGGGGGCATTAATCTGCCGTCTTTCCACCCTGTAGTGATCCCTGCGAATGTGCCGGTTTGTCTCCATGGACCCGTGTTCTTTTATCGATTCCATGATCGCACTGCTGATCGTCAGGGGGAACAGACGTGAAGGTCCTGGTTGCTGAAGACCACATCTCATTGCGCACCATGCTCGAGACCGTCCTCGCCAAATGGGGATTCGAGGTCACTTCGGTCTCTGATGGAGAAGAGGCCCTGGCCTATCTCCAGGAACCGGATGCGCCGAAGATGGCTTTGCTCGACTGGATGATGCCCGGCATGGACGGTTTGGAGGTCTGTCAGAGAATCCGGGAGCTGCTGCCATCCGGGCTGCCGTATCTCATCATTCTCACGGCCAGGGGTGAAAAGGGAGACATAGCCAGAGGGCTTCGGGCCGGGGCGGACGACTACATCGCCAAGCCTTACGACAGCAGAGAGCTCTTGGCACGCCTCGAGGTCGGGCGGCGTGTTGTGGAATTACAGCAAAAACTGCAGTCAGCCATGGAGACCCTCGTTCAGCAGGCCCTCACCGACCCCCTCACCCTGTCGCCCAACCGTCGGTCAATCCTTGAAACCCTGGAAAGGGAGATCGCTCGCTCCAAACGTGAGGGATCGTTTTTTTGGGTGTCAATGCTTGATATCGACCGGTTCAAGACGGTGAACGACAGACTGGGCCATCTGGGAGGAGACGATGTGCTCAGGGAATGTGTGCGGCGTGTACAATCTGTCCTGAGACCCTACGATTCCATTGGGCGTCTGGGAGGAGAGGAGTTTCTCGTCGTCCTGCCCACACCGAGTGCCGCCTGCCCCCTCGGCGCCTTTGAGAGGATTCGCCGGATCATGGCCGACACCCCCTTCGAGGTCGCGGGAACCGACCTGACCGTAACGGTCAGCCAGGGCATTGCGGCGTGGATGCCCTGTGATCGTGTGGATGACCTGCTCCGCAAGGCCGACGAAGCGCTTTACCGGGCCAAGCGGAATGGAAGGAACCGGGTGGAATATCACGACCCCGAACATTGCCCGTGCGGGGTCTGCTGAGCAGCGGCAAAGCAAGTGCACGTCCGGATGTCTTGGTGATGGTGATGGTTCCAGAAAGGCCGGTCAGCATCGAGTTGTCCTGCCGTCGCATCGCAGACAATCCTGCACCGGTCCCGCAGAGCAGGCTCTTGTATAGCTCGCGCACCACCTCCAGCCTCAATCCCCCCCTTCCTCTATCAGAAACCACCGACTGAGCTTCCCATCCGGGAGAGTCCCTGCTATAGGCAACATGGCGGGTTTTTTTTATCCTCTCTTTGGCCGGCCGGCTGTTCATCGTCTGCGGGGGGCATGCTGTGGTTCCTTGAGTCTCAGTGTGCGGTCCCAAAAGGTCTTATTTGAGAACCAGGACCTGTTGAGCCGTGTGGAATGGAGCCCATCCAGAAACTCCTGAACAGAATTCTCTGGGACCCCGACTTCAGGGCATCTTCCTTCGAAATCGGCTACCTCGATCACGTGGAGCGCACGATCATCCACGTCCCGTTCAGGAACGTGCGAATCCAATCGGGGAAACGATTTTCTTTTGAATACGAGGATGAAACGGGCAGGATTCGATCCATCCCGTTTCACCGAATCCGTGAAGTTTACCGTGACGGGATTCTGATCTGGAAGCGGCCTCTGCGGGAAGGTGACATGCCCTGATTCGCCCGGCTCACCCCGGGATCGGTTTTGGACCTCCCGCCTAGAGGTGGATGCTCTCCGACTCGAAACCCGTGACTGAAAACTCGAAAGTTGCTTTATCATGGGAGATTGCATGCAATGGAAGGTCAGTCGAAACTCCTGGTCTGGAATTATTCGGAAGAAGAGAAGAACAGGCTGGACGGAATCTTGAAGGAGATCGGTGCTCCTCCGGCGGTGACGGTGGCGCCGGAACAGGGACGTCTCAAGGTGGGAGACATCATCGATGGCAAGGTTTCGGACGGGGAACCTCTCGTTTCCGACCAGAAGGTCATCCTGTTCCACCAGGTCCCGCAGAAGGGGATTCTGTTTCTCATCAATTTCTTCAAGCAGACGAACCTTCCGCGGCCCATTTACGCGGTGGTGACCGAGCATTCCATACAGTGGCCTTTCCATGAATTGCTCGAGCACCTCATCGAGGAAAGGGACCGGATGGAGGGCTCATCTCAATGAAAATGGGCGGTTTAGCAAGCAGCGGATTGAAAAGGGTGTTAAGCGGACGGCTTTTTGGGTAAATATCGAAGCTCGACCGGACTCCATGAGGATGCCTTTTCCGGGGTGACCCAAGGATTGCACTGAACGCTCCCGCTGACATCTCGACGTCACCTTCCCGCTCCAGTTCGTGTAACGCATTCCGGACGCACCATCCAGGAACAGGGTTGGGTGATTCGCAGGTTTGTTTCGTGCGATCGACCCGCACCCTCGGGGTTCAATTTCGGTTTTGGCTTACTTGAACATGCTTTTTCATAACCTTCTTGAGGAGGGTAAACTCATGCGAAGTTTTGGCCTCGAGACCGCCGGGGAACGTCCGTTTGGGGGCAGGATTCTCGGTTTCCGGGGGGCTGTCGCTTCGGAGCATACTCTCTCGGCCCAGGCTGGGATGGACATGCTCAAGCAGGGAGGAAACGCCTTCGATGCAGCTGCCGCCGCCGTTTTCGTGGAGCAGGTGGTCAACCCCCACATGGTGACCCTGGGTGGTGAGTGTCCCATGCTGCTCTACGTCGCCGCTGAAAACCGGGTCGTCTGCGTCAATGGGAACACTGCGGCGCCGGCTCGCGCCACGCGTGAGGCCTTTGCAGAGCGTGGACTGACGGACGTTCCTTCCCAGGGCGTGCTCGCGGCCGGGCCTCCCGCTGCTTTCGCCGCCCTCGTGGACATGCTCCTCCTGTACGGATCCCTGCCCCTGGAGTCCATTCTGGAGCCTGCCATCGCCCTGGCGATGGAGGGTTTTGCAGTCCACGAGGGGCTGCTGATGATGCCGGGGTTTGGACTGTCCGACAATCGACAGAGGTTTCATGAAGAATGGAAAGGTTCTGGCCGGATCTACCTTCATGCCGACGGTACAGCTCCCGCTGTGGGCGAGCGACTCGTCAACGCTCCCCTGGGCGGTCTGCTGCAGATGCTGGCTGACGAGGCGAAGCGGGCTCGCGGCCCCTGGGAAGGCTACGAAGCCGCCCGCAGAGCCTTTTACCATGGGGATGCGGCTGCGGCCATCGAGTCCTTCGTGCGCGACCGGGACGGTTTTCTGGCGCGGGAGGACCTGGCCGCGTTCCAGACCTTTTTCGAAGACCCCGTCTCCTGCTCTTTCGAGGATGCCACAGTGTTCAAGTGCGGTCCGTGGTCCCAGGGACCGGTCTTCCTTCAGCTGATCAGACTGCTCGAGGGATTCGACCTCCGCTCCATGGGTCACAACTCCCCCGATTATCTCCATGCCTGGATCGAAGCGGCCAAGCTCGCCTTCGCCGACCGGGAACAGTATTACGCGGACCCCCGCCATGTGCAGGTCCCCATGAATGAGCTGCTGGACCCGGATTATTCAGCCGCCCGGAGGAAACTCATGAATCCCGGGCAAGCTTACGGCGGGCATCGACCCGGCGATCCGCGCGCGGGGGAGGCTCTTCTTCCTGCGGACCGGGTGTTCCGCTTCGAGCGCTGGGGATACGGGACCGTGCATGTCGATGTCGCGGATGCCGCAGGAAACATGGTGGCCGCAACACCCAGCGGGGGCTGGATCTCGGGCAGCGAGGTGATTCCCTCCCTCGGTTTTCCCCTCACCACCCGGCCCCAGACGTTCTTCCTGGACCCGAAGCACCCCAACGTGGTGGCGCCGGGAAAACGCCCCCGAACCACCCTCAGCCCATCCCTTGCCTTTCGAGGCGGCCGCCCCTGGATGGTTTTCGGCACCATGGGCGGGGATCAGCAGGACCAGTGGACCAGCCAGTTCTTCCTCAACCGGGTGGTTTTCGGCATGGGGCTCCAGGAAGCCATCGAAGCGCCCAAGATCACCTGTGACCATATCCCTGGAACGTTCGCCCCCCACGATGCACACCCCCGGCGGGTGCGGCTTGAAGGGCGGATCCCGCCGGGCGTGGTGGAAGAGCTCCGACGACGCGGACACGAGGCCGAGCGGGACGGTGACTGGTCGGCAGGCTTCATTTGCGGTGTGGAACGGAGCGAAGACGGCCTGCTGGAAGCCGGTGCCGACCCCCGGGGAGCCAAAGGGTGTGTCTTTCCGGCCTGCGCCCTGGCCTGGTAAATGGACAGAGCTGTGCGGATAGAGGGCGACCCGAAGGCTCAGTACAGGCCCGGGCTTAACAAGAATTGCAGTCGGGTGCAGGCTCATCGGGCAGTTGCAGCTTGAACCCTTGAGCAGGAAACTCGAAACTCGTAACCTGAAACTCGTAACCGCCTTCAGGCGCTGAGGAGCTGAAATCGCATGGGTTGGATGGTCAGGGTGATCAAGGGAGCGGATGTGCTGAACCGGGAGGTGGGGCGAGTCTTTTCCTGGCTGAGCCTGCTGATGGTGGTCGTGGTGACGGTGGACGTCATCATGCGGTACGCTTTCGGCACAACTTATGTCTTCACTCAGGAGCTGGAATGGCATCTGTTCGGAGCGTATTTCCTCATCTGCGGAGGCTACACCCTGCTCCACGATGCCCACGTCCGGGTGGATATCTTTTATCAGCGGCTCACGCCCAGAGGGAAAGCCTGGATCGATCTCCTGGGGGTGCTGTTCTTCCTCCTCCCCGGCTGCTACCTGGTGATCACCACATCCTGGGCTTACACCTTGAATTCCTGGGCCGTCCGCGAAGGGTCGCCCGATCCCGGAGGTCTCCCTGCGCGCTATCTCCTCAAGGCTGCCATTCCCCTCGGGTTCGTCTTCATGGCCGTTCAGGGTGTTTCCATGGGCCTCAAAAGCCTGCTCACTCTCGTGAATCGCCCATATGGGACGGGTGAGGAGGTGAGATGATGGAGTGGCTTGCGGGCGTCATGTTCCTGGTCCTGACCGTCCTCCTCATGTTCGGCTTCCCCGTGGCCTTCACCCTCCTCGGGACCGCTCTGTGCTTCGGGCTCATCGGATTCGGCTGGGGGTTCTTCAACCTGCTGCCCCTGCGCATCTGGGGGGTCATGACGAATTTCTCCCTCATGGCCGTTCCGCTCTTCATCTTCATGGGGGTCATGCTCGAGCGGTCGGGGATAGCCGAAGAGCTCCTCGAAACCATGGCCCTGCTCTTCGGACGCATGCGGGGCGGTCTGGCCGTCTCCGTGGTGGTGGTCGGGGCGCTCCTCGGAGCGTCCACGGGCATCGTCGGCGCCACGGTGGTGACCATGGGCCTTCTTTCGCTCCCCACCATGGTCCGGAGGGGCTACCAGAAGGAGCTGGCCACGGGCACCATCGCCGCATCGGGGACCCTGGGCCAGATCATCCCGCCCAGCATCGTTCTGGTGCTCCTGGGGGACATCATCGGCGTCTCCGTCGGGGATCTTTTCATGGGCGCCGTCATGCCGGGGCTGCTTCTCGTGGTCCTTTACGTCCTCTACATCCTGATCTTCACGCGCTTCAAACCCGAACTGGCTCCCCTCATCCCCGACGATGAATGGAAGGAAGTGCTGGCCCAGGGGCTTTTCAAGCGGGTGGCCAAAGCCCTGGTGCCGCCCATGGTGCTGATGGTCTCGGTGCTGGGCTCCATTTTCGCCGGCGTGGCTTCCCCCACCGAGGCCGCTGCCGTGGGCGCTACGGGCTCGATGGCGCTTTCCATCGCCAACAGAAAATTCAGCTACAGGGTGCTGCGCCAGGTGATGGATACAACAACACGGCTCACCTGCATGGTGTTCATCATCCTGGTGGGCGCCACGGCCTTCGGCCTGGTCTTTCGAGGTCTGGGCGGCGACAACCTGGTTCGCAGCTATCTGACCGCGCTTCCCTTCGGCAAATGGGGCGTCCTTACGGTGGTCATGATCCTGATTTTCGTCATCGGGTTTTTCCTGGACTTCATCGAGATCACCTTCATTCACATTCCCGTCCTGGCCCCCATCCTGGTCCACCTGGGGATGGACCCCCTGTGGTTTGCCATCCTGTTTGCCGTGAATCTCCAGACCTCGTTCATGACTCCGCCCTTTGGATTCTCCCTCTTCTACCTGAAGGGGGTGTCCCCTCCCGGAATCAAGACGGAGCACATCTACCGGGGTATCGTCCCCTTTGTCATCCTGCAGCTGATCGGGCTGCTCATCTGCGTCTTCTATCCGCCCCTCACCACCTGGCTGCCGAAGGTGGTTTTCAGGTAGGGTGATCATACTCCTCGCACGTCATCCCCGCATGCACCTGGCGGAGATCCAGGGATTTCAACGCGCCGGATTTCCGCCTGTAACGTGCGGGAATGACGATCGATTCAGACCATCAATGATCAGGACCTGTGATCAGGAGGCCTTTTTCTGCGCCAGCTTTTCGGCGATGGTGTCGTAGTAGGCCTGCTCAGACACCGAGCTCCACTTGGCCAGCTTAGCCTTGAAGGCCAGGAAGGCCTCGTGGACCTTCTTGCACATGGGGTCCTTGGCGGCCTCTTCGTCGAGCACCTCTTGAGAGAGCTTCTTGAAATCGCTCAGGACGGAATCCGGAAAGCGCAGGAGCTCGACGCCGTGCTGGGTGACCAGGGTCTCGAGGGCCTCGCCGTTCTGAGCCTCGAATTCGCAAAGACTCCAGGCGTTGGTCTCGGCCGCCACGGTGTCGAGGAGGGCCTTGAGATCGGCCGGGAGATCGTCATAGGCCTTCTTGTTGAAGATGACCTCGAGGGTCGTCCCGGGTTCATGCCAGCCGGGATAGTAGTAATACTTGGTGGCCTGGTAGAAGCCCATGCGAAGGTCGTGCAGGGGCCCGACCCACTCGGTGGCGTCGATGACGCCGCGCTCCAGCGAAGTGTAAATCTCGCCGCCCGCCAGGAGCACCACCGTCCCGCCCGCCTTGGCGATGACCTTGCCTCCGAGGCCGGGAATGCGCATCTTGAGCCCCTTGAAATCGGCCAGGCTCTCGATCTTCTTGCGGAACCAGCCTCCCATCTGCACGCCCGTGTTGCCCTGGGGGCGGGGCACCACGTTGAAGGGAGCGTAGACCTCCTCCCACAGCTTCAGCCCTCCGCCCGAATAGAACCAGGTGTTGATCCCCTGCGGGTTGAATCCGAAGGGTACGGCCGAAAACCACTGGCCAGCCGGGCACTTTCCCGCCCAGTAGTAGGACGCGCCGCTCCCGCACTCGACGGTCCCCTGGGACACCGCGTCGAAGGTGCCGAGAGGCGGTACCAGCTCACCGCCGGCATAGACCTGGATCTTCATCCTCCCCTGGCTCAACTCCTCAACCCGCTTGGCAAAACGCTGGGCGCCCGTCTGGAGGACAGGCATCTCGGGGGGCCAGGTGGTCACCATCTTCCACTGGTAGGATTTTCCCTGAGCCCAGATGACGGGGGCCGAAACCGTGGAAGCCGCCGCCCCGGCTGCGGCCGCCACACCTGCCACCCCGGCTTTCTTGAGGAACGATCGACGACCCAGGGCATTTTCCTGCCCGCCTTCGGGGGTTGCCTCTGCCTGTGCTTCTGCCTTTTCCTTGTCCATGAACACCTCCTGCTAGGGTTGTCATGCTTGAAAGAAACCGAAACATAAACTGTACTCGAATGCAGGCCGGTCGTGAGAGGAAGCCGATGCAGTGCAGGATGGCGCACAGATTCGGGGCCAGGCCGACTGGCGCCAGATCTAAGAAATTGTTCGTTGGGAGCAAGGACGGGGAATCCGCATGAAGCAAGCGCACCGCCATGAACCGGGAGCTGTGACGAGAACAGGAACCATAGAGCACCTCTCGGCAAATCCCATAGCACAAAGATCCCTCCTCAGCAACGCATTGGAATCGCCTCGGCAGTGCAGTCGAAGGAAAGTCCATGGATTGCCGCTGCGGCGGGAACCATCAGGAGTTGCGGGTGATGGGATTGAAGCGGGTTCGGGGAAGGACGGCGAGATCATGGATGTCCATCTCGACCGTGCGGGTGTTGAGGCCGCTGCCGCAAAAGATGAACTGCAGCTCGGCCAGGGATTCATCAAGGACCACTTCCACGTCTTCCCAGATGGCGAAAGGACCGACCCCTCCCACCTGGAAGCCGAGGGAGCTTTCCACCTCTCTTGGCGATACGGTGCGCAGGTCGGTCCGCTTCACACCACAAGCCGCAGCCAGGCTTCGGTAGTCGATGCGACCACTTCCCTGAACGGAGGCCAGAATCCACGGACCTCCCTTTATCTTGAACACGACGGTCTTCAAGAGATTGCGGGTCAGGTGGTTGGCGTAAAGGTGAGCCTCCTCGATGGTTCGAACGGGGGGATGCTCGTGAAGCGTAAAGACCACCCCCGCCTCACGCAGCATCTCCATGACCCGTTCATAAGCCGTGTTCGCCATCATGCTCCTTCTACCCCTACAGCAGCGTCAGGTAGCGGCCCACTTCCCAGGGGGTCACCTGACGCATGAACTCGCTCCACTCGGCTTTCTTGAGCCGGATATACTCGTCGGCGATGGCTCCCAGGCCCGAGCGGACCACGTCATCCTCCTCAAGGGCTTCAACTGCCTCCATGAGGTTCTGGGGGAGCAGGATCATGCCCCGGGCCCGCCGCTCGTCGCAGGAAAGATTCCACACATTCTCCCCGATGACGGCGTCCCCAGGATCGATCTCATTTCTGATTCCGTCGAGGCCTGCAGCCATGTGAACGGCCAGCAGCAGATAGGGATTCACCATGCCGGAGGGAGAGCGATCCTCGAAGCGGTTGCCGTCGGGACAGCGGAGCAGCTGGGTGCGGTTGTTGTCTCCAAAGGAAGCGAAGGCCGGCGTCCACGTATAACCGGAAGTGGATGAATACACGAATTCACCGCTCTGAATGCGACGGTAACAGTTGATGGTTGGAGAGGCGACGGCGGTAATGGCCCGAATATGCTTGAGCAAACCTCCGATGTAGTGCCTGGCAGTCTTTGAAATTCCGAGTCCCTTGGGGTCCTTTTCAGCGGTGCCCACCGGAAAGAGGTTTCGGCCCGTCAAACCATCCGCCACATGGAAGTGCAGATGCGCACCCGATCCGGTCTTGTCGTGGAACGGCTTGGCCATGAAGGTGCATGTGGCGCCGTACTTCGCGGCCACCTGTCCCGCCATCATGCGGAAAAGCACCAACCGGTCGGAAGCATGCAGGGCATTGGTCCACCCAAAGTTGATCTCATACTGGCCATTGGCATCCTCGTGGTCACTCTGGTAAATGTCAAATCCCATCTGGTTGCCGTACCTGATGATATCCTGCAGATAGTCCATGGCCTGGCTCATGCCCCGAAAATCGTAGCAGGGCTTGGCCAGGTTGTCGACACCGAGGGGGTCCCAGGGTTTGAGCCTGCCTTCGGGGGTTTGGACCACCAGGAAATGCTCCGGTTCGAATCCGCCGTTGAGGAGAAATCCTTCCTCCGCGAAGAGAGCCATCATCCGTTTGAGGTTGTTGCGAGCGCAGAATGGCCAGGGTTCGTCGTCCACATAGATGTCGCAACTGGCGACGGCGACGTTCGGCTTCCAGGGGACCTGCACGAAGGTGTCGAGGTCCGAGCGGGCCATCATGTCGTGGCTTTCGGGCCCCTGCCCGAGCCCCCAGACGGCGCCACCGGCAAAGCCCGCCCCGGAATCCACGAGATCGTCGAAACACCGGACAGGGACCTGCTTCACCTTGGGCGTCCCGTGAATGTCCACAAAACGGGCGAGGAGGAATTCCACCCCCTGGTCTTTCAATGTTTGACGGATCTGTTCCCGCTTTCCGCTTGTCCTGTCCGTATCGTTCAGCACTGCAAGGTTCGACATGGTGGCAGCCCCCTTCTTGTTGTTTAATATTCAGATTGTTTATTTCATCCTATGAATCAAGCACTCCTCGTGCCAAACCAGAAGAGCAAACCAGACAAAACGAACTCGACATAACTGGCTGTAGTTACGGTTTATTTTATGAACAACCCCTTGTTTGCTTGCAGTCGGACTGCAATCATGGAACAAAAATGTTTCACCGATCGCGACGGCGAATCGTCTTGGACTCAATTTCGTTGCTGCAACCAGGTTTGTAGAGATTCCGCATTGGAACAAAACTTTCAAAACATTAAAGAGCGATGGAACAAAATCGTCCCATTCCCTGCCGGCATTTGTCACTTCCTGCACTCCCCGACTCTGTGCCGAGGGATCATGCGCCAGGATCTGCCCGATGCTGCTCCCATCCCCAACACTTCATCACGACCCTAGAATGCCTCCCGCCGTTTCTGGCCGGACGCCAGGGGAATGTCGAAGGCATGGCTGGCCGCCACCGAAATGGACCGCATGTCTTCGGGCTCCAGGTTGTGCACGCGGGTCTTTCCCGTGCACCGGGCGATGATGGCTGTCTCCTGGGAGGTGCCCTGAATCCAGTTGATGAGGGCCTGGCTCATCGCTTCCGTCGAGCCCGACGGATCGAATCGAAGGGCGCCATTCTCAACGGTCCCTCCCAGAGCCAGGCCAGCCGCCACGCCGAAGACACAGGCCTGACCGTTGAGGGCCAGGACCTTGGCGACGTCGGTTCCCGATCGCATGCCTCCGAAGTGCAGGAGTGGGATTTCCTCTTCCCGCCGAAGCTCCCTCAGGAGGCGAATTGCGTCTCGGATCAGCAACCACCGGGGCTGAGCCTCAAGCTCCACCCAGGGCCGCTCGATGCCGCCTGTCCCATCCAGCAGGATCAAGTCCAGTTTCTGCTCAAGGGCGAATGGAATCGCCGTGGCAATCGAACCGTCGGAGATGCTGATGCCCAGCAACTGGTCGGAACGGAGTCGCACCGGAGCTCTGGAGCCGCCGTCTCCCTGGAAGACGTAAATGAGCCCGTCGGCTTCGGGGCTGGGCTCGTCACGGGGAAGGACGAGTTGGAACCAGGGGAAGCCACCGGAGGTTCCGGCGGCTGGCTCGTCCCTCCCATTGTCCGGCAGCCGGCGACGCCCGATGTGGCCGCATCCCGTGGCGGCCAGGGCCGTGGCCACGGCCTGCCGAACGACCTCCGGGGCCTCATCGAAACCGGTGAAGAGGAAAGGCTGATCCATTTGGACCCAGGCGGCTCCCTCGGGGACACTGCCGATTCCCTCGGTCCGGCTGATGCGGGTCCGCGTGGAGCATGCCTCCCGGTAAGGGTCGATAACCAGGCGGGTGAGAGCGGCCGACAGGAAGACCAGATCGTCCAACTGAGCCGGCCGATCTTCAGGGAAGGGGTTTTCAGCGGCGGCCAGGAGCTCCATCAGCACTCTACGCTGAAGGTCTGTATCATCGTGGCCGGAGCGGGTCATGGAGTGGATCAGGGTGCGGGCCTTTCGGTTGAAGCTGGCCGAGCCCGTTTCGGAATCCGTTCGATGGAATTCCGACGACTCAGACCGGAAGCCCGCGAGCCGCTCCCGATATTCAGGGGCATAGGGGAGGCGGGTCATGGCGGCGGCTTCGGGAGTCAACGCCACCAGGTCGTCCCGATTCAGCTGCCCGATGTCCGTGTACCCAAGCCCATGGACGACGGCCGCCAGCTGCCACCGGACGGACTCCAGGTAGCGGTGCATGCGCAAGGCCTTGGATTCGACATCGAACTTTTCCACCTGATGAGGGTCCTGGGTGGCAATACCCACGGGGCAGCGTCCTGTGCTGCACTGCATGCACCCGATGCAGCCGGCCGCGATGAGCATACTGGTTCCGAGCCCCACGGCGGCAGCTCCGAGGGCGATGGCCTTGGCCGCATCGACGCCGTTCCGGATGCCGCCCATGAGGATGATGGGAAGCTGTCCTTCGGCATTGATCTCCGCCAGGCCGTCCGTAGCCTCCATGATGGCCGCCAGGGTCGGGATCCCCACGTATTCCAGAACCTCGCTGGCGCCGGCCCCGGTTCCCCCCTGGAGGCCGTCCAGTTCGACGAAGTCCGCTCCGTCCTTGAAGGCTATCTTGATGTCGTCCCGGGTGCGGCCGGCCCCGAGCTTGAGCCCCACGGGAAGACGCCATCCCACGGCTTCCCGGAGCTCGTTGATCTTCATGATGAGATCGTCTCCCCCGAGGACATCGGGGTGGCGCGACGGGGAGCGCAGATCCATTCCGGCCGGAATCCCGCGCATTGCGGCGATTTCCGGGGTAAGCTTGGAGGCCATGAGCTGTCCCCCCAGGCCGGGCTTTGCCCCCTGAGAAATGTAGAGCTCGATGGCATCGGCGCGCCTCATGTCGTGGATGTTCCATCCGAGGCGGCCCGAAAGACACTGGGCGATGAGCTGCTGCGCCTCGGCGCGCTCGACGGAATACATGCCCCCTTCACCCGTGTTCTCACAGATCCCCGAAAGGCGGGACGCCATCCCGAGGGCCGCTTTCATGCGGCCGCTCACGGCCCCGTAGCTCATGGGTGCGATGAGAACCGGCATGCTGAGATCCAGCGCCCGGGCGCCGTGCCTCCCACCCACGAAGGTTCGCAGGCTGACCTTGGAAGAGGCGCCGGGATCCCCGCCAATGTTTGAGAGATCCGCTTTGAAGGCAAGGTCGCCGAAATGAGGAATGTGCCGGGCGGCACCGTAGCCCCGGACCCGATAACGTCCGATCACGCTCTTGACCCGGATGTCCTGCCGGGTCTTGGCATTCCAGGCTTCCGCCTCGGGCCCGGAAAACCGGGGAAAGGGGATGTTCACACACCGTGGCTCGGGCGCACCGTACCGCAGCCCCCTGCCCGCGCAGACCACTTTCCTGAAGCCCCCGCGAAAATCGATGCCGTAGCGATCCAGGAGTTCATGGAGGGAGTCCAGATCCTCGGGTGTTGCATCGCACACGATGGCGTCATGGCCGAGGGAATCGATGCGGCCGCCGACGAAAATCTCGCCCCCCGCCATGTCTTCGCCCACCTTCTCTCCCGAGTCGCCCAATATGACCATACGGCCTCCGTACATCATGTAGCCCGCCATGAAGCTCGAATGGCCGCAGCAGCACAAAGTTCCTTTTTTCATCACCTGACCGGCCCGTGAACCCATGTTGCCGCGGATGACGATCTCGCCGCCCCGGAGGGCCTCGCCGGCGATGGCCCCGGCATTGCCCCCCACGACGATGGAGCCGGCCAGCATGTTGTCGCCCACACCCCAGCTCGCATTCTTCTCCACCTCGATGATCGGTCCGTCGGTGAGTCCCCCGCAGAAATAGCCGGCCGAACCCCGGATCTTCAGACGGATGGGGACGGCAAGCCCCACGGCGATGTAATGCCTGGCGTCGGGGTTGATGATCTCTACATCCTGATGGTTCGCTCCGCAGCCTTTGATGATTTCGTTGGCCGTGCGAATGGACATTTTGGACAGGTCAATGATCGCCATTGGTTTCAAGCTCCCTTTTGAAATCAGCCATTCCGTTTCCAGAGACCGAAGGTGCCGGGAGGCGGCTCACTCGTCTCCAGGGACCGTCCGGGAAACAGTCGGTTGAGACCCACTTCCTCCGAAGAAACCGCAATGAGCTCGTCGTTTTCGAAGACCACCAACGGTTTGGCGGCCAAGGGGTCCTTGGCGTAACCGATGGCGTCCCGGGTGGACACAAGATACGAAAAGGTGCCGTCCAGGTCCTCCACCGAGGATTCCAACGCCGCTTCGAGAGACACCCCTTCGCTCATCCGGTAAGCCAGGTAGACAGCCACAAGCTCGGTGTCGTTTTCCGTCTGGAAGGTCATTCCGCGACGCTCGAGCCTGCGGCGCATGATCCAGTAGTTCGTGATCTGTCCGTTGTGCACCGTGGCCACATCGGCAAAGCCCGAGGCCCAGAAAGGATGCGACGTGTCCGGGTGAACTCCGGACTCCGTGGCCAGCCGGATGTGGGCGATGCCGTGTGTCCCATCGAATTCCGTGATGGCGTAGCGATCCGCCAGGCTGCGGGGCTGCCCCACATCTTTGATGATGTCCAGGGAGCGCCCCATGGAGACGGGCTTGCACACCCGCTCGACGGCGCGTGTCAGGAAGAGGAGGTCTTCGGCGTACTCGATGAGCAGGCCGTAGGTGCACCCCTCCCTGTGCCCCCGCAGGACCCTGGCGCCCGCCGCCTCCAGGCGGGCTCGGATCATCCGGATGTCCTCCCCGCCTTCCTCGCCCTCTCGAACGAAGAACCGCAGTCGCCACTCATCGGCCAGGGGCTCCCGGTACAAGGCCCAGCCCGCCGAATCGGGCCCCCGGTGGAGAGTGGCATCGAGCATCTCGGTCAGAGCCTTCCCCGTGGTCATCCTGAGGTTACTGCGCTTGCCGTTTTTGAAGAGAATTCCAGCTATGGCACACATGAGCGACTCCATCGGTTTCGAGGTTCGAGCTTCGCGTCTCGAGCTTCGCATGGCAGGTTATGATTTCCGGGCGCCTGCAGTTCAGCCGCCCGGATGAATCAGATGGCAGGGCCGGGTTGCGTCCCGGCCGTAACGGCCGACGCAAGGTCGGTGCTGTCTGTTCAGCAGAAAATCGATCACCGAGCCTGTTCAGAGCATGGAGATGGATTCCTCTGCGCCTCCGCGTCTCCGCGCGAGAGAGAAAACCTCGCCAGCGGACGACCGTCTGAGGCTAGTCCGTGAACCGGGGTGACACGATGATGGAAAGAAAGCGGATGGGCAGTGCGAAGAGCTCCTCGGGACCGTGCGGAGCGTCGGCGTCGAAGAAGAGGGAATCCCCCGGCGACAGGCGATAGGACTTGTCACCATGCATGTAGAGCATTTCCCCTTCGAGCATATAGAGAAACTCCGTGCCCGGGTGCTGAAACAGGGGGAAGACTTCCGACTCCTCCGTGAGCGTGATGAGATAAGGTTCCACGGAGATGCTCTTCCCGACGCTGTGCCCGAGCAGCCGGTACTCGTGGCCGGACCGGGTCCCGCGTCTTTCGATGACGAGCCCCTGGCCGGCCCGCACATAGCTGGCGTCCCGATCCTCTTCGTACTTGCGGAAGAACGCGGTGAACGGGATGTTCAACGCCCGGGACAGGGCCTGGAGAGTCCCGAGGGATGGAGATGCGTTGCCGTTCTCGATCTTGGAGAGCATCCCGGCTGAAAGCTCCGCCAGTTTGGCCAGTTCGGCGATGGTGAGGTCCATCTTTTTTCTGAAAGACCGGATCTCACGACCGATGGCCAACTCGAGCTTATTCTCGGGGCCGCTCGTACTGCCTTCGGCTGCACCGTTCTTCATCCTCTTCTTCCGCTGCGGCTCCGGCATACTCTCCTCCCAAACCCTCTCTGCTGCTCACGAAGTTCAGAAAACCGACTGGAAGCCAGTCACTGGATCGAATCTAGCAGCAGGCCTCGGAAAGAGTCAACCGGCTCCTGCTTGCTCACACCCTCATTTCAGCCTGCCCATCTGAGTCCTTCCTCACCCCAGCTCTTCTCTCGCTTGCATCACTCCGCTACCGGGCTCAAGGGAGCCAGCCTGCCAAAGCACTCTCCCCGGCCGCCCTGATTCCGAACTCTTCACCCGCGCGGGTCAGTACCTGGACGAGATCGCGAGCGTACCCTCGCGAGCAGGCCAGAAAGAACGCCCCTTCGTTCCCTTCGTTTCTCGCCACCACGATCGATACAGGGATATGACCGAATGGACCCTGAAGCAGAAATGGCGCTCTTCGCTTCGGGTCGGCCAGATCCAGCGTGGTGAGCTTGTCGGCTGCGCTGAACACGTGGCTTCCCACTACCCCCAGCAGCAGCCAGCCGTCCGTAACCTCCGTGAGCGTCGGGTCGCTGCCAGGATCGCCGCCCGGTTCACCCCCGCCCAAGTGCCAGACCACAGCCTGTGACGCTCCCGTCCGGCCGGCCAGGAATCCACCCTCCCAGACCACCTCGCCGGGCTTTCCCGGGGCCGTCAGCCCCCAGGGCTCGATGGTCGACAGGGCTCCGCTTTGAGCCAGCCACTTGCGTCGATGGCTCAGATCGATGACGCGGGGCCCAGAGCCTCCCTCACCTTCATATTCCAGAACGACCTGCCAGCCGTCCCGTTCCACGCTTTTGAGCGCCCGCCCCTCGAGCTGCACGGGGGATCGCCGTCGATGTACATTCACGGGGTGCTCCGATTCTGGTTTCTGGTTTCTGGTTTCTGGTTTCTGGTTTCTGGTTTCTAGTTTCTGGTTTCTGGTTTCTGGTTACGAGTCTTTGGCTTCCAGCGCTTTGTTTGAAGGCTCCCGCATCCGCATCTTCAGATGTTTCGGGCCTCCATCGCGCACATTCCCGTTTCCGATCTCAGACTTCCGACCTCCGTTCACATCTTCATCCTCACACCTTCTGGATCGTAGAAGGGCATGGGAGCCACCACCGCTCCAAGGAGCTTTCCCTTGCACTCGTCTTCGTAGATGGACAACTCGGCGCCTATGGCCGAAAGGGGTTCGTCCACCAGGGCCATGCCGACCACCTCGCCCAGGGAGGGGCTGAGACGGGCGGTGCAGACGTACCCTCGGATTCTCCCGTCCACGATGATCGAGCCATCCTTCGGGGGACCGTCGGTCGGCGATTGCATCTTGAAGCCCACCAGCTTGAGCCGGTCTTTCTGGTGCTCAGTCTGGATCAGCGCTGCGGCGCCGACGGTTTTGGCTCCGGGCTTGTTTCGATGCCAGAGGAATCCCAGCCCGAGGTCGTGGAGGGTGGTCCGTTGTTCGGACTCGGATCCGATGATCACATGGCCCTTCTCCATGCGCAGGACGTTCTGGGCCTCGAGCCCGAAATTCCGCATGCCGAATTCCTTGCCCGCTTCCTCCACCAGCATCCAGGCCGTCTCCATCAAAGAGGAGGGAACATGGAGCTCGTAAGAGAGCTCCCCCACAAATCCCAGGCGCATGGCTCGAACGGGGATGGATCCGCCCATCTCGAGCTCACGGTAAGCCGCAAACGGGAAAGACTCATTGGAAAGGTCGAAATCCGTAATCTTCTGAAGAACCTTGCGCGCGTTAGGCCCCGACACATTGATGACCCCGAACGCGTCGGTGAGGTTGACCATGTGGTATTCCCAGCTATCGTATCGCGTGTGGTATCGGAACCACTCGATGGTGGAACCGGCCCGCGCCGTAGAGCTGGTGAAATAATAGTCGTCTTCTCCACGCCTCACGACGACGCCGTCGTCGATGAGGCACCCATCCTCGTTGCACATGGCCGAATACTTGATCCGCCCCTCGCGTATCCCGGACATGTCTCCCACATACACCCGCTGCAGCGCCTTCAAGGCATCCGGTCCATGGATGCGGAATTTGCCCAGGGTCGACCCGTCCAGGATCCCCACATTCTGACGCACGTTGACGATTTCATCGTGAGCCGTCCTGTCGTCGCTGAAGCGGCGCGCGCGGATCCAGACCCCCACCTTCTCCATGCAGCCGCCGGCTGCAACCTGCAGCGCATGGAGGGGAGTAAGCTTGGACATGCCGTGGCCCGCCCCGGCGTAAGTGGCCAGGCTGATCGGGCAGAGGGGAGGCCTCACCGTGGTGGGCCTGGGCTCGGCGTCGGGCGATTCGTGCGATTGCCCCACAAAAAGGGCCAGGTTGTGCCCGGGAATCGCCCCCTGGCTCGGGCCGGTACCGGCGGCCGTGAATCGCTTGATGAGCTCCGGGACATCGAACCCCGTCTCCATGGCCTGATTCACGTTCTTGAGGGTCGTATCCTCGTCGAAACAGAGGAAAGCCTTGGAACCCTTCACAGGCCCCACGACCAGCTTCGGGTTGCGAGCGGGCCCCGGTCCTGCCGACCTCTCCTCCGACACAGCCCGCAGCGCTTCGGCCACATCCAGTCCACAATCCCCGGCCGCCTGAAGGCCGGCTTCCGTTCCCGACAACTCGATGGCTTGTGGATCCTGCAATCCCAGGATCCTGCCCGCTGCATGGATCCCGGCGGGCAGGGAGGCGGGTAGAAAGAAGCCAGTAAGGGAATCGTAAGTGAGCTTGGCTCCGGCCAGGCTCAAAGCCCCCGTCACAGCGGTAAGCCCGGCCGAGGCAGCCAGGAGATCGCACTCCACTTTTTTTCGGCGTGCTCCATTGACGGGGCTGAGGGTCACCCCCTTCACCCGGTTGCATCCGTGCGCCTTCACCGCCAGCCAGCCGCGCATGAGGGGAATGGAGCGTGCCGAAAGCTCATCCACGAGCTTCGGGTCCTGGCCGTCTTCGCGCACATCGGCCACACAGGCCACGTCCATCCCGAGATCCGCCAGATCCAGGGCCGCTTCGAGGCCCAGATCATGGCCCACGCTGAAGACCGCCCGATCGCCGGCCAGGATTCCCCAGGTTCTTGCCAGCCGGTGGGCGCAGGAGGGCTGCATGACACCCGGACGCTCGTTGTGCTCGAACAGCAGGGGGCGCTCGATGCAGCCTGTGGCCACGACGACGGACTCCGCCTGGATCTCCACGTACCGCTCGTCAAAGGGATCTGTATCACCGCCCCGCTGAAACGCCGTGACCTGCCGGGTGGGGTAGACGCCCACGACCGGCGCGTGCTTCAGGACTCGGACGCTCGCGCGCGCTTCCAGCTGCCGGGTCCGGTCGCCACTGCGCTCATGCAGGGAGACTCCGTCTCCGAAAGGGCGCTCACGGTAGTCGAAAAATCCCCCGAGCCACGGTCTGGACTCGAGGAGGACGACCCGCAGCCCCTGATCCGCCGCCGCCAGCGCTGCCGATATGCCGGCAGGCCCGCCGCCGACGACGCACACGTCCGTCTTGAGGTAGACTTCATCGAAGCGTCCCGCCATCCGGAAATCCGATTTCAGCCTCCCCAGTCCTGCGGCCCTCCGCAGGTGAGGGATCACCCGGGGCCAGATGGCGGCGGGTCTGTGAAACATGCGATAGTAGAAGCCGGCCGGCATGGCCCAGCTCAAATGATCCATGAAACCCATGACGTCGAGCTCGGGCGTGCCCTTCACATTTTGGGGCTCCACCCGCATGCCGCTTCGCAAAGGAGTAACCTCTGCCGACACGTTGGGAACGCCGTCCACGGCCATCAGCGTGTTGCCGCTCTCCCCGTCGAGGCTGTAGAGCCCCCGGGGGCGGTGGTACTTGAGGCTCCTCGAGAAGATGCGCACTCCGCCGGCAAACAGGGCCGTGGCCAGCGTGTCGCCATCCAGGCCCGTGTATTCCCTGCCCCGGTAATGCAGGGGCAGCCGCCCGCCGGGATCGATTTTCAAGGTCTTGAGATGGTGCAGACGGTTCATTCGGCTCCCTCCTCCAGGAGAGTGGGGATCGCCTCTCCCACCTGCACATTCGTTCGAGTGTCCCGCTCGATGCGAAACCAGAGGCCGCAGCCATCCCGGTGAAACCACCATTCACGCTGTATCCCCGCAGTGCTTCGGTTCATGTGGACGTAGTCGCACCAGACCTCCGGCGTGAGGCCGGTCTCGTCCGGGCGCGGCCCCTTGTCTTCACCCCCGTATCGGAATTCGTATCCGTTGCGCCTGCCGCAGATCGGACACGTGATGTTCAGACTCATTTCCATTGCTCCCTGCTTCAGTCGTCAATTATTAGCCGAATATTCCATGAGGGCCGCCGTCTCGCCCATGAGCTGATGCCGCTCGAACCGCCTCAGTCCGAAGGGTTTCAAGATCGGCGGGCATTCACCCGTGGCCATGAACTCCGCCATGTATTTTCCCGTCACGGTGGACGACTTGAATCCGAAATAGCCCCAGCCGCAGTCCATGTAGTAGCCTTCCACAGGATCGTTGCCGTCCATGATGGGGGCCATGTCGGGGGTCATGTCCGCCAGGCCCGCCCAGGTGCGCATGAATTTGAGCCCTTTGAGACACGGCATGAGCTCGGTTAAGGCTTCGGCCTGGTGCTTGATGTAATGGGCTGAAGTCCCCGTCGTGGTGTTGGGCCAGGGATCCATGTGGGCCCCCGTTGCGATCTCGCCCTTGAGGGTCTGGTTGGCGTAGACATGGTAAGCCCCTGAGGAAACCACGTGGTCCAGGAGCGGCTTGAGGGGCTGGGTCACCATGGCCTGGATCGTCAGCGGGCTGATGGGCAGGGGGAGACCCAGGAATCGGCTGGAGAGAGCTGCCGAGTAGCCGCCGGCGGCATTGAGAACCCGTGTTGTGTAGACCCTCCCCTGGTCGGTTTCCACCGATACGACCCTGCCACTTCGGACTCCGATCCCGGTCACCTCAGTGCCCTGGTGGATGTGAACGCCGAGCCCGGAAGCCCCTTTGGCCAGGCCCCACACGACGGCGTCGTGGCGGACGATCCCACCCGGTGGATGGAACATACCGCCGGTGACGGGGTAGCGGGGACGGTCCGAAATATCGAGAAGCGGCACCAGCTTCTTGCACTCTCTGGCATCCACCAGGTGGATCTCGATGCCATGATACTGAGCTGAAGCCACCTGGATCCGCATGGCCTTGAGGGCTGCTTCGCTGTGGGCCAGGTTGAGGTTCCCGCAGTTGTAGAACATGAGGTTGAAGTCGAGCTCCCGGGTCAGGACCGGCCAGAGCTCCAGGGCCTCCCTGTAAAGGGGGAGGTTCTCCTGGGTCCGCTGATTGGCGCGGACGATGGCCGTGTTCCGGCCGGACCCGCCGAATCCGACATACTTTTTTTCGATGACGGCGACATTTGTCATCCCGTGTCGCGAGGCCAGAAAGTAGGCCGTGGACAGGCCGTGCAACCCGCCGCCGATGATGACGGCGTCGTAGCTCGATTGGAGAGATGGCGTTTTCCAGAGCCGCTTTCTCTTGCCGAACATGATGTCTCCTTGGATACCCACCGAATTGGAGCCAAAATTTCCTGAGCAGAAAAATTCCATCCAGTGTTTCACATTTGAACAGGCGTGCCGTGCCGCATGATCCCTGAATCGGGAGCTTCCTGCCTCCAAGAGGGAATCTTGACCCACTCGACCGCATCGCGGCGCGCGCCCGGCGCCCTTGCTCGGCGCGTCGAGGAAATGTATTGAGCAACCTTCGTACCAGAGGCGGGATATGTGAAGAGGGGATTGTGCAGTGGCTGGGAATTACAGGAATAAAAAATTACTATGAAGAAAATAGCCCGGTGTTGTGGAGGGAGGAGAGAAATATCGAGGGCCACATTTCCGTGTCTCGGCGGGGTGCGATCCCGTCAGTCGGCACGTTTTTGTTCCAGATCCGCCCCGTTCAAACAATGAATTCCTGCGTCACCCCACGCACCACGAAATTGGTTCGTCTCCAGAACGACGGCAGGACGAGGGCGCGCATTGAAAGGAATGGACCACCACCCGGACCCCTTCCCGTCAGAGGGCAGTCCACTTCTGGAGGTACTGGCCCAGGGCCATGAGAGGGAAGCAGTTGCGGTAGTTATGGTAACGGATGTAAAAATGGTTGGGAAACCCGGTCCCCGTGAAATAGGGCTCATCCCAGGTGCCATCGGACTGCTGGGTGCGGACGAGGTATTGAATTCCCCTCGCCACCTCGGGACTGTCCACTTCTCCTCCCGCCATGAGGCCCATGACGGCCCATGCCGTCTGTGATGCCGTACTGGGTCCCTGCCCGCACAAAGCGGGGTCCCGATAGGAATCACAGGTCTCGCCCCAGCCTCCGTCTTCATTTTGATGGGCCTTGAGCCACTGAAGCGCCGCCTGGACATAAGGCGCGCCCAGGTCTTCACCGATGGCCTTCAGCCCCCTCAGGACGGACCAGGTGCCGTAGATGTAGTTGACGCCCCATCTTCCCCACCAGGAACCATCGGCCTCCTGGAGCTCTCGGAGGAATTCGATCCCCTGGCGGGCCGCCGGATGACTCAGAGGATGCCCCATCGTGCCCATGGCTTCGATGACCCGGGCGCTCACGTCCGCCGTCGGGTAGTCCAGCATGGCCTCGTTGTCGGCAAAGGGGATCCGGTTGAGGATCATCATGGTGTTCTCTTTGTCGAATGCCGCCCATCCGCCATTCTGACATTGCATGCTGAGGCACCATTCAAGCCCGCAGGACAGGGATTGCTCCACACATTCGCTCGGAATGGCCGACTTGAGCCGCTCCAGAGCCACCAGCACCACCGCGGAATCATCCACGTCCGGGTACTTGTTGTTGACGAACTCGAACGCCCATCCCCCCGGCGGACAGCAGTTTTTGACCTGCCAGTCCCCACCCGTCCGTACCTGTTTTTCGATCAACCACTTCCCCGCCTTCTGCAGAGCAGGCTCATGGGGGGGCACGCCGCAGTCCAGAAGCGCCAGTGCCGTCAGCGCCGTATCCCAAACCGGCGAGATGCAGGACTGCATCCGCAGCCCCTGTTCATCTTCCAGGCAGAAATTCTCCATGGCGCGCAGTCCCTTGGCAACCGCAGGATGATCCAGGGGGTACCCCAGGAAATGGAGGGCCAGGATGGAGTACACCATGGGAGGTTGAATGCCGGCCCAGTCTCCCGATTCCTCCTGGTGATCCAGAACCCAGTCAAGGGCCGCTGCAATGGCTTTCCTGCGCAGCGACGCAATGGGACGACGCTCATACTGCTTGACGACCCTGTCCATCAGGAGAAAAAGGCGATGGGTGGGAGTGAGCGGTTTGCGTTTTCGGGCTGTATGCTCACGGGAAACATAAAGCTCGGGAATGTGAAGATTCCTGGGCAGCTTGAACCTTGGCCTCAGGGCCATGACAATGGAAAGAGGGACGATGGTGCCTCGCGCCCAGCTCGAAAACTCGTAGATGTTGAAGGCAAAATCCTCGGGGAGCAACACCACCTCTACCGGCATGGAAGGGATCTTATTCCACCCGTATTGCCCGAAGAGCCCCAGCCAGATCTTGGTGAAGACCCGTGACGCCTCGATGCCGCCCTTCTCAAGGATGAATTCTCTCGCCTTGGTCAGCGGCTCAGACCGGGGATCCTCTCCCGCCAGCTTCAGAGCAAAATAGGTTTCCACCGTGGTGCTGAGATCCCCACCGTCATCATAATACAGCCCCCACGCCCCGTTGGAGCATTGCTGCTCCAGGAGATACTTCACCATGGCTGCCTTTCGAAGGGGGTCCAGGGACCCGAGAATCGTATGCAGCATGATGTATTCGCTCGTGATGGTGGTGTTGGATTCGAGCTCGGCCCACCAGTAGCCTTCCTGATCCTGAGTCCTCAGGAAATGCTGAACGCCGCGCGCGATGCATTCCCGGACGGCTTCGGTGAACAGGTCTTGAGCTTCAGCGGGCGAGGGTACGGCGCGCAGGTGAACTTCACCGGCCTCGGGCGAATGTCTCCAGGGCTTTCTGAAATGGGGTGAAGTGAGCTCCTTCTGAAAGACCCCACTTTCTCGGATCGAGTAAGGTGCAGTCTCTTCCAGTTCCTCACTTTCCAGATGATCTGCACTCAATTCCCGTTTGCCGGATACGAAAATCATACTTATGCTCAGCCCCTGTAAAATCCATTCGAAATCGCTTTAAAATTTGAGTTATCTACAACAGTTGCGAAATGATCTCAAGCATTCTTACACATTTCATCAGACTTCGATCACCAGACGGCTGTCCACGCACCAGCACTCCACCGGGTCTGCCAGGACAGGATTCAGGTCCATTTCCTGGATTTCAGGATAGTCCATGGCGATTCGGGATAGCGAGATCAAAAGGTCTTCGACGGCTCCGATATTCACTCCCTGCTGTCCGCGAATCCCTGAAAGGATCGGATAGCACCGCAATGACTGGAGCATCTTGCGTGCATCAAAGCGTGAGAGAGGGGCCACTCCTCTGGCCACATCCCGGAAAACCTCCGTGTAGATTCCACCCATGCCCACGACGACAACAGGCCCCAGTTGCGGATCTTTTTTCAAACCCATCAGGATTTCGAATCCCCGGGCCTGCTTCTGCACAAGAATTCCATCCAGGATCGCGGAGGGAGTCACGGAGCGGAAGTGGCTCAGCAAATCATCGTAGGAACGACGCAGTTCATCTTCATCCCGGAGATTCAGCCGGATGCCTCCTCGATCCGACTTGTGAATCCACGCTTCCGAGACAATCTTGAGAACCACGGGAAAACCGGCTTTCCGAGCGAACTCAAGCGCTGCATCCACATCCTCCGTCAACTTCGCAGGAACCGTGGGAACTCCGTATGCCTTGAAGAGCGGCCCCGCCTCATCTCCCAGAACGACGCGCCCCGGCGGGAGAGCCACCGGCCTGGATACGGGAGACGCAGGCGGCGGGAAGAGGATCTGCTCCTCGCAAGGCAGTGCCTGGAACTGCCCCCGGCGCAGGAGAGCGGAGAGCCCCATCAGCGCCTCGTCAATGCTGTCGAAGCAGGCCACTCCGGTCTCGCCTTCGAGCGCTGCCGACTGCGCTCCCTGATCTCCTCCGTAAAGCCAGAGGGCCACGGGCTTGCCGCTGGGATTGTCCCGATTGATCTCTTTGGCAGCACCCACCATGTCCAGATCCCGGTGAAGGGGAGAGGCCATGGCCGGAGCAATGCCCAGGACCGCATCCACGTTTTCGTCAGCCAGCAGCCCCTTCACAGCCTGCTTCAGGACGGAGGTGAAGGAGCCCGAGACCATGCCCAGGGGCCAGAGGTCAACGGGATTGCGCAGCCTGTGCCAGGCGATATGTCGGTTTTCGAGCCCATCGCGGATGGCTTCCGGGAACGGCGCCAGCTCCAGCCCATAATCCTCACAGGCGTCCGCCGTCATGATCCCACAGGCTCCCGTGGCCGTCACGACGCCGATCCTCGGCCCGTTCATGGTGTTGAAATGGAGAAAGGCCCGGCATACGGCCTTGAGCTCGATCATGTTGCGGACACGAATGAGCCCGGCGCGTCGAAATGCCGCATCGATCACCGCATCCTCCCCCACCAGGGAGCCCGTGTGAGAAAGGGCGGCCTCGGCGCCTGCCGCACTCCGGCCGGTCTTCAGGATGATGATCGGCTTGACGCGGGCGATACGTGCCGCCACATTGAGAAACTCCCGGCCACGCTTCAACCCCTCCATGTGGATGAAGATAATCCGGGTCTCAGGGTCCCTCTCCAGGTATTCCAGGACGTCCACGAAGTCGATGTCACATCCGTTGCCCACGTCGACGGCCTTGCCCATGCGATGAGTGAAGCTCTCATAACCCACCTGAAACACCCCGGATTGAGCCACCATGGTCAACGGAGGTGGGGACGGATCCTGGGCAATATCCACAAAACCAGTGCTGAAATGTGCAAAGCCATTCAAAACGCCCATCGTGTTCGGTCCCAACACCCGAACTCCATGCTCACGGGCGATGGTCACCAGTTGCTCCTGCAGGGCTGCGCCCGCTTGATCGGCGTCAGAAAAGCCCTGGCTGATCACGATGACATTTCGGATGCCCCTCTCCGCGCATTCCCTGAAAACCGGCAGGACCCGGTCACGGCCAACAGATATGACAGCCAAATCCGGTGTTTCGGGGAGGTCCGCTACTCGGGAGAACGTGCGATGCCCAAGGATTTCCTCCACTTTGGGGTGAACGAGATGAATCGTTCCGCCATAGCCATAGCGCAGCATCATCTCCAGGTTGTTGTAGGCCCCCGGGCCGCTCTGCCGGGAAACACCAATGAGAACGACCGATCGAGGATTGAGGAATGCTTCCATCAAGCGATGCTCCGTGCTGAATCTTCAGATTTGACCTGCTTTCACCGCGACCTTCGTTTCCCTTCATGTGGCTTCTTCATGACACGTCAGCGTCCTTGCGGGAAACCATCGCGGGCAACACACGCCACGCCTCGAACCGCGGGACCGCCTCGCCTCCATGATTTTCGGGGCCGCAAGGCCGGCGGTCACCTCTCCTTATGCCAACAACAGTGAAAACACAAGTGTAAATTTGCAGACAAAATGAGAAAAATTTGCAGACAAAATGAGAAAAACGAAA